>NZ_JBSXOD010000056.1:0-771306 GCF_056859255.1 Sulfitobacter sp. L-8
TGTCGCCCACGAAGTCCTCAAGATGGTCGGGGAATAGAACCCCTTGCTCTCGATTATCACCTTCAATGAAACGCTTCATCCGACATCTCCTGATTACTCATTCAGAATAGCAGAAATATACGTTTCCACACAGCCTCGGCCATGATCGGCCTGATGAAAACCCTTGCCATGGAGCTGGGACCGTTTGGCATTCGCGCCAATGCAATCTGCCCCGGTGCGGTCGAAGGGCCGCGCATGGAAGGTGTGCTGAACCGAGAGGCCAAAGCCAAGGGGATGACCCGTGATCAGGTCTATGATGGATATGCGTCGGGCACATCAATGCGCAGCTTTGTCCAAGCCCGTGACATTGCCAATATGGCGGTGTTTTTGGGGTCAGACGGGGCGAGATTGGTTTCGGGTCAGGTGATTGCGGTGGACGGGCACACAGAAAACCCCGATCCGAAGTTATAGATTGCCTGGATACGTGCTGGCCCTTAGGTCAGATTCAGGCCAATAGAATTGCATGAACTACGTCATTCCCGATCTTTGGATCCTCGTCACCCTTGCGGCTGCGGTCTTTCAGACCGGCCGGTTCATGCTGCAAAAGTATCTTGCCACAGCCACGCTGTCGGCTGCGGGGGCTACATTTTCGCGGTTCTTGTATTCGGCACCGTTCATAGTTGCGGGCCTGGTTGGGTATCTAGGGTTAACCGGCACCGCGTTGCCGGTGATGCTACCTGAATTCTGGGCGTATGGGCTTATCGGCGGTACCGCCCAAATTCTCGCTACCATTTGCGTGGTTTTGCTCTTCAAGCAACGCAATTTTGCCGTTGGCATCACCTTCAAGAAAACCGAAGTCATATTGACGGTTCTGGTTGGCTGGATGGTCTTGGGCGAAGGTGTGACACTGCTTGGCTTTTCCGCCATCGGACTTGGCGTTGTAGGGCTGTTGCTGTTGTCGGGGGGCGCGAACGCGAAAGGCTTTGCCGTGCGCGACTTGCGTAACCGCGCGGCTGGATTGGGAATTGCGTCAGGGTTTCTGTTCGCGATTTCAGCAGTAAGCTATCGCGGCGCGTCGCTGGCGGTGCTGACTGAACTTCCGGTTTTGCGGGCAGGAGTCACACTGGCGGCCGTTGTCTGTATGCAAGCCGTCATCATGGCAGCTTATCTGCGGCTACGCGAGCCGGGGCAGATGCGCGATGTCTGGGCGGCACGAAATGTCGCCGTCTGGATCGGGCTGACCTCGATGGGCGGTTCGCTTTGCTGGTTTATCGCGTTTACCCTGCAAAACGCCGCCTATGTGAAGGCTCTCGGACAGGTTGAACTGATCCTGAGCGTGATGGCATCTACGATGTTTTTTCGCGAAAAGATAAACCTGCGCGAATGGATGGGGATGGCTGTGCTGGTAGGGTCAATTCTGATGCTGGTCGCAGCGACCTGAGCAGGGGCGTGTCCGAACGTCGAGGGCCACACCCGTCAGTCGACTTTTTGTCGAAGCAATGACTATTCCGGCATCGGTTGACCACGCAGGCGCATGAACAGGCTTTCTTCGTCGTTATTCTTGAAATAGGGCACCGAAACAGGTGGTGACGTTTCTTTGGCGCGTGCCTCGACCTCGGCCAGCACGACTTCGGTAATGAACGGCATATCAAAGGCGCGCGCATCGGACAGCGACACCCATTGAAGATGCGAAAGTTCATCACAGGCCGCGTCGAAATCATCAAGGTCCGTCGCCACGTCGTCGGCATCTACCAAAAAGAACCTGGCGTCGAAACGGCGCGGACGACCGGGGGGTGTCAGCGCACGAAACACAAATTGCAGCGGCGCGGCATGGGGAAGATACCCGCGTTCAGCAAAAGTGAGCCAATCCGCCGGTGGGGTTCCCTGCCAGTCGCCTTTTTGCCCAAGAATAAGCCCCGTTTCCTCCCAAAGCTCGCGAATTGCAGCTACAGCCAAGGCATGTGCAAGGTCGGCATCACTGTCTTCGGCCAAGCGATCGCGGCACATCCGGGGAAGATCGCTGGCAAGCGCTATCTGCGCATCGCCCAAATCAACCGCACCGCCCGGAAACACAAACTTGTTCGGCATGAACGCGGCCTTAGCCCCGCGTTGCCCCATCAGGATACGTGGGCTTTCATACCGGTCGCGTATCACGATCACCGTTGCGGCATTGCGGATCTGGCTTTTGTCGATGGTCATTGAACGGCCCCTAAGTTGACGTGCTTTCCGGGCCGAGGGACGGTTGGCTAATCGTCGTTGCCGAATCCGCCCATGCCCTTTGCCCACTGGAAGCCGATCATGGCTCCTTTCAGTCTTGGCAGAAGGTAAAGCGACAAGCCGACACAGCCAACAGCAAAAATTGTAAACAACGTCAGCGGTTCCGGGCGCCAGGTGACAAATACGATATGCAGGCTCGGGGCCATCAGATGCCCAACAATGAGAATTGTCAGATAAGCGGGCCCGTCATCGGCACGATGGTGAAACAGTTCCTCGCGGCACACCGTGCACACGTCATTCACCTTGAGATATCCCCGAAGCAGCGGACCGGCACCGCAATTTGGGCATTTCCTGCGCCAGCCCCGCAAAAGCGAATGCTTCAGGCCGCGCTGTTCTGATCGTAAATGTCCGATGTTTACCGTCTGATCTGTCATTGGCGGGTATCCTTGTTGCATGCTTACATGGGGGTAAACGGGACCAAAGGAAAGCAGCCAATGTACCGTTGCGGCGGGATGTCGCAAAGCAGGTGCAAAAAAAATCGATCAATAACGACGGAAGTTCCGGTTGGCATCGTTTGACCCAGTATCGCCGCGCCAAACACGGTGGGCGAAACTGAGATCACCAAAAAGGAAGAATACGATGACAAAACGACAAAATCTTCAAATCACCCTTCTTAGCGGTTTGATTGCAATCGGTGGCACGGCATTACTGGCCCAAGGCACACCTGGTAATGGCGCGTCGAGCCAGGACCGCTTTGTCCAGATGGACACCAACGGCGACGGGCAACTCAGCGCCGACGAAATGAAAGCGCATTCAGCGGAGCGCTTTGGCAAAGCCGACACTGATGGCGACGGTTTCCTGACTGCGGAGGAGATGCAGGCCGCAGCGGCGGCACGTCGTGCCGAACACAGTGCGCGGATGCTCAAGAAACTCGACAAGGATGGCAACGGATCTTTGTCCGCTACCGAGCTTGAGGCGATGGGCGAGGATCGCATGGGCGATCGTGCTGCCAAGATGATGAAACGCATGGATGCCAATAAAGACGGTAAGCTGTCTATGGAAGAAATGGCGGGGCGTCATTCCCCAGAGGATATGATCAAGAGAATGGATGCCGACAACAACGGTACCCTAAGTGCTGACGAATTCGCCAAGGCCCATATGGACGGTCGGCATGGTAAAAAAGGCATGGGCATGGGGATGAAAGACATGGACATGGATGACATGGACATGGAAGGCATGGAAATGAAAGACATGGACATGAAACACGGCGATGATGACGGCGATAAAAAGCCGGCGTCCGAGTAATCGGATGGCGCGGGCGTACTTGCATTGCATGCCCGCGCCAACTAGCTCGACGGTGATGAATGAACGCGCCTCCTCCGATGTGGACCGTGATGATCCCGTCGCCGCACTGTTGTCGCGCTATGCGCAGGGCGACTCCGCGGCGGCGCGGCTTTTGACCATACAACTGACGCCGCTTGCATACGGCCATGCGTTTCGGGTCTTGGGTGACGCCGCAGAGGCAGAAGATGTTGCGCAAGAGGCTCTCATGCGTCTTTGGAAAGTCGCACCCGACTGGCGCGAGGGCGACGCCAAGGTTTCGACGTGGCTGTACCGGGTCGTGGCGAACCTATGTATCGACAAGTTGCGCAAACGCGGTCGGGGTGCCATCCCCCTTGAGGATATCGCCGAACCTGCCGACCCGACCGAAAGCGCTGCGACGAAGTTGCAGCACAAAGCCCGCCGGGACGCTCTTCAATCCGCATTGAATGTCTTGCCAGAAAGACAGAGACAGGCCGTCGTGTTGCGCCATATCGACGGTTTGGCGAATTCTGAAATTGCAACGATTCTGGACGTGAGCATCGAAGCAGTAGAAAGTCTGACGGCACGCGGCAAGCAAGCGCTGGCCAAACTGTTGCGCGGGCGGCGCGACGCATTGGGGTATGACGATGACTAGATCTGACACAGATATGCTTGAAATTTTCTTTCAAGACGCCCGGGCCACGCCGCCGCGCATGCCTGGCGGTCTCATGGATCGAGCGTTGGCAGACGCTATCGATGCGCAACCTAAGCCCGCGTCGAAGGGGTGGCGTGGCCTATGGCGTGCGTTCGGCGGGGCACCGGCACTGGGGGGCGTGGTGACGGCGACCGCTGTCGGGTTTTGGCTCGGGGTATCTGCGCCAGGTCTGTTGCCTGATCTTGCCACCGAGATCATCACAGGGGACACGCTTGCCGCTGCTGACGACATCCGCGTTCCCGAATTGACGGCGTTCGGCTGGGACATAGACGGAGGATAGACCATGGCGGCAATGAAATCGCGCAACGACAAGATATTACGCTGGGCCCTGGGTCTGTCGCTTGGCACCAACCTGCTTATTGTGGGGCTTGTCGCCGGTACCGCCTACCGTTTCTCGGCTCCGCACATGGCTGGCGGGGGGTACAATATGCATGAATACGGAACGCCGTACCTGATGGCGATGCCCAGCGAACGGCGGAGGGAAATTTTTCAGGACGTGCGCGCTTCAAACGCTGACAAGTTCGTGACCAAAGCCGCCCGCCGGGGGCTGTATGATCAAGCCCTCGCCACCTTGCGAACTGACCCCTTCGACATTGATGCCATGAAGCAGGTGCTGAAAGAGCAACGCACGACAACGTTGAATGTGCAACAGATGGTACAAGACGCGTGGCTGGATGAAATTGCACAAATGGACAAAGCTTCCCGCAACGCCTATGCGGATCGGCTGCAAGCCATGCTGGAACGTGGGCCTATGCACGGCGGCGGACGTATGAAGCGTGATAACTGAACGGTGAACGTGGGATTTACCCACCCAATGCACCGTTTCGACAGCGCACGACCTTGCCAAAACCTTGCGCGAAAGGGTAGGCAAGGCGATCTTAAAGGAAAGCGCTGAACATGACCCTCGAATTCACAGACCCAAATGAAGTTCTGGCGACCGTCAAGGCGTCCTCCGGGCGCCGCCTGATAGGGCTGACGTCGCTCGGCGCGTTGGGCGTTTTCCTTGCATACATCGCTTTTACGTCTTCCCCCGGTCTGGGGTGGCAACTGTTCTTGCTGGTTTGTGGCGGGGCAGCGATCTGGATGGCTGATCGTATGCGGCGCGCGACTGCCAGCGTGATCGAATTGACGCCGACTGAACTGCGTGACGGCGATGGCACCGTCATCGCCCGCGTCGCGGATATCGAAGCTTTGGACAGAGGCGTATTTGCGTTCAAACCCTCGAACGGATTTTTGCTGCGTACAGCCGCAGGTACCCAAGACGGAAACGTGTGGCGGCCCGGGCTTTGGTGGCGGATAGGACGACGCGTTGGCATCGGTGGCATGACACCCGGCAGTCAGACAAAATTCATGTCCGAAATCATTTCGGCAATGATGGCAAGCCGCCCTTAGATACACAGGGCAGGGCGCTGCGCTGTAGCAACGCGGCGGATCTTTGGTTTGTTTTATGTCGCGCCCGAATACAGCACCCGTGGCGCATATCGCGGCCGGGTATAGACAAAGTTTTCGATATCCTGTGCCCCCAGGCCGACGTTGAACGGCGGCTTGTACTTGGTCCAGGTTTCGGTGATGACGATAAATTCACCATCCGGCATGACCGGGATACGTGATGTCCACGTCGACACATCGGCATCGTTCACCGGGGGTTTCAGCCCGCGTGAACGCGACCAGTGAACATAGAACCTCTTGTCGGCCAGACTGTATTGTAGCGATGTAATGCGCACGCTGGCTTGTTCTGATGATCGGGTCATGTAGTCCAGCAGCTGCTGCACGCCGTTCAGATAGTCGGCATCCAAGGGCAATGTCTCGCGCGAAATCATGTCTCCGATCGTATAGGCGGCTTTCTGGTTGGCATTGTATTCCTGATAGGTCTGAAAAAAGGCGAACATCGCAAGGTAGACCCAGAATACCATGGGTATCATGATCATCGCTTCGATTGAGGCGCTGCCTCTTTCATCTCGGCCAAATCGACTGATGTTGCATCGTGAAGGTACAAGCCTGCGCATCAATTCGGCTCCTGCACAAAGGAGGCGATTGCGATCATACGGCCCTGACCGGACCCGTCGGTTTCAAAGTCGAAACCATAGTTTGAGCCGGGGAGCATCGTATCAAACTTCACACAGGCCCTTAGCAACATAAGCTCGTGTTGTTTGCCAAGAACAAACCCGCGCTCCGGCTCCACCGGCAGGGATTTATCGACACAATCCGCCGTTTGGTTAAGCTGGCTGAAAGCGCGGGGGTCAACCTTGACCATTTCAAGGCGCAGGGTGTTTTCACAATCGCCAATGGTTCCGGCACCGCTGCAAATCATGTTTTTGATCATCGTATGCGTAATGGGGGAACGCGTGTGTAGCCGGATATAACGCACCGCGTCTTCCAGGCCCCGGTTCAGGTGAACCTGCCGCAACGAATAAAGGCTCATGTCGATCGACAGCAGGAAGATGCCGAACACCAGCGGCATCAGGATGACGAATTCGATCAGGACAACGGCACCGTCTTCCGCTTTGCGAAAACGCCCCAAAGCCGATTTGAACCGCCCCATCACTGTGTGAGCCTCAACTGATTGATCTGACGCGCGATTGCACGGAAGGCTTCGGACAGTTCGATACCCTCAACCCTGAAGAAATGGCTGGGTGATGACGCGCAGCTTTTCATGACATTCGCGCCGCGATCCTCAACTTCAAAGCCGATAGACCAGATGACAATGTTTTTCTGTTTGGCAGCGGTGCAAATGCTATTGAGAAGCTGGTCGCCTAGTGTGGGAGTGTATTTTCTCCACGAATACTTGTACCAGTCGCTGTAACTGACGGCGTTATACAGGTAGTAATTAAAGTTGTATTTGCTCCAGTGCACGACCTTGCTTGGCGTATTGTAATATTCGGCCGAGATGCGGTTCGATATCGAATTTTCGCCGTCGGTCATCAAGATGATGGTCTTGAGGGTTTCCGGATCATCATACGCCTTTGGACGTCCAGAGAATTTGCTGTCGACAAGTCCCGCTGCTACCAACCCGTCGTTGATACTGCGAAACGACGGATCAAGCATGGCAGTGGCCCATTTCATGCCCAGAAAGATCGACGTACCGGCCCGTGGCACCAAGGCGTTGATCTGGTTTTTCAGCACCGTA
This sequence comes from Sulfitobacter sp. L-8, assembly GCF_056859255.1. Taxonomy (NCBI): domain Bacteria; kingdom Pseudomonadati; phylum Pseudomonadota; class Alphaproteobacteria; order Rhodobacterales; family Roseobacteraceae; genus Sulfitobacter; species Sulfitobacter sp. L-8. The sequence continues at coordinate 7,341 of NZ_JBSXOD010000056.1, forward strand.
TTGTTTTGGGACAACGGCGTGATGCGTTCATAGCTGGCGCGCGGGCAGACGGTGCTGCTGCGGTCGTTGCTCCGCCCGTCATAGTTCCACTGGAAATGTTGCGCTTGCTCGTGCGGTTTGCTGACGTCTAGTGCAGAGCTTTTGAATTCGGTTTCGTCGAATTCAACGCAGTGGGAAAAGTCGTGGGATTTATTCATCGGGATACGTTTCATGATCTCGGGACCAGCGTTGACCTGTTCGGAATAGGGAATCACCGAAACAGAAATCAGATCCTGGCTTTCCTTGGTCAGAACCGTATCCACGAACACAGAAGCCGCTTTGCGCAATTCAGAGATGCGGCCGTTCAGCGCCATGGAGCCCGAAATATCGAGAACCAGTGAAATTTCGACGTTTGCCACACGTTCTTCCGCTTGGCTTCTTGCTGGCACGCTCAAGGTCGGGTAACCGAACCGTCCCAAGAACTGGGTGGGCATTTCCATACTTGCATCGACCGTAACCGTGCGAAAGTTCAGACCGTTGGCAACCGTGACGTTTGACAGGTAATCGATCATTCCGGCCTTTGCGAAGTAATCCTTCACCACCGCAGACGGATCAAGCGTTTGATCAAGGTCAGCGGCCGCCAGCACAGCGCGGTCAGCTACTGCTTGCAGGCGCGACCGTTCCATCTCGTGACGCATGAAGTCCAGCTGAATACCGCCCACCAGCACCATCATCATGATCATGAAAAGCGCCAGAATGGTGAATACACCATCTTCCTCGCGAGCAAACCTGACGAGCCTGCGCCGCAAAGCGGGCTGTAACCGTGCTTTCGCTTCGTTGAACGTCATCATTCCTGTTCCCAATTGCCTGCGCGCGTTACAAGTCATCCCGCACAAGGACCCGTATGTGAGGTTTATGAAGGATGAAGGTGGCCGAAATAGGGCGAAATCACGTGTATTATGGACACATCCTGTCACGCTGCCGCAGGTGCAATTGATCTTACCAAGGGGCGCGGGGCGGGTGACGATGTTCACACGGTCTGGGAAATGGAATGTACGGAGCAGGCTTCAAAGTTTTCAAATCGCCTAAATTCTGTGCATTTTTGTCCCCTAAATCGCGTTTGCACCTTTATTACCGACGCCGTGCATGTTCAAACTGCGGCGCGGTGATGCATCATCACAAAGGTCACTTTGCCAAACAGGAGCAAACAAATGATCCTCGGAAATGAACCCAGCTTTCGCGATAGCGTCGACATTATGTTCAACAGGGCGGTGGCGCTCATGGATTTGTCGCCGGGACTGGAGGAAAAGATCAGGGTCTGCAATGCCACGTATACGGTGCGTTTCGGGGTGCGCCTGCGCGGCAGTATCCAAACATTCACCGGCTATCGGTCGGTGCATTCCGAACACATGGAGCCAGTGAAGGGCGGTATTCGCTATAGCCTTGGCGTGAACCAGAACGAAGTCGAAGCGCTGGCGGCCTTGATGACATATAAATGCGCTTTGGTGAACGCGCCATTCGGCGGCTCGAAAGGCGGGCTTTGTATTGATCCGCGCGAATATAACGAACACGAGTTGGAGCTGATAACGCGCCGCTTTGCCTATGAGTTGATCAAGCGAGACATGATCAACCCCGCGCAGAACGTGCCCGCGCCCGATATGGGCACGGGCGAACGGGAGATGGCGTGGATCGCCGACCAGTACAAGCGCATGAACACCACCGACATCAACGGGGCTGCATGTGTCACCGGTAAACCGATCATTTCCGGCGGCATTCAAGGGCGCACCGAGGCCACAGGCCGTGGTGTGCAATATGCATTGCACGCGTTTTTCCGGGATGTGGAGGGCATGGAAAAAGCAGGCCTTACCGGAGAGCTGGACGGCAAGCGCGTAGTGGTTCAGGGGCTGGGCAATGTCGGGTATCACGCAGCGAGATTTCTAAGCGAGGAAGACGGTTGCAAGATAACCGCGATTATTGAACGCGACGGGGCGTTGTTTGATGACAAAGGTCTGGATGTCGAGGAAGTTCACCGCTGGATCACGCAACATGGCACCGTAAAAGGCTACCCAGATGCGCCTTTGGAGGAGAATGGGGCGAAACTGCTTGAGGCGGAATGCGAAATCCTGATCCCGGCCGCGCTCGAGGGCGTGATCAACATGAGCAACGCGGAAGATATCAAGGCACCGCTGATCGTGGAAGCTGCAAACGGTCCGGTAACCGCAGGAGCGGATGAAATCCTGCGGGGCAAAGGAATCGTGATCATTCCGGATATGTACGCCAATGCCGGGGGGGTGACCGTGTCATATTTCGAGTGGGTCAAAAACCTGAGCCATATCCGCTTTGGCCGGATGCAGCGGCGTAACGAAGAAAGCCGTCACCAGTTATTGGTGGACGAACTTGAGCGTCTGAGCGCGGATAGCGGCATCGGCTGGCAGTTGAGCCCGAACTTCAAGGACAAATACCTGCGCGGTGCCGGAGAACTGGAGCTGGTACGGTCGGGGCTTTATGACACGATGAGCGATGCGTACCAGACCATGGCAGAGGTTTGGCACAACCGCACAGATGTCACCGATCTGCGCACCGCGGCGTATCTGGTGAGCATCGGCAAAGTAGCGGCCAGCTATCGCACCAAGGGGCTTTGACCGGGTCCGCGCATTGACGGCGTGCATGCGCCGTGGACTGTCCTGTTCACGGCGCGAATTTTTACGACGCAAATCGCACACGATCAACGCCACTGCCATTGCACCTTGACGCAGGAGACGATTGAGTAGCGCATATGGCGCTGGTGTGGGGATCATGGGTCAGGGGGGAGTATGCGGTTTTCAGGCTTGCGCGTGTTGCGCGAAGGATTGACTGGCAACAAAGGTTGGTCGCCACATTGGCGCGATGCCGACCCCAAGGCCGAATATGACGCGATCATCATCGGCGGTGGTGGGCATGGGCTGAGCACCGCGTATTATCTGGCAAAAGAACACGGGCTTACCAATGTAGCCGTTCTTGAGAAAGGTTATCTTGGCGGCGGAAACGTAGGGCGCAACACCACGATTGTACGCGCCAACTATTTCTTGCCCGGCAATTCCGAGTTTTATTCGCATTCGCTCAAGTTATGGGAGGGGCTGGAACAAGACCTGAACTATAACGTGATGCATTCGCAGCGGGGGTTGATCAATCTGTTCCATTCCGACGGGCAGCGTGACGCGTTTGCCCGGCGCGGCAACGCAATGATCAACCAAGGCGATGATGCCGTGCTGCTGGACCGCGCGGGCGTGCGCAAGCATTTGCCATACCTTGATTTCGACAATGCGCGATTCCCCATATATGGTGGTTTGCTGCATCCCCGGGGTGGGACGGCACGCCATGACGCGGTGGCATGGGGGTATGCGCGCGGCGCGTCCGAGCGCGGCGTTGATCTGATCCAGCAATGCGAAGTCACCGGGATCGATATCGAAAACGGACGTGTACGCGGCGTGCAGACCACGCTTGGTGCGATCCGGGCCAAGAAGGTCGGGATCGTGGTGGCCGGACGGTCGGGGCAGGTCGCGGCTATGGCAGGTATGCGTCTGCCGATTGAAAGCCACGTGTTGCAGGCGTTTGTGACCGAAGGGCTAAAACCGTGTATTGATCATGTCGTGAGTTTTGGCATGGGGCATTTTTATATTTCCCAGTCGGACAAAGGCGGGCTGGTCTTCGGGGGCGATCTGGATTTTTATGCATCATACGCGGCACGGGGCAACCTGCCGATGGCCGAACATGTCATGGAGGCGGGCATGGCGCTGATGCCGATGATCGGCAAGGCACGCGTGTTGCGCAGCTGGGGCGGGATCATGGACATGACGCCAGATGGCAGCCCGATCATCGACAAGACCGATACCCAAGGTTTGTTCATTGATTGCGGCTGGTGTTATGGTGGGTTCAAGGCGGTGCCGGGGTCCGGCTTCAGCTTTGCGCATTTGATGGCAACCGGTCATCACCACGGACCGGCAGCGCGCTATCGGCTGGACCGCTTCCGCACCGGCCGGGGGTTGATGGATGAAGAGGGCACCGGTTCCCAGCATAACCTGCATTAGGCGGTGGGTGTGGGAGCCTTCGGCGAGAGTTTATTTGGCAAAATGAAAGAGGGGCGGTTTCGGGCCCTGGGGAGAGTGGCATGAGGCTGGACTGTCCAATTTGTGGAAGCCGTGACCGGCGAGAGTTCTATTACCAGGGCGATGCCGTGCTGCTGGAGCGTCCCGCGCCGGATGCGGGGGCCGCGGCGTGGGACGGGTATCTGCATCTGCGTGCCAACCCTGCCGGAGAGACGCGCGATCTATGGCTGCATGAATCGGGATGCGGGGCGTGGTTGGTTGTCACACGTAACACGGTGACGCATGCGGTCGAGTCGGTGGAGCTTGCATCAGGCGTCAAGGAAGGTTTGCGATGAGGATCAGGGGCAGGGGGCTTGTCGACCGGTCCGACACCGTGACGTTCCGCTTTGACGGGCGCAGCTATGACGGGTTCGCGGGTGACACCGTGGCGTCGGCGTTGCTGGCGAATGGTGTCAGGCTGATGGGGCGATCGTTCAAGTATCATCGGCCGCGTGGCGTATTGACGGCGGGCAGCGAAGAGCCGAACGCCTTGGTCACTGTCGGGGTCGGCGCAGCTGCGGAGCCGAATGTGCGCGCTACGACTCAGGAGATTTTCGAGGGGTTGGAGGTGCGCAGCCAGAATGCGTGGCCGTCCCTGGATCTGGATCTGCTGGCGGTCAACAATCTGTTTGCGTCTTGGTTGGGCGCGGGGTTCTACTACAAGACTTTCATGTGGCCGAAGGCGTTCTGGGAGCGGGTGTATGAGCCCGTGATCCGGCGCGCGGCCGGGCTGGGGGGGCTTAGCGGAGAACCCGACCCGGACACCTATGAGAGGGCATTTGCGTTTTGCGATGTATTGGTTATCGGCGCGGGGCCCGCGGGGTTGATGGCGGCACTGACAGCAGCCCGCGCCGGCGCAGATGTCATCATTGCCGATGAAGACGCGCGACCAGGAGGTCGGCTGAATGCCGAGGTTCTGGAAATTGACGGTGAACCCGGGCATGTGTGGGCCGCGCGCGCCGTGGCCGAGTTGGAAAGCATGCGCAACGTTCGGGTGATGTCACGCACGACGGTCACGGGCGCATACGATCAGGGAACGTTTGGCGCGTTGGAGCGGGTGAACCAGCATCGAGGCGGGCGCGGTGACGGAGCCCCCTTGGCGTGTTTTTGGCGCATTGTTGCCAAGCACAGCATTCTGGCGGCTGGTGCGATAGAACGGCCGGTGGCGTTTCAGAACAACGACCGTCCCGGCATCATGACCGCCGGAGCTGTGCGCGCATACCTGAACCGGTGGGGCGTCAGCCCGGGCAGGGCAGTCACGGTATTTGCAAACAATGACGACGCACATCGCACGGCGCAGGATATGACCGCTGCCGGCGTGCGGGTGGCCGCTGTGATAGACAGTCGGGCGGAGGTGCGTTCGACTGCGGAATATCCGGTGTACCGGAATGCGCAGGTCAGCAATTCACAAGGAGGCAAGGAGCTGGAAAGCATCAGCATTCTTGTTAACGGGAAGACCGAAAAGATACAGACGGATTGTCTGGCGATGTCCGGGGGGTGGAATCCGTCTGTGCATTTGACGTGCCACATGAATGGTCGACCGACATGGCGCGCCGACATTCAGGCGTTCGTGCCGACCGAAGGGGCCGTACCCGGGATGACGACGGCGGGAGCATGCAGGGGTTCGTTTTCCACCCACGGGTGTCTGGCCGATGGAGTCGCAGCCGCCCGGCAGGTGTTGGACGCTTTGGGAAAAAAGGCACCCGATAGTGCTTTGCCTCAGACCGAGGACGCGCCCTATAACCTGGCACCGTTATGGGCTGTGGCAGGCAAGGGCCGTGCCTGGCTGGATTTCCAGAATGATGTCTGCGTGAAAGACGTCAAGCAGGCGGTGGTAGAGAACTTTCGGTCGGTAGAACATATGAAGCGCTATACGACGCAAGGTATGGCGACAGATCAGGGAAAGAATTCAAACGTCGCGGCATTGGCGGTGTTGGCCGACGCCACGGGGCGCGGGATACCGAAGACCGGCACCACGACGTTCCGTCCGCCCTATTCCCCGGTTTCGATTGCGGCGATGGGGGCGGGGGCGCAAGGCCAGGGGTTTGCCCCGCAGCGGTTTACCACCTCGCATCGTGCCGGTATCGCAGCGGGGGCACCGATGATCGAAACCGGCTTGTGGTATCGCCCCAGCTATTTTCCCAAACCGGGCGAAAAGACGTGGCGGCAATCTTGTGATCGTGAGGTAGGTCACGTGCGCAACGCCGTGGGGGTCTGTGATGTCTCGACGTTGGGCAAGATTGATATTCAGGGGCCCGATGCGGCGGCGCTGCTGGATCTTGTGTATGTCAACACGTTCTCCACCTTGAAGGTCGGGCGGGTCCGGTATGGGTTGATGCTGCGGGAAGACGGTACGGTCATGGATGACGGGACATGCGCCCGGTTGGGCACGACGCATTTTGTCATCACCACCACCACTGCAGCCGCGGGTACGGTAATGCGGCATCTGGAATTTGTGGCGCAATGTCTGCGTCCCGAGTGGCGGGTCGCGATGACATCCACCACCGAACAATGGGCGCAGTTCGCCGTGGCGGGGCCAAGATCCCGGGATTTGCTGAACGGATTGCTGGATGCGCCGATCGACAATGACACCTGGCCGTTCATGGCCTGCGGAGACGTATCGGTATTGGGCGTGGCCGCGCGGCTTTTCCGCATCTCGTTTTCGGGTGAACATGCCTATGAAATCGCTGTGGGCGCGCGTTACGGGGAGGCCCTGTTTCGCGAGTTGGTCGCGCGGGCTGAGGGGCTTGGGGGTGGAGCCTATGGCATGGAGGCGATGAACGTGTTGCGGATCGAAAAGGGGTTTATCACCCATGCCGAAATCCACGGTCGTACCACTGCTTTCGACGTGGGCATGGGCGCTATGATAAGCGCCACCAAGGATTGCATCGGGAAGGTCATGGCCGCGCGTCCTGGGTTGATGGACCGGGATCGCGAGCGGTTGGTCGGGTTCAAGCCGACAGGTGCCGTGAAGCAGCTGAGCGCTGGTGCGCATGTCTTTGCCGCAGGTAAGGAGGCAACACGCGAAAACGATCAAGGCTATATCACGTCGGTGGGCTTTTCCCCTTCCTATGGGACTTATATCGGTTTGGGTTTTGTCAAAAGTGGCCCTGAGCGCTATGGCGAGGTGATGCGCGTGGTCGACCATCTGCGCGAGCTGGACGTCGAGGTAGAGATATGTCCGCCGGTTTTTGTGGACCCCGAGGGGAGGCGCGCGCGTGGCTGAACTGAAAGCGAGGATGCCCTGTGAGGGTCTGCTGCCGTTAACGTTTGGCAGTGTGAACCTGGACGAAGCCGACCTGGGGGTGATGACCTCGGTCGTGCTTTTGGGCGAGGAAGCGGCCTTGTCTTCCGCGTTAAGTGATGCGCACGGGGTGGATTTTCCCAAGGCAAACCGGACTTCGGGCAAGGAGGGCGGGGTGCGCTGCATCTGGTTCGGACAGCGTCAGGCGATGTTGGTGGGCACGGCACCGGCAGATGCTTTGCAGGAACACGCGGCCCTGGTGGATCAAAGCGACGGATGGTGTGCAGTCACGGTCGAGGGAGAGGATGTGGAGCAGGTGTTGGAACGGCTTGTCCCCATCGACGTGCGCCGGATGCATTTCAAGCGTGGCTACACCGCGCGCACGCAAGTGGGGCATATGTCGGCGTCCGTCACGCGCACCGGGCCGCGGGCGTTTCTGATCCTTGTATTCCGATCCATGGCGGCTAGTTTGGTGCATGAACTAGGCCAAGCCATGCGGGCAGTCGCCTCGCGGCGCGGCGAAGGTTGAATTGATGTTGATATGTGGAGATGTGATGATGAAGGTATTATCAGTGACAATAATGGCGGCCTCTGTGAGCCTGGCTGCTCCGGCCTGGGCGGTCAGCAGCGACGCCGAGGTTAGTTGCGCCTATCAGGCAGATGTAGTGCAGGCAGTGCGTCAGGCCCGACTGGACCGGGTGAAAGAACGCGGCGTGGCAAAGCATGTCGCGGCGTCCGCCCCCGCCTGGCCCGCGAAGTACAACGCTGTCGTGCCTCTGGTCACCCCATGGGTTTATGAAATGAAAATGCGTGATGTCAAAGCCAATGATCTGGGGGCGGCCTGGAAAGAGATGTGCCTGGGCAGGTGAGGACATCGCCCGGCGGTGGGGGCAGGGAGGGGCCAGCCCCATCGCCCTGACGGGCGATCCCCCGGAGTTTATCTGGCAAAATGAAACGGTAGATCTACACGTTGGGTGCTGGACTTCGAGCCTCGTGCGGCGATATATACAGCTATGAGCCTGCCCCCTGGATTTTTGGATGAATTGCGCAGCCGCGCCAGCCTTTCACAGGTGGTGGGGCGCAAGGTCATGTGGGATCCACACAAGTCCAACCAGGGTAAAGGCGACATGTGGGCACCTTGCCCGTTTCATCAGGAGAAATCCGCCAGTTTCCACGTGGATGATCGCAAGGGCTTTTATTATTGTTTTGGCTGCCATGCCAAAGGCGATGCTATCTCGTTCGTGCGTGAAACCGAAAATGTGAGTTTTATGGAGGCGGTCGAGATCTTGGCCCGCGAAGCGGGAATGCCGGTGCCGCGGCAGGATCCCCGGGCACAACAAAAAGCTGACAAGCGTGGTCAGTTGACCGAGGTGATGGAGCTGGCAGTGCAGTACTTCCGGCTGCAACTGCGCACGGCACCGGCTGGTGGCGCGCGGGATTATCTGGCGAAACGCGGATTGACCGCCGACGCGCTGGAGCGGTGGGAAATCGGCTTTGCCCCCAATCAATGGCAGGGGTTATGGGACCATCTGAAGGCGAAAGACGTCGAGGATGCGTTGATTTTCGGTGCGGGGCTTGCCAAGCCTTCGACCAAGGGCGGGCGCGCTTATGATACGTTCCGCGGGCGGATCATGTATCCTATCCGCGATGCAAGGGGACGCGCGATCGCGTTTGGCGGGCGGGCAATGGACCCGGATGACCCCGCGAAATACCTGAACTCTCCGGAAACCGAGCTTTTTGACAAGGGGAGAAGCCTTTACAACGTGAAGGACGCCCGGGCCGCCGCCGGGCAGGGCAAGCCCTTGGTGGTTGCGGAAGGGTATATGGATGTCATCGCTTTGGTACAGGCGGGGTTTGGCGCGGCGGTGGCCCCATTGGGGACAGCGATAACCGAAAACCAATTACAGATGTTGTGGCGCATCGCACCCGAGCCGATCATCACATTGGACGGCGATGCCGCGGGTCAGCGCGCGGCGTTACGCCTGGTTGATCTGGCATTGCCCTTGCTTGAGGCGGGGCGTTCCCTGCGCTTTGCGGTGATGCCGGACGGGCTGGACCCTGATGACCTGCTACGGGCCCAGGGAGCCCCGGCGCTGCAGGATCTGTTGGACAATGCGATCCCTATGGTCCGCCTGCTGTGGCAGCGAGAAACCGAAGGTCGGGTTTTTGACAGTCCCGAACGCAAGGCCGCGCTTGACAAGTCGCTGCGCGAAAAAATCATGATGATTAAAGACCCGTCGATCCGCAGCCATTATGGGCAAGAGATCAAGGACCTGCGGTGGCAGTTGTTCCGACCACAAAGGAAGCCGGGCAGCTTTGCACCGGTGCCACGATCCGTTGGCGGCAGCGGGCAGGGACGCTGGAGCGCGGCCCCCATGGGACCCTCGCCGGGGGCTAAATCGTCGATGCTTGGAACCGCTGCGGGCGACGGCGCGACAGAGCATTTACGCGAAGCGGTCATTCTATGTGCGCTGCTGTGCTGCCCGCAACTGGTAGAGGAATTCGAAACCGGGCTGGCGACGATGCGTTGCCAGAATGCAGACCACCGCAGGATTCGTGATTTGATGATCCGCCATTCACATATATCACCTGACGCGTTGCGTGAAAAAATATACGACGCACTGGGTGCAGTGACCCTTGAAAACATGCTCGCGCAGCGCCACGTTGCCATTACACCATGCATTCGCAGCCCCGGCAATCTTGAGATCACGCGCATGACGGTAGCGGAAGAAATTGCCAAGCTGGAAGCTGCGAGGGGGCTGGACGCCGAGATCGCCGATGCGATGGAGGATTTGACGGGTGGTGCTGACGAGGGTTTGACATGGCGGCTGAGCGAAGCCGCGCGCAACGCAGACCGCGCGCAACGCAGCGGGCAAGAAGATACAGCCGAATATGATATCGGAGAAAACGGCGCGCATATCAGCCGAGAGGAGCGAAGTGCACTGGATGCACTGATCGGTACAATTCGCGGAAGACCCGCCAAAGATGAAAAATGAACCCAGCGTGGCTTTTTCGCCGGGATGTTTAACAAAATACAGGGTAACGGGTTTAAGAATCACCCAGAACCCCGCATGATTCTATGGAATCGAATCGCCGTAGGTGATTCGCGCCCATTCGCTGGAGGAAATTCATGGCCGCCAAAGATGCCAACGAAGACACGAAGTCTGACGACCAAGACGCCGGCCATTCGCTTGATATGAGCCAAGCCGCCGTCAAGAAGATGATCGGCGACGCGCGTGAAAAAGGTTACATCACCTACGATCAGCTCAATACTGTGCTGCCACCCGATCAAGTCAGTTCGGAGCAGATTGAAGATGTCATGTCGATGCTTTCGGAAATGGGCATCAACGTCATCGAGGATGAAGACGCCGAGGATGAAGAAGCCAAGGGTGGTACAGATCTGACCACCACGGACAGTAACCGCGACGTTGCGTTGTCGACGGGCACGTCCGAAAAGCTTGACCGGACGGATGACCCCGTGCGGATGTACCTGCGCGAGATGGGGTCGGTTGAACTGCTGAGCCGCGAGGGCGAGATCGCGATTGCCAAGCGGATCGAAGCAGGGCGCAATACGATGATCGCAGGGCTTTGCGAAAGCCCGCTGACCTTTCAGGCGATTACCATCTGGCGCGACGAGCTTTTGTCCGAAGACATCTTGTTGCGTGACGTTATCGACCTTGAAGCGACCTTTGGCACGCAGATGGGCGAAGAAGAGGATTCAACGCCCGTCGTACCCGCTGTCGGGCTCGAGACGAAGCCGACTGAATCGTCAAACGAAGTGGATGCCGACGGCAATCCGATTTCCAATGACGACGATGATGAGGATGATGATGAACAGGCCAACATGTCGTTGGCCGCCATGGAAGCCGCACTTAAACCACAGGTTCTTGAGGCGCTTGACATCATCGCTGATGATTACGTCAAGCTGAGCCAAATCCAGGATAGCCGCATATCGGCAACCTTGAACGAAGACGGTACTTTTTCAAAGGCCGACGAAGAAGAATATCAGCGTGTGCGGTCGGAAATTGTGTTGTTGGTGAATGAACTGCACCTGCACAACAACCGTATCGAAGCGTTGATCGACCAGCTTTATGGTATCAACCGCCGTATCATGCAGATTGACTCTGCGATGGTGAAATTGGCTGACCAGGCACGGATTAACCGTAAGGAATTCGTAGACAACTATCGCGGTTACGAGCTTGATCCGAACTGGATGGAGCGTATGGCCGAGAAGTCCGGCCGTGGCTGGCAGATGTTCATCGAACGCTCGGCCGACAAGGTGGACGAGCTGCGCTCGGATATGGCGCAGGTCGGGCAATATGTTGGTTTGGATATTTCCGAATTCCGTCGCATCGTGCAGCAGGTTCAGAAGGGCGAAAAAGAGGCCCGTCAGGCCAAGAAGGAAATGGTCGAGGCGAACCTGCGTTTGGTCATCTCGATCGCCAAAAAATACACCAACCGCGGTTTGCAGTTCCTTGATCTTATCCAGGAAGGCAACATCGGCCTGATGAAGGCCGTCGACAAGTTTGAATACCGTCGCGGCTACAAGTTTTCGACCTATGCGACATGGTGGATCAGGCAAGCGATCACGCGGTCGATCGCGGATCAGGCGCGTACCATCCGTATTCCTGTGCACATGATCGAAACGATCAATAAACTGGTCCGTACCGGTCGTCAGATGCTGCACGAGATCGGCCGCGAGCCGACGCCGGAGGAACTGGCCGAAAAGCTGCAAATGCCTTTGGAAAAGGTTCGCAAGGTGATGAAGATCGCCAAGGAACCGATTTCGCTGGAAACACCCATCGGCGACGAAGAGGACAGCCAGCTCGGTGATTTCATCGAGGACAAGAATGCCGTGCTGCCCTTGGACAGCGCCATTCAGGAAAACCTCAAGGAAACGACGACACGGGTGCTGGCATCGCTTACCCCGCGCGAGGAACGTGTTTTGCGGATGCGGTTTGGCATTGGCATGAATACCGACCATACTTTGGAAGAAGTTGGCCAGCAGTTCAGTGTTACGCGTGAACGTATTCGCCAGATCGAGGCAAAAGCGCTGCGTAAGCTCAAGCATCCAAGTCGTTCGCGCAAGTTGCGGTCGTTCCTGGATCAGTAAACGGTCAACGATTGCTGTAGAAGAAGGGGCGGATGTTTTGGCATCCGCCCCTTTGCGTTCCAGCCCTTTTGCATTCGACCGGATGGTTGTCGCAATGCGGCAAAACCTACGCATTCGATCGCACTGCGATGCTTCTCGGCCGGCCGCAGAACCGGGTCGCGGAACGTTGTCCGGTCGGGACAATGACAAAGCTGTGATTTTGCGAACGGTGAAACCATCCTTATCTCATGGTATCAATCTGTTCAGGAGCACCCGATGCGACGTATATTGGTTTCGGCAGTGCTGGTGGTTCTGCCTCTTGCTGCTGTGGCACAACCCTACACTGCGATAAATCGGCTCAAAGTTGTGCCGTTGACGGCCGCCGGGGATTTCGAAGTGATCGAAAATTACGGCGAAGGTCCACGGGGGATCTGGTGCGCCGCTGCAAGTTACGCCCGCGACCGGTTGGGCGCAGGAGGTCCGGCAGAACTCTACGTCAAATCCTCTCGGGGGCGATCCGTCAGCGGGTTAGGGCGCACCAGCGTCGTATTCACATTGAATCGCTCAGACCTGTTGGTGGCCCCCTCTAAATCATACTCGATATCCGTTAACCAACCGGGCCTTAGCCTGCCGGTAGGCCATGCTGTTCAGTTCTGTCAGGATTATATAATTCCGACACATATCTTTTAACACGAGGGTTGATCATGATTCGCTGCACCACATTTGCGCTTATCGCCATGTTGGCCGCCGGTCCTTCGAGCGCGAGCAACTACATATCCGATGGCAGTCTTGAATTCGCGCCACTGCCCGACGGCGTACAGATAACCGGAAATACCGGACGGGGGGCCCGGGGAACGTGGTGTGCGGCCGCGGATTATGCGGTGAACCGGCTTGATGCACGGCGAAGCCAGAAACTCTATGTGAGTGAGCCGCTCGCAAAGGGTTTGGGTCGCTCGAGCGCTGTAGGTTTTACGCTGAACCCGGCCAGTCTGACGCCGTCCAATGTTTTCATCGTCGGAGGATCCTTGACCCGGCGAGGGTCGGCGATGACCATCAGCCACGCGCTGGCGTTCTGTCCCGACGTTACTTTGCCAATTCGCTAGCCGCCAAAGAAGGGCGAAGTTTAGCCCGATGACTGGTTCATGATCACAGATTTCAAAGTATTCACGCAGGGGCAGGGCCTGTACGAATTCACCGACGACATCAGGCGGTGGCTGGCAGGCCAGCGTGATGGGTTGCTGACCTTGATGGTGCAGCATACATCCGCATCACTTTTGATCCAAGAGAACGCCGACCCCGACGTGCAAAGGGACTTGTTGGCCTTTTTTCAGCGCCGTGTACCACCATCAACGGATCCGTCCATGGCTTTCCTGCGTCACACTGCCGAAGGGCCGGATGATATGCCCGCCCATATCAAGGCGGCGGTTTTGCCGGTTAGCCTCGGTATTCCTGTCAGGGCGGGCCAGATGATGCTGGGCCAATGGCAGGGCATCTATCTCTTCGAACACCGCGACGCGCCTCATACCCGGCGCGTCGCGGCCCATTTCGCTTGATTGGTCAGCCGGTAGGCATAAGATGAATCTCGCGTATTGCGGCACGCGCGGGGGCGTCAAGTGCGTGCATGACCGCGGCGGCGACATCGTCGGGGTGCAGCTTGTCCGGTTTTTCTTCGTCAAAGAACGGCGTGTTTACCATGCCGGGGGAAACGACCATGCACCGCCCGCCCCACTCGGCCATCTCATCGGCTAGGTTGCCGGCAAACCCGTGGATAAAGAATTTTGTCGCGCCGTATATCGACCCTTTGATATGCCTGCGCCCGGCGGCGGACCCGGTTACGATATATTGTCCGGTTGTCTTACGCAGATAGGGCATCGCAAGATGCGCCGTATAGAGCGCCCCCATTATGTTCAGATCGACCATCGCTTTCCACTCTTCGGGGTTGCCGTTCTCAGTCCCGCTTTTCGACGTGCCTTTGCCTGCATTGGCAAACACCGCATCCAATTGGCCGAACCGGTTAACCAGCCTTTCGATTGCGTCGCGTTGATCTTCATAAACCGTGGCATCGCCGGTCAGCACCATGGCCTGTTCGCCAATCTCGGCGGCCAATTCGTCAAGCTTTGCCCGGCTGCGTGCGAAAAGGCCCACGTTCCAACCTGTGTGTGCCGCAGCGCGGGCGGTCGCCGCACCAATGCCGCTGGATGCGCCGGTGATGAATAACGTCTTGCTCATGGGATACCCTATCTGTCTTGAACTACGCAGGGTAAACGCGTGGCAGGGAAGATGGTTCAGGTGACCCGGTTGCCCTACAACATCTAGCTGTGCATTTCGCCTCTACCCAAAACCTCGCATAGGCCCTATAGTTATAGACAAGAGGGCGATGTGCCCCACAAGTGAGGCAGATCAGATAATAAAGGGGACCGGCCATGCGCTGCCCGTTTTGCGGAAATATCGACACACAAGTAAAAGACAGCCGCCCGGCAGAGGATCACGTATCCATCCGGCGCCGTCGCTTTTGCCCGGCATGCGGCGGCCGCTTCACCACCTACGAACGCGTGCAGCTGCGCGATCTTGTGGTGATCAAGACCTCCGGCAAACGAGAAGACTTCGACCGCGACAAGCTCGAACGCTCGATCCGCATTTCCATGCAGAAACGGCCAATTGACCCCGAACGCATCGACCAGATGATCAGCGGGATCGTGCGTCGTCTCGAAAGCATGGGCGAAACTGATATAGGGTCAAAACAGATCGGCGAGATCGTGATGGAAGCCTTGGCGCGTATCGACACCGTCGCATATGTGCGGTTCGCCAGCGTGTACAAGAACTTCCAGGCCGCGGATGATTTCGACAAGTTCGTTCAGGAACTGCGGCCCGATACCCCCACGGAAGAATAACATGTCACAAGACGCCCGCTATATGGCGTTGGCCCTGTCGTTGGGCCGACGCGGGCAGGGCAGTGTTTGGCCAAACCCGGCTGTGGGATGCGTGATCGTCAACAACAACCGCGTGGTCGGTCGTGGCTGGACCCAACCCGGCGGCAGGCCTCACGCAGAAACCCATGCGCTGTCCCAGGCGGGTGCGGCGGCTTATGGGGCGGTGGCCTACGTCACCCTGGAACCCTGCGCCCACACCGGTAAAACCCCACCCTGCGCTCAAGCTTTGATCAATGCAGGGGTGGCCCGTGTTGTCATCGCCTGTACCGACAGCGACCCGCGCGTCAGCGGCCGTGGCGTGGAAATGCTCAAAGCGGCCGGTATATGCGTCGAAACCGGCCTGCTCGAAGCTGAAGCCCGCGCCGACCACGCGGGATTTTTCCTGCGCATCAACGACGGCCGCCCGATGCTGACCCTCAAGCTGGCCACCAGCGTCGACGGTCGTATCGCCACCGCATCGGGCGAGAGCCAGTGGATCACCGGTGCCACGGCCCGACGTATGGTGCACGGCCTGCGAAGCCGCCACGACGCGGTAATGGTCGGTGGCGGAACCGTGCGCCAGGATGACCCCAGTCTGACCGTGCGCGACCTCGGCATCGACCGTCAGCCCACGCGCATTGTCATTTCCAACGGCCTCGATATCCCCTTGGACTCCAGGCTCGCGCAAACTGCCGCAGACATCCCGTTGATCCTGTGCCACGGTCCCGAAGCGCCGAAAAACCACATTCGCGACTGGCAGGACAGGGGGGCAACGCTGCTGTCATGTGACGCGCGGCAGGGTTACGTCGATCCTGTTGACATGATGCAAAAACTGGGCGCCTGCGGCCTGACCCGCATCTTCTGCGAGGGTGGCGGCCAAATCGCCGCTTCCCTGTTGAAATTTGACCTCGTCGACCGGTTGATCGGCTTTACTGCTGGCGTCACCATCGGGGCCGACGGACTCCCCGGTATCGCCCCCCTGCACGTGAACCGCCTGTCAAACGCACCGCGCTTCACCTTGGACAGTATAGCGCAGACAGGTGCCGATACTGTCCAGATCTGGTCGCGTCGCTAGGTCTTGTTCCAAATGGCTGCAAATCCCGGGGGGCCGGGGGCTGGCCCCCGGATCAATCGCTCGCTCTAGCGCCACAGATGCGCCTGACTGGCAAAAACCCCCTGACCCTTTGCCAGCAACCGGTTCGCCAGACCCGCGCGCAGGCCCGTGCCTGTTTCCAAACGGTCCAGCACGACCTCAACCGGGCAGGCCAGTCCGTTGAGAGGGTCGAAATAGCGCGGATAATCTATCAGAACAGCATGAACCAACCCTTCCAGCGTGATATTGGCGTGACGTCGCGCGGGCACATCGCCCCTGTCCTCCGTCAAACCCCACCCGGCGTAGAACGGTGCACCAAGGGTGACGACCTTGACCCCGCGCAACAGCGCCTCGAACCCCAGAAGTGAGGTCATCGTCCAGACTTCGTCGACATATGGCAGCAGGGCCGCGGGATCGGCTTGGCGCAATATGCGATCCGCGATACCTTCCGCTTCGATGTCGCCTTGCCGCAAACCGGCTTCGACGTCCGGGTGGGGTTTATACAGGATCACCGCATCGGGGTTGGCTGCCCGGGCGGCTTGCAACAGGCCCAGGTTGGTGGATACTCCCGTCGTGCCTGATTTGATGGATGCGTCATCTTCTACCTGTCCAGGTACCAAAATGCGCCGACCCTCCGGAAGGTCGGACCATTTGGCAGAGCCACCAAGATTGTATTTGCTCAGGCCTTTTTCGCGCAGTGCAGCGATCAGCCGCGTGGCGCGCTGCATCTGGTCAGGCCGCAGCTTCGACCGCTGATCGATCCACGCTTCAAGGCGACTGGCGCGGCGTGGGTCGTAATAGATACCCAGATCATCGCAGACCAGCGACAACGGCGGGATCAGGTCCGCCCCCAACCCGCGTGAGCGCAGAAATCCATCCTCCACGCGCCAGATGTTCGCTTGATCGGGGGTTGCCTTTCCTGCCCAGACCATCACCCGTTTATCACTGGTCGCTGCGGCAGCCGCTGCTGTGGCGGTATCGCGCGAAAAGGTGACCGGGGTCCATTTTCCGAAAAATCGCTGCAAGGGGCGGCGTTTCCATAGCCGCATCCCGGACGCGACCCATCCGCCGTGGTCTTCGCGCCATGCCCGACTTTGAGCGTCCATGATGTCTATCGCGGTATTCAGGTCGCACAGCTGATCGCGGTGCGGGTTATACCACTTGGGGTAAAGGATCATCGCCGCGGCGAAAATCTGTGCGCGGGTCAGTGTGCGCTGCCGCCGTTGCAGGGGAAATTCATCCTCGGTCAAGCCCCATCCTGCGTAAAACGGTTGGCCAAAGACGCGTGGTTTGTGGCCTGCGAAAATCGCTTCGAACCCCATCTGAGAGGACACCGTATAGACGCCAACCGCTCCTTCGAACAACCGCCACGGGCTGACGGCATCGGTCAGCAACGAGATATGTTCATTGGTGTCTTGCGGGCCAAAGTACCCCTGCCGATAGCCTTTTGCGGTTTCGGGGTGGGTTTTTATGATGATCCGCGCGCCAGGGTTTTCCTGTTGGGCGTAGACCAGCATCTCCAGAAACCGCGCACGGTCCGCACCCGACGCGGTCACCGAGGCATCGCCACGAGTCTGGTCGATCACCAACACGTAACCGGGGGCCGGCGCAGGATGAAGGGGGTCGAAGCCGTTGTATTTGGTCAAATGCGCCTCGATCATCCGCGCGATGGCGCCGCGCGCGCTGTTCAGCAGCTCCG
The DNA here is from genome assembly GCF_056859255.1 of Sulfitobacter sp. L-8. Taxonomy (NCBI): domain Bacteria; kingdom Pseudomonadati; phylum Pseudomonadota; class Alphaproteobacteria; order Rhodobacterales; family Roseobacteraceae; genus Sulfitobacter; species Sulfitobacter sp. L-8. The sequence continues at coordinate 25,481 of NZ_JBSXOD010000056.1, forward strand.
TGTCATCCAGCGGATGCTTTGACAGCAACTGTTCAAGGTCCGAAGGCTGGGCCGGATCAAAGTGGTTCCCGCGATGGTCCACCAACAGCCCGACCGGGGGCTCTCCGGCTCTGCCAGGGAACAAGGATCGCAGCATGGCGTCTTCGACCCATACCAGCGGTACCCTGCGCTTGTCCGCGATGGCGATGCCACGATGCGCCGTTTTCGCGTTACCCCAGACAGCGACGGCATCACCTGGTCCGGGCAGTCCCAGATGGAGAGAATAGCCTGACAGTTGCAGAATCCGGCGTACGCGGCGCTGTGTTACAAACCCTCCATTAAACACAAAAAGCCGCCGGTCCTGTTCGGAACCGGCGGCAGGGAGAAAGCACGGGTAAGGCCCTTCAGCCATCTGTTAGATCAATTTTTTCTGACCAACGACGACAGGCCGTTTACCGAGTTGGCCGACCCGGTGATCGAAGAGATCACCTTGCTCCATTGGGTGAAGGGGGCTTCGGTCACGTATATGGTATCTCTGTCGCGGATAACGAAATCCCGCGCCATGAACATGCCATTGGGTTTGGTCAGGTCGAGGACATACACCATGCGCTGTGCACCTTGCAGATCGGTGCGGCCCAGAACCTGTTCCGCGACGGCCTGAGGCTCGTTGCGGAACACGAATACGCCGGTAGGGTCGGCCGTACCTGCGTTCAGACCACCGACTTGGGCGATCCCTTCAAGCGCGGACAGATTTTGCGTCTCGAACGGGACCTTTCGCTGTGCACCGGTCGCACCCAAAGCCACAAACGAACGTTTGTCTTCTTCGACCAGAATGCGATCACCCCCGCGCAGCGCAATGTCGAGCTCTGGATGATTGTAAAGATCTTCGAACCAGATCTGGCCGGTCTGTCCACCGCGTAAAACTGTGATCTGGGTAATTTCGGGCACGATTGACACGCCACCGGCCCGTGCCAGCATGGTAGACAACGTGCGCGTAGGCCGTTCGATGGCATAGACGCCTTGCGCCCCTACCGACCCGATCAAGGACACTGTCGCGCCGTCACCCGCCAGCCGACGTACCTGCACCTGAGGGTCGGGCGTCTGTTCGGACAAGCGCTGCGTGATGATCCTGCGTATGGCTTCGGGTGAATTCCCGGCTGCTCTGATACGTCCGGCATAGGGCACAAAGATGAAGCCCGAGCCATCGACCTGGACTTCCTCAAGCGTGGTGGCGTTTATGCCCTGCGCGGCCAACAGCCCGTCATCGACGTTTTCCCAGATCGTCAGGCCCAGCGTATCGCCGGGGTTGATCGTGTCAGACCCGATTTGACCGGCATTGATGAACGCCTGGCTGAATCCGAGCGCGGGGGTCACCGCTGTCGCGCGTGTCACACGGTCATTGACCGCCACGATGAAAGCGTCGCCCTCCCGTTGGACAGAGCCTGCGTAAATCTCGCGTTTGTTCGGCCCTACTTTTGGCAAGCCACATGAAGATAACACGGCGACCGCCGTCAATAGAACGATGGGACGTGCCCACCGGAAAGGTACGGATTTCACTGCCCGGTCTCCTCGACCTGATATTGTTCTGCCTCACATTCGCCAGTTTATTCGGCGTAATTACGTCAAGGCTATCTTAGTCCTGAACAAAAATCTACTGTCTGAGGGGATTTGCACTAGGTGACGACATGTAACTGTTGCCGAGGTGCCGCGGTTCCGGTTTCCAGAGCATCATACGGGTCTTCGCTCGCCAGCATCATATCGACCACCTGACGCATCAGCTGGGTGCGGGCCCGTGCCGCATAAAACCCCCCTGGGATCTGCGACGTTTCAAGCAGATAGCGCCTGTAGTCCTTGTATGCCTTGTTGTCCGGCCGCGCAGCGGCAGCAAAGAAATCGCTGATGGGCTGGTCCGAGACAAACTCGGGTTTTGCATAGACCGCATCACCGAACACCTTGAGCGGTATGCCGCGCCACAAAACCTGTTGGCCGGCGGTGGAATTGACCGTGACCGCCGTGCGCGCGTCATTCAACAATTGCGCCAGTTTGCCGCCGCGCACGTAATGGACACGATCAGCCACGCCAAGCTCGCGCGCCAGCTGCCTGATAACATGGCGCACGGGGACACGGCCATCCTCAAGCGGGTGTGCCTTCACGACCAGATGGTGATGGCGCGGTGCGCCTTTGGCAAACCCTTCGAGAACGACAGTCAGAAAGTCGGCCATTGTCTCGAAGGGGGAATGTTCTTGGAACGAACTGTCATGTTCAAGCTGAAGCAGCGCGAGGTGATAGGGAAACCCCCCCAGGCGAATGCGTAAGGTTGCGATCAGACGGTCCAGTGACAGGAACGGCATGAGCAGCAAACGCTTGACGTAAAGCTGGAATTCCTTGGTCACGGGAATGCTGCGGTGGGGGCGAAAATTACGGTAATCCCCGTTCCGGAAAAGTATGAACCAGTGATAGAGCGCCCCGTAGAAGACATGGTGGCGCATGTCGCCCCAATGGCCGGGTGGAAGCGGGGCTTCCATATCGGAATTCGCCAATGCGATCTGCATATGCTTGATGGTCATGTCCATCAAACGGGAGTTGCCGTTGGAACCGTCACGTTCGTAGGTCACCCAGTACGGGCGCATATAGCCTTCCTCGAAAACGTGCACGGTCAGGCCTCGTGCCTTGGCCTCGGCCACTGCCTGGGCGTGGATCGGGCGCGTGTCACCATAAAGCACGATATCAGTGACACCCTTGTCGGCGAGCAGCGCGACAAAGGTGTCTTTCCATTCGTCGGCAGCACCCCGGAACGGGATATAGCTGCGTGGATGGAACCAAAAGGCCCGATCGCCGGCATTGAACCCCACTCGCCAGACATCTGCCCCCGCCAGCCGCAGCATCTTGCCCAGCCGGTTGAAGAAGGGGCCGTGAGGCCCCTGAAGGAACAAGAATACCCGGTCTTTGGGTGCGGCGGCGGTCATTGCAATCTTTCGTCTTTGGAATGGATGCGGCTAGATAGCAACGGGATGCGGGCGGGAATGAGGCGACGGCGCGGTCTTGTCATGACGATTGCTGAGGGCTACTTCGGTAGGGGATCTATAGAAGAGGCGCGCGCATGTTTACAGGTATTATTACGGACATTGGCAAGATCACTTTGCTGGAACAGCAGGGCGATCTGCGGGCGCGTATCGAAACCGGGTACGATACCGATGGAATCGACATGGGGGCGTCCATCGCCAGCGACGGGGTCTGCCTGACCGTCGTGGATCTTGGGGCGGATTGGTACGAAGTTCAGATCAGCGCGGAGACGGTGACCAAGACCAATATTGGAGACTGGAAACCGGGCCGGCGTCTGAACCTGGAGAGAGCCTTGAAGGTCGGCGACGAATTGGGCGGGCACATCGTGTCGGGCCATGTAGACGGGGTGGCCGAGGTGATAGCGGCGCATGACGAAGGCGACAGTACCCGCGTGACGTTACGTGCGCCCAAGGCGCTGGCGCGTTTCATTGCGCCGAAGGGGTCAGTTGCCCTGAACGGGACCTCACTGACCGTGAACGAAGTCGATGGCTGTGATTTTGGCATCAACTTCATTCCACATACCAAGGAGGTGACCACATGGGGGGGCGTGGCCGTGGGTGATCGGATCAACCTCGAGATCGACACGCTGGCCCGGTACGTGGCGCGGCTGGCGGATATGTCATGATCGCGGGCATCGGGCACAACAAGGGTCCCAGCCTGGAGCGAGGACAGAAATGGCGGGCGTTCCAGTGGCAAAAGGCGCGCGAGGCCGCAATGCCCAGGACGATACCTTTGATGGTGGTAAAGATGCGCGTTGCACGCGCCCGGGAGCTGGGGTTGGATTACAAGGCTTATGCAGCGATCCGGCAAGCGACGGGACGCGATATTCTGGCACTGCTGTTTTCGTCAAATGCCCTGAAGGTGATGCGGGCGGATGCGCCGCGGATCCCGGTGCGCGAGGCTGACATTCTGGGGGCTGTGGAGAACGCTCAAAAGCTGGCTCTGGTGCATCTTCCGCTGAGCGCCGCCGCCGTGCATTCGGCGAACCCTGTCTTGGATCATGTCGATGCGGCACCGCGATTTACCGCAAGCTGGTCGCAGATGCGCGACCATCTGGGGGACATGGTGCAACGGCGCAAGCTGGTCGGAGATCAGGTGTTGATTGTCGGAGATACCGGGCTGGAACGCGATTGGGTGGCGGCTGCGCAGGCGGCCGGATATCTGGAGGCTTCGCGATATTTCGGAGCCTAACAGCAGCGGACCGGCAAGGTTGACGGCGTGTAAATGAGTTTAATTGGCAAAATGAAAATGAGGCGGGGGTGACCCTGCTCTGGCAAACGCGGCTGCGGTGGGTTATGTGCCAGTCTAGGCAAGGATTGAGGTAACGCCCATGCAGTTTGAGACACCGGGACCCGTTGAAGCAGAACTGTCTGCAGCTATCGCGCCCATCGAGGAGATCATCGAGGAAGCGCGGCAGGGCCGGATGTTCATTCTGGTCGATCATGAGGACCGTGAGAACGAGGGTGATCTGGTGATACCGGCGCAATTTGCCGATGCACAGGCGATCAACTTTATGGCGACGCATGGGCGCGGTCTGATTTGCCTGCCAATGACGCAGGACCGGGTGGACAGCCTGGGGCTGCCGATGATGGCGGTGAATAACTCCGCGCGTCACGAGACTGCATTTACCGTGTCGATCGAGGCGCGCGAAGGGGTGACCACCGGCATATCTGCCGCCGACCGGGCGCTGACCGTCAAGGTGGCGATAAACGAGGACATGGGGGCGGCTGATATTGCGACCCCCGGCCATGTGTTTCCGCTGCGGGCCCGCGATGGCGGAGTATTGGTGCGGGCAGGGCATACCGAAGCGGCGGTGGATATTTCGCGACTGGCTGGGTTGCATCCGTCGGGGGTGATTTGCGAGATCATGAAAGACGATGGCACCATGGCGCGTCTGCCCGACCTGGTGGCGTTCTCCGAGCAGCACGAGATGAAGATCGGAACCATCAGCGATCTGATTGCCTATCGCCACAAGCATGACAACCTGCTGGTTGAACGCGACAGCCGTACTGTGCATTCGGCTTATGGCGGCGAATGGAAGATGCAGATTTTCACCGACGAGATCAGCGGTACGGATCACGTCGTTCTCTCGAAGGGAGATCTGACCACATCCGAGCCGGTGCTGGTGCGTACCCATGCGATAAATGCGCTGGAAGATATTCTCGGTCTGGGACCGAGCCCAGCCGATGAACTGCCGCGCGCCATGCACATCATCGCGCAGGAAGGGCGCGGGGCCGTATTGTTATTTCGCGATCCCGAGCCGCGCTTGCGCTTTGAGAATGAAGAGGACGACCGGCCACGTACCGTCAAACGCACAGGGCTGGGGTCCCAGATCATGGCGTCGATGGGGTTGCACGAGCTGATACTGCTGACCGATAATCCCGACACGCGCTATCTTGGGCTGGACGCCTATAGCCTGAGCATCGTGGGCACGCGCCCCATTTCTACGGAGTGAAAACAATGGCTGCTGGAAATCACACCACATTGGCTACACCTAAATTTGACAAACCCGCGAAGCTGTTGATCGTGGTTTCGCCTTATTATTCCGACATCGCTGCAGGGCTGCTGGCGGGAGCCAAGGCCGAAATCGAGGCGGCGGGTGCCGAATGGGAAGTTGTCGAAATGCCCGGTGCACTTGAGATACCGACTGCCATTGGCATATCCGATCGCAAAAGCAATTTTGATGGATATGTCGCACTCGGATGCGTCATTCGCGGTGAAACCACCCATTACGATACCGTGTGCAATGACAGCAGCCGTGCCTTGCAGTTGATGGGGTTGCAGGGTCTGTGTATCGGAAACGGTATCCTGACCGTGGAGAACCACGACCAAGCCGCGGTACGGGCCGATCCGTCAGGGCAAAACAAGGGGGGCGGTGCCGCGGCTGCGGCCTTGCATCTTATCGCGCTCAGCCGTAAGTGGGGCGACATTCGCAAAGACATCGGTTTCAAGCCGCGCTCGGATGAATATCTGATGGCGGGCGACAATGACGGACCCAAGACAGCATGACATCCTCTGACGGCCTTTCGGGCAATCAAAAACGCAAGATGAAATCAGCCTCGAGGCTTTACGCGGTGCAGGCGTTGTTCCAGATGGAGCATTCCTCGCAAAGCTTTGATACCGTGCGGCACGAATTTCTTGAGCATCGCTTCGGTGCCACCTATGACGGTCAGGAAATGATCGATGGTGATATCCGCCTTTTTGCCCATGTGCTTGAAACAGCGGTGACCTACCAAGCGGCGATTGACCAGATGACCGACCGAGCGCTGGTCGCGAAGTGGCCGATCGCCCGGATTGATCCAACCTTGAGAGCCCTGTTTCGCGCCGCCGGGGCCGAACTGCGTGACCAAGGAACGCCGCCAAAGGTAATCATTACCGAATACGTAGACGTGGCACGCGCCTTCTTTGAAGGCAGCGAGGAGCCGAAGTTCGTGAATGCCGTTCTCGATCACATGGCCCGCGAGGCACGGCCAGAAGCGTTTTAGAGCAGTATCACCTATTCGGTCAGTGACCCTTCGCGTGGCTTACACTGCCCTGAGCCTTGTAAGCTGAGCCTGGTAACCCGCGCTTTACAGCTTGTGTGTGACGGGACCACCACTGCCGTTCGGTTTTATATTCCCGAGGACCTGTATGTACAGGTGGGCGCCAGATAAACGAACCAGGGCTCGAACAGAGCCAGCTCCCTCGGATTTGCTTAAGGCCACTGGAATGTAACGTATACAAACAGGGCAGAACCCGTCACATCCCACAGGTAGGATCGCTACGGTGCCGCTGCAAGGGGTATCTTGGTCTCAGGACGGTTTTTTGGTGAACCCATAGCTTTCCAGCTCTTCCGGTAGCAGTAAATATATCTCGTCGGATGGAGTAGCCAGCGCATGTCGCATCACCAGCGGGTCAATTCCCATCTGGTCGAGGTACTCCATCACCTCGCCTTGCCCGCGCTGTATATCTTCAACGGCAAGAAATGTCGGCAGCAACGTGTTTTCACCGAAGAAGTGTTGATGCACGCCTACGGAGGCATCTTCGGGGATCGTTCGACTGGTGCCGGCGGCCAGAAGATAGGGGCAGGCGGAATAGCAGATATCGCCGCTGCGTAATGCGGTCGTCATCCCCATTTGCCGCAGCGCCCGCCCCAGCACCAACGCATCGCGCACGGACCCCCCCGGAGAGTTGAGAAAAACACCCTCGGGCGTCGGTTCAAGGGCGGAAAGCTGTTTCTGTATCCGTTCGGCATCGCCGGCCTGTATGGTTCCTTCAAGCAGGACGCGTGTGCCGGCTTCGACCACGGTCAGTGTCAATCGGTCGGGCAGGGGGGACGCAGGCATGGGGATACCGCCCGGGCGGGCACGATCAGGCTGGAACCGCCGGGTCTGGTCGCCCGGGCGTATAGGGTCGTCAAGCGCGGGGGCACGGGGGCTGAGGCCCGGCATCCGCAACCCGTCGGCGATGTCATCCCAGAAAAGCAGCCCGGCAAGACCCAGTTGGAAGAACAGCACCGCGACCAGCACCCTTCCGACGTGGTTGCGTTTGGGGGTATCGGTGGAGTCATTCATTTGTGTTTCAGCGGCGTGACAAGCGAAGGATTCTCTTTGACGATGTCATCCGGCGGGTCGACAGGTTCGCCCTTCATCGCCGTATCCATATCGCGCATTGCAAGAACCGCCGCCCGTAGTTCGGCCAGGGTCAATGTCTCTTCGATGGCGATCCCTTCGCGGCCTTCGCGGATGGCACCCTGAGTGATCGCAAGGATAAAGACGAGGACAGCTGGCAACAGATCAATCGCGATTGCCCCGGCCCATGACGGCGCGAAATTCCGGGCGTATTTTATCACCGCATCGGCGCTTGAAATCGGCGTATAAGTGGTCTCCGCAGGGGAGGGCATCGCCAGTACATCCTGTGCGGCACTCTCGAGCGTGGCAGCCCGTTGCGCAAGGACCTCCAACACCGAGGAGATGGTGGATGCTTGGCTGCCACGTGATTCCACCGTGCCACCGTCAAGCTCGGGCAAAACGACAGAGGCCGACAGATCCTGCGCGGCCCGCTCTACCAAAGGGGCGACAGAAAGCTGCCGCAAACGGGTGATCAACCCCGCCAACCTGACGGCTTGTTCGGAAAACTCGACCGATCGCGCTTCGACGGGGCCGGGTTCGACCGTGAGTGCGCGCATTTGGCTCAATATCTGGTTCCCTTCCACGAAAGCCGAATTAACCAAAGGTGTCTGTGTGGCGATCTGCGCCTCCAACCCGGCCAGTTCTGACGATTTTTGGCGCAGCACGCGAAACACCGCACCGCGCCCCGCCAACCCCGACAGACCGCCGGTGGCTTCCTGCTCGCTCAAATCCTCGAAACTTTGCCGGACCCGGGCCACATCGCGCTCCAGCCCCTGCGCCGACAGGGCGATCTCGTGGGCACGTTCCAGTGAGCCTTGGTAATCCTGGACTGTCTCCGCCAAATGTTGTTCGACAGCAGCAGAGCCCGCCAGGGCGGCGGCATTCAACCAACTGGACATGGCAATGATCGCGACCGACCCCAAAGCCATCGCACTTAGTAACCCGACACGAGCCCGCGCGGTGCGCACTGCCGGAAAAAGGCGCAGCATATACGACCAGAAGACAAATATACCCACCGATACGGCGACTGAATAGGCGATAGCCGCAAAGGCCGACATGGCTCCGTTGTCATCCAGCAGGGATGATACGCCGAGATAGGTATAGATACCCGACGCAACAGCCAGTACGCCCAAAGCTGTGCCTGAAAAGGTCTCGAGCCAGGCCAGATGACCCTCCAGCTCCTTGGCATACCGTATACCGCGCTGCCGATGTGCCGGTTCTTCACGTAGCCGCGCCATATGTACCCACCCTTTTATTCGTGCGCTCTAAGATAGGGCTTACCGGCTTCGTTACCAAGGGTTCCTTACCGGGTTGCAGGATGTTCATGTATTGTTCATAGTGGGCCCCATGGCCTATGACGCTCCAGACCCACCGATACCGCAACACCCCGGTCAATTGCTTGCCCGGGGAGTCGCACGTCACCTGATGTCGCTGGGCTTCACCTGTGTCGAAGAACTGGTCCCCGCGCGCGGCCTGCGGGTCGACCTTATGGCGCTCGGCCCCAAAGGTGATATCTGGATCGTCGAGTGCAAGTCGAGCCGAGCCGACTTCATGTCCGACAGCAAATGGCAGGGTTATCTCGAATGGGCCGACCGGTTCTTCTGGGCCGTGGATGCTGATTTCGAAACGGACTTGCTGCCGGCAGACACGGGGCTGATCATCGCGGACGGGTATGGCGCGGAACTGGTGCGCATGGGCTGCGAATCCCGTCTGACCGCAGCGCGGCGCAAAAAGATGACACATCTCTTTGCCACCCACGCCGCGCGTCGTTTGCAGGTCCTGAAAGACCCGCACAGTTGCACCATCATGGATTGACACAGGCCTGATTTCCAAATGGGAAACCATCCCGGGGGTGACAGCGCTTTAGCGCTGTCGGGGGCTGGCCCCCTTCGGCGGTATCGCCAATTTCAACGTTTGCCTTTTGCACCCTTGCCGGCACGATGCGCGGCCGCCATGATCTCTTCCGCGATCTCAACCGCTTCGTCAGGGGTGAAATCCATGGGTATCTCAATCCCGCCCTCGGCTTCAATGAAAAGCCGTACCATCCCCTTGTCCGTGGGCCCAATTTGCAAATTTGCTTCAATGTCGCGTTCAGTGTCGATACCCATGAGGCCCTCCGAAGTGTTGCGAAATCCGTAACGCGGCACCGCGAAGAACGCAAGTTCGTCAGTGCGCGCGCCGATGGCCCCGCCAATGCCGCGGAATTCCGGCGGAAATGAAAAACCGACTGCTTAGGGTCTTGCAATCTTTTTGCATGGGCGCTAGATCGACCGCAGTGCCGCCTTAGCTCAGTTGGTTAGAGCGCCTGATTGTGGATCAGGAGGTCCCTGGTTCGAGACCAGGAGGTGGTACCACTCCCCCCCAGAAACGTGCTGCCTCGGGTCCGGGTATCGGCTTTCGGCTCGATACGCTCGGACTATTCGATGTTGACCGTCTGCCGAAGTTTCCCCGTCATCCGATCATAAATCAGTATCTGATTGTCTTGGGTAACGACCGCATACCAGTCCGGCCCTTGGGTAAACGCCAACGCCTTTTCGCCGACAGGCATGGAGATGGCTTTTGGTAAATCGGGGCTCTCGCTTGAGAACCGGATGACAAGCAACCCAATCACGATTAGAAGGCCGAAAATCATTGTGGCGGTCAACACCGTCACCAGCCTTCGCAGAAACTTGATGTTTGGGGGCTCGGAAGGATCTGTCATGTCGCACCGCCGTATCACATTTACCATTGCGGACACGCCGCCGCCCCGTCTTGATAAAGCGCTTGCCCGGGATGTGCCAGAGGATGCGAACTTGTCACGCACCCGTCTGGGGCGTTTGCTGGAACAGGGGGCAGTTCAGGTGGACGGCACTGTCGTTACCGACCCCCGTGCCCGCATCGAGGGTGGCCAAGAGATCACCGTCGAGGTCGAGGAGGCCGAACACAGCCACATTCTCGCCGAATCCATCCCGCTTGATGTGGTGTTCGAAGACGCCGACCTTATCGTGATAAACAAGCCTGCGGGTATGGTGGTTCATCCGGCACCGGGCAGCCCGTCTGGAACCTTGGTGAATGCGCTTTTGGGGCATTGCGGCGATGATTTGTCGGGTGTGGGGGGGATGAAACGCCCCGGCATTGTGCACCGGATCGATAAAGACACTACGGGCCTTCTGGTCGTCGCCAAATCCGATGCGGCCCATCACGGTCTGGCAAAACAGTTCGAAAAGCATACGGTCGAACGCTACTATCAAGCGTTGGTATATGGCGTACCTGATGCCAATGACCCGCGGCTACGCGGGGTAAGGGGTGCCAGCTTCGAGCCCGGAAACATCCTCAAGTTGACAACTCAGCTCGCCCGGCACCGCACTGACCGCCAACGGCAGGCTGTGCTGTTTCAAGGTGGACGCCATGCAGTGACGCGTGCGCGTACCATTGATCGCTTTGGCGCACCCGCTGTTCTGGCATTGATGGAATGCTGGCTCGAAACAGGACGAACTCACCAGATTCGGGTACACATGGCTCATGCGGGTCATTCCCTGGTCGGGGATCCGACCTACGGTGGCAAGCGCAAGTTGGCCAAGAATGCTTTACCGGACCTCGCTGCGCAGGCGGTAAAGGACTTTCCACGACAAGCGCTTCACGCCGCCGTTCTGGGCTTCGAACACCCGGTTTCGGGCACCAGGGTGCGGTTCGAGGCACCGCTGCCCGATGACATGACCGAATTATTGAGGTTGGTGGCGCTAACACAGCCTTAGCGCACGGTCTTGTGAAGACGATGCAGCATTACATTTTATTAATAAAATATGAGTCCAAACCCGGTCGGAACGCGTTTACCTTAGACTTGAAATCAGCAGGGGCGCTATCCATATGAATGTTAAGCCCAATAACATGAACATGGGCCCCTGAAATCGGGGAAAGGGACAAACAAATGGCTAACTATGCAAATCTGCCCGCACCGACACCGGAAGGCGGATTAAACCGGTACATGCAGGAAATTCGCAAATTCCCCCTGCTGGAACCGGAAGAGGAATACATGCTCGCCAAGCGGTGGGTCGAAGAACAGGATACCGAAGCGGCGCACCGGATGGTGACGTCACATTTGCGTCTGGCCGCCAAAATCGCGATGGGATATCGCGGCTATGGCCTGCCGCAAGCCGAAGTGATCTCGGAGGCAAACGTGGGCCTGATGCAGGCCGTCAAACGTTTTGATCCTGAAAAGGGCTTTCGGCTCGCGACTTATGCGATGTGGTGGATACGTGCGTCGATCCAGGAATATATTCTGAGATCTTGGAGCCTGGTGAAGCTTGGCACCACCTCTGGTCAGAAAAAGCTGTTTTTCAATCTGCGCAAGGCCAAAAATCGCATCGGTGCGTTGGAAGAGGGCGATATGCGCCCCGAAAACGTAGCGCGTATCGCTACCGATTTGGGCGTTACCGAAACCGAAGTCATCTCGATGAACCGCCGGATGTCCGGCGGGGACGCCTCCTTGAATGCCACCGTCGGTTCCGAGGGCGAGGGTACCATGCAATGGCAGGACTGGCTTGAGGACGAAGACGCTGATCAGGCCGGTGACTATGCTGAACGCGACGAACTGGAAACCCGCCGTGAAATGCTGGCCGATGCGCTGGATGTGTTGAACGACCGCGAAAAGGATATCTTGACTCAACGCCGGCTGTCCGATGAAGCCGTCACGCTTGAAGACCTGAGTTCACAGTACAACGTCAGCCGAGAGCGGATTCGGCAGATTGAAGTACGAGCGTTTGAAAAACTCCAGAAACGGATGCGGGATCTGGCGCGCGAAAAGGGCATGATCGGGACGTCCTGAGGCTTTTTGCGCGCCACGGAGCTTGGCCTGCCACGCCGACGACTTCCCGCGCAGGCTCCCCGCCCGCGGGGGAAATCGTTTGCAGTCCTCGCCCCCAAAGACAATAGTCCATCATCGGGAAGGCACGGGGGATTGAGGGTGAAACCATTACGCTGGGGTATTCTGGGCGCGGCGAATTTCGCTTTGCACCACATGGGGCCTGCCATCCATGCAGCCAAAGGGGCCTCCCTCTGTGCGTTGGCCACCTCCAACCCGACCAAGGCCGCTGCCTTTGGGGCGTTTGTGCCGGATATCAAGATTTATGAAAGCTACGACAGTCTGCTCGCGGCGAACGACATTGACGCAGTCTATATCCCGCTGCCCAATCATCTGCACGTAGAATGGACCCTCAGGGCATTGGAGGCAGGAAAACACGTTCTGTGTGAAAAGCCGATAACTTTGATGGCCAGCGACTTCGACAGGTTGATCGATGCAAGGGAAAACTCCGGTCTGCTGGTTGCCGAAGCATTCATGATCGTGCATCACCCGCAATGGGCCCGTGCCCGCGATATTGTCGCATCGGGGGTTCTGGGTCGGCTGCGCCATGTGGCCGCGACCTTCTCTTTTTTCAACGACGACGCGACAAATATACGTAACATCGCGGCCGCCGGCGGCGGAGGGTTGCGCGATATCGGCATCTACGCCTTTGGATCCACCCGGTTCGTGACGCGGCAAGAACCGCGGGTGATCACCCATGCCAAGGCCGCCTACGAAAACGGCGTGGATGTTTTCGCACAGGTTGCCGCCGAATTCGACGATTTCGACTTTTCGGCAACGATCTCGATGCGGATGTTTCCACGCCAGGAATTTGTGATCCATGGTGAAAAAGGCGTGTTGAAGCTAAGCTGCCCCTTCAATCCGTCGGTACATGCACAAGCCGAGCTTCACCTCGAAACCGATACGCACACCATCACCACGCAGCGGTTCCCAAGTATCAACCACTACGTCATGCAGGTCGAAGCCTTCGGCCGATCTGTTGCTCACGACAGTCCATATGCATGCCCGCTGGAGTTCAGCAAAGGTACCCAGCAGATGATCGACATGGTTTTTGCAGAACTGACTTGAGCCAGCGGCGAGGGGCTCTACCTATGTAAAGCAGCAAGGAGGGCACGCAAATGGCTGGAGGTTGGGCGAAAGACGGCGCGGTCAGCGAACAGATCGAAGCGTCGATCAACGATGAACTGGCACGCCTAAAGGCCCGTTCTGTGCCGCAAGGCGAAAGTTTTACCCATTGTGCCGAATGCGAAGAACCGATCCCCGAGGCACGGCGCATCGCACTTCCCGGCGTAAAACTATGTATTGATTGCGTGAGAGAGCGCGACGGACAAGTCCGGGCGCGTGGCGGCATCAACCGGCGTGGCAGTAAGGACAGTCAGCTCAAATAGCCGTTTTCGACGGGGCTCGGACATGGCCAAGCCCCGTCATGCTTCCAAATGGCTTGAAATCCTCGCCGAAGGCATAAAAACTCTTATGCCCGCGCCGGATCAATCCTCCATCGCTTCGAGTTCGTCGATAAAGCCTGAAATCATCGATAATCCCTTATCCCAGAATGCGGGGTCGGACGCATCAAGCCCGAACGGTGCCAAAAGCTCCTTGTGGTGTTTGGAGCCGCCAGCTTTCAGCATATCAAAGTATTTGTCCTCGAACCCCGGCTTGCCTTCTTCATAGACGGCGTAGAGTGCGTTCACCAACCCATCGCCAAAGGCATAGGCATAAACATAGAACGGCGAATGAATGAAATGCGGTATATATGCCCAAAAGGTTTCATATCCCTCCATATACTCGAATGCCGGCCCAAGGCTCTCGGCCTGCACAGACATCCACAGTGCATTGATATCGTCCGGCGTCAGTTCTCCCGACCGGCGGGCGTCATGCAGTTTGCATTCAAAGTCGTAGAAGGCAATCTGGCGCACGACGGTGTTGATCATATCTTCGACCTTGCCTGCCAACAGCACCTTGCGTTCGGAATTGGTCTTGGCCTTTTCCAGCATTTTGCGGAAGGTAAGCATTTCCCCGAACACGCTGGCCGTTTCCGCCAGGGTCAGCGGCGTCGACGATAGCATTTCGCCCTGACCCGCGGCCAATACCTGGTGAACGCCGTGGCCCAGCTCATGTGCCAGGGTCATGACATCGCGCGGCTTTCCAAGGTAGTTCAGCATGACATACGGATGAACGTCGGTCACCGTGGGATGGGCAAAAGCGCCCGGGGCCTTGCCGGGCTTTACTCCGGCATCGATCCAGCCGTCGCTAAAGAACGGTGCCGCGATCTCGCCCATGCGGGGGTCAAAGGCTTTATAGGCCTCCATTACGGTTGTTTCGGCCTGGTCCCAGCTAATCTGTTTTGGGTCTTCCAGGGGCAGGGGGGCGTTGCGGTCCCATACCTGCATCACATCCAGCCCAAGCCATTTACGCTTCAGTTCGTAGTAGCGGTGGCTAAGCTTTGGATAGGCTTTGACGACCGCATTACGCAACGCCTCGACGACCTCTGGCTCGACATGGTTTGACAGATGACGGCCAGTCTGAGGGGTGGGCATGCCACGCCAGCGGTCGATAACCTCTTTTTCCTTGGCTTGCGTGTTATGAATACGCGCGAAAGTCTTGATATTGCTTTGAAAGACATCCGCCAGCTCTCGTGCGGCGGCTTCGCGAAGATCGCGTTTCGGGTCGGTCAGAAGGTTCAGTACACCCTCGATGTTCAGCGGCTCGCCGTCGACTTCGAATTCCAGCCCCGCAATCGTTTCATCAAAAAGGCGTTCCCATGCGTCACCTACAACACCAAGATCGTGGAGAAATTTTTCCAGCTCGTCCGAAAGCTGGTAGTCTTTCATCGCCCGAATGCGGTCAAATACCGGCTTGTAGCGCGCAAGATCAGGTTTCTGATCCAGCAGGTTGCCAAGATGGTCATCCTCAAGACGGTTCAGTTCCAGAGTGAAGAACACCAAGGGCGTGGTGAAATTGGTGATCTTTTCCTGTACATCCGACATGAACTTCGCGCGACCGGCATCGGTGGTCAGCTGATAATAGCGCAACCCGGCATAAGACATGATACGACCGGCGATCTGGTTGATCTTTTCATTGCGCAACACACACTCTAGCAGCTCGTTGGCGTCCAGTTCGGCAAGCTTGCCTTCATAGTCTTCGGCGAAGCTGCGGCAGGCTTCCTCCAACCAGTCAAGGTCACGCTTGAGCTCGGGTGCGTCCTCACCTGTGTATAGATCGTCAAGATTCCATTCCGGCAGCTTGCCAAAGGCAGACGCCCCGGAGCCAGCGTTTGCATCTAGTACGGGTGCGGGTGGTTGAAACATGTTGTACCTCATTTTGACGTTAAGCCTACCTAAGCACCGGCTTCGGGCAAAGCAAGGCAGGGGGCCTCTGACTATCCGTAAATGCGTAGCATATCTTCCAGATCGTCCAACGAATTGGCTTCCTGGATAGGCTTGTCTTGGCGCCAGCGCAGCATGCGTGGAAATCGAAGCGCCACCCCTGACTTATGCCGGGTGCTGCGTTGGATACCTTCGAAAGCGATCTCGAATACATGGTGTGGGGTGACTTTGCGCACCGGGCCAAAACGCTCCAGCGTGTTTTTGCGCACCCATGCGGTGATTTTGCGAAACTCTGCGTCCGTCAAACCGCTGTACGCCTTGGTAAACGGGATAAGGTCGTTTCCATCCCAGACCGCAAAGGTAAAGTCGGTGAACAGGTTGGCGCGCCGACCGGACCCTGACTGTGCATAGATCATAACGGCATCGACGGTGAGCGGATCCAGCTTCCACTTCCACCAATCCCCCTTCTTGCGACCGGCCAGATAGGGGCTGTCCACACGTTTCAACATGAGCCCCTCTGCCTGCGCTTCACGCGCCATGGTGCGAATTTCGGCCAGCGCTTCCCATGAGCTGAACTCCAATTGCGGCGAAATCCGCAAGGGTGCTTCTGCGGGAACCACGGCCGACAGCTTCTCCAGCAAAGCGCGACGCGCGGAGAAGGGACGGGTGCGGATGTCCTGGCCTTGCCATTCAAGCAGGTCATAGGCGTGCAACACTACCGGCGCATCGGCCAGCAGCTTTTTCGGCACGGTTTTACGGCCAATTCGGGCCTGCAGGGTGTTGAACGAAGCCGGAGTAGGCTGGCCATCGGGCCACACCAGCAGTTCGCCGTCCAGTACCGTTCCATCGGGGATGAAATCGACTGTGCGTGCCAACTCCGGGAACCGGTCGGTCATCAGTTCTTCGCCGCGTGACCAGACGAAATACTGCCCGTCGCGCCGGATAAGCTGACCCCTGATCCCGTCCCATTTCCATTCGGCACGCCACTGCGACAGCTCTCCCAAGTCGTCTGGGGAACTCTCAAGCCCGTAAGCCAGATAAAACGGGTAGGGGCGTGATGCATCGGCGGATGCGTCATCGGCCTCGACCAGCTGGTGCCAAGTGGTGGTGTCAGGATGCCAATTACCCATCAATCGGTGTGCGAGCTCGGCTTCGGGTTTATCGGTGGCGCGCGCCAAGGCGCGGGTCATCAGTTTTTGGCTGATGCCGACGCGAAACCCGCCGGTGATGAGCTTGTTGAAAATAAACCTTTCGGTGCCGCCGAGGGTCGCCCACGCCTTTAAAACAAAGTCTTTGCGGGCATCCTCCGGCTGCGTATAGATTTCACGCAAAGATTTGATCCAGTCCGACAGCGGTTGATCATCGTGCGTTACAGTAGCAGGCAGAACCAGCGCGATGGTCTCGGCGAGGTCGCCAACAATGCTGTAGCTTTCTTCGAACAACCACAGCGGTATGCCTGCCTGCTCGGCGGCCCATTCGCGCAGCTTGGTCGTGGTTACGGCGCGCTTGGGGCGGCGCCCCGAGAAAAGCGCGATGGTCCAAAGACGGTCTGGGTCGTGGGCCTGCTCGAAATAATCCGCCAACGCGGCAACTTTGGTGTTGGTCTTGGTGCTTTGATCGATGGCGGTGAACAGTTGGGCAAAACGTTTCATTCTGTCCCGTCCTTGTCCAGACTTTCGCCTTCGAACTGGGTCGGCACGACCTGCGCGGTCCATCCACTGTCGTTCAGGTAGCGGCTGAAGACATCGGTGTAACCATGTGTCACGTATATATTTTCCGCGCCGGTTTCGCGAATTGCCGACATCAGCCCGCCCCAATCCGCATGGTCGGATATTACAAACCCCCGGTCACCCACCCGTCGCCTGCGCACCCCCCGGATCGCCATCCAGCCGCTGGCAAACGCGGTTTCTTGCGCGCCAAATCCCTTTGACCACGCACTGCCCAAGGCGGATGGCGGGGCGAGAACGATGGCGTTTGGGTGACTTTTCGGGTCAAGCTCGGCATTTGCCAAAATCGTATCGGGCAGCGCGATCCCCTGATCGCGTATGATGCGGTTGGTGTTTTCAATTGCCGTGTGCGTCAGGATCGGACCGATCGCGGGATCAAGCATCGTCAGCAGCCTTTGTGCCTTTCCCAGTGCATATGCCCCGAGGAACGCAGTCTTGCCATTCGCCGCGCATGTGGCCCACCAAGCGTTGATCTCGGCCGCGACCGTCGTTTGATCTGCCCAATTGAACACCGGCAGACCGAACGTGCTTTCGGTGATGAAGCTATGGCACTCGACGGGGCTGAACGGGTCCGAAAGGCCATCATCGACAACCTTGTAATCGCCCGAGGCGACCCAGACCTCGCCTTTTACCTCTACGCGGATCTGCGCGGACCCGGGAACATGGCCCGCCGGGTGGAACGAAACTTTGGCATCGCCAATCCGGCGTATCTCACCGTAACCGATGCCCTCTGCCGTGATATCCCCCAAGCGGTGTCGCATCACGGGTAAGGCAATATGGGTGGCAAGGTACCGCTGCATCCCCCAACGCGCATGATCCGAATGGCCATGGGTGATCAGCGCCCGATCTACCGGGCGCCAAGGGTCGATGTAGAAGTCACCTGCTGTGCAATATATGCCATTTTCGGTGAAGCTGAGAACGGGTGCATTGGTCATTCGCTAAACCTAGCGGTGACGGATCATTTGAACAGAGCGAGGGTTGAATTTTGATATGATGCGCAGCCGTTCGCGCGAGTGCCGCGGCGCGCGCACCCCCTAATGGCGGTTCACTTTCTGACATTTCCCAGAAATAGCCGCGTTATATCTTCGATCGCGGCGTCACGGATCTGGGGCTTCTCCATGAGGATTTCATGTTCAGCACCCTCCATGACCTGAAGCTTTCCACCCTTCCAGGTTGCCATGCGCTTGTGGACGCGATTGATCTGGACGATCCGTTCATTCGAGCCAAGGAAAGTCACACAGGGCAGGCTGGGTGCCGCGCGCAGGGCAAGGTGTTTGGTTTCCGACAGTGCCTCGCGGAGCCAGATAAAGCTGGGCCCGCCGAGCGAGAGTTCAGGATGGGCCGCCAGTTGATCACGCATCATCGCGTACATTTCCGGGTCGGTTGTCAGCATGTTGTTCTCGAACGGAGCGAGGGACACATAAGAAGCGTTCTGAATGCCGATCGGCAGCCGGGTGCCTTGGCCGATGCGGGGCATGAACAACGACAGGCCCGTAGCGACCAATCGCATATGGGGCGCGATGTGGATGCCCCACATAGGGGCGGTGAACGCCGCTGCCTGTACTGACAGGCCTTCCATGCTGGCGCGCAGCCCAATCGCGCCGCCCATCGAATGGGCCAGCAAAAAGAAAGGTCGGGGCAATTGCAAGGCACGCGCTGTGCGCATCATCAACGCAACATCTTTTTGGTAGTCGGAAAACAGGTCGACGTGTCCAATGCTCCGATCCGGTAACAGCCGGTCTGAAAGGCCCTGACCGCGCCAGTCGATCGTCACGACCGCAAGCCCGCGTTTGGCGAACTCCGCCGCGGTGACACCGTATTTTTCAGCATATTCCGTACGGCCAGGGAACAGAACGACAGTTCCCTTGGCCCCGGAGAGCGGCCAATGGACGACCCGCAGCCTTTTGCCATCCGACGTTTCGCCCCAATGCGCCTGTCCGGTATCCGGGCCAGGGGAAACGTCAGTGAAAAGAGGTGCGGGTGTCAGTGTCATTATGCCAGAACAGTGGCAAGCTTCATCGCCATGCCCATATCGCCGTCGATCTTGAGCTTGCCGCTCATGAAAGCGCTGGTCGGGTTGGTGTCACCCGACAAGATCGACTGAAAGGTTTCGGCATCGGCCGATAAGGTCACATCTGCTGCTTCATCGGCCGCGCGTGCGCCGGTTTCGTCGATCATAACGGTGCCTTCTCCTTCGATGTCGAACTTCGCGGTGCCGTCAAAGTCGGCCCCATCTAGCTTTTCGTTCAGAACAGTTACAGCTTCGTTCACAATATCGCTCATCATGCGCCCTTTTTTGGCAAATGGTGCCGTCACATCTGGAATTGCGGCGGCAGCCTGTTACATTCACTGTTGTTATGGCCAATCCTATCGTCAACCTCAAACATACCGTAGCGGCACTTGGTTTCTGGGTGTTGCTTGGGGGTGTTGTTTTTGCCCAGAATTCCGGGCCTGCACCGGATGAACTGCTGGACAAGTTACGAACTGCGTCCCCGGCCGAAGCGGGTCGAATCGAACGCGAGGTACAGATGGCATGGTCGCGGTCAGGTTCGGCAACAATGGATTTATTGTACGGTCGGGGCCGCGAAGCGATGCGCGACGGCAATACAAAGCTGGCGATCGAACACTTTACAGCGCTGACCGATCACGCTCCGGAATTTGCCGAGGGGTATCACGCACGTGCGCAAGCCTATTTTGCGGCAGGATTATACGGCCCGGCAATTGATGATCTGGAAACAGCGCTGATGTTGAACCCGGACCAGTATAACGCGATCTTCGGGTTGGGAGCGATATTGCAGGAATTTGGCAATCTTCGTGCTGCCGCCGATCTTTATCGCAAAGTCTTGGCGATCAACCCTCACCATGAAAATGCTCAACGGGCGCTGGACGGGCTTCGCCGTGACGGCGTCGGGCGCACTCTTTAACTAGTTCAAGGATTTTCTGGTGGCAGGTGAAAGTAGGGTCGTGGCCGTTTTGGGCCCGACAAATACCGGCAAGACGACATATGCAATCGAACGTATGCTGGCGCACCGAACTGGCGTGATCGGCCTGCCGCTGCGCCTGCTTGCGCGCGAGGTCTACGACCGCATCGTGGCGCTGCGCGGGCCATCCATTGTCGCGCTTGTGACAGGGGAGGAACGGATCGTACCCCCGCGCACCCAATATTGGGTCTGCACAGTCGAGGCGATGCCAGAAGGAATGGGAGCCGATCTGGTCGCGGTCGATGAGATACAGCTATGCGCTGACCCCGAGCGCGGCCATGTGTTTACCGACCGATTGCTACGGGCCCGAGGTCAGCACGAGACGTTGTTCATGGGGTCGGATACTATGCGCGGGACCATTGCGGCGCTGGTTCCAGAGGCGCAGTTCATGCGCCGAGAGCGCATGTCCGAATTGATCTATTCTGGTCAGAAAAAGATAAGTAGGATGCGACCTCGTAGTGCGATTGTAGGATTTTCGGTTGAAAATGTATATGCGATAGCCGAGCTGATACGGCGTCAAAAGGGGGGGGCCGCAGTCGTAATGGGCGCTCTGAGCCCGCGCACCCGCAACGCGCAGGTCGCGATGTATCAGAACGGCGAGGTGGACTATCTTGTGGCAACCGATGCCATCGGAATGGGCTTGAACCTTGATGTGGATCACGTCGCATTCTCGGCCCTGAGCAAGTTTGACGGACGGCGGATGCGCCCATTGGCACCTAATGAGCTGGCGCAGATAGCCGGGCGGGCAGGGCGCGGATTCAAAAGCGGAACATTCGGGGTTACGGGGGATGTCCCACCCCTGGATGATCATGTGGCCCGCGCCATAATGGACCATCAGTTTACCCCGCAGAACAAGATTAACTGGCGTAATCCTGCGCTACAGTTTGGATCGATTGATCGATTGATCAATACGCTAGAGATGGCCCCTGATCACGAACGCCTCTTCAAGGCCCGCGAGGCAGATGATCTGCGGGCGCTAAAGACATTGGCCGAGGATGCCGAAATCGCCGCGCGTTGCACTGACGGGCAATCGGTGCGGTTGCTATGGGATGTCTGCCGAATCCCCGACTTTCGTGGTATAAGTCATGCAGAGCATGCGAACCTGCTGGAACAGATATTCAACTATCTTCATCAGCACGGGTCCGTGCCCAATGATTGGCTTGCGCGACAAATTAAGCGCATTGATCGAACCGATGGCGATATTGATGCGTTATCTAAACGATTGGCGTTTATCCGCACCTGGACATACGTCACCCAACGCAAAGGCTGGACGAATGACGAAAGCCATTGGCGACACGAGGCGCGTGTCGTAGAAGACAGACTGTCGGACGCGCTGCACGAGCGTTTGACCCAGAGATTTGTAGATCGGCGCACATCCGTGCTTTTGCGCCGGCTAGGACAGAAGGAAGCCATGGTGGCCGAAGTAAACGAGACCGGTGAAGTAACCGTTGAGGGTGAATTCGTAGGCAAGCTGGACGGGTTCCGGTTTCGCCAGGACAAAGGCGCGGGTGTTGCGGAAGACAAGACGATCAAGGCGGCCTCGTTGCAGGCGCTGGCCCCGCAATTCCATCTTCGGGCGGATCGCTTTTACAACGCCCCGGATACCGAAATAGACTTTACCGAACAGGGCGGCCTGATGTGGGGGAGCGCTGCGGTCGGCAAGCTGGTGGCGGGTTCGGATCCGCTGAAACCCGGTATCGAGGTTTTTGTGGACGATGTGGCGGGCCCTGAGGTCTCTCAGAAGGTTCAACGTCGCTTGCAGCACTTCATTGATCGTAAGATCGCACTGTTGTTCGAGCCTCTGCTGGCGTTGTCGAAAGACGAGACCCTGACCGGTCTGGCGCGCGGTTTCGCATTTCGTCTGGTCGAGAATTTCGGCATCCTGCAACGTGCTGACGTAGCGGAAGATGTCAAATCCTTGGATCAGGACGCCCGAGGTGCGTTGCGCAAGCACGGCGTGCGATTCGGACAGTTCACCATTTTCATGCCGCTTGTTCTAAAGCCTGCACCGACAAGGTTGCGTTTGGTATTGTGGTCTCTTTCACAAAACCTGAGCGAATTCCCTGAATCGCCACCTCCGGGGCTGGTGACCATTCCCGTTGATGCGGGTGCCCCCCATGGTGCGGCCACGATGTCTGGCTATCGCAATGCCGGCAACCGGGCGATCCGTATTGATATGCTCGAGCGGCTTGCGGATATGTTGCGGTCAGAAGATTCGCGTGGCGGGTTCGAAGCCAATGCGGACATGCTGTCGATTACCGGCATGACACTGGAGCAGTTCGCCGCTTTGATGGAGGGGCTGGGATACAAGGCCGAGAAATCGGAGCGCACCAAGGTGAAGGCCGTCGATGTGGTGATGCCTCATGACGGCGCTGGTATGGCTGCGGACAAGGGGGCCGATGCGACGACCCCTGTGATGGATGTAGCCGCCGAACAGCCCATCGGGGGCATTATTTCCGATCCGATGCCGGCACCCGCAGACGACGTAGTGGCAGGCACTGCCGACATCCCCGATGAGGGGCTAGCACCTATTGCCGAAGAGCTTGCCGAGACTCCGGAAGTTGATGACTATATTCCGGAATCCGACCCGGCTGAGACCCCGCAAGGCACCGCGCCCGACGCGTCGATCGCCGGGGCCGATCTTGAGACATTTTATGTCTTCACGTGGGGGCGGGTACCTCGTGCTCATAACAATGGTCAGCGCCGCGCGGCGGGGGATCGCCCTCAGGGCAAAGGAAAGCCGGGCGGTCGCGGCAAAAAGGGTGCGCCACGCGGGGACAAAGCTGCCAGAGGTGGCAAACCGCAGCACCAAAATGCGCGGCCATCCCGCGCGGAAAAACCAATTGACCCCGATAATCCCTTTGCTGCTGCCCTGATGGGGCTGAAAGACAACAAATAATTGTCAGAAGCTACGCAAAAATTACGGCTGGACAAATGGCTGTGGCATGCGCGCTTCTTCAAGACCAGATCTTTGGCTGCCGCCCGCGTGCAAGCGGGCGCAGTCAGGGTGAACGGGCAGATCGTGAAGAAACGCGCTACTTTGGTCGTGGCGGGTGACGTGTTGACGTTTGAACTGGGTGATAACATACGTGTCATCCAGATCGACGCTATCGGTCACAGGCGCGGACCGGCCCCCGAGGCACAGACGCTTTATACTGATCTGTCACCTCCCCCGCTGCGATCAGAGAAAAAGATGTCAGAAAATCCGTCATTTGAGGGAAAAGGGCGCCCCAGCAAGCGCGATCGGCGCGTACTTGATCTTTCTCGGGCACGCCATCTTGAATGATAGGCTGTGCTGATTTAGCTAGACTTCCGAACCTGCCAAAAAAGTTGATGCCATGACCTATATCGTGAATGACGCCTGTATTGCCTGCAAGTACACAGACTGTGTCGAAGTGTGCCCGGTAGACTGCTTTTACGAGGGCGAGAACATGTTGGTCATTCACCCTGACGAATGCATCGATTGCGGCGTGTGTGAACCCGAATGCCCGGCTGATGCGATCCGTCCGGATACAGAGCCGGACATGGAAAAGTGGGTCGAATTCAACCGCAAATATTCCGAGATGTGGCCGGTGATTATCACCAAAAAAGACCCATTGCCCAATGCAGAAGAACACGATGGGGAAGACGGGAAGCTGGAGAAGTATTTTTCTGAAGCGCCCGGTGAAGGGGGTTGAGTGATTCGCTGATTTGTAAAAGAACAAGTTGCGTATCAGGGATCTTTGAAGGCCTAAAACGTATAGTATACAAAGATTTAATGTAATCTGCGAAATGCGCTGCTTTCGCGGAAGCGTTTTTTGTGATATGTTCATGTATAAATGACGTTGTGCAGATACCACCTATCAACCTTCCCCGTGGTTGAACCTGAAAATCTGAAGTGACGAAACTGGGCTGACGGCTTTCCAAGCCGATCGGCTGTTGTCTTTGTGGCAACGATATTTACCCCATGCGGGCTGTCCCCGCGCCCAAGGAGCTAAATTTATGAGTAAGTCGAAAAAGCTAGATTTCCGCCCCAATGAATTCGTCGTGTATCCGGCCCATGGTGTGGGCCAGATCGTGTCGGTCGAAGAGCAGGAGGTTGCAGGAATTTCGCTGGAATTGTTCGTTATCTCGTTCGAGAAGGACAAAATGACGCTTCGTGTGCCTACGCACAAAGCGACTGAAATCGGCATGCGCGCCCTTAGCAGCCCTGACGTGATCACCCATGCGATGAAAACGCTAAAGGGTAAGGCCAAGGTCAAGCGTGCGATGTGGTCCCGGCGCGCCCAGGAATACGAGCAAAAGATCAACTCGGGTGATTTGATCGCCATCGCCGAAGTCGTGCGCGATCTTCACCGTACCGACGACCAGCGCGAACAAAGCTATTCCGAGCGTCAGCTTTACGAGGCGGCGCTGGAACGTCTGACGCGCGAAGTTGCCGCCGTGGCAGGCGGGGATGAACTGGCCGCTGCAAAGCAGGTTGGCGATGTGTTGGAAAGCCGCGTAGCCGCTGCGTAATCCATCGTCTTTGGAATGAAAAACAAGCCGTGCCGGAAATATCGGGCACGGCTTGTATCATTTGCATTGATCAAGGATCGCTGAACCTGCTTCAGGCGCGCTTTTTTTCCTCTTCGTCGATGCGGTTCAAAAAGGCAGTCTCCAAATCTTTCTGTAGTTCTTTCGCGCGCGCCACATAGGCTTTGTTTTCACTGGGTGGAATGTCGGGACGCCACAGGGCGGCGAGCTCGCGCACAGACGCCCGGTCGTGAGAATAGAACATCCGCTGCGCTTCGGCGGCCTCGTATTCCGAGAGCCCGAGGTTTTCCAGTACGTATCGCCCCGCGCGGAGCGAGCTGTCGAACATCTCGCGTACAATGTCGTCCGCCCCCGCCTGATATTGCTGGTATACATCTGTCCGGTCATGCGCACGGGTCACGATGTGAAGGTCGGGACGTTCTTTGCGTGCATACGTGATCAATTGCAGCGCTGCCTTTTGGTTGTCGAGAGCGACTACCAGGACCTTGGCATCGCGCAGGCCCGCTTTACGCAGGATATCGGCACGCGTAGGGTCGCCCAGAAACGCTTTGAATCCAAAGCGGCGCATGACTGCTATGGTTTCGGGATTGTGATCCAACACCACCGTGTTGAACCCGCTTGCCTGCACCAGACGATTGACGATCTGCC
Organism: Sulfitobacter sp. L-8; assembly: GCF_056859255.1. NCBI lineage: Bacteria > Pseudomonadati > Pseudomonadota > Alphaproteobacteria > Rhodobacterales > Roseobacteraceae > Sulfitobacter > Sulfitobacter sp. L-8. Next base: position 51,170 of record NZ_JBSXOD010000056.1, read on the forward strand.
CGAACCGTCCGATTCCGGCAATGATGACCGTACCCTGTTCATCGATTTCATCGGCCACTACAGGCCCGACTATGCGATCCATGTGTTTGCTGATTTGATCGTAGGTAATAAACAAAAGCGGGGTAATCAGCATTGAAAGCGCCACGACAAGAAGCAAGGTTTCCGCCACTTCATTTGGCATCACGCCGGTCGCGACCGAAAAGCTGACCAGGACAAAGCCAAATTCCCCGGCCTGTGCCAATCCCAGGGCAAACAGCCATTTATCGCGACCTTGCAGTTTGAACAGCGTGCCCAAGGCAAACAGGATCACTCCCTTGACGGCAATCACCAGCAAGGCCATGCCGACGATGATTATCGTGTCGGCTACCAAAAGCTCAAAGTTGATCCCGGCTCCGACTGTGATGAAGAAAAGACCCAGCAACAAACCCTTGAACGGCTCGAGATCGGTCTCGAGTTCGTGACGAAATTCGCTGCTGGCCAGGACCACACCCGCCATGAACGCACCAAGTGCGGGTGACAAGCCGACAAGCATCATCAGGAAAGAAATGCCCACAACAATAAGCAAGGCGAGGGCGGTATACATTTCACGCAGCTTGGCGGCATGAATATATCGAAAGACCGGGCGCGTGAAGAAAACGCCGGTAATAATGATCCCTGCGATGGCGCCGATGGTGACCAGGGTAATGGCCCAACCTGGCAAACCCTGCACCAGCGAAATCGCCGCCTGAGCCGTTTCTGCCCCCTGACCGACGGCCTGTGCGCCTCCGTGACCCGTGCCTTCAACCGCACCGGTCACTGTCTCATGCGGGGTGACGGAGATAGACCCATCCGGCATCATTTGCGCCGGGAGCTGCGTGACAAGCAGAGGCAGTAGCGCGAGAATAGGGATCACCGCGATATCCTGCGTTAACAGAACCGAAAAAACCGAACGTCCTCCGGCAGTTTGCATCAGCCCTTTTTCTGATAGGGTCTGCAGCACGATCGCCGTAGAGGAAAGCGACAGCGTCAGGCCGATCGCGATTGCGACCCCAATCGGTTGATCATACGCCATTGCAATGCCCATGAGCGCCGCCGCGCTCAGCACTACCTGTAAACCGCCAAGCCCCAAAAGCCGGTGCCGCATGTTCCATAAGGCACGCGGTTCAAGTTCGAGACCAATCAGAAACAGCATCATGACGACGCCAAATTCAGCAAAATGTTGCAAATCCTTGGTTTCTGACCCCACCAGACCGAAGGCGGGCCCGATAATAATACCGGCCGCCAAGTACCCTAAGACCGACCCAAGACCGAGCCGTGATGCAATGGGAACTGCGATGACCGCCGCAGCCAGGTAGATTGACGCTTGGAACAGGAATCCTTCCATAGGGTACTTTCTTTGGTTGGGTCTAAAGCGACCGATGCGTTAGGTGGGTAGGGGACCGTCATGTTTAAGTTGATCCATCACGATCTGACTGTGAACTTTCGCCACAGCCCGATGGGGCAGCAGAACTTCATGGATGAGGCGATTCAGGCTTGATAGATTTTCGCAGTAGACGCGCAGCAGGTAATCGGCATCCCCCGTCATGGTCCAGGCGCTGACGATCTCGTCATGGGTGGCTAACAGCCTGGCAAAGCTTGCCGAATGCTCGGGGCCGTGGGTGCCCAGATGCACCTGGATAAAACCCTGAACGGAAAGTCCGAGCCGTTCGGGATTCAGCTTTGCGGTATAGCCCTGTATATAGCCCTCAGTTTCGAGGCGCTGCCGTCGCCGTCCGGCTTGCGACGGGGACAGGTGTAAACGCTCACCCAACTCTTGCGCGGTCAGGTGGGCGTTCTTTTGCAGAGCTGCCAACAGCCGCCCATCTGTTTCGTCCAGGGTCATGCGGGTTTCTCGCGCTATTTTTCAGAAGTGTGCGTTAATTACGCAGACATATCCAGTCCTGCCTACATAAATGCGCAGAACACGCGCTTGATAGGCGGTATTTTTCCCATAGCTACTTCCCGAACAGGAGAATCCGATGGGTCCGTTTCCACATGACGCTGAAAAGTCGAAAATCACTCGGGACAATCCCGTGGGCTGCGACGGGTTCGAATTCGTGGAATTCGCCAGTGCCGATCCGCAAAAGCTGCGAGATCTGTTTTTACAGATGGGTTATACCCATGTTGCAAACCATAAATCCAAGTTGATCGAACTTTGGCAACAAGGCGACATCACCTATGTTCTGAACGCCGACCCTGACAGCTTTGCCGCGGGCTTTGTTCAGGAACACGGCCCTTGTGCGCCGTCAATGGGCTGGCGGGTCGTTGACGCGCGTCAGGCTCTGGCGCATGTGGTGGAACAAGGCGCAGAAGAATATACCGGGGCGGGCAAAGTTCTGGACGTACCCGCGATCAAGGGGATCGGCGGTTCGCTGATATATTTCGTTGATCAATACTACGACACGTCGCCTTATAACGAAGAATATAATTGGATCGCTCAGTCCAAGCCCGAAGGGGTAGGGTTTTATTACCTCGATCACCTGACGCACAACGTATTCAAGGGCAACATGGATGTGTGGTTCAAGTTTTATGGTGACCTGTTCAATTTTCGAGAAATCAGGTTCTTTGATATCCAGGGCAAGTTCACCGGTTTGACATCCCGGGCGTTGACCTCGCCGTGTGGGCGCATCCGTATCCCCATCAACGAGGATCGCGATGAGAAGGGACAGATTGTTGCGTACCTAAAGAAATACAACGGCGAAGGCATTCAGCACATCGCAGTGGGCGCGCGCGACATTTACGATGCCACGGACAAGATCGCGGAAAACGGTCTGAAATTCATGCCCGGCCCCCCGGCAGCCTATTACAGCCTCAGCAAAACCCGTGTTACGGACCATCAAGAGCCGCTGGATCGAATGCAGAAACATGGCATCCTGATTGATGGAGAAGGAGTGGTGGACGGAGGCGAAACCCGCATTCTGCTACAGATCTTTTCAAAGACGGTAATTGGACCGATCTTTTTCGAGTTCATCGAACGCAAAGGTGACGACGGTTTCGGAGAGGGTAACTTTAAGGCTTTGTTCGAAAGCATCGAACAAGAGCAAATTGACAGCGGTGAACTTCATCAGACATGACGCCGGTGTTCTAAGTACAAAGGGAAGCCCGCTAGCAGGACGCATTGGCCAACGCCTTGCTATCCCTGTTGAAAGCACGCGGGGGGCCGTTGCGCCGTCACGGATTAGCTGCGTGGCATCCTGAGCACGACGTCACGGCCTCGCCGCTTGTAGCGCAATTCATTGTCGCCAATCGCGAGCACCCGGCCCCCATCCAGTGTGTCCCCCACGGCGACTTTCTGGTACCGGCCGTTGCTTAGCCTGATAAGGGCGCGACGGCTCGACGGTTTGCCGTATACCCCGATCAAATTTATCTCGCGCAGCTTGATCGCATTTTTCACCGTCGCCTGTTTAGCCACCGACGCCTTGGACGGAAGCGACGGCTGCACAACCTTGGGCGCAATTGCTGATGCGGCGCTGGCCACCCGGGTAGGTGCAGGGGCCGCGGCTTCCGCCGGCTTGATCCGACGGGCAAAATCATCGGGGCGTGTATCGGGTCGGATCGAAGAGCGTACTGCAAAGGCCGTGGCATTTTCAAACGACGCCGCAGGATTGTCAGGTGTTGATGGCTCTGCTGTTTCCGCTACCGCTGGCTGCGCGGCCTCCGCTGCGATCTGTTGTGCCGACGCGGGGCGTTCTTCGGGGCGAAGCGCGGCCAGTTCGGTCCGCGTGAGCCCGTCCAATACCGAACGTTCGTTTTGTTCAACTAGATCTGCGGGGCGCACTTTGGGGCGAGATCCAGCAATTTTTTTATCAACAGCAGTCTCGGAAGGCTGTTCAGGCTGGGCCCGTTCGATCTGAGGCGGTACGACTACAGGCCGTCCCGCGAATACCATGACACCGTCGGGGTTGATCGCGCCTTTGCTGGTAGGAATAACCAACCCGTTTGAGTCCAAAGCAAAAGCCGTGCCCACCGCAGCGGGGGACGCGGGCTTTAGATCCATCTGGTCGCTCGCGAAAGATGCGGCGTCAGGCAAGGCAATTGCGTCGTTCGCTGTGCTTACGGGATCAATGCTGGTTAGATATAAATCATCCAGACCTATCATGGCAGAGGGGGTCGGCATTTCGGGTGCCATCACCCAGATGCCCGACGTGGCATATTTGGCATCTATATCCCGCGGCGTCATTTCTTTTGGAGCAGTCAGCTCGGGAACCCGCAAGGCATCCAACACTGCGCCGTCCGTATCGGTCAATGTCGGGTCAAGCGACGCCAAGACCGGTTCAGACGGTGGAACGACGTCTGTCGTTGTTTCATCCGTGGGCAGCGGGTCAGCTGTGGCTTGGACAGTGCTTTCGCGGCTACCAAACAACCGAGACAGCGCAATACCGTCATCCAGGAAGACTGACGCCCATGCGGCGACCCCGGCCAGAAAAAGCAACAGTACCATAGTCAAGAGCAACCCGAGGAACCGCGGTTTGCCTTTGACTTCGTGGGGTTTGCGTGCGCCGAACACTGTCATCCGGTCTGCTTCGGACGCAATGGATTGCCCCCCGGAACCGGCGGATGCACCTGCCTGTGCCGAACGCGCAATTTGGCTAGATGGAACGGCGGGGCTTTGCGCCTTTCGGCGGCTCAGGAAACCGCGTTTAACGGGCTTGTCCTGCGGTACCGGCGCAGTCGCCAAAAGCGAACTGCTATCAGGGACAGGGTGGGGGAGCACAGGTTTTTTAGAAGCAGGACCGATGTTGTTGCGGCTGGCGCCGCCAAGGTCAGGGGGGCTGCGTCGGCTGGCAAAAGCCGCCGTATCGCTGCCGGCGTCCTTGGGCTTGATATTGGTGACTTTCGGGGTCGCGCGGTCAGGCACGCCCACTGATGGCTGGGGCTGGGGTGAGGGGGATCGCGTGGCAGGACTTTGCGAACCAGCGACGGTTTGCCCGGGGTGTGGTGGAATGCCGGGGGTGCTGGCTTCGGGCGAAACCCGCTTGACCGGGTTTTCGGCCGTTCTTGGTGGCGCGTTGACCGGTTTTTCGCCTTGGTCACGCATGGTTTTTCCAGGCGCACCAGTGCCATTCTGTTCGCTATCTACAGCCTGTGATTCCGCCTCTTTCCGCGGAATTTCATTTTTCAAGTCGGGGCTTGGTCCCTCAACGCTCGCTTCGTCATCGGCGGCATCGGGGGGCTTGGGCGCAGTGGGCGTGTCATGCGGCGTTGCGGGATCAGCAGATTCAGGCTCACCGGCATTGCCAATGATTGTCACCGTTTCGGTGTCGCGTTCAACATCGTCGCCATCCTCAAGAAGCGAACTTGCCGAATTGGTCTTGCCGAAAAAGGGTTCGCCCAGAAACTCTTCGCCACTGGGTTGGGCGGCGAAACTGACGGGATGGAACCGATATTCAGTTGCGAACGCCTCTGCCTCTGCCAGTGTCTCTCGCGCCACGGCTGCGATGTGCGTCTGCGCGCCGTTCACACTGATGTCAAACACCAGATCTTTGACATCGTAAGGCGTGGCCCCTTCCAATGCGTGTTCGGCCTGGCGTAGTCGCGCCGCATCCGACAGCCCGGGTGTCGCGATGGTCATGTATTTAATCTGATCGTTCGGAATCAGAAGCTTGGTGCGTACACCCGCGGGTTCCAGGGCCGCAGCGGTCTTGCGTAAGATAGCCAGTTCACCGGCGAGGTCGTCGCTGTCCAATGCAACATCCCCGACAACTCGCCAGCCCCCCATCGCGCGGCGTGCAAGACGGATACCTTCAAAAGAGAGAGACAGGGCAAAGTTTGGCTTCATGACAACGCTTTATTTCGAGGTTCAGAAAAGGTCTTTAGTGGCAGACGATGGTTTCTCAGCTTTTAACACGCGACTGCGACCCAAAATAGAGATGCCTCACTTAGGATCAAGAATAGAGCAGTAGTTTGCCTATGGAAAGGGTGCAGCGGCGACAGGACTTGCAGCCATTGGCCCGGCTCTCCACAACAAGATGTCACGGATTTTTAGCAGTCGAAGGTTGAGGAAATGCAAATACTGAAGATGGCCGTCATCATATGGGGCGTGCTTGCTACTGTGGTTCAGGCTCAGGAAACCATCCCCGGGATTACTGTGAACGGCGAAAGCGTCGTATCGCAAGCGCCTGATATGGCGACGCTCAGCCTGGGCGTCAGCGAGCGTGCGCCAACCGCGTCTGAGGCAATGGCCAATACATCGGGAAAAGTGCGGGGTATTCTGGCCAAGCTCGATACCTTGCAGGTCGCGGGTCTGGACCGGCAGACCAGTGGTCTGTATCTGCGTCCGGTCTATGACGAACGGTCCCGTGATGGCAGCACATCGGTACAGGTCGTAGGCTATGAGGCGGGTAATACCGTTCGAGTGACTGTGCGCGACCTGACCAAGCTGGGGCTTTTGCTGGATGCGGTGGTCGCCGAGGGCGCGAATGATTTCAATGGTCTGCAATTCGGTATCCGAGATAACTCCCAATCATTGCTCGAGGCGCGAAAGAACGCCGTTGACGATGCCATAGCTAAGGCGACGCAACTGGCCTCTGCGGCGGGTGTAAAGCTTGGAGATGTGATCAGCATGTCCGAAAGCAGTCAGGGCTATAGGCCAATGGAAATGCGCGTTTCACAGATGAAAAGCATGGATACGCCAATCGAGACAGGCGAAGTTGATGTGCGGGTGCAAGTCACCGTGCATTTTGCCATCGAACAAGGTGAATGATCAAGCGGACCGTAAGGTGGCGCTGTTCCCGGCAGACTTCAATTCTCTGCCGGGGTAATATGCAAATTCAATGGCTTAGCTGGTGGCTTTGGTCAATGCCTGGTCCAGGTCAGCGATCAGGTCATTGGCATCTTCCGTGCCGATCGACACGCGCACGACATTGGCACTGGCGCCTGCGGCCTCTTGTTGTTCAGCGCTCAGCTGTCGGTGCGTGGTGGATGCAGAGTGGATGATCAGCGAACGGGTGTCACCCAGGTTGGCGACATGGCTGAATATTTCCAACGCGTTCACCAGCTTGACGCAAGCATCGTACCCGCCCTTGACAGCAAAGGTGAACAGGCCGCCGGCCCCTTTCGGGCAAACCGATTTCGCTCTCTCGAAATAGGGTGATGATTTAAGGCCCGCATAGGTCACGTAATCAACGCGGTCATCATTTTCGAGCCAAGTGGCAATCTTCATCGCATTTTCGACATGACGGTCCATTCTCAGCGACAAAGTTTCCGTACCCATCAAGGTATAGTGAGCAGCCTGAGGGTTCATTGTCATGCCCAAATCCCGCAAACCGATGGCGATGCTATGAAAGGTAAAGGCAAGCGGACCAAAGGTCTCGTGGAATTTGAGGCCGTGATACGCTGGTTCGGGTTGGCTGAATGATGGAAACTTATCATTTGCCGACCAGTCGAATTTACCTGAATCGACGACGCAACCTCCCATTACCGTGCCGTTGCCGGTCAGGTATTTGGTTGTCGAATGTACCACGAGCGTCGCGCCAAGTTCGATGGGCCGGCATAGATATGGCGTGGCCGTGGTGTTATCAATAATCAAAGGGATACCCGCATCATCCGCCACGTCGGCAATGGCGCGCACATCCATGATATAACCGCCCGGGTTGGCAATCGCTTCGCCGAATATGGCGCGCGTGTCATCGTCAACAGCCGCTTTCACAGCGTCAACGTCGTCGAAGTCGACAAACTTGCACGACCAGCCGAAACGTTTGATCGTCTGGCTGAATTGCGTGACCGTCCCGCCATACAACCGCGTCGAGGCGATGATGTTCTTGCCCGGTCCCATCAGGGGAAAGAGCGCCATGATCTGCGCGGCATGCCCTGACGAACAGCAAACAGCACCAACGCCCCCTTCCAGGGTGGCGATACGTTCTTGCAACACAGCAACGGTCGGGTTGGTCAGGCGCGAATAGATAAAGCCCACTTCCTGCAGGTTGAACAGCGCGGCTGCATGATCGGCATCGCGGAACACATAGGCAGTGGTCTGGTAAATCGGCGTCTGGCGCGCACCTGTCGCTGGATCAGGCTTTGCACCTGCGTGAATCTGCAATGTGTCGAAACCATATGTGGGGTCGTTTGTCATGTGTGCTCTCCCGTATGTTGCTTGCGATATGGTTAGGGGAACGAAGATTCCGTTACAAGTGATTGTCGCTTGGTGCAAGGCGGGCGCACATCCTGTCGCGGCGACCGCCTAGCGCATCCAGTACCCGTTAGATTTCAGTCGATTGCGGATGGCCTGTTCCTTGCGGGGCAACTTGTTTTGGTCAAACAAGGCCCGGGCTTTTCGTCCCCGTCCCTGATACACCATCCGCTTGATCGGCTCATAGCCTTTCAACACTTTCTTAAGCTTGTTCGGTGCCGTGACGGTCTCAAGCGTATCGATCGCGAGTTGGTGTTCACGGGCGTAGAGGAGCGGCAAAAGCCGGTAGTGGCAACTGACCTGCCCATCTATCAAACCTGTCGGCAGCGTACTGCGGCCTCCGCCCAGGGAATGGATCACCAGGGGCAGGGCGATCTGATCCAGCCATGGATCGAAGGATTGCGCGCAAAGCTCGTCAGGGGGGGCATCACGGATTTCCAAGGCAAATTTCAAAAACTGGTCCCCGAATTCATGCGGACACCGGTAAAAGAAAAAACCCGCGTTAAAGTACAGATAGCGTTGCCAGTATTCATCAGGTTGACCCCGATCCAGACTGCTTTCGAAATCCAGCCCGAATTTGTCGTAAAGCGATTTCCATAGACCGGTATATTGTGGCCCATACAACTGCGGCACTGGCCAGGTGTTGGTCCGTCGCAGCGATGCAGAGGGCCGGTCAAAATCAAACGGAACCGATGTGATATCGCCGGTGATCAACGTGTCGGTGTCGAAAAACACAAACGGTTCGTCTTTGGGCAGGGCCGTCAGCATTTCGATCTTGTTGCCGTAAGGATAGGCGGTGCCAAAGTGGTTGCTTTGGAAGGGGATGATTTCCGCCCCCAAGTTGTTGAGCGCGCCACGGATTTCGGGATCCTTGATCGTGGGGTCTTCTGACCAAAGGTCGCCGGGCTGCGGTTCCATGATCAACAGACGCCCATGGAAATCCGGACTGGTGTGGCGCAGGGACGCAGCGAACAACAATGCTTCATAGGACAACCGACCGCGCTGACCAACAATCGCGATATTGAAATCTTGTGCTTGGGCGGGGGCTTGGGGCAAATCCGGAAACCTAGTTGCGTCATCAGTGGAACTGTAGATGCAAAACAAGATTCACAAAAGACACGAATTGGCCCGACAGGCGCAACGGGGTAAACCCCTAGCGCGATAAGCCGTATATTTGAGGAGGGAAAATGGTGGGCGACCCTGGAATCGAACCAGGCGTGCGTCTCCGCGAGGGAGTTACAGTCCCCTGCCACACCTTGCGGCCTGTCGCCCACTTTCACCCTGCGCATTGCACAGGACGTGGAGGCGTGATTACAAGCGGTCCGTATAGGCGTCAAGGCGAAAACCGGGGCGAAGTGCAGGGAAATTTTCCGTGCGAGACAGGATAGAAGGTTCCGTGATGAAAAAACCTAAGTGGGTTGTGCAAAAAGAGCAGGAAAAAAAGGTCGAAGCGAGCCAGACGGTGTGGCTTTTCGGTCTGCATGCGGTGCGCGATGCACTGGAGAATCCTGAGCGGGAAAAATTAAAATTAATGGTCACGCCCAATGCGCAGGCCAAGTTGGAAGAGGCAATCGCCAAGGCAGGGGTCACGCCCGAGGTCGTGGACCCGCGAAAATTCCGTCCGCCGCTTGATTCCGGATCGGTTCATCAGGGGGCGGTGCTTGAGGTGAAGCCGCTAAGCTGGGGAAGTGTGAAGGAAGTGTGCATCGGTGCGGTCGCCCCCCGTGTGTTGCTGCTGGACCGTGTGACGGACCCTCATAACGTCGGAGCGATCCTGCGTTCTGCCGAAGTGCTCGGGGCGTCGGCTGTGATCGGGATGCGTCATCATGCGGCACCTGAAACGGGCGCGCTCGCCAAATCGGCCAGTGGTGCGCTGGAGAGACAGCCGTATCTACGGGTGCGCAACTTGGCAGACACAATCAAAGAACTGCAAAATATGGGCTATCTGGTGCTGGGGCTGGACGGCGAAGCCGATATGACCGTGGAAACGGCGCTGGAGGGCAAGCGCGACCGGCCCGTCGCGTTGGTTCTGGGGGCCGAAGGACCTGGGCTGCGTGAAAAGACTAAAGAAACCGTCGATGCGCTGGTACGGATTGACGCAGGGGGTGGGTTTGGCTCGCTCAATGTCTCGAACGCGGCGGCGATCGCCTTATATGCTTCTCGGGCGCACACTTAAGGCTGCTGTTCGATTAACGGTATGGTTCGCGGCTAAGGAGAGACCGGTTGAATTACCCAACCCGAATCGCGACATGCTGCTTTTGCGGAAGTAAGGCGGCATTGACGTTGGGCGAGGGCAGGCATGAGCTTGCCTGCGCAAACTGTGGTGCCCCCTTGCACGATCTGAAATCCATTCCTGTAAAGCCACCGACGAAAGCGACACGGCCTGTTTTGCGGCAGTTTCCACAGATTAAGCAAAAGAAGGTGAAACAGAAACGCGTTAAGAAGAAGAAATCATGGCTTCAAAAGCTGGCCTATGAGGTCGCCGATGCAGTGGAGGATGTTTTTGACTAGTCTGCGTGCCGCATCGGCAGGTTTTGGCTTGTTTTTCAGCGAACTGTTCACGGATTTGTCAAAAGGTCTTTGAATCACGTATCGAATTCATACCTTGTTATCAGGACGGCAAGCCCGGAACGCTTGTCGGTCACTATACTGTCCCTCGTTCCGTACCTATGCGCCCTATGGTTATCGCCATAAGGGCGCTTTTTTTATGCCCGTGGATGTGCAAAGTAAAGCCATGACATATTCCGACGAAACGTTGAAAAAGATTCTCACGCAAACAAAACGTATTGCGGTGGTCGGCGTTTCAATGAATCCGGTGCGGCCAAGCTATTATGTTGCGCGGTACCTAAAGTTAAAGGGATATCAGGTCGTGCCTGTGAACCCAGGGCACGCTGGAGACACGCTGTTCGGCGAGACAATTGTCGGTAGCCTGTCGGATGTCGAAGGCGAGGTCGATATGGTTGATATTTTTCGCCGATCCGACGCTGTTCCTGGGATCGTGACCGAGGCACTGGATGCCTTTCCGAGGCTTGGGACAATCTGGATGCAGCTTGGCGTGCAACACGCCGAAGCCGCTCAACTGGCCGAGGCGCGTGGCGTTACCGTGATCCAGAACAGATGCCCGAAAATCGAATATCAACGTCTCTTTGGCGAACTGCGCATGGGAGGTTTCGCGACCGGGATCATTTCCAGCAAGCTTTAACATCCGGTGCTGTGGGTGGCGTAGCCAGTGCCCCCGAAGTGATGCGATGCCAACCTTGGGTAGAGTAGCCTTGCCCTGTCGCCTAGCGCGAGGCTTTTTCCGCGATACCGCTTCTGGACTGACGCGCGGCGAGTTCATCAAGGACATCTGTCAACTCGACATCGCGCGACGCGAGCATCACCAAGAGGTGGTACAGAACATCCGCGGCCTCGGATGTCAGCGCGGCCTGGTCGCCTTTCACCGCTTCAATGATCGCTTCGACGGCTTCTTCGCCAAATTTCTCGGCGCATTTTTCAGGACCCTTTGCCAGCAATTGCGCGGTCCAACTGTCCGTCGGATCAGCCGTCTTGCGGGCCTTGATCGTTTCAAAAAGGTCGTTGAGCGTCATGTGAGCCTCATCGTGATGCCTGCGGCAGCCATGTGCTGTTTCGCCTGGGCTACGGTGAATTCACCAAAGTGGAAAATCGATGCAGCGAGAACCGCTGATGCGCCTCCTTCGATGACACCGTCAACAAGGTGATCAAGGGTGCCGACGCCGCCCGAGGCGATGACAGGCACGCTTACCGCGTCTGAAATCGCACGGGTGAGGGGTAGGTTGAACCCCTGTCTGGTCCCGTCGCGATCCATCGAGGTCAAGAGAATCTCTCCGGCTCCTTTCGCGGTCACCAGCCGGGCGAACTCCACAGCATCGATACCTGTCGGTTTGCGCCCGCCGTGGGTAAAAATCTCCCATTTGCCGGGGGCGGTGGTTTTGGCGTCGATGGCACAGACGATGCACTGGCTGCCGAACTGATCCGCCGCCTCAGCGATCACGTCGGGGTTGGCAACTGCCGCAGAGTTGAAGCTGACCTTGTCTGCACCGGCCAACAGCAAGGCACGCACATCCGCCAAGCTGCGCACGCCGCCCCCTACCGTCAGTGGAATGTAGCAATGTTCGGCGGTACGCGTGACGAGGTCGAACATGGTTCCGCGGTTTTCATGAGTGGCATGGATGTCAAGAAAACACAGTTCATCGGCCCCGGCGGCGTCATAGGCGATGGCGGCATCAACCGGGTCGCCCGCATCGCGCAGGCCCACAAAATTGACGCCTTTGACCACACGACCGTCGGCGACATCCAGGCAGGGAATGATACGGGTTTTTAGCATGGTGTTTCCATAGCGGGAGGCATGGCTGATGGCAAGCCGCTGGAGGGCGGTCCGCCCTCCAGACCTCCCGAGGATTTAAGACCATTTGGAAGATCAGGCCAGTGCTTTCAGGGCCTCGGCCAGATCAATGGCACCGTCATACAAAGCACGACCCGAAATGGCACCCGAGATCACATTGGTGGCTTTGAGGGCTTGCAGATCGGCCAACGAGCTTACGCCCCCGGAGGCGATGATCGGTATGTCGACTGCGCGGGCGAGCGCCGCCGTTGCGTCGATATTGGGCCCGCCCATCGCGCCATCGCGCAGGATGTCGGTGTAGATTATCGCGGCGACGCCGGCATCTTCGAAGGAACGCGCCAGGTCGGTGACACGCACATCGGTTTCCTCGGCCCATCCTTTGGTGGCAACGCGACCGTTGCGCGCATCAATCCCCACGGCAACCTGATTTGGAAAAGCACGCGCGGCTTCACGTACCAATCCCGGGTCTTCAACCGCGACTGTTCCCAGAATCACGCGAGCCAGCCCTTTGTCCAGCCACGCCTCGATTGTCGCCATGTCGCGGATACCACCGCCCAATTGTGCGGGAACATTGCAGGTTTTCAATATCGCCTCGACGGGGGCGGCATTCACCGGCGTGCCTGCGAAGGCCCCGTTCAGATCAACCAGGTGTAACCATGAGCAGCCGGCGTCGACAAAGGCGCGGGCCTGAGCTGCCGGGTCATCGTTGAAAACGGTAGACTGGTCCATTTCACCATGAACAAGACGAACTGCCTGACCATCTTTGAGGTCGATTGCGGGGTATAGGATCATGAAATTCGCCCTTGCGCTGTGGGAGTTGTGGGCCAGATCGCACGAGGGGAGAGAATTTGCAACGGATCGCGAGTAGCCGTTACGTTAACCTTGCCTGAATCGTCAATCTCGCCCCAATGTGTGACAATGTAGGGAGGTTAAATCATGAAAAAAACAATACTGGCGACCGTGGTCGGCATCACATGGGCAGGAGCTGCACTGGCGACGGATCCCGCCATCGGCGTTTGGAAGACCCAGCCCGACGAGGGCGCTTATGCCTATGTCGAGATGGTCCCTTGTGGGGCGGCGATCTGCGGGACAATCCAGAGAACGTTCAAGGATGAAGGCGAATACATGTCGGAAAACCTGGGCAAAAAGTTGGTGATTGATATGGTGCCCGATGGAAACGGCGATTACGCAGGCAAGGTATGGCGGCCTTCCAACAACAAGATCTATAACGGGAAAATGTCGGTTTCGGGGAATAATCTCAAGCTGTCGGGCTGCGTTGCGGGCGGGTTGATATGTTCCAAACAATCCTGGCAGCGCGTACAGTAGCCGCGTCGGGCGAAAGCAAAGCGATAGGGTAATTGAACGAATCGGGGCGCAGGCGTATGATAGGCTGCGCCTTGGTTTTTTGGTGCGCTATCGAAAAACTGTAAGGCACGTGTCGCTTGGGGGAGTGATACAATGCTATTGTTTAAATCAATATTGCTTGCCGCTGTCGTCACGGGGGTATCTGCCCCGGTTTTTTCCGATGTTGTGGAACGGGTCTGGCGATCCAAGCCGGACCAGAACGGATTGGTCATACATGTTCGCGCCAAGCCATGTGGGACGGCACTGTGTGGTACGGTTGAACGTGCCAAAGACCGCTACGGTTACGAGAAAAGATCAACGGCCGTTGGCAAACGCGTTTTCTGGGATATGAAGCCCCAGGCTGACGGAAGCTATGTGGGCACGTTCCTGGAACCATCTGCGTCGAAAAAGCAGATCGCGACAATGCTGGTGAACGGAAACGCGATGAAGTTGCAAAAATGCGCCGACGGGCAGTGCGACGAGATGGTCTGGACGCGCTTGCGTTGACGGAAAGCGAAAACCTCTGACTAAGGCCGCCAGCTGAGGAAGTTGGCGATCATGCGTAAACCCGTCGTCTGGCTTTTTTCGGGGTGAAACTGCATGCCCAGCATCGTGTCCCGCCCGACCACTGCCGTTACATCGCCAGCATAGTCGACATGAGCAAGCCGTTGCTCCGAGTTGGACACATTCATCTGATAGCTATGGACAAAATAGGTGTGGGTACCCGTTTCTACACCTTCGAAAACCGGGTGAGGATGATCAATGATCAAATCATTCCACCCCATGTGAGGGACCTTCAAACCGGGGTCTTCGGGGGAAATTCTGGTCACTTCGCCGGTAATCCACCCCAGCCCTGCCGTATCTTCATACTCACGACCCCATGTCGCCATCAGCTGCATACCGACGCAGATGCCCAAAAAGGGCCGGGCCTTTACCTCGACGGCTTCGACAATAGCTGCGTAAACACCGCTCTGACCCTTGAGCGAAGCCATGCAAGCGGGAAAGGCGCCATCGCCCGGCAAGACCAGACGATCTGCGCGCGCGACGACATCGGCGTCCGCAGTGACGACTACCTGCCCGGCGTCGGTTTCGCGCGCCATGCGTTCAAATGCCTTGTGAGCCGAATGCAAGTTGCCGGATTCGTAGTCTATTATCGCCGTCAACATGGTTTACAATGCACCCTTGGTTGACGGGATGTCACCGGATTTGCGTGGGTCAATCTCGGTGGCCTGGCGCAACGCATGTGCGACAGATTTGAAAGCGGCTTCTGTTATGTGGTGGCTATTGATACCGTGTAGCATATCGACATGCAGGGTGATCCCACCATGGGTGCTGAGGGCCTGAAAAAATTCACGTACCAGTTCAGTGTCGAAATCACCGATCTTCGCCGTCGGGATAGCTACGTTCCAGATCAGAAAGGGGCGGGCTGACAGGTCAAGCGCGGTCCGAAGCAATGCGTCGTCCATCGGCAGCAGGCAAGAACCATAACGTCGGATGCCGCGTTTGTCGCCAAGCGCAGAGGTCAGTGCCTGACCCAACGCGATGCCTACATCCTCGACTGTGTGGTGGGCATCGATATGCAAATCACCTTTCGCGGTGATCTTCATATCGATCAGAGAATGCCGCGCCAATTGATCGAGCATATGGTCAAAAAAACCCACGCCGGTGTTGTTTGCATATGATCCGGTACCATCGAGGTCGATTTCGACGGTGATGTCAGTTTCAGCAGTTGAGCGTTTGATGGTGGACTGGCGCATGTGAGTTCTCCGTCTTTACGGCCTTATAGCAGGGTAGATCGCCACGCCAAGACCAAGTGACCGATCGAAGTGCGCCGAAGAGCGATTGAGTCATTGCAGCGCATACCCCCATATGTCAGCTTGAGCGCAGCATAACCAGCCGAAAGCGTCTTCATGTCGACCTGCGTCTTTATCCAAATCCGTTGCCGTCCCGGGACCACCTATCGTGTTGCAGAAGAAATTGCGCTTCGTGAGATCCATTCGGAGCTTTATTCTACGTCAGGTGATTTCGACTTGTTGATGAAGTTGTACATCCCTAAGGGCGAGGATGTAGGCGTTTATATAAATGATCATTTGCTGGACATAGACGGTATCGAACGGTCGTTGACCACGATGACGTTTAAAGTGTTTTGAACGTTCGCGTCGTTCTGCTGGCAGGATTGATTTTTGTTGCCCCGGCCGCATCAGCCCGCATTTACAAAGGGGAAGAAGCAGCCGCACTGCGCTGCGCAAACACCCTTGCCTATACGGCAGTGTTGTTGTCGCAAGCAGATTTGATCGGGCCTGACGAAACAAAAGTCATGTTGGGCATCACTGTTTTGATCCTTGAAAAGCATGTTACAGGCACACGCGCCGAAAAAAAAAGCGCGTTGGCGATAATGCGTAATCGGCGTGACCTAACGCAGACGCTAACGGATTATCAGACCAATGCAGCCAAATGCCTGGTTCAATTCCCGATAAACTAACTTATCACGCTGCGGCGCATTTTGTCGCATAACGCATCCGAGCGCGGCTCAACGCCCTTTCAAATGTCTTTTTCACGCGTTGCGTGCGGTTTGCGTTTGGCGGTATCGGAGTTCCGACCGATAGCGTGATGGACAAAGGTGCATCATCGCCGCCAATCGGCGCACGATGGTCCAGCTTTTCTTGAAGCGCTTCCTCGATCGCATCCCATTCTGGCAGGTCCGGGTCGCGTGTGATGCACAGAAATGACCCGGCACCTTCATAGCACATCAGCAGGTGCGGGCATTTGATCACTTCGGTCAGGGCTGTGCCTACATCCGATAATATCGCGAGAAATTCCTTGGACGAGGTTTTGTTGAACAACGGTTCAGACTCGTCAACGGCGACGCAAAAGACCTGACACTTTTCCAGATCATTTCGATCAAGCTGGGTAATGTAATTGCCTAACGAGAAGGATAGTATCAGGCGGTTTGTATCGGCAAGGTGCAGCTTTTCGGCGTGATCAAAGTCATGACGACCACGCTCATCGTTTTGCGGAATGTCGTCTTTGCCTATTCTTTTGATCGTCTTGGCGTTGAGAAGTAGACGCTCTGCGACCCGGATGCGATTTGAAATATCTTTTAGGTTGAATGGCTTGGCGATATAGTCATTCGCCCCGGAGGCAAACGCATTTTCAATCGAGACTGAATCGGTCTTGGCGGTCAGCATTAAAATCGGCTTGCTCTCGTAACCGGGAAGGGTGCGGATACGCTTGCACAGTTCGATGCCGTCCATTTCGGGCATGTCAACGTCGAGAAGGAAACAATCGAAAGGTTTTCGCTGAGCCTTGATCGCATCAAGCGCTGCGTGGCCAGATGGTGCTGTGTGGACATCTGTCAGATCAGTATTCGCAAAGATCGAGGGAAAAAGTTCGCGGATAAACGGATCATCATCTACGGCTAATATCTTCACTATTTAATCCTCACATACTCAGCAATGTATCAGTGGATATCAAAATACCCGCAGTAGACTAATCGATAGTAAACAATCTCGGCGAGAATATGGCGATGGTTAATTTTCGATTTACGAAAAGACCTTGAATCCGATGGAAGGCGACAGTCAGGCATGAGATCCATAGGCTATCAAATTTTACGCCCGCTTCAAAGGTGCCGCAATATCGGCACATTCTCGACATAGATTAGATTGTATATACCGACTGTAGAAACCATTCTGGACGTTGTCATGCCAAATTCTCTGATGCTCTTCCCCCTTGTTATCGCGATTGCAGTGTCAGGCTGTACTGCCCCAAATGTGGGGGCGGGTGATTGGACGGCACAGAAGGTTAGCCCGTTGTCTTTTCAAGATGGCTTTCAAGACGAAACGATAATGGTCGAGCAGGCTCGCGCACTTGATGAATTAATGCAGGATATTGTCCGCAGCTCCACCATCAAGCATGCCGCGGTAGGGGCCGCGGTGGGCTGTGGACTGGTGGTGGTAGCAGGGTCAAACGCGGCGGGATGCGCAAAAGCAGCCGCTGCGGGGGGGCTGGTTGGTGCGATCAGCGGTAATATTTCGGGAAAACGCAAAGTGAATCAGCGCGTCGAACTTGTTTCTGCCAACGCTCTGGTGCGCAGTATTCGCAAGTCGAATGACAAGCTGGGGCAGGTCAATGAAAACTTGCCCGCCATGCTGGCGCGTCAGGACGACGAAATGAAAACCCTGATGGATCTCAAGGCAAGCGGGAGCATCGACACGAAGGTATATCAGATGCGGCTGGCCGCCATCCGCGAAAACCGGGCCAAGCTTGCCCAGGCCTTGCTGCTCAGTTCGCAGCAGGCCAGCACCGCCAAAGACAACTTGCACGAAGCTGCTTCGCAAGGGCAGTCCGGGCTCGAGTGGCACATCAACGCTATCGACCGGATGGAACGCGAGACACTTTCGGCCAGGTCCCTGATATCGCTTCTATAATCGGCTGGCTTTGCAACGATAGGCCGGCATTCAGGCTGCTGGGGAACCTACTGACGGCGACGCACCGCCGACCTTGTTTCGTCGCTGTCTAAAAGCCGGGTATCAGCTTACTTATGCTGCGTTGATCAAAGGTTGTCCCGCGTTCCCGGCCAAAATTGACCTTTCCGCCGATCCCGACGAAAGGTGAACTTTCGTTGACGCCGTAAGTATTTGTTTTTCCGATGCCTGCTTCGACAAACAGATTAATATCCGTGGATAATTCGCGATCCAGTTTGACGCTGGTGCGGGTTACTCCCAGACGGTTGACCTCGGCATGGCTCCCGGTGATGCCGAGACCGTTCATCATCAGATAGCGTGCAGACACACCAAACGCATTCGTGTCATCGCGGGTCGCATTGACCCGACCAAGGTACCCTTCATATTCGATCGAGCCTGTTTCAACGCCGAACTCGAGACCGTAAAAGGTCATGTGTTGGCCCAAGGTCTTTTCCCGCGTCACAAAGGCACCGAAGGAATTGTAGGCATCGAATTTATAGATGGCGTGAGCACCGAAGTTGGTCGCGTTAGTGCCGGTGTACGCAGCACGATTGTGCCCCAAGTCGATTTGCGCGTTTATAAGCGGTGAAACCTCAAGCTCAAGGGATCCCTCGAACCCCAGCCTTCTAAAGCTTGTGTCACCGGTGAACGCCGATAAATCGACGCGCGCGGACCCACCTACCAGCTCGATTGCGTTGGCGGTAGAGGCCGCGAATAAGATGGCGCTTGTGAGCGCGATAATTAGTTTAGACATGTTTTTACTGCTCTTGATGTTGACCCATTTGCGGGTTCATTCATTCATTGTTCGATCAGCAGTCTCTGCGCTCTGTTGTGATCGCATTGATTGCACTATCTGCATCTACCGCCAATCGCACGAGCCGATCAAGAAAAGATTCGCGATCCCAATGTTTACTGGCTGGCGAGGCAGGCTTGCTAGAATATCTGCGAAGCTTGTGGGCGTAGGGCAAGGGAAAATCAAAAAGACCACCACGGCTCAAACACACAAAGGCCGCCCGAAGGCGGCCCTGTTAACTTTGCTGGGTTGCAAAGAACCAGTTGGAGCGGGCGAAGAGATTCGAACTCTCGACCCTAACCTTGGCAAGGTTATGCTCTACCCCTGAGCTACGCCCGCATCCTCTGGTGAGCCGTGATTTACCGTCAGCGGCCCTGGGCTGCAAGAGGAAAAAGACAAATTTGGGCATTTAATTCAAGCGATTTTCAGGCGGGGCCATGGCCTGCGTTTCTATGGCCACGCAAAGGCGGCAGGTCCGCTTGTTCGGGTTTTAAACTGGCCCTGGCATAAGGCTGTGCGCGACAAAAAAAGGGCCCCAACCGCCGTTGGAGCCCCGAATCTTTTTCACAGCATATGATTAGTGGCTGTGTTGCTTGTCCCAGTCTTCCTGCTTGGGCAGGATCTCGAACGTATGCTCCGGAGGCGGGCTAGGGAGCGTCCATTCAAGTGTATCGGCGAATTCGTTCCAAGGATTTGCCGCAGTGCTCCGCGCACCTTTTGTCAAGGTATAGAGCATGACGCCGAGGAAGAAGACGAACGAGGCAAAGCTGAGGAAAGCACCGATAGATGACCACAGGTTCCAGTATGCGAACGCTTCGGGGTAGTCGATGTAGCGGCGCGGCATACCCTGACGACCCAGGAAGTGTTGTGGGAAGAAGGTCAGGTTCGCGCCGATGAACATTGCCCAGAAGTGCAACTTACCTGCCCATTCAGGGTACATACGCCCCGACATTTTGGGCAGATAAAAGTAAATGCCGGCAAAGATGGCGAATACGGCACCAAGGCTCATCACATAGTGGAAGTGCGCCACGACATAGTAGGTATCATGGTAATACCGGTCGACGGCAGCCTGCGACAGCACGATGCCCGTCACACCACCAACGGTGAACAGAAACAGGAAGCCAAACGCCCAAAGCATCGGCGTCTTGAATTCAACAGATCCGCCCCACATGGTCGCGATCCAGCTGAATACCTTCACCCCTGTGGGAACAGCAATTACCATCGTTGCCAACATGAAGTAGGCTTGCTGGTTCAACGAAAGACCGACCGTATACATGTGGTGCGCCCAGACGACAAAACCGAGTGCGCCAATCGCAATGATCGCCCATACCATCGGAAGATACCCGAAAATTGGCTTGCGGCTGAATGTTGCGATAACGTGGCTGATGATGCCGAAACCCGGAAGGATGATGATGTAGACTTCAGGGTGCCCGAAGAACCACAGAATATGTTGATAAAGCACTGGATCGCCGCCACCTGCGGGATCGAAGAATGCAAAACCAAAGTTGCGATCCATCAGCAGCATGGTGATCGCACCGGCGAGCACGGGCAGTGACAGCAAGATCAACCAGCTTGTGACGAAGATCGACCAGCTGAAAAGTGGCACCTTAAACAGCGTCATGCCAGGCGCGCGCATGTTCAGGAATGTCGTAATCATGTTGATCGCGCCCAGAATGGAAGACGCGCCCGACACGTGTACGGCGAAGATTGCGAAATCCATCGACATACCGCCTTCGCGGACAGACAATGGCGGGTAAAGAACCCAACCCACACCGGACCCGAGCTGACCGTTGCCGCCTGGTGTCAGGACGGAAATCACCGCCAGGGTTGTACCACCGACGTAAAGCCAGAATGAAAGGTTGTTCATCCGGGGAAAGGCCATATCCGGTGCGCCGATCTGCAACGGCATGAAATAGTTGCCGAATCCCCCGAAAAGCGCGGGAATGACGACGAAGAACATCATCAAGATGCCGTGCCCGGTGATCAATACGTTCCAAAGATGCCCGTTGGGCGTACATGTGGCGCTGCTGTCTGCAATCAAGCGCGCACCTTCCATACACATGTACTGTACGCCAGGGTGCATAAGCTCCAGGCGCATATAGACAGTGAAGGAAACAGAGATAAAGCCAACAAGGGCTGAGACAAACAGGTACAAGATACCAATGTCTTTGTGGTTTGTGGACATGAACCAGCGTGTGAAAAAACCACGCTCGTCGTGATGGTCTTGCCCGTGAATGGCTGCGTCTGCCATGCGGTGCCTCCTGCAATTGGTGAGCCAACTCACGTTCCAACAGGGAACGCGCATTGAATTGACGTTCGTTCTAGTGCGGCTTGCCTTTAGGGGCAATGGCCCCGTTTGACGCAGGGCACGAAAATATCAGGCAAACCGCGATTGGCCTGCAAGCAGGGGCGAATGTGCAACACAGCCTTGGTCCTACGGCACCATACAACCCATTTTGGTTGCATGATCTTACCACAAACTGAATCAGACCAAGATAAATATTGTCGATTCCGTCAAAAAAGCCCTGAAGCGGTGCATGCCCGAGCGGTTCTGGCGCGCATTGACCGTAAAAACCTTTTACCGGTCAGCCGAACCCTGGACCCGCTCGGCTGAGAGAATCTTGTTAAGTAGGGTCAAACACGTCTTCAAATTGGGCTCTGAGTGCCACATCGACAGATGCCATTGTGACGGGAAGACCCAGATCCACCAAAGATGTCACCCCGTGTTGGCTGATTCCACAGGGAACGATACCACTGAAGTGATTTAGGTCAGGGTCGACGTTAATACTGATACCGTGAAAACTGACCCACTTTCGCAACCGGATACCGATCGCTGCGATCTTGTCCTCTGCCACATGTCCGTCCGGGCCCAAAGGTCGATCGGGCCGCTCGACCCAGACACCGACGCGACCGTCGCGAATTTGACCTTTGACATTGAATGTATCCAGCGTCGCGATGACCCACGCCTCGAGCTGTTGCACAAATCGCCTCACATCGCGGCCGCGCCTGCCCACATCCAACATGACATAAACAACGCGCTGACCCGGCCCATGATAGGTATACTGCCCACCGCGGCGGGTGTCATAGACGGGAAACCTTGTCGGCTCGGCGAGATCCTTCGGCTTGGCTGAGGTCCCCGCAGTATATATCGGGGGGTGTTCGACGAGCCAGATGCATTCCGAGGCTTCTCCCGCGGCGATGTGAAGCGCGCGGGTTTCCATCCAGGCCTCGGCCTCCCGAAAGTCGGTCAGGCCGTCCGATATGATCCATTCTACCATAGCGTAGCTCTACCCAGTGCGGGTCGCAAAGAAAAGGCTGGATGTCACCACGCTGCGTTGTCTGACCAGATACTGGTGCAGGTTGCCGGCTCGCTGAAGCATCCCGGAATGGTCCCTCAGATCTGCACCGCTGTGACGCCAGAGATACCGTATCGTGGGTCAACGGCACTATTGCGCATCCCCTCAAGGGTCCGCCGCCATATTGCTACGCTCTAGACCGTATAAAACCGTCGTGGTTTCGATGGGAATGAAAAATCCTATCGATTGTCTCTTCACAAGGTGCCAGAGTTTGTCTAAACGACCTTCACCATCCATGGCGTGCGGTCGTGGCGGAATGGTAGACGCGCAGCGTTGAGGTCGCTGTGGGGTAACACCCGTGAGAGTTCGAGTCTCTCCGACCGCACCACAAAACCCTGTTTCATTGATCATGCATCGCGTCGTGTTTCGGGCTCCGTCATCGGTCGTCTTGGCGTTGCTTGCAGCGCCGGAAGTTCAGGGCAGCTTGCGCGGACAGGATGCATGTCGCGCCGCCGAACTTTGCTGATGTGAATTCGGGACACTTGATCATCTGATACAGCGATGCCCGGTCCAGCCGGGCTGTCGCGGCGGCTTGCACTATCTGATCACGTTAATTTCCCAACGCCCCTCGCAGATCCGCCTTGAGATCCTCGATATCTTCGATTCCCACCGACAGACGCAGCAGGCCCTCCGGTATTCCCGTATGTGGTTCTATGGTGTGGCGATGCTCGACGAGGCTCTCGACACCCCCAAGCGATGTCGCGCGGTGAAAAAGGTTCAGCCGTCCCGCAACCTGCAAAGCCACATCTGCGCCGCCCCGGACAACGCATGACAGCAGGGACCCGTATCCACCTGCCATCTGGCTGGTGGCCAGTTTGTGCCCGGCGTGGGTCGCAAGCCCCGGGTAAAGCACGGCCTCGACCTGCGGTTGCTCGGCCAGAAACTCCGCCACGGCCAGTGCATTTTGCGTCATCTGCCGCATCCGCAGGGGGAGGGTGCGCATGCCGCGTACCAAGAGCCATGCTTCAAACGGGCCAATCACGGCACCTGTATCATGCCGGTCAACCTTGATATCGTTCCAGACCTTCGGCTCTGTATCGCGCACCGCCAAAACGCCAGCCAATACATCTGAATGACCATTGATGCCCTTGGTCGCGGAATGCATCACGATATCCGCCCCCAAGCTTAGCGGCTTTTGCAAGATCGGCGTAGCGGCGGTACTGTCTACCACCAGTATCCCGCCCGCGGCATGTGCGGCCTGCGCGGCAGCCTCGATGTCAACAATGCGCAGCCACGGGTTAGACGGGGTTTCTATCAATGCGAGCGTCGGTTTGAATGTCTCGCACAGTCGCGTGAAAGCATCTGTATCTGATGCCTCAACCTCGCGCAGCTCGATCTCCCGCCGTGCGCAAAAGTCGCGCACCCACTTTGTGGTCCCCCAATATATCTGGCTTTGCATCAACACGCGCCCGCCGTTGGGGACCGTGCGGAAAGCGGCGGCGATGGCGGCCATGCCTGACGGAAACAGCAACGCGTCCGCAGCTCCCTCGAGTTGCGCCAAAACGTTCTCGGCCACCCTTACAATATCGCTCTGATCACGCAGATAGATGTTGTCGGGTCGCAATGGCTGGTAATCTTCGCCGCGCAAGTACGTTGTCGCCATGGGTAACGCAGGCACCACGCCACCGCTATGCGTGTCAACGGCACCAGCGGCTTGGGCCGCGATTGTGGCGGGGTTCAGGCGGGACATATCACGCATTACAGGGCCATTCCTTAAAGCTGCATATTTTCAATCTTCGGTATCTAGCCCGAGCGGTCGGCCAATCGCCACCCCGAAAACTCTAGCACCGGCCGGACCTTTCATTTTGCCTCTTAAACTCCCGCCGGAGGCACCCGACCTTTACGCGCGCGATACCGTTGGCTGGTTCAGGAACACCGATCAGACTTGTCCTTTACGTCCCCGCAGTCTATCCCGCGCAGAAATCACACCCCCAAAACAGAGGTATCCTCGTATGATCCCCCGTTATTCCCGCCCCGAGATGGTCGCAATCTGGTCACCCGAAACCAAGTTCCGCATCTGGTTCGAGATCGAGGCACATGCCTGCGATGCCATGGCCGATCTCGGCGTCATTCCGCGGGCCAATGCCGAGGCGGTCTGGAAAGCCAGGGATGCTGAATTCGACGTCGCGCGCATTGACGAAATAGAGGCTATGACGAAACATGATGTTATCGCCTTTCTGACCCACCTTGCGGAACATGTCGGCAGCGACGAAGCGCGTTTCGTACATCAGGGAATGACCTCGTCCGACGTATTGGATACCTGTTTCAACGTGCAGCTGACCCGCGCCGCGGATATCTTGATCGCGGATATGCATGCGCTGCTCGCGGCGCTGAAACGCCGCGCGATGGAACATAAAAGTACGGTACGTGTGGGGCGCAGTCATGGTATCCATGCTGAACCGACCACCATGGGGCTGACATTCGCGCGTTTCTATGCCGAGATGGACCGCAACCTGACGCGCCTCAGAACCGCCCGTTCCGAAATTGCGACCGGGGCCATCTCGGGCGCTGTCGGGACCTTTGCAAACATCGACCCCCGGGTCGAAGAGCACGTGTGCGAACAACTGGGCCTTACCCCCGAACCGATCAGCACGCAAATCATACCGCGCGACCGCCATGCCGCATTCTTTGCCGCGCTCGGCGTTATCGCCAGCTCGATCGAAAATGTCGCGACCGAAGTCCGTCATATGCAACGCACCGAGGTGCTGGAAGGGGCGGAGTTCTTCTCGGCTGGGCAAAAAGGCTCATCCGCGATGCCACACAAGAAAAATCCGGTATTGACCGAAAACCTGACGGGTCTGGCCCGGACCATTCGGATGGCGGTCATCCCGGCTATGGAAAATGTCACCATGTGGCATGAACGCGACATCGCGCACTCCAGTGTAGAGCGGGCCATCGGCCCGGATACCACCATTACCCTTGATTTCGCGCTGCACCGATTGACCGGCGTCATCGACAACATGTTGATCTACCCGGATAACATGCTGGCCAATATGAACAAATTCAGCGGATTGGTGATGTCGCAGCGTGTTCTGCTGGCGTTGACCCAAGCCGGTGTCAGCCGCGAGGACAGCTATCGTCTGGTTCAGCGCAACGCGATGAAAGTCTGGGAAGAGGGTAAGGATTTCAAAACCGAACTTCTGGCAGATGACGAGGTCTTGGCCGCATTGAGCCCCGAAGAGATCGAAGCCAAGTTCGATCTCGGGTATCACACAAAACATGTGGATACGATTTTCAACCGGGTTTTCAAAGACTGACGGTAGCGGGCCCGGCACCGGGAGCGATCACGACTGACAAACCCCTTTGAGATCGTGGCAAGGGCGTGTACCCTGTGTCTGCATCTCAAAGGAGTAGTCTGATGAAACCTGGAATAGCAAATGCGTCGCTCAAGGCGCGCCCGGCCGTTTGGGTCACGTTGGCTCTGGTCGTTCTGCCCTCATTTGCTTCCGCGACCTGTTCATCCGACCAGCACGCGATGTCTTGCGCTGAGGGTACGGTGTATGATGCAGAACGTGGAAGTTGTGTAAGTTCAGTGAATTCATGAAGCTTTGCAGTGCTGCTTCGGCCTTGGCCGATCAGCAGGGCGCGACTGCGGCAATCATGACCCTGGCCAATGTCAATCACGGCAACCTGATCGGCTGCGTGTACATGCCACTGTAAAGCCCAACTGTTCGCCGTTTTGGCGGTACTCGCGGTACAGGCCGCCAAATGGTCAGGCAGGGCACGAGATGCCGTTGGGCTATTTGCCTATTGCCCTGCTTGTTGCTGCCGTCCACGCACGCTAAGAAATGAAAGCTCCTGTGCGCAGGGGCGCTTTCTCATCGTTAGTCGAGGCATATGGCCCCCTTAGCATCCCCCTCTAAAGACCCTGTCGGTCGACGTATCGGGCATTACCTGACCAATGCCGTGATCGTGGGCCTGGTTCGCTTTGCGTTGATGATTCCCTACAGTGCACGCCTGTCCTTTGTCGGATGGATGGTCGAGCGCGTTGTCGGTCCTCTTGCGGGGTACCGCAAGCGGGCTCGCCAAAACCTTGCTATGATATGGCCCGAAATTTCCGACGATCGACGCGACGAAATCGCTGACAGATGTCTTAACAACGTCGGTCGCAGCTTTATCGAAAATTATTCGCCGCGTGAATTCCCGGACCGCATGGCGAAGAATACGCCAACCGGGGCAGGGGTTTCAGCGCTCGAACAGGCCGCGGCCACCGGTCGGGCTGTGATCTTGGTCACGGGTCATTACGGAAATTACGAAGCAACCCGAGCATGTCTGGTCGCGAGGGGCTATGATATCGGCGGGCTCTACCGGGATATGAAAAACCCCTACTTCAACGCGCACTACGTGAAAACGATGGAGGCGTTCGGCGGGCCGGTGTTTGCGCAGGGGCGACGCGGTACGGCGGGTTTTGTGCGGCATCTCAAACAGGGTGGTCAGCTTGTATTGCTGTTCGATCAACATGTTTTTGGTGCCCCCCAGCTGGATTTTCTGGGCGAACCCGCGAACACGGCGCTATCGGCAGCCGAACTGGCCCTTCGATATGATGCGCTGTTGATCCCGTTTTATGGTATCCGGCAAGCTGACGGGCTGTCCTTTGAGACGGTGTTGGAAGGACCGATCCCCCATACCGATGCGTTGACCATGACCCAATTGCTGAATGATAGCCTTGCCGCGCGGATCATCGCAGATCCTGAACAGTGGTTCTGGGTGCATCGCCGTTGGCGTATCAACGACAACTAGACAGGTTTACCGAAGTCGCGCTGCGGCTGCGATAGGTCCGGCTTCGCCTTGTTGAACCAAAACCACGACCGGAAGGTCACCTGCCAGCTTGGCGTTGGTGTCAAAGGCCTTTTGGCCGCCCCATCGGCCCAGAACCTGCCAATCCTGTACGATGTTGTAATTCTCGATGGTGTTGCCCGCGTTTTCACCTCTTTTGACCTCGGTCGTGGCGTATGGACGATACCGCAACATGTGCAGGGTATAGGGGCCAGCCGCTCCGGCCAGGGGCTCGACGTGAATATGGACAACCCCCGCTGCGCGAACCAGATCAAGTTTGACCGTCACCGGATCTTGCCGGTGTTGCTCTATCGCGCGGCTCAAGGCCATCGGTTTGGTTCCGACCACGTCGGTGGTACCGTTGACCACCATTTCAGGGGTATATATGGATGTGCGCCCCGCAGCCGAAGCATAGGCCCGTTGGCGTTGCCCGTGCAACGGATCGCCAAACGGATCCTTCCAGCCGATATAGTCCCAGTAATCCACATGAAGCGCCAATGCGATCACGTCATCCCTCTCGGATAGCTCTTTCAGAACATGATCAGCCAGAGGACACGCCGAACACCCTTGCGAGGTAAATAGCTCCACTACTACGGGTCGATTTTGCGCGGCCACCGGGGCACCGGCAAATAGCCCAACGGCAAGGAGTATCGAAGTCAGACGTTTCATAGGTAGCACAACTTTCAAGCTATGTTTCTTTTTGTAGACCGGACTATCTTAGATTGCCATTCAAGCTTTGTTGACCCGATGTTACGTCAAATTACGTGGGGGGTGGTTATTT
Source organism: Sulfitobacter sp. L-8 (assembly GCF_056859255.1). Taxonomy (NCBI): domain Bacteria; kingdom Pseudomonadati; phylum Pseudomonadota; class Alphaproteobacteria; order Rhodobacterales; family Roseobacteraceae; genus Sulfitobacter; species Sulfitobacter sp. L-8. The sequence continues at coordinate 79,195 of NZ_JBSXOD010000056.1, forward strand.
TTGTACACAACGGTATACATCTGTTATATCCAGCGCTTATAACTGTTGAAATGTATTGCCTGATAAGGCATTCAGGCCGCAAGTCACCGCACTTTTTAACCCATAAAGGGAGCCATCCATGACCATTTTTGTTGGCAAGGACACCGCCAAAACCCGTAAGACCCTTACCTCGGGCAGCCAATCCATCGCCTATTATTCGATTCCTGCTGCACAGGAAGCCGGTCTGGGTGATTTCTCCAACTTGCCTGCCGCGTTGAAGGTGGTTCTGGAAAACATGCTTCGTTTCGAAGACGGCAAAACGGTCACCGTCGATGACATCAAGGCGTTCGCCGAATGGGGCGCGAATGGTGGCAAGAACCCACGCGAAATCGCCTATCGTCCCGCACGCGTGCTGATGCAGGATTTCACCGGCGTTCCCGCCGTGGTTGACCTTGCGGCGATGCGCGACGGGCTGGTGGCCTTGGGTGGCGATGCGGACAAGATCAACCCGCTCAACCCGGTTGATCTGGTCATCGACCATTCGGTCATGATCGACGAATTTGGCAATCCGCGTGCGTTCCAGATGAACGTTGACCGCGAGTACGAACGTAACATCGAACGCTATACCTTTCTTAAATGGGGCCAGAAGGCGTTTAACAACTTTCGCGTTGTGCCCCCCGGCACTGGCATCTGCCACCAGGTCAACCTGGAGTATCTGGCGCAGACTGTCTGGACTGACAAAGACCAAAACGGTGTCGAAGTTGCTTACCCTGATACGTTGGTCGGTACCGATAGCCACACCACCATGGTCAACGGCATGGCCGTTCTGGGCTGGGGTGTTGGCGGGATCGAGGCCGAGGCCGCGATGTTGGGTCAGCCGATCTCCATGCTGATTCCCGAGGTTATCGGGTTCGAGCTGACCGGTGCCATGATGGAGGGCACCACCGGGACCGATCTGGTGCTGAAAGTGGTCGAGATGCTGCGCGAAAAAGGTGTGGTGAACAAATTCGTCGAATTCTATGGTGCCGGCCTTGATAGCCTGCCCTTGGCGGACCGCGCGACAATCGCCAACATGGCACCGGAATATGGTGCGACCTGTGGTTTCTTCCCGATTGATGGCGAAACGCTGCGGTACATGCGCACCACGGGCCGCGACGAAGGCCGGATCGCGCTTGTCGAAGCGTACGCCAAGGAAAACGGCATGTGGCGCGGTGACGACTATGCGCCGATCTATACTGACACGTTGTCGCTCGATATGGGTACGATCGTGCCTGCGATCTCGGGTCCGAAACGTCCGCAAGACTATATCGCTCTGACGACGGCCCACACTGCATTTGCCGATTACGTCAAAGGGGTACGCGAGGGCAAGGATGCTTCGGCAAGTTCGGAAGTGCGGTGGGAAGGCGAGGGCGGTCAGCCCGAGCCGTGCGACATCCCGGGTGATGAAGGCAATCACAAGCGTGGCTTTGTTCTGACGGATGACGGACATTACCAATTGCATGACGGTTCTATCGTCATCGCTTCGATCACATCGTGCACCAACACGTCCAACCCATATGTGATGATCGGTGCGGGCCTTGTCGCGCGCAAAGCCCGCGCGTTGGGGCTTACCCGCAAGCCTTGGGTCAAAACCTCGCTGGCCCCTGGGTCTCAGGTTGTGTCGCACTACCTCGAAGCCGCCGGCCTGCAAGAGGACCTGGATGCCATCGGGTTCAACCTGGTCGGCTATGGTTGCACCACCTGTATCGGCAACTCCGGTCCCTTGGAGCCCGAGATCAGCAAGGCGATCAACGACTATGATCTGATAGGCACCTCGATCCTGTCGGGTAACCGCAACTTTGAAGGGCGTATTTCGCCCGATGTGCGTGCCAACTATCTGGCGTCGCCGCCGCTGGTCGTGGCTTATGCGCTGGTGGGTGACATGAACGTCGATCTTGCGAATAGCCCGCTGGGTCAGGATCAGAACGGCAACGACGTTTATTTGAAAGATATTTGGCCCACGACGCAGGAAGTGGCCGAGCTGGTTGAAAAAACCGTTACCCGCGAAGCCTTTCAAGAAAAATACGCGGATGTGTTCAAGGGCGATGAAAAGTGGCAGTCGGTCGAAACGACGGACGCTAAAACCTATGACTGGCCACCGACCTCGACCTATGTGCAAAACCCGCCTTATTTTCAGAACATGTCACCAGAGCCGGGCGTAATCACCAACATCAATGACGCCAAAGTTCTGGCGGTTCTGGGTGATATGATCACCACCGACCATATTTCGCCTGCCGGGTCGTTCAAGGAAACAACGCCTGCGGGGCAATATCTGGTTGATCGTCAGGTGCCGGTGCGCGAATTCAACTCATACGGCAGCCGCCGGGGCAACCACGAGGTGATGATGCGCGGCACCTTTGCCAACATCCGCATCAAGAACGAGATGCTGGATGGTGTCGAAGGGGGCTATACCAAAGGGCCCGATGGCAAACAGACGTCGATCTTTGACGCTGCGATGGCCTATCAGAACATGGGCACGCCGCTGGTTATCTTTGGTGGTGAACAATACGGGGCCGGGTCTTCGCGAGATTGGGCAGCCAAAGGTACTGCCTTGCTCGGCGTGAAGGCGGTAATTGCCGAAAGCTTTGAACGTATCCACCGGTCCAACCTTGTGGGGATGGGTGTAATCCCGTTTGAGTTCACCAATGGCGACACCCGCAAGACCCTGGGCCTGACGGGCGAAGAAACCGTATCGATCAGTGGTCTGGATACGATCAAGCCTTTGCAGGAAGTGCCCTGCAAAATCACCATGGCCGATGGCACGGTCAAAGACATCATGATCAAATGCCGGATCGATACCGCGATCGAAATTGAATATATCGAACACGGTGGCGTTCTTCATTATGTTCTGCGCGATCTGGCCAAATCAGCCTGATCCTGAAAACACATCGCGCAGTCTGACTGGGCACCAAGCGAAACACCCGCCGCACCTACCTGGGCGGGTGTTTTGTATCAACTCATCGTTTTTTCGCAATTTTCTTGGTTTTGGGTGCATGAATTGACATAGATACCACCGGATTTGGTATTCACATTTCCATATTTGCCTAAGACACTGTTTGCTGAGCGATGACTGTTTCCGATATGGACCCCATGACGTTACTGCGCAGATTGCCGAGGTTGCGGCCTGCTGCACCGTGGGCCTAGAAACAGCGAATTGTCTTTGGATGACAGGAGCACCGCATGAAGTGGAAGAATTCAGACGGGTACAAGCGATCTCTTAAGGCGTCCTGCGCCGCACTCGCTTGGGTCTGGGTTGGTGGAACGGGTTTTGCGGCGACGCTCGATATTACGGGTCTCGACAAGAATTCCGATGTTTACGCAGCAGTTTCGGGCGGGTCTTTGTTGCGCGAGCAAACCGCTGAGGATGTCGTGGCATCGACGCAGGAGCTTTTGGCCGCTGCACAGGCGGATTATGCCCGCTTGTTGGCGGTGCTGTATGATCAGGGTTATTTTGCTTCGGTCATCAAGATTACCCTGGATGGTGTGGATGCGTCCGCGATTCCGCCTGTTAAACCGCCGCGCCAGATCAATCGCGCGGTGATTGCGGTGGACACAGGGAAGAAATTCAGCTTCGCCAAGGCCGAGATCAAGCCACTGGCAAAAGACACCGAATTGCCGGAAGAATTTGCGGTAGGGAAAACCGCGCGACTGGGTGTGATGAAAGACACCGTGGCCGCCGGGATCGAGGGATGGCGCAACTTGGGTCACGCCAAGGCCGCCTTGGCCGATCAACAGCTTACCGCGCGCGTCCCTGACGCCACGATCAGCGCGACCTTGCGGCTTGATCCGGGGCCTCGGCTGCGGTTCGGCGACTTGACGGTGAAAGGCGAAAGCGACGTTCGGCTGCGCCGGATCGTCAAGATTGCAGGTTTGCCCACCGGCGAAGTCTATTCGCAAGAGCAATTGGATATGGCAGCGACCCGGTTGCGCCGCACCGGGGCGTTCAGTTCGGTTGCCATGCTTGAATCCGATCAGATTGTCGCACCCGACAAGTTGCCGATCACGGCGCAGGTTGCAGATGCGCCCAAGCGGCGTTTTGGTTTTGGTGCTGAACTGTCGTCGATTGCGGGGCTTAAGGTAAGCAGTTACTGGCTGCATCGTAACTTGCTTGGGGGCGCCGAAAGCCTGCGTGTCGAGGGTGATATATCTGGCATTGCCGGTAATTCCGGTGGGGTGGATTATCGTCTGGCCACCCGGTTTGAACGCCCAGCTACCTTCAATGCAGATACGAATTTCTATGCTCTTGCCGAGATCGAACAACTTGACGAAGTCAACTTTTTCTCGCGCCAGTTGGACCTGGAAACCGGCATCGAACGGATCGCGAGCAAGGAACGGACGTATTCGTTCGGGATAGGGTTGCGCACCGCTCAGACACGCGATGCTTTCGGAACCAACAGGTACACGCTGTTTACATTGCCGCTGAGTGCGACCCACGATTACCGTGATGAACGGCTAGATGCGAAAAGTGGGTATTATGCAAAGGCGAGTCTGACACCATTCCTGGCTTTATCAGGCTCTGCCAACGGGTTGCGCAGTTATGTTGATGTGCGCGGGTACAAAACATTCGGTACGGAACGCCCGCTGACATTCGCGCTTCGTGGTCAATTGGGGTCGGTATACGGGCCGACGCTCGCCCAGGCTCCTGCTGATTACCTGTTCTACTCAGGTGGCGGTGGTACTGTTCGCGGGCAACCCTACCAGTCGTTAGGGGTCGATCTGGGCAACGGCAAGACCGTAGGCGGGCGCAGTTTTGTCGGAGTCTCGGCAGAGGCGCGCTTTCAGATACGAAAAAAGGTTGGTGTCGTCGCTTTTGCCGATGCAGGATATATTGGTGCCGAAGAGTTTTTCGATGGATCGGGAAGATGGCAGTCAGGCGCGGGGCTTGGCCTGCGCTATGCCACGGGTATCGGCCCGATCCGCGTTGACCTGGCCGTACCGGTTTCCGGCCCCGCAACAAACGAGAATTTTCAGGTTTATATTGGTATTGGACAATCGTTTTGATCCTTCTCATGCGCAAACTAGCAGTTCTGATCATGGTCTTTTTCGCGACGGTTGCGACCGCTCAAGAAGGCGACAAAGGGTTTTTGACCCGCACCATTCAAAACGCGCTTAGCGGGGCCGGGCGCACGGTAAGCATCGATGGATTCGCCGGCGCGCTGAGTTCGCGTGCACGGTTCGACACGATGACGATATCTGACGATCAGGGTGTATGGCTTACCCTTGAGGGGGTCGAGCTGGATTGGAACAGGTCAGCGCTGTTGCGGGGCCGCTTGGAGGTTCAGGCCCTGACAGCCAAACGGCTGACGGTGCCGCGCTTGCCCGTGGCCCAACCCACCGGGCTGCCAGACCCCGAAGCCAAACCCTTTACCTTTCCCACCATTCCCGATCTGCCGGTGGTGATCGACATTGCGGATTTCTCGGTGGACGAAATCAACCTCGGCGCTCCGGTTCTGGGTGAACCTGCTCAGCTGACGGTCAAGGCGAACGCATTGATCAACGATGAAATGGCAAAGGTGGATGTGCAGGCGCGCCGCACTGACGGCAAGCTGGGGGAATTCAACATCAAGGCCAATCTGGAACGTGGACAGAACGTTCTGGACCTGTTGGTGAACCTGAAAGAAGAATCTCGGGGTATTGTTGCACGCACGCTCAAAATTCCGGATGAACCATCGGTTGATCTGACCGTCGCGGGGCAAGGGCCCTTGTCGAACTTCAAGACCGACATCAATCTGTCCACCGATGGCGAGCCGCGCATCGAGGGTCAGGTGGTGGTCGCGGAGCAAGGCGACAGCACCAACCCTGACAGGCGGATCAGGGCCGACCTGAGCGGGGACGTCACGGCTTTAATTCTATCCAAATATCGCGAATTCTTTGGTCCCGACGTTGCATTGACCGTGGATTCGCTGGTGCAGGCAGATGGCGGCGTTGACATCAGTGACTTCACTCTCAAGGCGCAATCCGCCGATCTAAAGGGTAAAGTCACACTAAACAGCGATAAATGGCCTAGTCTGATCGACATTACCGGCACCGTCGCAAGCGCTGATGGAAGCCGAGTGCTCCTGCCGGTCGCGGGCGGTGACACATACGTGCGCAGCGTTGCTCTGGATGTGAAGTACGATGCGGCCGATGGCGACGCGATCAGTGCAAAATTCGATGTAGCGGAGCTTGCCACCGATGCCCTGGCGATTGAAAGCACCCAACTGGAGATGAACGGAACGTTGGAGGGCAGTGCAGGTACTGTCGGCGAATTCAATGGCGCGCTTGATTTTTCGGCCGACGGGATGGTGTTGACGAACCCGGCCATGTCCGAAGCCATCGGCACGTCGTTGAAGGGCAGTACGCTGATTGCCTATATCCAGGGAAAACCGGTGCAGATCACCGAACTTGACCTGACCGGAACAGATTACAGCCTGGCCGGAGACCTATCTATCAGCGGGGCCGCGGACAGCTTTTTGACCCAGCTCAACGCGCGCCTCGAAGCAACTGATATCAGTCGGTTTTCCGCGCTTGCCGGGCGGGAGCTTGCGGGCGGTGCCTCTGTCGATATCACCGGACAGGTGGCACCGCTTGACGGGACCTTCAATCTGAACATTGCGGGCCTGACCCAGGATCTGAAACTTGGCATCCCACAGGCCGACGCTGTGCTGGCGGGCGAAACCACGCTGAGCGTCGCGGCATCCCGCGATGAAACCGGCACTTTTGTTCGCGACCTTGTGTTGAAAAATGCCGCTGTTTCCGCCACCGGTGGCGCAGAACTGCGCAGTGATAATTCTCAGGCGCGGTTCGAAGCGACCTTGGCCGATATCAGCTTGGTTGTGCCTCAGTATTCCGGTCCGGTGAAAATCACGGCCCAAGCCGACCAGGATACCCGGGGTTGGACGATCGACGCGCAGACAGATGGCCCTTATGGGGCCGAACTGACCGCCAAGGGGTTGGCTACGGGGGAAAACGCCGCAATCAATTTCACTGCAAAGGTTCCCGAGCTCAAGGATTTCGTCCCTGACGCCCCTATCGGCGGAAAGGTCGCCTTGGACGGTGTACTGCGCCAGACCCCTGAAGGCTGGCAGGTCGACACCAAGGCATCCGCGCCTGACGATATCGTGGCGTCTGTCAAAGGTCTTGTAATGCCGCTGGATCTGAGCTTTGAAGCTTCCGTTCCACATGTTCAGACGTTCGTTCCGCAAGTTTCAGGTGGCGTCGTGGCCACTGGTACTCTCAAACAGCTTGATCAGGGGTTCCAGATCGATGCCAAGGCGACCGGTCCTTATGATGCGCAGGTTGCGGTGCAGGGGATGCTGACCCCGATGATCGACATTGCGTTTGACGCGTCCATCCCCAACGTCGGGCAGATCGTGCCGCAGGTGAATGGGCCGGTAAGTGCCTCTGGCACAGTGCGGCAAACCGATAAAGGCTTTTTCGTCAATACCAACGCCACAGGGCCGCATGGCGCACGCGCGATGGTCGAAGGGTTGGCCACTGGCCCCGATATGTCTCTTACGTTTGATGTGTCGGTGCCCAACGTCCAGCCTTTCGTGCCGACTGTTTCTGGTCCACTTTCCGCGAAAGGGTCGGTTCGCCAGACCGCGTCCGGCATCGCAATCAATACCAACGCAACGGGCCCCTATGCTGCGCGTGCGTCGATCCAAGGGACCGTGACCGGTGACCAACCGTCGTTGGATTTTGATGTGACAGTGCCCAACCTTGCGGCCATTGTGCCCAAACTGGCGGGACCTTTGAACGTGAAAGGCAATGCGCGACAAGACAGCACGGGCTGGCACGTCGACACAAATGCCACGGGGCCGTCGGGCACCCGCGCCACAGTGTCGGGCCTGGTGGCTAATAATGGCAACCTGAATTTGGATATCCAAGGTAACGCGCCTTTGGGCCTGTCGGCCCCGTTCATCGCGCCGCGAAACCTTCAGGGGCAGGCAACTTTCGACCTCAAAGTTGATGGCCCGCCTCAACTCGGTTCGGTCTCGGGCAAGATCCGGACCAGCAACGCATCCCTTTCGGCACCGAATCTGCGCATCACCCTCCAAGACATTGCGGCCTCTATCGAACTGGCGAACAACCGCGCACAGATCAACCTGTCTGCGCGCAATTCCGACGGTGGTCAGGTCAATGTTGCAGGTGCGATAACCCTGACAGGTTCGTTGCCCGCCGATCTCGATGTGCGTCTAGGCGATTTGGTCCTGATTGACCCTGCGCTTTACCGGACATCATTGAACGGTAATTTGCGCATCACAGGGCCCTTGACAGCAGGGGCGCAAATCAACGGTCAGATCGACGTCGGCGAAACCGAGATTTCGGTGCCTTCGACGGGGTTGACCAGCATAGGTGACATTCCGCAAATCGACTTTGTCGGGGCAACCGCTGATGTGATTGCAACCAGACGCAAGGCTGGGTTAGGCGGGCCGGATGCTGGCAAGGACGTCGCGGCACCTTCAACCGGTCCCGGTTTCGGTCTAAACATCCGTATCAATGCGCCGCGCCGTATCTTTGTGCGTGGTCGCGGTTTGGATGCCGAACTTGGCGGTAGCCTGCTTCTTACTGGGACGACCAACCGGATCATATCCGCTGGCCGCTTCGATCTGGTGCGCGGGCGCCTTGATATCCTGGGCAAGCGGTTTGAACTGACCGAAGGTGCGGTGCAATTCGAAGGTGACCTTGTCCCATATCTGCGCTTCGTGACATCTACCACCACCGCGACCGGCGAAGTCCGCATCATCATTGAAGGCAAGGCTACCGCTCCCGTGGTTTCGTTTGCATCCACGCCCGAATCACCACAGGACGAGGTGCTGTCCCAATTACTGTTTGGACGCAACATCTCGGAAATTTCGGCGTTTCAGGCGCTGCAATTGGCCAGCGCTGTCGCGACCCTTGCCGGACGGGGAGGCGCGGGGATCATTTCCAATCTTCGCGCAGGTTTCGGGTTGGATAATCTCGATGTGACCACCACCGACAGCGGTGCCACGGCGGTACGTGCAGGCAAATACATATCCGAGAATGTTTACACTGACGTGACGGCCGCTTCGGATGGAACGGCGGATGTTTCCATCAACCTTGATCTTACCAAAAGCCTTCGCGCAAAAGGGACGGTCGGGTCGGATGGCGACACCGGCATAGGGCTGTTTTTCCAGAAAGATTACTAAGGCAGTTATTCAGAAGCGGTGAACACACCGAAACGTCCCTGCTCAAACAACAGTGCGGGGGCGTTTTCGTCGGGGTGGAAAGCCGCGTATTGGACTTGGCCCAAGATCACGGAATGATCGCCCGCCGGATGTATCGCAAAGGTTTCGCAATGAAAGGTGGCAAGGCACCCCGGCAGCGTTGGTGCCCCGTTGGGCCCCGCCGACCAGTTCAGCCCCTCAAAGGCATGGCCGGAAATGGCAAAGCTGTCCGCCAGGTCTTTCTGGTCGGCCCCGAGTATATGCACTGCAAAATGCGCCGCTTGCGTGAATGCGTCGTGACGTTTCGAACTAAGCGCCGGCGACCACAAGACCAGCGGCGGGTCCAGCGACACCGATGAAAACGAATTCGCGGTCATTCCCAGCGGCCCGAGCGGGGTTTGCACGGTAATCACGGTTACTCCCGTGCCGAACCGGCCAAATGCACGGCGCAATTCGACCGTTGCGTCGGGAAGCGGGATGAAAGCTTGCATAGGATCACTCATGGCGCAGCGGTGCCACGGGGGCCGTCATTTGTCCAGACAGCAAAACCCCGCCACCGACGATACCATGGGGCTTTTGCTGGAACCTAAATCACAGCGCGGGGTTATTCCCGTACTGAGGGGCGAGCCTGTCACACCTGACAATCGCCTGTCGGAGAAGGGGGCTGGAGCGTGAGGTTCCAGTATCCGCCAGCAGGCACCCGAATGCCGACGCTCATACTATATACATGCGGAATTTTCCGCTGGAAGGAATTGAATATGACCTTGAACATCAATCGCTTTATGCCCGTAAAACTTACCGTGGCAGCACTGGTTACCGGTGCGGCACTTTCTACCCCGGCTTTCGCGCAGAATGGCGAATCTGTCGACCATACCGAAATCGGCTCGCTTAGCTGCGATGTCGGTGATGGCACAGGTTTCATCTTTGGTTCCACGCGTGAACTCACTTGTACGTTCAACCCAATCCAAGAGGGTCTCCCGGACGAGAAATATATCGGCAACATCAAACGTTACGGCATCGACATCGGCAAGACGCAGAACGGTCAGATGTCATGGCTGGTGTTGGCGCCAACCGAAGCAGAGCCTTACGAAGGCGGCTTGGACGGTAGCTATCAAGGCGTGTCGGCCGAAGCCACGGTCGGTGTCGGTCTAGGCGCTAACGTCATGGTCGGTGGCTCCGAAGATACGCTGGCCTTGCAGCCGATCAGCGTCAACACCCAGAATGGTCTGAACTTTGCCATCGGTGTCGGAGAAATCACTCTCCAACGTATCCCTGAATAAGACGCATTCCTGAACAAGGTGCCGCCACTGTTCGGCAGAACCTTCAGAAAAAGGGGCATCCAGATGGATGCCCCTTTTTTTGTGGTCGCGGCTGCGGGACCTTGCGGCCTAGCGGTTCATCCGATTGGCAATCAGTTCGTCGACCACCTCGGGTTCGGCAAGAGTGGATGTATCACCAAGCGAGCCAAAGTCGTTTTCGGCGATTTTTCGCAAGATGCGCCGCATGATCTTCCCCGAACGGGTTTTCGGCAAGTCTGGTGCCCACTGGATCATGTCCGGCGACGCAATAGGGCCGATCTCGTTGCGCACCCAGTTGCGCAGCTCGCCGCGCAGTTCCTCCGACGGCGTCTCACCACTCATCAGGGATACGTAACAATAGATACCTTGTCCCTTGATGGCATGGGGGAATCCAACGACCGCCGCTTCGGCAACTTTGGGGTGGGCGACCAGCGCGCTTTCCACCTCGGCGGTTCCCATGCGGTGCCCCGACACGTTGATGACATCATCCACTCGCCCGGTTATCCAGTAATCGCCGTCCTCATCGCGGCGGCACCCGTCACCGGTGAAATAATAGCCTTTGTAATCACTGAAATACGTCTGTTCAAAGCGGTCATGGTCACCCCAGACCGTACGCATCTGACCGGGCCAGCTATCGGCGATACACAGCACCCCTTCGACGTCATTACCCTCGATCACGTCACCCGTCGTAGGTTCCAGCACCACCGGCTTGATCCCGAAAAACGGCTTCATGGCGGCACCGGGCTTGGTCGCGTGGGCACCCGGAAGCGGCGTCATCAGATGGCCGCCCGTTTCGGTTTGCCACCAGGTATCCACAATAGGGCAGGACCCTTTGCCGACCACATCATTGTACCAGTTCCAGGCTTCCGGGTTGATCGGTTCTCCGACTGTGCCAAGCAGCTTGAGGCTGCTTAGATCGCACCCATCAACAAAAGACCGGCCTTTCCCCATCAGGGCCCGTATCGCGGTGGGCGCGGTGTAAAACTGGTTCACCTTGTGCTTTTCGCAAATCTGCCAAAACCGGCTGGCATCGGGATAGGTCGGCACGCCTTCGAACATCAAAGTCGTCGCGCCGTTGGCAAGCGGGCCATAAACGATATAGCTGTGCCCGGTCACCCAGCCCACGTCGGCGGTGCACCAGTATACATCACCGTCATGGTAATCGAAGGTTACCTCGTGGGTCAGCGCCGCATAGACCAGATAGCCGCCAGAGCTGTGCACCACGCCCTTCGGTTGCCCGGTCGATCCAGAAGTATACAGGATGAACAACGGATCCTCGGCATTCATCGGTTCGGGGGCACAGGCGGATTCGGCCGTCTTGGACCGCGCCGTATAGTCGACGTCGCGCGCGTCATTCCAGGCCACGTCGCCGCCGGTGCGGCGCACCACCAGGCATTTGACCGAAGCGTCACATGATGCCAAGGCCTTGTCGGCGTTTGCCTTCAACGGGGTTGCCTTGCCGCCGCGTGGGGCGAAATCAGCGGTGATCACCACCTTGGCATCAGATCCCTTGATCCGGGCCGCCAGCGCATCCGGTGAAAATCCGGCGAACACGATCGAATGGATCGCCCCGATGCGCGCGCAGGCCAGCATCGCATAGGCCGCTTCGGGGATCATCGGCATATAGATGATAACACGATCTCCCTTGGCAACGCCCAGATCCCGCAGAATGTTGGCCATCTTGCAGGTCTGGGTATGCAACTGCTTGTAAGTGATGTGCTGTGCCGCCTCGTCAGGGCTGTCAGGCTCCCAAATGATCGCTGTCTGGTCGCCCCTTGTCTCGAGATGCCGGTCAATACAATTGGCGCTAACATTCAACGTGCCATCTGCAAACCAGTTTATCTTGACGTTTCCCAAGGTGAAATCGACATCGCGGACAGTCGAGAAAGGCGACATCCAGTCGATGCGCTGCGCCTGTTCGCGCCAGAACCCATCTGAATCCTCGATCGATGCCTTGTACATGGCCTCATATTTGGCAGCGTCTACATGTGCGCCAGCAGCCATATCGGCAGACGGTGGATACTTCATTGTGTCGGCGTGTGACATGGTTCCTCCCTCAGAACTCTGGTCGCCCCGGCTAAATCAAGGGCGACCCTCCCGGCTCGGATCATAACGTGAACTGAAAAGAAGGGAATAAGTATCTGGAAACGTGACTTTTGTTTGTAAATTTTTTTCATATCCCATCTTTGGCTGGTAAATTTATGCTCCCTGTGCAGAATTTTGACAACTAAAGCCAGCTATTGCGTGTCAACGTTGGGCTTGTACGCGTGCCCGTAGCTTCCAAATGGCTCTAAATCCTCGCCGAAGGCATCCTCGTGAACCACTCACGGCGTCTTGAGGGGTTGGCAGCCCGGTTCCCTCACGATAGTCTTGCGGCCAAGCGGGCAACAACCGCGCGCATCTAGGGAGATAACCATGAATAAACTACTGAACGGCGCAGCGGTTTGCGCCCTGACTTTCGCGTTGGCTTCGCAAGCAGCCGCAACCGAATGGAACGCCTCCGTCTGGGGTAAACGTCGGGCCTTCACCGAACATGTTGAAAAAATTGCCGAATTGGTTTCCGAAAAGACCAATGGCGAATTCACCATCAATGTCAGCTACGGTGGCTTGTCGAAAAACTCCGATAACCTCGACGGCATTTCGATCGGTGCCTTCGAGATGGCGCAGTTCTGCGCCGGTTATCATCCAGACAAGAACCGTGCGATCACCGTTCTGGAATTGCCGTTTTTGGGGGTCGACACCCTGAAAGAAGAAGTCGCGGTTTCGCGCGCGGTCTATGCCCACCCCGCTGTAGCCAAGGAAATGGCGCAGTGGAATGCACGCATGTTGATGACCTCCCCCATGCCGCAGTATAATCTGGTCGGTACGGGCGAACCGCGCGATACACTTGAATCCTTTGAAGGCATGCGCGTCCGCGCGACCGGTGGCCTGGGCAAAGCGTTTGAGGCGGTCGGGGCCGTTCCTACTTCGGTGACCGCAACCGAAGCATATAATGCCATGGAGTCCGGTGTCGTCGACACGGTCGCCTTCGCGCAGCACGCTCACCTGAGCTATGGCACGATCAACAAGGCCGATTGGTGGACAGCGAACCTGAACCCAGGCACGGTCAACTGTCCGGTCGTTGTCAACATCGACGCATATGATGCGCTGTCTGATGCTGAACGCGAAGCGCTGGACGGTTCGGTAGACGAGGCGCTGGATTACTATCTGGAAAACTACGCCAAGCTTCTGGCCCGGTGGGACGAGATCCTGGAAGAAAAAGGCGTCAAGAAAGTGATGTTCACCCCCGAAGTATTGGCGGAATTTAAAGCCAAGGCCGCCGATCCTGCCCGCGAGGCATGGGTCAAGGACATGGAAGCCCAAGGCATTCCGGGCCAGGAGTTGTATGACCTGGTGATGACCACACTGGAAAAAGAACGCGCGTCCAACTAAGACGTGAATATCGGGCCGTGCTTTCTCTGCACGGCCTTTTTCTATTCGATTTCTCCTTAAACCCGAAAGGAATACCCCCATGGCCGGATCATCCGCCGTGCTGGAAGATGGCAGTCTGCTAAGCCGTATCGATAGAGTTTTGTTACGTCTGGAAACGCTCTTTGCAATGATTTCCGGGCTTGCAGTGTTCATGCTGATGGTGCTTGCGGTCTGGTCCGTGAGCGGACGAAAGTTCTTTGCATCACCTCTGCCTGGTTATGTGGATTGGATCGAATTTGCGATGCCGCTTATCGCCATCATGGGCATTTCATATACCCAACGAAACGGCGGGCATGTTCGCATGGATATTCTGATCGGGCAGCTCCGGGGCCGGGCCCTGTGGGCCGCCGAGATGTTCTCGGTCGTGGTTATTCTGATATTGATGCTGGCCTTGATCTGGGGATCATGGGCACATTTTCAACGCAGTTTTGATTTCTCGTCCCCGCTATGGAGCCGGGACAGTTCAATCGACATCGGTCTGCCGATCTGGCCGGCTAAATTGGTCGTGCCCGTGGCGTTCAGCGTGCTGGCATTGCGCCTGGTCCTGCAAATCTGGGGATACGGCAGGGCGCTTGTGCTGGGCCTGGACCACCCTGTGGCAGTGCCGTTGATACAATCCGCCGCGGAACAGGCGATGGCGGAAGCCGAACATCTGGATGGACGGGACTGATGATGGATCCTATTGAAATTGGCCTTTGGGTCTCGGCCGGCATGCTGCTGATGGTCGTTCTTGGAATGCGGGTGGCCTTTGCCGCGGCTATGGCGGGGCTTATTGGTCTGATCTGGATTTTCTGGGCCAAAAAAGGTATGCAGTGGTCAGAGCTGGACTGGGCGCTGACCGTCGCTATCAAGACCGCGGGGCAGGTGCCGCATTCGAAAGTGTCGAGCCAGACGCTAAGTTTGATTCCCACCTTTATTCTGATCGGGTTTCTGGCCTATTACGCGGGCCTTACACGGGCGTTGTTCGAGGCCGCCAAACGCTGGATCGCGTGGCTGCCTGGCGGTCTGGCCGTATCAACCGTTTTCGCTACCGCCGGTTTCGCGGCGGTATCTGGCGCTTCGGTTGCCACAGCGGCGGTCTTTGCGCGCATCGCGATCCCCGAAATGCTGGCGATTGGCTATAACAAGAAATTCGCGGCCGGGGTGGTGGCGGCGGGCGGAACCTTGGCCTCCTTGATTCCCCCATCCGCGATCTTGGTCATCTACGCGATCATCGTCGAACAGGATGTGGGCAAACTGTTGCTTGCAGGGTTCATTCCGGGTGCTTTCTCGGCGGTGGTCTATGCGATCTTGATCGTCGGCATCGCGACGATCTGGAAAAATGTAGGCCCCCCGGTCGGCGGTTTCACCTGGAAACAGCGTTTTGCGTCCTTGCCCGCGGCTCTGCCGATTTTCGCTGTGGTGATCATCATCATCTTCTTCGTATACAACCCTTTCGGCGACGCCTGGGGCACCCCGACCGAAGGCGGTGCAGTCGGGGCGTTCATCGTTTTTCTGATGGCGCTTTATCGTGGGATGCGTTGGCCCGAGTTGAAAGACGCGCTTCTTGAGACAGCCAAGCTGACCGTGATGATCTTCACGATCATCTGGGGCGTGTTGATCTATGTGCGTTTTCTGGGTTTTGCCGATCTGCCCGGGGCGTTTGCCGATTGGATATCGTCGCTGGATGCGTCGCCGATTCTGATACTTGTGTTCATTCTGTTGGCTTATGCCGTCCTTGGGATGTTCATGGATGCCATCGGCATGTTGCTGTTGACGCTACCGGTCGTTTATCCGGCGGTGATGGCGCTGAACGGCGGCGAATTTGTGTCTGCGGCCGACAGTGCATTCGGCATGTCAGGCCCGATGTGCGCGATCTGGTTCGGCATACTCGTCGTCAAGATGGCAGAGTTCTGTCTGATCACTCCTCCGATCGGTTTGAACTGCTTTGTCGTGGCCGGCGTACGACCCGACCTAAGCGTTCAGGACGTGTTCAAGGGCGTGGCACCGTTCTTTGTCGCGGACGCCGTCACCATCGCGTTGCTCGTGGCTTTCCCCGGTATCGTGCTTTGGCTGCCATCACTGGCTGGTTGATGCTTTCGGAGGCTGCCGCATATCATCGGGGGCGACCTGTTCAGCGGACAGGAAGTTCCCGATGGTCTGCAGCGGTTCAAAGTTTTCGCAGACCACCTTGAACACCACAAGAAACGGTACCGCAACCAAGGCCCCCGCGATGCCCCATAGCCACCCCCAGAACACCACCGTAAGAAACACTGCGACGGTGTTCATCTCCAACCGTCGGCCAATCAACCACGGCGTGATGATCTGCCCTTCGAGCGTTGTCAAAAACAGATACCCCAGCGGTGCCAGCATCGCGTAGCCCACGCTGTCGAAGGTCACCAACGAAAATCCCGCGACCAGTACCACCCCGGCGATACCGCCGATATAGGGCAGGAAGTTCAACATGAACGCGGCGATACCCCAGATATAAGCCGAAGGAAGGCCGAGCGCTGTCAGGTAGATCCCGACGACAGTGCCAAGTCCGGCATTGATTGTGGCGATCGTCAGCAGGTAACGCGAAACGCGCTTTTCAACGTCGTAAACTGTCTGAAGCGCACGCTTCTTGCCGGTGAGCGTCGGCATGGATTGAACCATCTTCAGATAAAACAGCTCTCCTGATCCCAAAAGGAAAAGCGCAAGGATCAAGATGACGGCCAACGATGCGCCGGCACTGCTGACGGTATCCATCGCGGTATCAAGCAGACCCGGCTGACGCACGATGACTTCTTGCGGGCCCTGCGCATCCTCTTGTGCCCCCAGTTTGTCGACCTCTTCGGAAGCAGAGCGCATGGTCTCGACCGCGTCACTGACCCCGCTAAGCTTTTCCTTTATTTCCTGCCCCATCTGGGGAATCTCATTGCTCCAGGACGCGACAGTTCCCGCAGACAGCAAGACGACCGCGAGGATCACCATTGCCGTTCCGAACACGAGCAGAAAGGCGGATACCGCGTAGGGGATACCAATACGGAACATCGCCCTGACAACAGGGCTAAGGGTGAGGGCGAGCAAAAAGCCTAATAATATCGGGAGAATAAGATCTTTGGCAAAATATGCGGTGACGAAAAGGGATATCAGGACCAACAGCTGAAGCGACCGCCGGATTGAGGCAATGTGTTCCAAGGCAAGCTCCGATGTTTGGTATTGGGACTACAACGCACGGCATCCGAAAAGGTTCACACGGATGTGAAAAACGTTTGGCACGCTTTCAAAACGGTCTCGCCGTGCCGCGGGAATTGTGTTGAGGTGCCGCAAGATTTTCTTATCGGAGTGTCCGCCATGCCTGTAATGCCTCTTGGTCTTGATCCATCGCTTTGCTTTATAAATGGCGATTGGGTACCTTCCACCGGTGGGGCGCATGCGGCTCTGATCAATCCATCCGATGGCAGCACCTTGTGTGATATCGCACGCGGTACAGACGAGGATATCGACCGGGCCGTCACAGCGGCATCCGAGGCTTTGCGCAGTGAGTGGGGTAAAGCGACCGCCGCCGAGCGTGGACGGGTTCTGGCCAAAATAGGTCACGGCATGTTGCAACACATCGACGAACTCGCGCAGCTTGAAGCGATGGATGTGGGCAAGCCGCTTAAACAGGCCCGCGCCGATGTTGTGGCGCTGGCGCGGTACATGGAATTTTATGCCGGGGCCTGCGACAAGGTGCATGGTGAAACGATACCATATCTGGATGGCTACACCGTTTATACCTTGCGCGAACCGCATGGTGTGACAGGGCATATCATCCCGTGGAATTATCCGATGCAGATCATTGGCCGTTCGGTCGGCGCGGCGCTGGCCATGGGCAATGCCGCCGTGCTGAAGCCAGCGGAAGAAGCCTGCCTGACCGCGCTTGCCTTTGCTGAAATCGCGCGCGCGGCGGGGTTGCCTCGGGGGGCGCTGAATGTGGTACCCGGGCTTGGGGCCGAAGCAGGTGCCGCGTTGACACGACATTCCGGGGTTAATCATGTGTCGTTCACAGGGTCGGTCGGGGTCGGCAAGCTTATACAGGAAACCACAGCCCGCAACGTGGTCCCTGTCACGCTCGAATTGGGGGGAAAAAGCCCGCAGTTGGTGTTTGATGATGCAGACATCGACGCGGCCCTGCCGTTTTTGGTAAATGCAGGGGTCCAGAATGCCGGTCAGACCTGTTCGGCTGCGTCGCGCATTTTGGTGCAACGCGGGGCGTATGATCGTGTTGTGGCGGAAATGGGTAAACGCTACGACGCCTTTCGTGTCGGCCCGGCGATGGATGACCTCGATGTGGGGCCGCTGATCTCGGCAAGACAGAAAGCCATCGTCGAAGGCTATCTGGCCCAGGGTGACGGGCTCGAGGTCGCAGGACGCGGCAAGATCGTCGCGAACGCCCCGTCCGGCGGTGCGTACGTCGCACCGGTTCTGTACGCGGGGGTTTGCCCCGATCATGTGTTGGCGCAAGAAGAAATCTTTGGTCCTGTGCAGGTGATCATTCCGTTCGAGACCGAGCAAGAAGCGTTGGAAATCGCGAATGGCACCCAATACGGCCTGGTCGCTGCGGTATGGTCGCAAAACGGCGGGCGTCAAATGCGATTGGCCAAACAACTGCGGGCAGGCCAGGTATTTTTGAACAATTACGGCGCGGGCGGCGGGGTCGAATTGCCATTCGGGGGGACCGGCCTATCTGGGCATGGGCGCGAAAAAGGCTTCGA
This sequence comes from Sulfitobacter sp. L-8, assembly GCF_056859255.1. NCBI lineage: Bacteria > Pseudomonadati > Pseudomonadota > Alphaproteobacteria > Rhodobacterales > Roseobacteraceae > Sulfitobacter > Sulfitobacter sp. L-8. Next base: position 97,870 of record NZ_JBSXOD010000056.1, read on the forward strand.
GGCGCTCTACGGTTTTTCGACCCTCAAGACCATCGCAGCCTATCATATGTAAGAATCACCTTCACAAACCTGGCGACCCCTAGTAGCAACAAAGACACTTTGGTCCGGGCGGTACTGCCGTCCGGTTAAAAGGGAACGTGGTGAGGCACCGGCCAATGCCACGACTGCCCCCGCAACTGTGAGCGGCGAGCGATACCGGCATACGCCACTGTCACGCATCACGTGATGGGAAGGTCCGGTTCAGCATCGACCCGCAAGTCAGGAGACCTGCCGAAGTGTTCACCCTGCTGAGGGCGCGAGGGGCGCATCGGCTGCGGACACTCCGCTGTGGTGGCTTTACCGTCGGCGCGTGGGAAACCTTTGTCGGCCTTTTAGTTGCCAGGCAGCCCGAGGCGGTTGCGACACAAAGGGAGAATTTGTTTTGAAACACAGCTCGCATGGTCTGATCGTGATGCCGCCGCAGGTGGGGGACGGGGCCACAGGTCTGACCGGGTTATATAGTGGGCTGGACTTGGCCAAGACGCGGGTATCCATGCAGGGTGCGGCGTCATGAGCCGACTTGCCCTGACCTTGTGGGCCATCGTCGCGGCGCTTTTCACCGTTTCCCTGCTGATCGGCCCAGCCGAGGCGACCATCGGACACAGTCTGCGGGCACTGGTCGCGGGGGACGGGGGGCCGATGACGGTCGTCATGCGCGAGATCCGGCTGCCCCGTGCACTGCTGGCGGTACTTATCGGTGGATCGTTGGGGTTGGCAGGTGCGGCGATGCAAGGCTACCTGCGCAACCCGCTGGCTGACCCGGGGTTGATCGGAGTGTCGGGGTCAGCTGCCTTGGGCGCGGTGATTTCGATCCAGACCGGGCTTGCAGCCGCGTTTTTCCTTGCGCTGCCTCTGATGGCACTGGTCGGTGCCCTGACGGGGGTGTTGCTTGTGTTGCTGCTGGCGGGGCCTCGTGGATCGTCGCTGGCGCTTATTCTTGCTGGCATCGCAATTTCCGCATTTGCCGGGGCGCTGACATCGCTTGTGCTGAACCTGTCGCCGAACCCGTATGCAGCAAGCGAGATCGTTTTCTGGATGATGGGATCACTGGCTGACCGGTCCATGCTTCATGTCTGGATATCATTGCCGCTGATCGTGTTGGGGGCCGGTCTTCTGGCGACTTTGTCACGTGGACTGGACGCTTTGACATTGGGCGAAGATGCCGCCGAAGCCATGGGGATCAACCTGACCCGACTGCGCCTGTCGGTCATCCTGGGCACAGCTGCTGTGGTGGGCGCGTCCACTGCAGTGGCAGGGGCCATCGGCTTTGTCGGGCTGGTCATGCCACATCTTTTGCGCGGCTTCGTGCAGGCGCGTCCGGGCGCGTTGCTTTGGGCGTCCACACTGGGCGGGGCGGGGATGATCCTTGCCGCGGATATTTTGGTACGCGTGGTGATACCGGAGAGAGACCTCAAACTGGGCGTTGTCACGGCGCTGGTCGGGGCACCGCTGTTCCTGCATCTGATTTATCGCACGCGGAGGTCAGGGCTATGACGTTGCTATGTCTGAAGGGTTTCTCGGTACGCAGGGGTGGCAAATGTGTGCTGCGCGGTATCGATCTTTCCATAGAGGCCGGCGAAGTTGTAGGGCTGATCGGGCCAAACGGGGCAGGTAAAACCACGTTGATGCGCGCAGCGCTCGGCTTGATTCCTTCGGAAGGCTACAGTTCGCTGGCGGCCCTGCCGGCGCGGGAACGGGGCCGCAACGCCGCGTGGATGCCACAAGCAAGAGAGATCGCATGGCCGGTTCGCGTGGAAACGCTGATCCGGCTGGGGCGTACCCCCTATCTTGGGGCGGGGCAAAAACTGACCGATGCGGACCACCGCGCCGTCGACAGGGCGATCGGGCGGATGGACCTTGGCGATTATCGGCAACGTGTCGCAACACAGTTGTCGGGGGGGGAACAGGCCCGCGTACTGATTGCCCGCAGCCTGGCGCAGGAAGCTCCGTTGCTGATGGCCGATGAACCCACCGCCGGGTTGGATCCGGCCCACCAGATTGCCACGATGCAAAGCTTTGCTGCTTTGGCGACCGAGGGCAAGTCGGTTCTGGTATCGCTGCACGATCTTGGAATGGCAGCCCGTCACTGTACCCGTCTGGTGATCCTGGGCCAAGGCGGCATCGCGGCTGACGGACCCGCGCGTGCAGTCCTGACTCCCGATTTGATCAAGGCCGCCTTTGGGATCAGCGCCCATCTTGAAGACACGCCAAACGGCATAATCTTTCAACCGTTGGAGGTTTTGCAATGACCCCGCAAATGCTTGAGTTCCTGAATACGGGCGGGCCCGCCTTATGGGCAATTGCCGTCTTGTCCATATTGGTCATGGCGATCGTTCTTTGGAAGCTTTGGCGTCTGTCGCTGATGGGTGCCTGGTCGGCCGGGCAGGCGGAGAAGATGCTCGCGGCACGTGATTTCACCAACCCCAAAGGGCTGCGTTCGCGTTTCGCAGCCGAGGTTGCTACGGCGCGTCGCTTTCCAGAGGCGCTTGCGCGCGAAGAAGTGACGCGCCTGGCCCAGCGACACCTTGCGCAGATGCGCGGCGGTTTGCGCCCGCTGGAGCTGATCGTGACCATAGCCCCGCTGATCGGGCTTCTGGGCACTGTTCTGGGGATGATCGAAGCCTTCCAGGCGCTTGAAACCACCGGCGGTCAAGCCGACCCGTCGGTGCTGGCGGGCGGCATATGGGAGGCGCTCCTGACCACAGCCGCTGGCATGGCGGTGGCGATCCCTGCCGCCGTCGCGCTGAGCTGGTTCGAGGCCATTGCCGAGCGTGTGCAGCGCGATCTGGAGGATATCGCCACACGGATGTTCATTCAGCACGATGCAGCGGCCTGATGTTTGTCTTCGCCCCACAGCGGCGCAGCCGCAGGCCCAGCCTAACCCCGATGATCGATGTGGTATTCCTGCTGTTGGTGTTCTTCATGCTGGCGTCGCAATTTGGCCAGGATGCAGCAGTGCGCCTGTCGGGCGCAGGTGCGGGTGATGGCTATGCCGGGCCGCCACGCCTGGTTGATATTTCCGCGGACACCCTGGCGCTGAACGGCAGATTGGTCGCGTTGTCCGGCTTGGCCGAAGCACTGACGCCGTTGACGACCACGCGGGAAGATACGGTTGTGCTGCGCGCCGCAGACGGTGCGTCGGTCCAGCGTTTGCTTGACGTGGCGCAGGTCCTGGAACGCGCCGGTTTTGCCAGGCTGGTGGTGGTGGAGTAACCCGATGCGATTTTCCATGCCCCCCCGACGATCCGCATCCGAATCCGTGGTCCCGATGATCAATGTGGTATTTCTGCTGCTGATCTTCTTCATGATGTCGGCCACGATCATGCCTGCTCCGCCATTTGATGTAAGTTTGCCTGAAACGGACGCCCAAATCGCCGTCGCGGGCGAAATGGACATCTATGTTTCCGCAAGCGGAGAGGTCTCGTTCCAGGGCGCGTTGAACGATGCCGCTTGGGCAGTGCTTGCCGCTCAACCTGCCGTCAGCACCGTGACCCTGCGGGCTGACGCTGACCTTTCGGCGCAAAAACTGGCACGGGTGGTGTCCAGGTTGGCGCGGATCGGCCATACACAGATCGAAATAGCGATACGCGTGCCATGAAAAATGTCGTCGAGTTTCTTGCTTTTCTGGGGGCCGCCACCGCTTTGCATCTCTCTGTGGGGTATTGGGGGGCGGGTACCGACATGCCAGCCGGAGAGGCAGGCGATGCAACAGTGACGCTGACTGCGGCCTCCGCTTCGGTGCAGATGATGGTCGCGCAGTGGGACCGCCCGCCGGATCTGGTGCAGCGGGTGGTTGTTCCTGCACCTGGTGGCGATGATACGTCCGCGCCGTCGTTTACCCACGATGACACCTACCTACCCAATCCCCGCGCCGCTTTGCCGGTCTTGGAGCATCCCGCGCAGTCCTTGCCCCAGATTGACCACAGCGTACCACCCCCCCCGCAGCCCGAGCTGGCCAAGACCCGGCCGCGCTTGCGGCCTTTGCAGACGACCCCTCCGGCCAGCCAAGCGCAGCCGAGGATCGCCCCCAAAACCGCTCCACCCAAAACCACGGGACCCAAAACCGCGGCACACAAATCTTCGCAAGGTGCCAAACCTCAAAAAGCTGCCGGAGCCGGTGCCGGAGCGTCCAAGGAAAGATCCAGCACCGGCTCGGCTTCCCGGAAAAAACAAACCAGCAGCCCCAAACTAATGGCACAGTGGGGGGGCAAAATCCGCAGCAGTATCGAACGGCGCAAACGCTATCCCGCAGGGACGCGCGCCCGGGGAACGGTCACATTGTCCATCGCGGTTCATAATAGCGGCGCGGTGGCGGGGATCGCGGTGCAGCGTTCGTCCGGCGTGGCCCAAATCGATCGCGCCGCCGTTGCCGCGGTCAAGGCAGCCCGGCTTCCCGCTGCCCCCGCGGGGGTGACCGCAGGGCGGTATAACTTCACTCTCCCCATGAAATTCGCGCCGTAACTGTTCGCCAGAACCCAGTTTCTAGGAGGTGCGTTCGACGGCTATCAGGCCAAGCGCCCTGGCTGTGTCCAGCGCCAGTACGGGGCTGTCAGGCCCGCCCAAACCTATCTGGTAACGCCGCATGGCTCGACGTGTCGGGTCATCCAACGCCCCTGTTATGTCGCCATCATACGCCTCGCGCGCCTCCAGGGCGCGTTGCAGGGTCGAAATGAAGTCTGGCGTCCATTGATCGGGGCAGGGTGTCTCAAACCAGTTATCCTGCCTTGACCTCACGATTTCCTGGAGCGTTTCTGTTTTGTAAACAGGCAAGGTCTGTATTTCGCCGGTCGCGCTGATCTGCGCCGGCTTGACCTGTCGCTGTTTGGTCACGGTCTCGATCACGGCGGGCGATATCGTGCGGCCCCAGCAGGTGCCGGGTGGTGCGCCTGCCGGGCCCTGACTGGTCGCCTCGCGCACCCCCGGCTCGTCAGCCTGCACGGGTTCTTGAGGTTGGCCACAGCTCGACAGCGCGACCATGCTGATGATCAGCGCTGGCGCGGTGATTAGTCTTGCGTTTGATAAGAACTGCACGCCCCTGCCTTTGAAGGTCTGATAATTCCCCCCAAGCTAACGGCTTTTAAAAGCGATGCCTAGATCATTGACGGTCCGTGCAGGTGTTTTGCGACGTCCGGTGCGGATCATGGTCAAAAGGGACTGGCGAAGCCCTGGCGGGCTGGGTACACAGGGTCAAATTCTTTTGATCGGAAAGGGCACGTCATGGCCAAAATAACCTATGTAGAACACAATGGCACAGAACATGTTGTCGATGTCGCCAATGGCCTGACTGTCATGGAAGGCGCGCGCGACAATAACATACCGGGCATCGAAGCCGATTGCGGCGGGGCCTGTGCATGCTCGACCTGTCACGTATACATCGACCCCGACTGGGTCGAGAAAGTCCCCGCAAAAGACGACATGGAAGAGGATATGCTCGATTTCGCCTACGAGCCCGATCCCGAGCGTTCACGTCTGACCTGCCAGATCAAAGTCACCGACGCGCTGGACGGTTTGCGCGTACAGATGCCGGAAAAGCAGATATAATGCTGAGCCTGGCGCGGCTTGCGGCCGCCGCATCCTTGGCCGTTTCTGTATGGCCAAACGCAAGCGCGGCCGAAACCATCATCAGCGCACGCTACACGGATCCGACCACCCGCTATGATCATGGTATTCTCGGTGATGCCGTGGAATGGGGCGCTCTCGAGGTGACGCTCGATAACGCGACCACGCGCCGTTTCGTCCTACCCGAAACCCTGGTCTACGAAGATACGTCACCCCGACTTGCAGACCTCGACCAGGACGGCTCTCCCGAAGTCATCGTGGTGGAAACCAGCCTGACACGCGGGGCGCGTCTGGCAATCTATGGACCATCAGGACGGCTCGCCCGGACCGAACACATCGGCCGGAAAAATCGATGGCTGGCACCGATCGGAGCGGCCGACTTCACCGGCGATGGACGCCTCGAAGTCGCGATGGTCGTAACCCCGCACCTTGCGGGGCGGGTCGAACTGCTTGCCTATGACGGTACCGAGCTTGAAACAATCGCCACGACAAGCGGCTTTACCAATCACCGGATCGGGGACCGGCTAATCGCCGGCGGTATCCGCGATTGCGGCGACGGCCCGCAAATCCTTCTGGCTCAAATGCCTTGGCGTGACACAGGCGACAGCCCGATGGTGGCTCTCGGACTGCAAGACCGTATGCTTGTGCCGGTCCCTTTCTCGGTTCCGTTCACGGATGACAACGTGACCAAAGCACAAGCCTGTACTCTTGCCCCTGAATGACCGCGTACAGACCCTGCCGCAAGCGGGTTTAACTTCCAAATGGTCAAAAATCCTGGGGGTCCGGGGGCCAGCCCCCGGTAACCGCCTCTAAGACAACGCGCGCCAGCCGATATCGCGTCGGTAAAAGCCGCCGGGCCAATCAATTGCCTCGACCAGACGATACGCTTTGGCCTGTGCGTCGGCCAAACTGTCGCCCCGTACCGTGACATTCAACACTCGACCGCCCGCCGAAACGATCTGGCCGTCCTGTTCCGCGGTCCCGGCATGAAAGACCATGTGGCTGCTGTCTTCCGGCAGGCGGTCCAGGCCCGTGATCGGGCTGCCTTTCTCATAGGCTCCCGGATAGCCTCGTGCCGCCATCACCACGGTCACCGCATGATCCTCGGCCCAGTTCACCCGCATTTCCCCCAGACGCGATTCTGCCGCTGCGTGTAAAAGATCGAACGCCTGCGCACCCAGGCGCATCATCAGAACCTGGCATTCCGGGTCACCGAACCGCGCGTTGTATTCAACCAGTCGCGGCGCACCGTCCTTGATCATGAGCCCCGCATAGAGAACCCCTTGATATGGGGTGCCGCGTTTTGCCATTTCGGCCATGGTCGGGCGAATGATCTCGTCCAGCGCGCGCTCGGCGATCGCATCGGTCAGGACCGGGGCGGGGGAATACGCGCCCATCCCCCCTGTATTCGGTCCGGTGTCGCCGTCACCGACCCGCTTGTGGTCCTGGGCCGTGCCGATCGGCAACACGGTCGCACCGTCGCACAACACAAAAAACGAAGCTTCCTCGCCCTCCATGAATTCCTCGATCACCACCTCAGCCCCCGCTTGGCCGAAAGTGCCGTCGAACATGGTATCCACCGCTGCTGCGGCTTCGGCGTCGGTCTGCGCGATGATCACGCCTTTGCCCGCCGCAAGCCCGTCGGCCTTGATGACAATCGGTGCAGGGTGCTGCGCCAGATAGGCGTGCGCCGAAGCGGCATCGGTGAAATGGCCGTACGCTGCGGTCGGAGCTTTGGCCGCAGCGCAGATTTCCTTGGTAAATGCTTTTGACGCCTCAAGTGCAGCTGCTGCTTTGGACGGGCCAAACACAAGAATACCTGCGGCGCGCAAATCGTCGGCGACGCCGGCGGCCAGTGGCGCTTCTGGTCCGATGATTACAAAGTCGATGTTGTTTTCGTCAACGAATCCAACAACCTCTGGCCCGTCGTTGATATCGAGAGACGCGCAGTCCGCGATAGCGGCAATCCCGGCATTGCCCGGTGCCACGATAAGCTTGTCACATTTGGGGTTCTGCAATACTGCCCAAGCGAGACTGTGCTCGCGCCCGCCACTGCCCAGAATTAGGATGTTCATGGTCGCACTCCCTTGGCCTTGAATGCTATGCGTTCTAAGCTGGGACCAACAAAGAAACAAGGACACCCGGATGGATCTGATCGACGACCCCCGACAGGGCCAGAACAGCCCTGAATTCACCGTGACCGAGCTTTCGGGGGCGATCAAACGCGTAATTGAAGGGGAATTTGGCCACGTCAGGATTCGGGGCGAAGTCGGGCGTGTCAGCCGACCTCGGTCCGGGCACATATATCTTGACCTCAAGGATGACAGTTCCGTCATCTCAGGGGTGATCTGGAAAGGGGTGTCCGCACGGCTCGAAACCCAACCGGAAGAAGGGATGGAGGTGATCGCGACCGGACGCGTGACCACTTTTGGCGGCCAGTCAAAATACCAGATCGTGATCGAAGACATCAAACCAGCCGGGATGGGTGCCTTGATGGCGCTGCTGGAAAAACGCAAGGCTGCGCTGGCGGCTGAAGGCTTGTTCAAGCCTGAACGCAAGCGGCCGCTTCCGTACTTGCCGGATGTGATCGGCGTCGTGACCTCACCTTCGGGGGCGGTCATCCGCGATATCCTGCATCGGTTGCGCGACCGGTTTCCGCGCAAGGTGTTGATCTGGCCCGTGGCCGTACAGGGCGCGAAATGTGCCCCCGAGGTCGCGCGTGCCATCCAGGGTTTCAATGCACTCAGCCCGGGCGGTGCGCTTCCCAGGCCCGACCTGCTTATCGTGGCGCGGGGCGGCGGATCTGTCGAAGACCTTTGGGGTTTCAACGAGGAAATCGTCGCCCGTGCCGCTGCGGCATCCGACATTCCGCTGATTTCGGCTGTCGGGCATGAAACCGATACCACGCTGATCGATTACGTGTCGGACCGGCGGGCCCCGACACCCACCGCGGCCGCAGAGCTGGCCGTGCCGGTGCGGCATGAACTGGTTGCCTGGCTGGACGGGCAAGAGGCCCGCATGACCCACGCGCTGAGCCAAGGGCTGATCCGCCGTGACCAGCGGTTGCGTGACATGGGCCGGGCTTTGCCGCGCCCCGACACGTTGCTTGATGGGCCCCGGCAAAAGCTGGACATGCTTGGCGCTCGGTTGGGGCCTGCCCTGACTGCCGGAGTGCAAAAGCGCAATGTGCGATTGGCGAACATGTCGGGGGCCTTGCGTCCCGGTACGCTGCGCCGTGCCCTGCAATCTGAACAACGCAGGTTTTTGGCACTCGTCGGGCGTTTTCGTCCCGATGCCTTGGGGCTAGATCAAAGGCGCAAGCTGGAAGCCGCGACAGTGCGCTTTCGCCCCGAGGTGCTGCTACAGGATTACAAGCGTAAGCTGGATGCCTTGACGGTGCGGTTTCGACCGGAAGCACTGGTGCAGGACCAAATGCGCAAATCCCAGTTGTTTCAGGTTCTTGCGCGCCGTCTTTCAGAGGCGGGTCAACGCCAGACCCAAGGGTGGCGCAAACAGGTTGCCGGGCTGGAGCGACTGCATGAAACGCTCAGTTACAAATCGACGCTCGCACGGGGCTATGCCGTTGTACGGGGTGACGGCGATGTGGTGACGACGAAAAAGGCGGCTCAGGATGCCGCGTCACTTGAGATTGAATTCGCCGATGGAAGAATGCAGGTGGGCGGCAAACCCTCGCCACGCAAAGCCTCTGGCAACCCGCCCGAGCAGGGGACGCTTTTCTAACCGCGGCGAATCAACACTAACCGCGGAGAATTTTCGACAATAGCTTTAGACGCCGACTTTGGGGCCGAGACAGGTAAACTCTTTGTCGCTGTCCTGCGCTTCGTAAAGCTCTGTTGTGTCCAGATTGTTCTCGAACTTAGCGATCAACCCGCGTGCGCTTGCCGAGAAACTCCAGCATTGCGGGGCGGGGGTGTCGTCATAGGTAAAACAGATCAATCCGTTGTCTTCGTACCATGATCCCTGTTTGCATTCGCCATCCAGAAAAGACCATTCGACGCGTCGATTTTTCAGATAGCGTTCGGCCCCGTAGGTCTGACCGCTTTGAGCGTAAAACAACGTTTTGCCACGCGTGTAGTTGTCAAATTCTTCGGCGGTCATGACAGATTGGGCCGCAAGTGGCGCGGTAAGCAGCAATGTAAGCGAAAGGACGGCCAAGTGTTTCATGATACCAGCCTGCCAGAAAGCAGGGCGCTGATCCAGTGCAGATCAACCTGTGTCAGTGCTAGGATTGCCAACGTGCGACCCGCCGGTCCATGACCCGCCGCCAGACCGGGGGGACCAGCGCCAAAACCGCCATCACCGGCAGCGACCGTGGCAGGATCGGCATGGTTGCCGGTTCAATCCGAAGCGAGGGAAAGGCCCGGGCCGGGTGCATATGGTGGTCTGAATGGCGCGGCGCGTTAAGCATCATCGCCGACGAATACCATGCAGGGGCGTTCCAACTGTGTCGGGCACCGATCGGTTCCGGCCGACCGTCCGGGCGAACGTCGCGCCGAAGACCGTAATGCTGAACGTAGTCGGACAACAGCAACTGCATTTGTGCATAAAACGCTAGTGCCAGCAGCACCAGAATACCTTCCCACCCGGCAATCAGCCCGGCTGCGACCAGTGTCGCTGCGGAACCTGTGAGGTAATAGACATACGGGTGGGGCAGGTGCGACGGTTCTGCACGGCGGGCTCTTTGTTGCGTATCGGCACGTAGCCCGGCAAGAAACTCACCGCGCCAAGCGCGCGCCGCATAGCTGTAAAACCCTTCGCCCAATGGTGCCGAATTCGGGTCAGCATCAGTAGCGGCATGAACGTGATGGACGCGTAAGTGCGCCGACACATGATGGCCATACAACAGCGAACTGTACACTGCCGCCCCCAGCCGCCGGGGCCAACGCGATGCCGTATGTATAAGTTCGTGCGCGTTGGAGTTCGAAATCTGACCGAAGTACAAGCCAAGTCCTATGAAAACCACGACCTTGCCTGCGGTTGTCAAGGTATCGTCTACCCCCAGTGCCCAGATGCCCAAGGGTAACAAGCCAAAGTGCACTGCTGCCAACGTCAGGTTCAATCCGCGCCCCGTCGTGCCTGCGTCGGGCAGGCCGTGTGGGATACGGTCAACAACGAACACCAGTGCAGAGATCGACACCAAAGCCAAAAGGGGCCATGGCCCGCCAAACACGAAAGCCAGTGTCAAAAGAACCGCTGGCGTCAGGCTGGCCAAGGCATACCAGATCATCGAGACTTCTCCGTTATGAGATAGAAGTTTCTTATAGGTTAAATGTGGTCCGCAAAAGGGTGCAGGCGGTGATAGCCACCGCGTAAAGGGTAAGGAAAACGTCGTTTTCCGCCTGCGCGGCGGGACGCGATTTTGATAGCGTGACCGCAACGGGATTGCGAAGGGGCCGACAGATGGCATTGGATGATAACGATACTTCGGGCAGCGACCGTCCCCAAGCGGGCGTCTGGAAATCAGGCAAGGGCCGGGGGCGTGTTCATACCAAGGGGCGTCAACTGCAAGATCGCGCTTGGGAACAGGTCCGCGCGTTGCTGGGAGACAAGCCGCGGCGCGCCGATTTGCTGATAGAACATCTGCACCTGATCCAGGATGAATACGGCCATCTTTCGGCGGCACATCTGCGCGCACTCGCAGAAGAGATGCGGATGAGCATGGCCGAGGTATACGAGGTCGCGACGTTCTATGCGCATTTCGATGTGGTCAAGGAAGGCGAAGCGCCGCCTCCGGCCCTGACCATCCGCGTCTGCGATTCCCTTTCGTGCGAACTGGCTGGTGCGCAGGCGTTGAAAGCCGCGCTGGAAGATGGCTTGGACGCATCGAAGGTGCGTGTGGTGCGGGCACCGTGCATGGGGCGCTGCGACACGGCCCCCGCGCTTGAAATCGGGCACAATTTCGTCGACCACGCGACACCTGAAAAGGTTCACAAGGTGATCGCGGCAAGCGACACCCATGTGCACCTTCCCGATTATGAAACTTTCGCCGATTACGCAGGCCAGGGCGGGTATGAAACCCTGACAGAGCTGCGGAAAAATGGCGATTGGCAAGCGGTGCAGCAAAAGCTGCTGGATGCGGGATTGCGTGGCCTTGGCGGGGCGGGTTTCCCGTCTGGCAAGAAATGGGGTTTCGTGCGCGCCAATCCCGGACCACGTTATCTGGCGGTCAATGGCGACGAAGGCGAACCGGGCACGTTCAAGGATCGCTGTTACCTTGAACGCGACCCGCACATGTTTCTTGAGGGAATGCTGATCGCCGCATGGGCTATCGAGGCCGAAAAAATATTTTTATATATGCGCGATGAATACCCCCAGATTTTGGCGGTGCTGCGTCGGGAAATCGCGGAATTGGAAGCATCGGGGATTGTCGCGCCGGGTTATATCGACCTGCGGCGCGGGGCCGGGGCCTATATTTGTGGTGAAGAATCCGCGATGATCGAAAGTATCGAGGGCAAACGCGGGATGCCGCGCCACCGGCCCCCTTATGTGGCGCAGGTCGGGGTATTTGGTCGCCCGACGCTGGTGCACAACGTCGAGACCTTGCATTGGGTGACACGGGTATGTCGCGAGGGCCCGCAGGTACTGAACGGTACCGAGCGAAACGGCCGCAAAGGATTGCGTAGCTATTCAGTTTCGGGGCGTGTCGCAAAACCCGGTATGTATGTGTTGCCCGCCGGATCTACGATCACAGATGTGATTGATGCGGCCGGTGGCATGGCCGACGGCCAGGTGTTCAAAGCCTATCAGCCGGGGGGGCCTTCGTCAGGCTTGCTACCGGCGTCGATGTCGGACGTCGTTCTGGATTTTGATACGTTGCAGCCGCATGGATCGTTTATCGGGTCGGCGGCTGTGGTGATCTTGTCCGAGCAAGACAGCGCCAAGGCTGCCGCGTTGAATATGCTGCGCTTTTTTGAAGACGAAAGCTGCGGCCAATGTACGCCGTGCCGGGTGGGCTGTGAGAAGGCCGTGAAGCTGATGCAGGCTGATAAATGGGACCAACCTTTACTGGAAGAGCTTTCAACCGTGATGGTCGACGCGTCAATCTGTGGGCTGGGGCAGGCTGCCCCGAACCCGATCCGGCTGGTGATGAAACATTTCCCGGACGAGGTATAATACCTAATGACACTGCCACGCCTTACCAACCCACGGTTTCAGACCGAACAGGGGTTCCGGGTAACCGTTCAGGTCCCAGAACTCCACTCGCAAAAGATCATTGATGCCGTGCTGGCTGTCGCGAATTTAAAGTACGGGGATTATGACCGCGTCACGTTCAGCACCGTTTCAGGATCGCAGCAGTTCAGGTCCCTTGGTAGCGGTCGCAATGCGGCGACCGACGACGTGATGGCTGTCCCTTGCGTTGAGGTGTCGTTCTTTCTGCCAGATGATGAGGCCGATACCATCAAGGTTCTCACACAGGTATACGCGGCGCATCCTTATGAAGAACCAGTAGTTTTCGTTGCTCCGTGCCTCCGTTGCCTACATGTACGGGGAACAGACGAAGACAACCCCAACAGGTTCTGGAACAGCGACCCCGAGGACTGGGTGCCGCACGAACATCGCTAGTTGATTCGCTTGTTGCCTGTCGACCCTAGTTCTTGACCACCAAACAGGCACATCCCGACGCGCGCATCTTGTCGCAGAGGCCTTGCGCTGCCGATTGGGTGTCAGATCCGTATTGGGCGAAATAAAACCCCTTGCGGCGTGCAACGCGGTTTTTCTTGAACACCATATCCAGTTTTCTTCCCTTCAATGGCCCGCGGCAGCTTGCGGTCTGCGCTGTGGCTTTGGTTTTGGCTTGAGCCGTACTGTTGCCGAATGAAACCTGGACACCCCACGGTTTCAAGACAGGTTTCGGCGGCGTGACTTTGAGGGGGGATATACGTCTGTTGCGGGCCATTTCATAACACGCGGGCAAGAAGGGTTTGGTTTTCGAGAGCCGAAAGTCCGGGTTTTTCGGGGCCGCGTCGCGCCACTGCTCCGCGGTTAGCCCGGTGATGATCGGCACATAGTCGATCGTTTCCGATGCCAGCCCCGCACCGCCCAGAAAACCTTCGGCTCGGCGTTCCCCGCCGTTGTAACCGATCGCGGCCAAGCCTTCGTTCCCGTATTTCTTTGCCATTTCAGCCAGGTATTGCGCCGAATGCTCCAGCGCATCTGCGGGGTTGTATGGATCTTTCAGACCCCGCAACGCAGCGGTAGATGGTATGAACTGTGCTATACCGCGCGCGTTCGCATGGCTCAGCGCATTTTGATCAAAACGGCTTTCCTGCCAGATGAGCCGCGCAAAGAAGTCGCGATTCAAGCCATGTCTATCCGCAAAAATCTGGATTGCGTTACAGGTGTCATAGACGAAGTATTCGGGCCTGATGCAATGAGACTGACCCCATTTGGTGCCGGAGCAAAATCGGTGGTCCGGCTCTGCCTGAACCATCTGGCCTAGCCAAATAAAGGGAATGAGAAACAAAAAACGCATTTAATCTTGGTGCGCGAGCCTGGGCACGCTGTCAATCGCAGATGCGACCCTTCCATCCTGCCCATCGAGCCTATAGATCATGGCAAACGCCTGAGTATTCGGAGAGCACGGTTGGCCTTTTTCAAAAAGTTGAAAACCAAATTATTCAAGTCGTCGTCCAAGATCGACGAAGGGCTGGAGGCGATTGTCGATGATGGGGGCGTGGTTGATGGGCCCGGTGGTGCCGACGATGCTCCTGTCGATCAGGTGATGGCCGCACCGGGTGTCGCTGTCGAGACTCTGCCCGAGGCCGTGGATGACGAGCCGGCACCGATTCCAGCCGACGAAAGCGACGATCCGCAACCGGTACCTTTGTCCAGTGCGGGCGTCCCGCCCGAGAACGAGGCAGCGGTTGCGCCTTCGGCAAAAGCGGGTCTTGTGGATCGCCTCATGGGACGCAAGGTCTCTGCTCCGGTAGTGCGGCGGGTTCTAGATGATGAGATGCTGGAGCAATTGGAAGAACTGTTGATCTCAACCGACATGGGCGTGGATACCGCCTTGCGGGTTACGGCCAACATGGCCGAAGGTCGATTTGGAAAGCGGTTGTCGGTAGATGAGATCAAACGCTTGATGGCGACCGAGGTGGCACGCATCATGGAGCCGATCGCAAAGCCACTGCCGCTATATGCCAAGAAGCCTCAGGTAGTGCTGGTTGTAGGTGTCAATGGATCAGGGAAAACGACGACCATCGGCAAGCTTGCCAGCCAGTTCAAAGCCGCAGGTAAAAACGTGGTGATTGCTGCTGGTGATACGTTTCGCGCGGCAGCCGTGGAACAGCTTCAGGTTTGGGGGGATCGCGCGGGCGTACCCGTGATGACTGCATCGCAGGGGTCCGATCCCGCGAGCCTGGCGTTCGAAGCAATGGGCAAGGCCGAACGGGACGGTGCGGATCTGCTGTTGATCGACACCGCCGGACGGCTGCAAAATCGCGGTGATCTGATGGAGGAGTTGGCAAAAATCGTTCGGGTTATTCGCAAGAAAGACCCCGACGCGCCCCACAACACACTTTTGGTGCTGGATGCGACGACCGGCCAGAACGCGTTGAGTCAGGTCAAGGTGTTTCAAGAGATATCCCAGGTATCGGGTCTGGTCATGACCAAGCTTGACGGAACGGCCAAAGGGGGTGTCCTTGTGGCATTGGCGGATAAGTTTGGTCTGCCCATTCATGCCATCGGCGTGGGAGAGCAGATTGACGACCTGCAGCCCTTTGATCCACAGGACTTTGCCGATGCGCTTATGGGACTTGACCCACGGTGATCCGCGTTAGAGGGACCGCCCGGTGAACGACTGGATTTTGCAGGTCGAAGGGACGGCTGCCGGACATCAAGCTGCATTGTGGTTGGCGTTGGCGGCGGCGTTTCTGCATGCCGTATTCGGTGCGTTGCAAAAGGGCCGCCATGACCCGTGGTTGACCCGAGGGGCGATCGATTTCTCGTATTTCGCGATGGCGGCACCGTTTGCGCTGTTTGTCGTGCCGTGGCCTGAGCCGCACATGTGGGTGATCTTTGCAGGGGCCTGGGCGATCCATATCGTCTACAAGCTGTTGCAGGCGTGGGCGTATACCAAAGGGGCCTATACGGTTGTCTATCCTGTCGTGCGCGGTACCGGCCCATTGTTCACGGTGATCGGCGCGTATCTGATCTTTGGCGAAAGCTTTACCGGGATCCAATGGCTGGGTGTCGGCGTGTTGATCGCGGGTATCTTCGGGCTGGCCTTGTACAACATGGTGTATCTGGTTTCGGAACGCGATACCCTGAATGCGGCGCTTGGACTGGCATTTTTAACCGGCCTTTTCGTGGCGCTGTACACGACCTTCGATGCATATGGTATTCGTGCGACAGGTGATCCGTTCACCTTTCTTGCCTGGTTTTTCATGATTGACGGGCTGGTGATGCCGTTTATTGCCGCGCGGCGCTGGGCACTGATGGCCCATCGACCGGCGTTGGGCCCTTTGATGGCACGCGGGGTGGTCGGCGGGATTGTGGCGTTTTTCAGCTTTGGTTCGATCATGCTGGCCACGCGGCTTGACAAGGTGGGGGAAGCCGCGGTGTTACGCGAAACCTCGACCGTATTTGCGGCGCTTATCGGTTGGCTGGTGCTGAAGGAAACGGTGGGGCCGCGTCGCATTGCCCTGATGACTTTGATTGCTGCCGGCGCTGTAATCGTCGAAATGGGTGGCTAACAGGAGATGAAGATGAGCACGACACGCAAGATCAATCCTATCCTGAAGTCGGCGCTGGAATACGGGCCGGTTGTGATATTCTTCATCGCATACCTTCGGTTCAAGGATGATGTTTTCACGATTTGGGGCACGCAATACAATGGGTTCATCGTGGTGACCGCTGCGTTTGTCCCGTTGTTGATCGCGTCTACCGGTGTGCTGTGGGCCCTGACGGGAAAAATCAGCCGGATGCAGGTGGCTACGGTCCTTCTGGTAACTGTTTTTGGTGGGCTGTCCGTTTGGCTTAACGACGAACGTTTTTTCAAGATGAAGCCAACTGCGATATACCTGCTGTTCGGTACGCTTTTGGCCATCGGCCTTGTGCGCGGTCAATCCTATCTGAAATATGTCATGGAAGAGATGATGCCGCTGAAAGAGGAAGGGTGGATGATCCTGACCAAGCGGCTGATGTTTTGCTTTTTCGGTCTGGCCGTGGCGAATGAACTGATCTGGCGGTTCGCGAGTACGGAGACCTGGGTTTACTTCAAGACCTTTGGTCTGACGGCGGTCGTGTTTGCGTTCTTCATGAGCCAGGGTAAGCTGTTTCAGACCTACAGCCTGGACAAGGACGAGGTCGATGCCGATGTACGTTGACGCCCCGGGGGCCAGCCCCCGCCGGCACTTGCGTGCCGGCCCCCCCGGGATATTGCTCCATTTGGAAAATATGCCTAGCGTTTGAACAAGGTGTCGTGCGTTTCTTTCTGCTTTGAAATGTCGCCGCGCTTGTCAGCATGTAGGGCACGCCCGGCCTGAACCCCGGGGCGGGCGGTCATGACATCGAGCCAGCGGGCCATATGGGGCTTGTCGTCAAGGGTCTGTTGCTGTCCTTCCCAAAGCGACGCCCACCCCCAGATCGAAAAGTCGGCGATGGATACCGAGGCACCTGCGACATATTCATTCAGTGCCAGTTGACGATCCAGCACGCCGTACAATCTGGCGGTTTCGGCACGGTAGCGATCCTTGGCATAGGGCAGATCGTTGGGCGGGTCCATCTGGGGGGCATATTTCAGGAAGTGATGCGCCTGGCCCGCCATTGGCCCCAGTCCGCCCATCTGCCACATCAACCACTGGTCAATCGCGATCCGGTCACGTTCGGTCGCGCCGTAGAACCGACCGGTTTTGCGCGCAAGATACTGCAATATGGCACCGGATTCGAAAATCGAGATTGGCGCATTGTCGGGACCCTCAGGGTCAATGATCGCCGGCATGCGGTTATTGGGGGAAATCTTGAGAAATTCCGGAGCGAACTGGTCCCCCGCGCCGATGTCGATCAGGCGGGTCCGGTAAGGCAGGCCCATTTCCTCGAGGGCGATGGAGACTTTCCAGCCGTTGGGGGTGGGCCAGTAGTAGAGATCAATAGGGTTGGGCGCGGCCATGCAGGGTCCTTTGGGTTTTGTTCGGTTTCATAGAGGCGGGTTTTGCACCGGGCTGCAAGAAAAAGCGTTCTGAAACAGAGTTGACGGAAGATATCCAGCGCTGGTGCGCGGCCCGCTGTTGACGATCGGTTGAACGAGGCGTAGCAGATAGCGCGTGGTGATTTGTTACCGGATTGCGGGCCACGGGCGGGGTGACCTGTCGAATACCGCTAAAAGGTCAGGATGAAAGCCCCCTTTCGCTTGGCCGCGTCAGGGGTTTTTTTATGCCGGCCTGGATAGCAGGCCAGGAAGGATATGAGGATGAACAGCCAATGGAAGCCACGTACCAAGGCGGTACATAGCGGGACCCGGCGCAGCCAATACAACGAAGTTTCCGAAGCCGTTTTTCTGACGCAGGGCTTCGTTTATGAAAGTGCTGAACAGGCGGAAGCACGGTTCCAGTCGCTGGGCGACGACGAATTCATCTATGCCCGATATGGCAACCCGACCGTGCGCATGTTCGAAGACCGCATTTCCGCCTTGCTGGGCTATGAGGATTGCTTTGCCTGCACATCGGGGATGGCGGCCGTAAGCGGTGCCCTGACTGCGCTGCTGAAAGCCGGGGATCACGTCGTCGCGGCACGGGCCTTGTTTGGGTCGTGCCTGTATGTGCTCGAAGATATCCTGGCCCGGTTCGGTGTCGAGATCACCTTGGTCGACGGAACCGATAACGCGGCCTGGGACGCTGCGCTGCGTTCCGACACCCGGTTGGTGTTTTTCGAGAGTATTTCCAACCCGACGCTGGAAGTCGTCGACATGTGCCATGTTGTCAAAGCCGCACATGCGGTCGGAGCACTGGTGGTCGTGGATGATGCGATGGCGACGCCGGTGTATTCCTATGCCCAAAAATGCGGAGCTGATATTGCCATCATATCGACAACGAAACACGTGGACGGGCAGGGGCGGCTGTTGGGTGGCGCGATCTGCGGATCCAAGGAGTTGGTTCGAGGTCCGATCGAAACCTATATGAAACACACAGGCGGCGCGATGAACCCGTTCACTGCCTGGACCCACCTAAAAGCGCTTGAGACCATCGACTTGCGTGTGCGGGCACAATCGGACGCGGCGCTGGAAATCGCACACGCACTGAGCGACCATCCCAAGTTGAGCGCTGTGCGGTATCCTTCCCATCCCGGTCATCCACAGCACGAACTTGCGATGTCGCACAGCACATCAGCCGGTACAGTACTGGCGCTTGAGGTCAAAGGCGGCAAAGCTGCGTGTTTCAAGTTTCTGAACGCGTTGGAAATCATCACCATTTCCAACAACTTCGCCGATGCAAAGTCGATAGCGACCCATCCTGCGACCACGACGCATCAACGGTTGCCGCAAGAACAAAAGGATGTCCTGGGCATCTCGGAGGGGCTTGTCCGGCTCTCTGTCGGTCTCGAAGATGTAAGCGATATCATCGCGGACCTTCGGCAAGCGTTGGATATGGCGGGCTGAATTCCTGAGGGTTTACTGGGGCACGCCACGGTTTTTTGAACTGATGGTTGGTAAAACCCGCGAAAAGCCCTTATATTCGGGGCAGATTGCTAGGGGCCTGCCATGAACGTTATTGCACCTTTGAACGTTACTCCTGATCGGGACGCTGCTGTTGCCGCGCTTGATACGCTCAAGGCGTGGGCCGCAAAGGCCAGTGCAGGAGAGGTCGATGCGCTGGACCCGGCGCTGGCACGGCTTTTGCAGAACGCCGAAGGGTATCCGAGCTTTAGCAGGGTATACCCTGATGGCTTTGCCGTGGGTGATAACTACAAAGCGACCCTACCCGATTTGCAAAATGGTCCCTCCAGCCTGATCCGGGGGGCCAAGCAACAAATCCAGCATGTGGGTATCTCGAACTTTCGCTTGCCGGTGCGGTTTCATACCCGTGATGGCGGAGATTTGACGCTTGAAACCTCGGTTACCGGGTCGGTCAGCCTTGAAGCCGACAAAAAAGGTATCAACATGTCGCGCATTATGCGCAGTTTCTATGAATATGCCGAAGAAACCTTCAGTTTCGAGGTCATGGAAGCGGCGCTGGACGACTACAAAACCGATCTGGAAAGCTGTGGTGCACGTATCCAGATGCGGTTTTCCTTTCCGATGAAAATCCAGAGCCTGCGGTCGGGACTGTCAGGCTATCAGTATTATGACATTGCGCTTGAACTGGTCGAAACCGGGGGCGCGCGCAAGAAGATCATGCATCTGGATTACGTCTATTCGTCCACTTGCCCATGCTCGTTGGAGTTGTCAGAGCATGCGCGCGCGACACGGGGGCAGTTGGCCACGCCCCATTCCCAACGTTCGGTCGCGCGGATTTCAGTGGATGTGAATTTCGACGAAGGTGTGTTGTGGTTCGAAGACCTGATAGAAGCCGCGCGCCGGGCGGTCCCTACTGAAACGCAGGTCATGGTCAAACGTGAGGACGAGCAGGCTTTTGCGGAGTTAAATGCAGCCAATCCGATATTCGTCGAGGACGCCGCCCGTTTGTTCTGCGAACAGTTGCAAGCTGATCCACGTATCGGTGATTTCAGGGTCATCGCCAGCCATCAGGAAAGCCTGCACAGCCATGATGCGATCAGCATTCTGACCCAAGGCACGACTTTTGCCGCGCAAAGTATCGACCCCAAGCTGTTCAATACGCTGGTTCACGTTGGCTGATCCTTGACACTGGCGCACCGTCACGCCAACGCTGCGCAGATGTTGGATATGCGACCCGTTGGATATGTGATCGGCCTGTTGGTTGCGGTGCTTGGCATCGCGATGATTGTGCCGATGTTGGTGGACATCGCGGAAGGTCGCGGTCACTGGCCGGTTTTTGTTGAATCGGGACTGATAACGATGCTGGGTGGCAGTATGATTGCCTTGTCCTGTGCCAATGGCGTCAGGCAGGGGCTTACCATTCAGCAGACGTTTTTGCTGACCTCGGGCGTCTGGCTCATGCTGCCATTGTTCGGTGCCTTGCCCTTCATGCTGGGGGCGACCGAAGCGCGGTTCGTCGATGCGGTGTTCGAGGCCATGTCGGGGATGACCACGACAGGCTCTACCGTGTTTACGGGCCTTGATGATCTTCCCAAGGGGTTATTGCTATGGCGCGGCATTCTGCAATGGCTCGGCGGGATCGGCATCATCGTCGTGGCAATGGTGTTTCTGCCCGAATTGCGCGTAGGCGGGATGCAGATCTTCAAATCCGAAGCCTTTGATACATTTGGAAAGATCTTGCCTCGGGCGGGGCAGATCGCCAGTCAGATATCGGTCATTTACGTTTGGCTGACCTTTGCCTGTGCACTGACATACCTTGCATTGGGGATGAATGTCTTCGACGCGACCGTCCATGCGCTGACGACGGTCTCGACCGGGGGGTTTTCAAATTACGATGCGTCATTCGGCACATTCTCGGGTAATGCCGAATATGCCGCATCGATCTTCATGGTGCTCGCGGCACTGCCTTTTGTGCGCTATGTTCAATTGCTTAACGGCAATGCGCTGGCACTGCACAGGGACCCGCAGGTGCGCGGCTTTCTGTTGACCATCACCGTCCTGGTGTTGATTGTATTCTTCTCAATTCGCACGGTGTTTCCACAGCATTGGGAACAGTCGCTGCGCGAAGCGCTGTTCAACATTACCTCTATCATCTCGGGTACCGGATTTGCATCGGTTGACTATATGGCGTGGGGGCCGTTTCCCGTGGCGTTGTTCTTCTTTACCGGGTTGATCGGCGGGTGTGCGGGGTCGACGGCGTGCTCAATAAAGATCTTTCGCTACCAGCTCCTGTTTGCCTCGATTCGTGCGCAGTTGCGGCGGATCCGGTCACCCAACGGTATATTCACCCCGCGCTACGATGGGCGCGCCATCAGCGGCGATGTCATGATTTCGGTCATGTCGTTCTTCATGTTTTTTACGCTGACCCTGGGGCTGGTTGCTGTGGCGCTCAGCATGACCGGGCTGGATTTTGTCACCTCAGTTTCCGGCGCAGGGGCGGCTTTGGGCAATATCGGACCCGGCTTGGGTGAAATTATCGGCCCAGCCGGGAATTTCAGTACGTTGAACGACACCGCCAAGTGGATATTGACCGCAGCGATGTTGATCGGCCGGTTGGAATTGATGGCGGTTTACGTCATTCTTACCTTTAAGTTCTGGAGAGCATGATGAGTGACACGCAAACCCGCCCGTTGGGTGCCCAGATATCGCACATGCTGAAATCGCGCGGTGTCGAGGTGATATTCGGCATTCCCGGGGTTCACAACCAAGAGATGTACCGGGGCATCGAAGAAGCCGGTCTGACCCATGTACTGGCGCGACACGAACAGGGCGCGGGATTTATGGCGGATGGTTATGCGCGGGCGACCGGAAAACCCGGGGTGGCCTATGTCATCACCGGGCCGGGCTTGTGCAACACCATGACGCCGATGGGGCAGGCCTATAGCGATTCCGTTCCCTTGCTGGTGCTGTCTTCGTGCCTTGATGAAACCGCTTTGCGCAAAGGGCAGCTTCACCAGATGAAAGACCAACGCGCCGCCGCCGAGACCGTGTGCGATTGGTCCGAGGTCGCGCAGACACCGCAGGCGGCGTATGGGCTGATTGACCGCGCCCTGACAGAATTCGCCACCCGCCGCGCGCGTTCCAAGCATCTATCGATTCCGATCGCCGTGCTGGAAGCCGGTGCGGTGGCGGCCAGGCCGTTGTCGGTTACGGCAAAACGGCCCATCGCCAGAGCTGAGGATATCGTGCTGCTTTCGGCACAGTTGCGCGCAGCCAAGCGGCCATTGTTCATCTTTGGCGGGGGCGCGGCGCACACGGAGAACGCGACGGCGTTGATGGCCCGGTGGCGGGCTGCCAGCATGACCACATATGCCGGGCGTGGCATCGTCGCCGGCGATGCGCCCCTGCATTTCGGGTCTTGCCTGGCGCGGCCGTCAAGCGTCGAGGTGATAGCGCGAGCCGACCTTGTGATCGCGATCGGCACCGAACTTGCCGAGGTCGACCTCTGGCGCAGCGAACTCGGTCATAGCGCCGCAATGGTACGCGTCGACATCGACCCCGTGGTGCTGGCGGACCAAGAAGCGGCGCAAGCCTGCATTCTGGCAGACGCAGCAAGCGTTATGGACGCACTAGACCAAGCCATTCCGGAAGCGTTGGAGACGCAGTGGTCCGCACAGCAAACGACAACGTGGCGTACGCGCTGGCGCGCCGAGGTCGACGCGGAGCGTCCGGGGATGTTGGCGGTCATCGATGCGGTTCAAGCGGCTTTGCCCAAGGATACGATGATCTATTCGGACATGACCCAATTCGCCTACGCCGCAAAAGAGGTGTGGGACATGGACCGTCCCGGCCACTGGCATCATCCTTACGGTTTCGGAACGTTGGGGTATGCCACACCTGCGGCAATCGGCGGTGCCATCGGCAGGCCTGGGTTGCCGACTGTGGCCATTATCGGAGACTACGGGTTTCACTACACTCTTCAAGAACTGGGCGTTGCAGTGGAACTGGGTCTGCCGCTGCCGATTATCCTGTGGGACAATGGCAAGCTTGGCGAAATCGAAGACAGCATGACCCGCGCACAGATTGCCCCTAATGCCGTGGTTGCCCATAATCCCGATTTTTGCAGATTGGCCGAAGCATTCGGCGCGTTGGCCACGGCCCCTGATCGTCTTGCCGACCTTCCCGACGTGCTGGCCGAAGCATTCAACGCCGACCGGCCAACCCTGATTTATCTGACACCGCAAACTGCCCGCTAGGTTCCGTGGAATGGCAGGGGGGACCGACGCTTTAGGCAGGCATCGGTCCCAAAACGGGTTTCTTATTCCCAGCAGCTGACCAGTACGGTCATGTCCTTGGCGTTTTCACGAAGGTCCTGTGGCTTGATCGATGCCGACCCGGCCTCGGTTACTGTTGTCACGGTGATGCCGGCTTTTTGGGCGATATCCGCGATCAGCTTTGCTTCGGCCGCGAACTTCACTTCTTCGGGCAGTTGCTGCGCGTCATCGCGGCGGGGGAGCAGCATCCCCAACACCTGGCCCTTGGCATCAAACACCGGCCCTCCCGCGTCGCCTTTTTGCGAAGCAACAGAGAGCCGCGCTATGTTTTCCTCACCGTTCAGGCCGCGCACATCCTCTAGCGAGCCGAAAGTGATGGTCGCGGAGCCCAGAACGCCTTCGTAAGGGAAACCCGCAACGGCAATCTCCGATTGCAGCCGGGGCGGCACGGTGTTGAACGTGGCCACCTTGATCGGCGCAAGCGGCGTACGCGGCTTAAGCAGCGAAACGCCGCTGTTTGCGTCGTCGATAACCACATCCAATTCGGTGTCGTCATCCAAAGTGAGGCGGCTGCAATTCTGAACCGCTTGAGATGTCGTCGCGACCGTCCCCCGCGCGTCGATGAAAAAACCTGACCGTGCGATTTTCGGCAACCGAACTTGCAGGCCCGACACCAGATCCACCGCTTGATCATCACCACCGCCAGCGGTGGAATTCAGAACGCCAGGCAGCCGGGTAAAGCTTTGCGTCATCTCGGTGATGACCCGGCGGCGCCTGTCTTCGTCACCTGCTGGCCAGATGAGCGTAAAGCCTTTGATCTCGCCATTTTGCAAGGAGACTTGGGTCTGGCTGATGATACGGCCGTTTTCGCCGATCAGCTCAAAGCTGTCGGACTTGCGTTCGCGCGGGCCTTGTTCGGGCACGATCTCCAGCGTCTGCATGATGTCATACAGGCCATATAGCGTGTCTTTGTCGCCTGATTGGCTGATGAGCAAAACCCGTGCCTGACTGTCACCGATGCTGTTGTAATGGGCGAAAGGTGGTTCGTACTTGTCAAAACCCACCATCGCCGTTGGCAAGATCATTTCGATACCGGCCTGCGTATCCCGTACAGGTTTCAGCCCGATACCTTCGAGAACGGCATTGTATTCCCCTAGCAGCGCCGCCCGCTGCAAAGTGGTCAAGACGCCTGTTACTTCGTAACCGTTTGCCTCTTGCCACTGCGCCATTGATCCGCGTGTTCCGCGGCCGAAGGCACCGTCAATTGCACCGTTGTAAAACCCAGCCCACTCCAACGCAATCTGAAGCTGTTCGCGCTGTCCGCGGTCCAGGTCTCTTTCGCTGCGACGTGCCTCGTCCAGGGTTTCATCGACAGGGGCAGCGGGAAGAACCGGCGCTTGGGGTACTGTCGCGGCTTCTGAATCGGCGGCCTGGTCTGCGGGTGGCAAAGCGGTTTGGGTGATAGACGTGTCGGCCTGTGTCTGTGTGTCGGCGTTCGGATCAATTGGTTCGATGGTCGGAATGTTCAGTACATTTGCGCCCACTGGCCAGAACTGCTGACGAAACTTTTGCGACACCTGAATGAAACTGTCGCGCGGCACCAGACCTTCGCGCCGGTAGCTTCGCAGCAACAGCTCTGCGTCGCGGCGCAAATATGGCCCGACGGCGATTCCGTACCATCCGCCCCCTAACGCGAATCCGTTCACATCCTCCAAGCTGTCACTATAGGCGCGGGCCCTTTCGGTTGCGCTCGACAGGTTTGGTTGCGCTTCGATCTGGATCCAGACCACTTCGTCGGCAGACTGGGCGCCAACGATGGCAGGAAGAAGGAAAAGGGCGGCAAACAATGCCAAAAACAGTCGCGTCATAGGAATAGGTGCTTTCAAGGGATTAGAGTTGCAGCAGATAAGCAGGAAAAGAGATTAAATGCCATGCCTGACACGCGGCAATTCATCACAAAGCTGCCAATTGACCCTCCGGCGGCAGCGCCGTAGGAAAGACCCGCAGCAGCAAAGGCAATTACTCATGTCCGATCCGGTTCAGCGCCCCCGTTCCTTTCAGGAAATCATCCTCGCCCTCCAATCATATTGGGCGCGTCAGGGCTGTGCGATCTTGCAACCCTATGACATGGAAGTTGGGGCAGGGACCTTCCACCCGGCAACGACATTGCGGGCACTTGGCACGAACCCCTGGGCGGCGGCCTATGTGCAGCCATCGCGGCGTCCGACCGACGGGCGGTATGGCGAAAATCCCAATCGGCTACAGCATTACTATCAGTATCAGGTGCTGATAAAGCCCAGCCCTCCGAATTTGCAAGACCTGTACCTTGGGTCGCTGGAAGCCATCGGCATCGACATGGCTTTGCATGACATCCGCTTTGTCGAAGACGACTGGGAAAGCCCGACCCTGGGGGCCTGGGGACTGGGCTGGGAAGTGTGGTGCGACGGCATGGAGGTCAGCCAGTTCACCTATTTCCAGCAAGTCGGCGGTCACGACTGCCACCCGGTTTCGGGCGAACTGACCTATGGGTTGGAACGGCTTGCGATGTATGTGCTGGGTGTCGATCACGTGATGGATATGCCGTTCAATGATCCCGACGCGCCTATCGCGCTGAGCTATGGCGATGTATTCAAGCAAACCGAAGAAGAATATGCCCGGTGGAATTTCGATGTGGCCAACACTGATGTGCTGCTGGATCATTTCGTCGAAGCCGAAAATGAATGCAAATCCATCCTGTCTCAGGATGCGCATGACCCCAAGACCGGCAAACGCATCATCATGGCACACCCGGCTTACGACCAGTGTATAAAGGCCAGCCATATCTTCAACCTGCTTGATGCACGCGGCGTCATCTCGGTTACCGAACGTCAGGCGTATATCGGACGGGTGCGAACACTCGCCAAGGCCTGTGCCGACGCCTTCGTTGAAACCCGCGCGGGCGGTTGGAAGGAAGACGCGGCATGAGCGGTAAACTTGTAGGAATTGTCATTTTGGTTATTGCAGCTATCGCGGGCATCGCGATCTATTATTTGCAGGTTTTCGGTTTTTACCACGAAGTTTTGGCCCCCCAGCACGGCGTCGAGCTGGTTTCGTTGTCTACAAATGAACCTGAACCGATCCTGACCGAGAACTTTCGCGGCATTGATGCCGATAGTTCGCCCATCCGGTATCGCGCATGCTTTGATACAAGCCTGAGCCTTGCGATGCTGTCTGAAACCTATGTCGTCAGCGACGATATCGTGCCGCGCAATGCACCCGGCTGGTTCGACTGTTTCGATGCCGCTGCAATCGGCGCAGAGCTTGAGGCAGGCACCGCGCTTACGTTTCTCAGCAAGAAAAACGTGCACTTTGGCGTTGACCGGATTGTGGCGATCACCTCGGACGGGCGCGGCTATGTTTGGCACGAACTGAACGACTGTGGTGACAAGTCCTATGACGGAACGGTGGTGGGCGAGGCATGCCCAGA
Source organism: Sulfitobacter sp. L-8 (assembly GCF_056859255.1). Taxonomy (NCBI): domain Bacteria; kingdom Pseudomonadati; phylum Pseudomonadota; class Alphaproteobacteria; order Rhodobacterales; family Roseobacteraceae; genus Sulfitobacter; species Sulfitobacter sp. L-8. Next base: position 124,841 of record NZ_JBSXOD010000056.1, read on the forward strand.
ACGCCCCGGCGATTGACCCTGCGCAGCTTTGGTATTTGAACACCCTCGCGTTCGGCGCGAAAAACATTTAACCGCACCGAACTACAAGCGGCCCCGAAAGGTACGAAACCCATGCCCGACCTCCTGATAGAGCTTTTCTCGGAAGAAATCCCCGCCCGCATGCAGGCGCGCGCGGCGGATGATCTGAAGAAACTGGTGACGAACGGTCTGGTGGATGCGGGGCTGACCTATGCCTCTGCGGCGGCCTTTTCGACGCCGCGTCGCCTGACCTTGACAATCGAAGAGATGCTGGACGCCAGCCCGTCGCTGGTCGAGGAACGCAAGGGCCCCAAGGCTGACGCGCCGGAAAAAGCCATCGAAGGCTTCTTGCGCGGTGCGGGGCTGACTCGCGACCAACTGGAAGAACGCGACACGCCCAAGGGCAAGATCCTGTTCGCCATGATCAAAAAGCCGGGCCGCCCCGCAGCTGAAATCGTGCCAGAGGTGCTGGAAACCACCATTCGCAATTTCCCATGGCCCAAATCCATGCGGTGGGGCAGTGGCAGCTTGCGGTGGGTGCGCCCGCTGCATTCGATCCTGTGTATCCTGTCGGCCGAGGATGGCGCGCAGACCGTGCCCTTGACCATCGACGGGATCACCGCAGGCGATACCACGCGCGGGCACCGCTTTCTGGCCCCCGATACAATTACCGTCAGCAACTTTGACGATTACGGCACCAAGCTGAAACGCGCCTTTGTCGTGCTCGACCCGGCAGAGCGGCGCGATACGATCTGGAACGACGCGACCAATATGGCCTTTGCCAACGGGCTTGAGGTGGTCGAGGATGCGGGCCTGCTGGCCGAGGTCGCAGGGCTGGTGGAATATCCCGTTGTGCTGATGGGGCAGATTGGCGATGATTTCCTTGGCCTGCCGCCCGAGGTGCTGCAAACCTCGATGAAAGAGCACCAGAAGTTCTTTTCCGTGCGCAACCCCAAGACGGGTCGCATCGAACGCTTTGTCACCGTCGCCAACCGCACCACCGCCGACGATGGCGCGACCATTCTGGCGGGCAATGAAAAAGTGCTCTCTGCGCGTCTGTCGGATGCTAAATTCTTCTGGGAAAACGATCTGCGCATCGCGCAATCGGATGCCGGGATGCAGACCTGGGTGGACCGTCTGTCCAACGTGACCTTCCACAACAAGCTGGGCACACAGGCCGAGCTGATCTCGCGTATGGAAGCACTGGCTGGGGAACTCGCCCCGATGGTCGGGGCCGACGCAGAAGAGGCCCGCGCCGCCGCCCGTTTCGCCAAGGCCGATCTGTCGTCCGAAATGGTCTATGAGTTCCCCGAACTTCAGGGGCTTATGGGCAGCTACTATGCCAAAGCCGCAGGCAAGTCCGAGGCCATCGCCGCCGCCGCCCAAGACCACTATGCGCCGCTTGGCCCATCCGACGATGTGCCAACCGCGCCCGTGTCCATCGCCGTGGCGCTGGCAGAGAAAATCGACAAGCTGACCGGCTTCTGGGCGATTGACGAAAAACCGACCGGAAGCAAAGACCCGTTCGCGCTGCGTCGCGCGGCCTTGGGCGTTATTCGGATTTTGGTTGAGAATGATATTAGGCTCCAACTTAACCCATTAATGAAGTTTGGGGTTAAGGGCTCGGGGCACCGATGGTATAATTTTGGCGATAATACCTCCGCATCATCGACAGAGGTTGAAGAAGGTATGTTTTTATCGGCAGGAGGTGTCGATGATCTCGCGGGTCACGTACATCAAAACCTCCTCTCCTTCCTCCACGACCGCCTGAAGGTCTACCTCAAAGACCAAGGCGTCCGTCACGACATCATCGACGCTTGCATCAGTTCTTCCGATGGCGCACCTGCCGGTGCGACGGACGGCAACGACGACCTGACCCTGCTGGTCAAACGCGCCAAGGCGCTGAGCGAGACGCTGAAAACCGACGACGGGGAAAACCTGATCCAGGGGTTCAAGCGCGCCAACAATATTCTCAGCCAAGCCGAGGATGCGGATGGGGTGGAATACTCCTTTGGGGCGGATATCAAATTTGCCGAGACGGAAGAAGAACGCGCGCTGTTTGCCGCCCTTGATACCGCAGAGGCAAAGATCAAACCGGCGATGGAAGCACAGGATTTCGGCACGGCCATGTCCGCGATGGCGTCCTTGCGCGGGCCGATTGATGCCTTCTTTGACGCGGTGCAGGTGAACTCTGACAACGCGACGGTCCGGCGTAACCGGTTGAACCTGCTCAGCCGTATCCGCACGATCTGTAGCTCGGTCGCGGATCTGACGAAAATCGACGGGTAACGCAGCAGACCCGACACGTGGGCAAGGCGATCACGCCTTGCCACACCACGGCGAAAGCCTATGCTGCGCAGGAACCCAAAGGTGCCGCAGTGCAGAAACACGCCATGACAACACTTATCACCCAGACTGCGCCAATCGCCAACAACACGCATGGTGGGCGCGCCAAATGTTTGCAACGTCTGGTACGCCTCGACCTGCCGGTGCCGCGTACCGTCGCGCTGCCTTTTGATACGGTGCTTGATATCGCGCGGGGGCAGGTCCCTGATATTCGCCAGATTGCCGATGAATTCCCGCATGACGCACTGCTGTGCGTGCGTCCGTCCTCTCAGGACCCCGACTGGGGCGGGCCGGGGGCGGTCGTGAACATAGGCATGAACGACGCGCGGTACCAATTTTACTGCGCGCAGATGGGCGAAGGGCCTGCATCGACGCTGTACACCCGGTTTGTCCAGTCCTACGCCGTGAATATCGCACGGCTTGACCCCGACATGTTTGACGAAGTGGAAGGCGAGGGCCGCGAGGCGTTGGAAGCGTCTTTGCGCGCTTATGAACTCGAGACCGAGGAAAGCTTTCCGCAAGATCGCGTGACCCAGTTGACTGCCGTGCTGAGTTCCATGGCGCGGGCGTGGGAAGGCACGTCGGCCCGGTTGTTGCGTCAGGCCAAGGGGGCACCCGCCGACGCGGGGTTGGGCCTGGTGGTGCAACAGATGGTCTTTGGTGTTGGAACCGGGCTTTGTGGGTCGGGCGTGCTGCAACTGGTCGACAGCACAACAGGGCTGCCGCAGATTACCGGGCGATATCTTAGCCAGTCGCAAGGTCGCGATGCCTTGCAAAATAACGCCGACGCCATGTTTCTTACCCGCGACCCACGTGGCCCGTCGTTGGAAGAACATGCCCCCGAGGCGTTCGAGACCTTGACGCAACACGCCGCATTGATGCGTCAACGGCTGCGCGCGGAAATGCAGCTGGAGTTTGTGATTTCGGACGGCGAGCTGTTTATTCTGGATGGGGTTCGCGTGGCGAGGTCATCGCGGGCGGCGGTCCGTATCGCGGTGGCGCTGGCCGATGAGGGTATCATCTCGCGCGAGGAAGCGTTGATGCGAGTGCAGCCGCGCACGTTGACAGAACTGCTGCACCGGCAGGTTGACCCACGGGCCAAGCGCGACGTGATCGGGCGGGGTATCGCGGCAAGCCCAGGGGCGGCGACGGGCAAGATCGTGTTCAACGCCAATGACGCGCAGGCCAGCGCGGCCCGCGGGGAAAAGTGCATACTTGTGCGGCGCGAAACCTCCCCCGAAGATATTCGCGGTATGCATGCCGCCCAAGCGGTCCTGACTGAACGTGGCGGTATCACCAGTCACGCCGCCGTAATCGGGCGCGGCTTGGGGCTGCCCTGCGTGGTGGGTGCGTCGTCGATGCGGTTCGATCTGGTAAAGGGTCAAATAACTGCCATGGATGGCCGGGTTTTCAAGGCTGGCGACGAAATCACCCTTGATGGCACGCACGGCGAAGTGCTTTGCGGTGCCCCCGATACACTGGAGCCGTTACTGGACGCGACGTTTCAGAAATTGATGGATTGGGCCGAACAAACTGCCGATATCGGTATCCGGGCCAATGCCGATACGCCTGCTGATGCGCAGACAGCCCGGAATTTCAATGCTCACGGTATCGGCCTTTGCCGCACCGAGCACATGTTTTTTGATCCCAGCCGTCTGACGGTGATGCGCGAGATGATCTTTGCCGACACCAGCGAAGGGCGGCGTGCGGTCTTGGACCGTCTTTTGCCGATGCAGCGTGACGATTTCATTCAGCTTTTCCGCATCATGCAGGGTCAGCCCGTCTGCATCCGCCTATTTGATCCGCCACTACACGAATTTTTGCCCACAAGCCGTTCGGGACAGCGTGACCTGGCCGAAGCGCTGGATCTGCCTCTGTCGAATGTGACCCGACGGATCGAGGCGATGTCGGAATACAACCCTATGCTGGGCCTGCGCGGGGTGCGGCTTGGTGTGACGGTACCCGAGATCTACGAGATGCAAGCGCGCGCGATATTCGAGGCTACGATCGAGGCAAGCCGGGATGGCGAGCCGGTCGTGCCTGAGATCATGATACCGTTGGTTTCGGCCAAGCGCGAAGTTGAAATGGTCAAAGCCAGCATTGACAAAATCGCGACGGCGGTGCGGTCAGAGCGGGGGGCTTCATTTACCTACAGGCTGGGCGTCATGGTGGAAACGCCTCGCGCGGCGCTTCGAGCCGGCGAAATCGCGCCGTATTGTTCATTCCTCAGTTTCGGGACCAACGACCTGACACAGATGACCTATGGGCTTAGCCGCGACGACGCGGGAAGGTTCATGTCGACATATGTTCAACAAGGGGTATTTCCCGAAGATCCGTTCCACATGCTGGATCAGGATGGCGTGGGCGAGCTGCTTCAGCTTGGTGCGGCTCGAGGGCGGGAAGCCCAACCTGGGGTTACGTTGTCGATCTGCGGAGAGCACGGCGGCAACCCCGAATCGATTGCATTTTGTCGCGCCGCGGGATTCGATTATGTCTCCTGCTCACCATTTCGTGTGCCAGTGGCACGCCTCGCAGCGGCACAACTGGCGATTACGCACAAGATAGGGTAGCGTGTTAGGAATCTAAGTCTATATATAGTGCGGCTGCGCGGGTTTCTGCGCAGTTAATTCTCGCAGGGTTTACCCATTGTCGGATATTGGGTACGCGGCCAAGAACGAAACTACTTGCGAGGCGCTCAATGCGTTCTATCCGAAGACTTTCCACATGTGCCGTCGTCAGCCTGTCGTTGCTGTCCCCCTTATCAGCTTTGGCAAGCCCGGAGCAGGCAAAAACCCTGGCGGACATCGAAGCGAAAGGTCTTCGATCTGTCGGTTCAGAGCGGCTCGAGACAATGGTATCGGCCTCTACATCGCCAAGCGAAATCGAATTCACACGAAGCTGGCTGGCAAAACAGCCGAAGGCATCGGGCGGCGAACAATGGAAGTGTTTATCGGAGGCTTTGTATTTCGAAGCCCGTGGCGAGACCATAAAGGGTCAATTCGCCGTCGCTGAAGTCATCTTGAACCGTGTAAAATCACGGCAGTTTCCCAGTACGCTGTGCAACGTGATCAATCAGGGAACCGGCAAGAAGTACCAGTGCCAGTTTACATATACCTGCGATGGAAACGCCGAGGTGATCTCGGAGCCCCGCGCTTATGCGCAGGTCGGCAAGGTCGCCCGCGCCGTTCTGGACGGGAAGGCTCCGTCGTTGACCAAGGGCGCTACCTATTACCACACCAAAGCGGTCAGCCCCCGCTGGTCCCGGGTTTTTACCCGCACCGCGCAGATCGGGGTTCATCTGTTTTATCGTGACGGTGTTCAAACCGCGTCGAACGACTAGGGCAGCCGTCGTGATTGATGTCTGGCCAGCCGCAACTGGTTTTGATACATCCCGACGAACGATCTAGGATCGCGTTTAGCGGGACAAAACAAAGGCCAGAACGATGACCACTGATACAAGGCTTGCGTTTGCGCACCCTTCCGAACGCGCAGCCGCGACCGCCGGTCCCGAGCCGTTGGACCGCATTTCGCTCAGGGATCACATCGTGTCTGTCGAAATCGGTGCGTTTCAGGCTGAACGTGGTGTCACGCAGCGCATCTGTTTCAATGTCGTCGTCGAGGTGCGGCCGTTGACCGGGCCGGTGGATGACGATGTCGACCGGATCTTGTCGTATGACCGTGTCACCGAAGCGATCGCCTATGAGCTGTCGGACGAGCGTCTGAACCTGCTGGAAACCTTGGCGGAAAGGGTCGCCGACCGAATTCTGCTTGAACGACAGGCAATGCGGGTATTTGTGCGCATCGAAAAACTGGACCGTGGCCCCGGTGCCCTGGGAGTCGAGATCGTGCGCGCGCGCGACGCTGCGCCGGACGCGCGGACTGACGCCGCCGAGGTACCGCATCCCGAACTGGTATATCTTAGCAACGACGCGATTGCGTCTTCGCATCTAGCGGGTTGGTTGGACCAGCTTCACGCCATGGGTCGCCCGCTTATCCTGTGTGTCGGTGCGTCTGACACGCCGGCACCGCATGTCGCGCATAAAATGGCACAGCGTCGGATTGACCTTTTGGCAATCGAGCAGAACGCATGGGTGTTGGCCTCAAAAGATGACCGCTGCGTTGTGGTTGCGACCCGAACCGAACTGAACTGGGCGCTGAAGAACGGACAGACCAGCGTATGGGCTCCTTCCAAGATTGTCTTGGACAGCGTTGACACACCATCGGTTCAGCCACGCGATGCAGTCGCACTGGCCGCTTGGTTTGCCGCCACCTTTGACGCAACAGAAATGCTGGTCATTGGTGCGGATTTGCCAGCGCAGGCATCTGTACCGCTGCGTGCGGTGCCCGTTGACCAAGGTGTCCTGTAATCCATGACAACATACTATAGACCCTTGGTGCAGATCGGTCCGACAAGACCCGATGCTGCGTTGCAACTGGCCGGGGGTTGGGGCTGGTTTACCCACGTCGAGACGGTATCGCGAAGCAAGGCTTCGCGCGTGGTCGACGCCGCCGAGCTTCCTGCCGATGTTCTGGCGCGGTTGACCACAAAACGTGCCGCCGTAGCCGGTCTTTCGATGGATCGACCCCAGATTATGGGGATATTGAACGTTACGCCTGACAGTTTTTCGGATGGAGGCCAACATTCTGAGGTGTCCGAAGCCGTGCTGGCGGGGCAGGCTATGGTCGCTGCGGGGGCGGATATTATCGACGTGGGAGGCGAATCGACCCGACCGGGAGCCGATCTGGTCGCCACCGAAAACGAGATCGAACGTGTATCGCCGGTCATCGTGGGACTGCGTGCCGCAGGGGTGCGCAACGCCATCTCTATTGACACGCGCAAGGCCGCGGTCGCCCAGGCGGCGGTGGCGGCGGGGGCGAGCCTGGTTAACGATGTGTCCGGATTCACCTTTGACGCCGAACTCGCACCATTTTGCCAGCGGCAACAGCTCCCGGTTTGTGTCATGCACGCCCAGGGCGAACCGGCTACCATGCACCTAGATCCGTTTTACGACCATGTTTTACTGGATGTGTACGATGCGCTTGATCGTCAGATCAATTTTCTTGTGGAAAGCGGTATCCGGCGAGAGATGATCGTGGCGGATCCGGGTATCGGCTTTGGCAAAACACTGGAACATAATCTGGCGTTGCTGGCGAGGATCAGTATATTTCACGCGTTGGGGACGCCCTTGTTGTTGGGGGTGTCACGCAAGAAATTCATCGGTACCCTCGGGCAGGCCGACACGCCCCAGGACCGCATGGCTGGTTCTATCGCAGTGGCGCTTGCAGGGCTGGCACAGGGTGTGCAAATTATCCGTGTCCACGACGTTGCAGAGACACGTCAGGCGGTATCGCTGTGGCACGCATCATCTTTTGGGAGTATTTTATGACGAAGCTTTTTGGGACTGACGGTATTCGGGGCGAAGCCAACATCTATCCGATGACCGCTGAAAATGCTTTGCGCATCGGTGCAGCGGTCGGACGATATTTCAGTTCCAGCCGTGCCGGCGCACACCGTGTGGTGATCGGCAAGGATACGCGGCTTTCCGGATATATGTTCGAGAATGCTTTGACTGCCGGGCTGACGTCTTCGGGTATGAACGTATTGCTGCTGGGACCGGTGCCTACGCCTGCTGTAGGGCTTTTGACCCGTTCGATGCGGGCGGATCTTGGGGTGATGATTTCAGCCAGTCACAATCCTGCCAAGGATAATGGCATCAAGTTCTTTGGTCCTGATGGTTTCAAACTCAGTGACGAGGTTGAAGCGGAAATCGAGGCATTGATCGCCGAGGGCGTCGCGTTGAACCCTGCGGACAAGATTGGCCGTGCCAAGCGGATTGACGACGGGCGGTTTCGCTATGTTGAGCGGGTGAAGTCTTCATTTCCCCGGCAGATGAGCCTGGCCGGTCTAAAAGTAGTGATTGATTGCGCCAACGGTGCTGCACACCGCGTTGCACCTGAAACCCTTTGGGAACTTGGGGCGGATGTAGTTGAGATCGGGGTCAAACCAAACGGATCCAATATCAATGACGATTGCGGATCGACCCACCCGGAACAAGCTGCCGCCGCCGTGCTGAGCCACGGTGCCGATGTCGGGATCTGTCTGGATGGGGACGCGGACCGGGTTATTCTGATCGACGAGTCCGGCAAGGTCGGCGACGGCGATCAATTCATGGCGCTGATGGCGTCACGATGGGCCGCCGAGGAGCGCCTGGCCAATAATGCATTGGTCGCGACGGTGATGAGCAACCTTGGACTGGAGCGTTTTTTGCAAGGCCAGGGGGTACGGCTGGAACGTACCGCCGTGGGCGACCGCTATGTGGTGCAACGCATGCGCGAAGGTGGGTTCAACCTTGGCGGCGAGCAATCCGGCCATATCGTGATGATGGACCATGCAACCACCGGCGATGGTCTTATGGCGGGACTGCAATTCCTTGCTGAAATGATCCGGTCGGGCAAGAAATCCTCGGAATTGCTGCAAAACTTTGAGATGGTGCCGCAACTTCTTGAAAACGTTAGATTTGCCGCGGGACAGACTCCATTGGAAGACGCCCAGGTTCTGGCCGCCATCGCCCAGGCCGAAGCCGACCTGGCGGGAAAGGGGCGGTTGTTGATACGCAAGTCGGGCACAGAGCCGTTGGTGCGGGTTATGGCCGAGCATGAAGATGCCGTTTTGATGTCACGCGCGGTAGGCTCTGTAGTGGAGGCGGTAACTGCCGCTGTGCGCGTCTGATCGCGCGCGGCTTCGGTCAGGTGGGTACTGTGACGGCTGGGGTCGGGATGCCTTCGGCGAGGATTTCAAACCATTTGGAATTAGCGGGCACCGCGACCAAACAGCGTTGCGATCACGCGATACTGGCTTAGCGCCACACCGCCGAGGATGAGCACGAGCGACCAAGCCAATGATGGCGGTAAAGGTTCGTTCAGGATAAGTGAACCGAGAAGCACTGCCCAGACCGGTACCTGGTAGTTTACGAGCGACATGAATACCGGGCCGGCGCTTCGGACGACGATGACGCGCAACATATTGGCGGCAGCGGTGGGAACCAAACCGAGAAAGCCGAGCGCGACAATGATCTTGGACGAGGGTAGCGGGGGCGGCCCTTCGACCGCGAAGGCCACCGGAAAGCTTATGCAGGTGGCGACGAGCAGCAAGACTGTTGCCAAACCGATCGGGTCGATCGCCGGAAGGCGGCGCATGACGATGGAGCTGAGAGCGTAACATAGCGCGGCCCCCAGGGTGGCGAGCCTTCCCAGGGTTTCGAGTTTGTTGCCTGTCGTGTCAAATGCCTGCGGGCCGATCAGGATGACCACGCCCGCGAAGCCCAGTGCGAAGCCAATGGATTTGGGCAGTGTCATGCGTTCGCCTGCCACGAAGAAATGTGCAAGTGGCAGGATGATCAGACCGGTTGCAGCCATCGATACACCGGCGAAACCCGAGGTGACGTATTGCTGGCCCCACGCCAGCAAGGTGAAGGGCACCGCCGAGCTGGTCATGCCGATGAAAATGAGTGCAACAAAATCAGACGGTTTCGGGGCGGTAAGGAAAAGGCGGAATCCTTGAACCCGCCAGACTGTGATCATCAACGCTGCGGCAAGACCGACCCGAAGTGCCGCGATCCAGAATGGCGGCATTTGGGTCAATGCGATTTCCGTCACCAAGAAGGTTCCGCCCCAAATGAAAGCCAGCAGAGCGATGATCAGCCAACTGAGCGGGGTGATGTTCGGCATGGTTCCGATTCAGTGGGCTTTGCTTCGCGCCGATGAAACGGCCCTGGCTGCGGTGCAGAAGTGAAAAGGCCCGGCGCGAAGCCGGGCCTTTTGCGGGTCAGGAGTGATTAGTTCTTGGCTTTGTCGACCATCTTGCCTGCGGAAATCCACGGCATCATTTCACGCAGCTTCTGGCCGACCTGTTCGATCTGATGTTCGTCGTTGATCCGGCGAGTCGCCTTGAACGATGGTTGGCCGACGGCGTTTTCCTGCATGAAGTCGCGCACGAACTTGCCGTTCTGGATGTCGGTCAGAACCGCTTTCATCTTTGCCTTTGTCTCGTCGTAGGGGAGGATGCGCGGGCCGGAGACGTATTCGCCATATTCGGCTGTGTTCGAGATCGAGTAGTTCATGTTGGCGATGCCGCCTTCATAGATCAGGTCGACGATCAGTTTCACCTCGTGCAGGCATTCGAAATAGGCCATTTCGGGCGCATAGCCCGCTTCGACCAGGGTTTCAAAGCCCATACGGATCAGTTCAACCAAGCCACCGCAGAGCACGGCCTGTTCACCGAAGAGATCGGTTTCGCATTCTTCACGGAAATTGGTTTCGATGATGCCGGAGCGGCCGCCACCGATGGCTGAGCAATAGCTGAGGCCGATTTCCAGCGCCTTGCCTGACGCGTCTTTGTCGACAGCCACGAGGCAGGGCACACCGCCGCCTTTGGTGTATTCGCCGCGTACAGTGTGGCCGGGGCCTTTGGGGGCCATCATGATGACGTCGATGCCTTCCTTGGGTTCGATCAGGCCGAAGTGGACGTTCAGGCCGTGAGCAAACGCGATAGCCGCGCCTTCGCGGATGTTGTCATGCACGTATTTCTTGTAGGTTTCGGCCTGAAGTTCGTCGGGCATCGTGAACATGATCACGTCGGCCCAGGCGGCGGCTTCGGCAATGCCCATGACCTTGAGACCTTCGCCTTCGGCTTTTTTGGCCGACGCGGAGCCTTCGCGCAGAGCGACGACGAGGTTTTTCGCACCGGAATCGCGCAGGTTCAACGCGTGGGCATGGCCCTGGCTGCCATAGCCGAGGATGGCGACCTTTTTATCTTTGATCAGGTTAACGTCGCAGTCACGGTCGTAGTAAACGCGCATTGGGCGTCCTTTCGGGTTCATTGAAATCTGGGGAGACCTTACTGGAAGTCGAGACAGATGCCATTGGTCGATTATGAGTTTATTTGGCAAAATGAAGATGGTAATGCGTGATACTGGTAAATTATGGAAAAATCATGCTTGATGATATTGATCGACGCATTTTACGCCATTGGCAGGCAGATGCCGGGTTAACCCCGGTGGATCTGGCGGATCTGGTCGGATTGACCGCGGGCAAGGTGGCGCGGCGCATCGCGCGGATGCAGGAAGCCGGAATCGTCGAGGGTGTCGGTATGGTCGTGGATTGGGCCGCGCTAGGATACACTGTCGAGGTGTCGTTGCGGATCACGTTGGACAAGACCCAGAGCAATGCGTTTGACAAATTCCTGGAGGCCGCGCGGAAGGTGGCCGAAGTGATCGAGATCCAGACCTTTCTTGGCCGCGTGGACGTGCGCTTGTCGATCATTGCGCGCGACATGGGACACTATCAGCAGATCTATCGCGGCGGCATACTGACGTTGCCGCATATCGCGGACATCGAGGCGCTGATGCATGTCGCGCGGATCAAGGCGGACGAGGCTTTGCCGTTATGATCGCGCTGGACGAGATCGACCGCAAGCTGATCCAGTCGCTGGCGCGGGATGCCACCCAGAGTGCGGGGGCTTTGGGACGGTATCTTGGATTATCGCAACCGGCGACGTGGCGCCGGATCAAGCGGTTGGAAAGCGCAGGTATCTTGCGCGGAAAGCGGCTGCGATTGAACCGGGAAGTCTTGGGTTTCGGGGTAACGGTGTTTTTGGGTGTCAAACTTGCGACAAAAGGCCACGTCAGTCTGGATGATTTCGAGCGCGCGGTCAGCGCCATCCCCGAGGTGCAGACGGTGGAGCACGTGCTGGGGCTTTATGACTATCGGTTAAGGGTGGTGGCGCGGGACCTGGCAGATTTTGAACGGGTGTTGCGACGTCGGATCATGACCCTGCCCGGCGCGGGGGCGGTCGAAGCCAACGTGTTGTTAAGCGAAGAACGACTGAGGGGGCCATTGGGCTCGTGACTTTGGGTGGGCAAACGCTATGGTTCACCCAAATCATTAGGAGAGACCCATGCCTGCTTTGCTGAATACCGTTGATCCCGACGGGCTTGAAGAGTTTTCCGTCGTCTTCACGGATCGTTCGCTGAACCATATGAGCGCCGCGTTCCAGGGCGTTATGCGTGACATCAGTGCAATGCTGAAGGAAGTATACAATGCCGAAGCTGTGGCTGTGGTACCGGGTGGCGGAACCTTTGGGATGGAGGCGGTTGCCCGCCAGTTTGCGCGCGGGGTCGAGGTGTTGGTCGTGCGCAATGGCTGGTTTTCCTATCGCTGGAGCCAGATCATCGAAAACGGGGACCTGACCGGAAAGGCGACCGTTCTCAAGGCACGGATGCAGGGGAACAGTACGCCTGCACCGTTTGCGCCCTGTCCCATCGACGAGGTGGTGGAAGCCATTCGTGTGCAAAAGCCCAAGGTCGTGTTTGCCCCGCATGTTGAAACGAGCGCGGGCGTCATTCTGCCGGATGACTACATCAAGCAGATGGCCGAGGCCGCCCATGAGGTAGGGGCGTTGATGGTGCTGGATAGTATCGCATCGGGGTGTGCCTGGGTGGACATGAAGGCGCTCGGCATCGACGTACTGATCTCGGCCCCGCAAAAAGGTTGGAGCGCGTCGCCGTCGGCTGGGTTGGTAATGATGTCGGCGCGCGCAGTCGGGCGTCTAGCCGAGACGACTTCCGACAGCTTCGCGCTCGATCTGGGTAAGTGGCACAGCATCATGCAGGCGTATGAGAACGGCGGCCATGCCTATCATTCGACTATGCCCACCGATGCGCTGCGCGGTTTTCGCGATGCCATGAAAGAAACCCAGGCATACGGCTTTGATCGGCTCAAGGAGGCGCAGTGGCGCTTGGGTGACGGCGTACGGAAGATGCTGGCGGAACGCGGTGTCACATCGGTTGCCGCGGAAGGGTACGGGGCACCGGGTGTGGTTGTGAGCTATACCAATGATCCGTCAGTTCAAAACGGTAAGGCGTTCGCGGCAGAAGGGATGCAGATTGCCGCAGGCGTGCCGCTGATGTGCGACGAGCCAGCGGATTTCCAGACATTTCGTCTAGGGTTGTTCGGATTGGACAAGCTCTATGATGTCGATGCAACGCTCGGGCGGTTGGCGAGGGTCATCGACAAGGTGTTATAGGTTTCAATGCATGCGACGGGTCAGCCCCGGCGCATGCCCAAACCCATCTGCATCAGCATCTTGCGCACCGGTGCTGCTGCATAAAGCGTATTCAGGCCGGCTGCGCGGACGTCGCGGGCCAACGGCGCTTTAGCCTGACTGGCGCGGTTCAACATGTCAATGCCGCGCACCCGCAACAGGACATCGGCGTGGCGCGTCTTGTGATAGGCATCAAGCATCGCCTGGCTGCCGAGGTTTTCCGAATCCGCCCGGGCAAGATCAAGCAGGGTTTCCACATCTTTCAGCGACATATTCAGCCCCTGCGCGCCGATTGGCGGCACCACATGCGCAGCCTCGGCGATCAAGGCAAGCCGCTCGGCTGACATCCGCGCCGCATGCTGGCTGATCACGGGCCACACGGCGCGTGGGCTGACGATGGTCAGCGGTCCGAAAAGATGGCAACTGCGCTGCGATGCTGCTGAGGAGAACGCGTCGGCATCCAGCGACATCCGTTTCAGGGAGGCAGCGCCGTCATCCATCCACACCACCGCAGAACAGGGCGTGCCATCGCGGTCGGGCAAAGGGACAAGCGTGAACGGCCCGCCAGTGCGGTGTATTTCGGTGGACACATTTTCATGTGGGATCGGATGCGTCGCGCTAAAGACAATCGCCTTTTGGCCATAGCTGTGTCTTGTCACCGGGATGCCCGCGGCGTTGCGCATCGGACTGTCGCGCCCATCTGCCGCAACGACCAGGCGCGCTTCGACCCGGTTGCCATCGCTGAGCCCGACTTTCGCCCCGGTCGTACGGGTGAAAAGGGATGTCGTGCTGACCCCCGGGCGGAAGTCCACGTTGGGTAGCTCGGAAAACCGATCAAGCAGTGCGCGGCGCAGCAGCCAGTTGGGGAAATTCCAGCCGAAAGGTTGCTCCGAAATGTCGGCGGCGTCGAACTCGCGCGTGGTCCGAGGCACCATATCGGGGCCCCCGGCGTCCACGATCCGCATGATTTGCAAAGGTGCTGCGTGATCTTGTAGATGGTTCCAGATGCCAGCGCTTTCGAGAACGCGGCGAGCAGGTTGCAGCATCGCGGTCGAACGCATGTCGGCACCTTGGGCGGCACCGTCGGTAACCGGGGCCGCGGGATCAACGCAAATGACGTCAAACCCCGCATTCCCGAAAGCTGCGGCTGCGGCAAGCCCGGCGATGCCACCGCCAGAGATGAGGATATCGCACTTCATGTTCATGCCTGCCAGTTAGCCCGTGATCCGTTTAAGAAAAGTGCCAAGATCGTCGGTATGAAAATGAATGTGGTCGGCAGGGGCCGCAACGGGGGCGACATGGACCGTGCCCATACCCATTTCATGTGGTGCGATCAAATTGCGGGGGTCGTCCTCGAACATCACGGCACACGAAGGGTCCAGCGCATCCAAGGCAAACACCGTATCAAAAGCAGCGCGTTCAGGTTTAGGGAGGAAACCCGCATTTTCAACTCCATAAACTGCCTGAAACAGGCCATTGAGCCCACGAGCGGCGATGACACGTTCAGCATAACGCGCCGTCCCGTTGGTATAGACGATGCAGCGTCCGGGCAGGGCCTTGATCCGGGCGGCGAGATTCGGGTCAGGGACAAGTGCCTCGAACGAGATTTCGTGCACGTCGTGTAGATACGGCCCAGGGTCAAGATCATGTTCGCGCATCAGCCCGGCGAGTGTGGTGCCGTAGGTGTGCCAATAATGGGTGCGCAGATGGTTAGCGCGTGCCTGATCGACGCCAAGCGCTTCCATCACCCATCGCGTCATCCGTACCTCGATCTGGTCGAATAGTCGCGCTGACGGCGGGTATAGCGTATTGTCGAGGTCAAAAACCCAAGTGTTTACATGTGAAAAGGCTGACTGTGGCATGGCGCGTTGGTACGCTGGCTGTGACGCCAACGCAAGATCGTGGGCTTGCGCAAATTCCCGTCGTGGGTAAGGTGCTGTGATCCTTTTGAAAGTGAACTGATGACAGCCCCGCGACCCGGACCGACAGACGCATATACCATGATTTTGGATGCTATCGACGTAGGCACCTACCGCCCCGGTGACAGGTTGGTGGAAAGCGAATTGGCCGACCGGTTCGGAGTGTCACGGACCCCTATTCGCGAAGCGTTGCAGCGGCTAGAAACACAATCCTTGTTGTCGCGTGACGGGCGCAGCCTGATTGTCGCATCGTTGGACCACAATCAGATGGCGGAGCTATACGTGGTACGAGGAGAACTGGAGGGGTTGGCGGCCCGGCTCGCGGCGCGACATGCGACGGCCGAGGAAGTACGGGTTTTACGTGAGATGGTCGAGGAGGATGACGCGTTGCGCGATAATCCGGCAGCACTGGCACGAGCCAATCGACGGTTTCACAAGCAAATACACTTGGCATCCCACAACCGCTATCTGGTGCAGCAACTTGATCTTGTGCACCGGTCGATGGCCCTGATGGCGACATCTTCACTGGCCGTCCACGGGCGCGGTGCGATTGCACAGGATGAACATGACAACATCGTCAAGATGATCGAACAACGCAATGAAGACGGCGCTGATGAAGCGCTGAGGCTGCACATATCGGTCGCCTTCATGACCCGGCTCAAGCAGGACGCCGCACGTCGCAAGGAAGAAGGCTAGGGCAAAGACGTTGACGGTGTAGGCCCTGATACGCAAGGGGGCTGGCCCAATCCATGCTGGGTCTTGTCCCAGTAGAATGGTATTACGATAAACTCGTAAAGCGCTTTATACGCTGCAAAAGTGCCCAGTATAAAGTAAATCGGCAGCGTTACGGCCCACGGCAGCAGGTGGCGATGCTCGGTCCCTGAAACGGCCTTCAAGGCAATCGCGATATTGAGCAGTTCAGCGAAAACGAAAAAGCTGAACAGCCCCATCAAGACACCGGTGCCTAAGGTGGTTTCGATGGGGTGGACCATACCCGCAAATGTCAGGCAGAAAGACCACAGCAACGGCGCGGCGATGAACTGACTGAATGTAGCGAAAAACAGGGTCTGAATGCCTATGAACCGGATAACCCCCACCTCTTTGATCAGCCGTCGGGGGGCGCGCATATGTACACACCATGTGATCAAGAACCCCTTTAGCCAACGCGATCTTTGCTTGATCCAGGGCCACGCCCGGAAATTTGCCTCTTCGTAGGTGACGGTAGGCATCAAGGTGGTCTTGAAGCCGTGCCGCGCCAGCCTTACACCAAGGTCGGCATCCTCGGTGACGTTATGCGCATCCCATCCGCGAAGCTGTTCAAGAATGTCGCGGCGAAAAAACAAGGTGGTGCCCCCCAAAGGGATAACCATTCCCAACCGGGCAATGCCCGGCAGCACAACGCGCCACCACGCTGCGTATTCAATCGTGAAACAGCGCGAAATCCAGTTAGTACGGGCGTTATAATAATCAAGCACCCCCTGAACGCAGGCGACATCATCCGGCGCTTGGGCAAAATATTCGACGACGCGGTCGATCTGGTCGATTTCGGGCGCATCCTCGGCATCCCATACGCCGATGATAGTCCCGCTGCAAAAATCCAAGGCATAGTTCAGCGCGCGCGGCTTTGTGCGTAGACGTCCTGCCTGCGGCACCTCGATCACTTCGAACCATGAAGGTAACGTCGTACGCGCGATGGTATCGCGCGTCAGCGTGTCTCCTTCTTCGAGAACCAAGACGATTTGCAGCAAGGCCTTGGGATACCTGAGGCGCGAAAGCCGCGCAATCAGCGCGGTCGCTATTTCTTCTTCTTGAAACAGCGGCACCAGAACCGATACCTTTGGCAACCTTGACCGAGGTATATCGCCAAGCCGCGATCGTTTTTCCGGCGGGGCGGACAGAAACGTTTTTGCAAAAAAGGCGAGGCTCCGCAAAGTTACCGTCATGATGCTGGTTAGCAGTGCCCCCAGGATCAAAACGGTAAAGGTCCATGCGGGGTGCCACATTGCAAGGCTCGCCAATATAGCCAGAGTCATGATTGCCCACCCTGAACGATGATGGGATCGGCCCTGCCAAATGCGGCAGCTTTCATCCAAAGCGACTCTGGAGCCGGCACGGCATGCCAGTTCTTGCCCGTAAAGGGCCGATATCTGCTGGTTTATCTGGGATTTCCTGGCGACCACAGGCAGATAGCTGTTCCCCGCGCGAGCAAGGCGATCGACGACGTCGTCAAATCTGTCCGGCTGATCGGTGGCAACCAGAATGGTTTTTCCCAACTTGGACCACGGCACGACGCCAAATTTTAGACAGTCCAGCGCATTCATGTGGCTGGCCATGTCAGGCCTCGGCGGAGTTTCGTTCAAGTCAACCAGTTGTAGATGATGTTGAGCAGCAAGCGCCTGGGTAACGTCGTCTTCCGAGAGCAGGTGCCGGGCGATCAGAAGCTCACCCAGCGGCGCGTCACAGTACCGTTGTTCAGCCAATGCGCACAAAAGATCCGGTGGTTGAATGAAGCCCGCGTCAACCAACATGCGCCCGATAGGGACGCGGTTCTTATTCGTTCTCGCCGGTGTCGGGGCAGGGAATTCCAGACCAAGGTTGCTCAACTTCAGAACTCCTCCCTTTAGGGTGAGAACGAAGATGGCAAAAGGTGTTTAACCGAAGCTTAACGACCGATAAAGGAGGCGCGCGTCACCCCGCCGACTGGGTGGCGCGTTCTGCCATCGCGGAAGCAAAACGTTCAAACAGGTAAAAACTGTCCTGAGGGCCGGGGCTTGCTTCGGGGTGGTGTTGAACGGACCAAACGGGACGACCCTCCATGCGGATACCGCAGTTCGACCCGTCAAACAAAGAGCGATGGGTTTCCACCACGCCGGAAGGAAGCGTTTGCGCGTCGACGGCAAACCCGTGGTTCATCGATGTGATCTCGACCTTGCCAGTCTCCATGTCCTTGACCGGATGGTTGGCCCCGTGGTGGCCGTGGCTCATCTTGACCGTTCGGCCCCCCAAAGCGAGGGCAAGCATCTGGTGGCCCAGGCAGATCCCGAACACGGGCAGATCGGTCTTTTCGATCACTTCCTTGATCATGGGCACGGCGTAAACGCCCGTCGCGGCCGGATCACCCGGTCCGTTGGACAGGAAAACGCCATCAGGCTTATTGGCCATGATGTCTTCGTAGGTGGCCGTCGCCGGTAGCACGGTCACATCACATCCCGCCGATGCCAGACAGCGCAGGATGTTGCGCTTGGCACCGTAATCGATTGCAACAACCTTGTGCGCAGCATTGGTCTGGGCCGGGTACCCGTCGGGCCATGCCCATCGCATCTCGTTCCAGCGATAGGATTGCTTGCAGCTTACATCCTTGGCCAGATCCATTCCTTCGAGCCCGGCGAAACGGCGTGCCGCGGCAACCAGCGCTTCGGCGTCAATATTGCCATCGGGCGCGTGGACAAGCGCCGCGTGAGGTGCGCCTTGCTGGCGAATGGCGCGGGTCAGACGGCGGGTATCGATACCGCCAATGGCGATACGGCCACGCGCGGCCAACCAGTCGGCCAAGGGCTGGATAGTGCGCCAGTTGCTGGGGTCGGTGGGCATCCACTTCACGACCATACCAGCGGCGACCGGATCACCGGTTTCGTCGTCATCAAGGTTGGTGCCGGTGTTGCCGATATGCGGGAAAGTAAAGGTCACGATCTGGCCGGCATATGACGGGTCAGTCATGATTTCCTGATATCCGGTCATCGCTGTATTGAAGCAAAGCTCGGCCACGGTTTGCCCGGTTGCACCAAACCCTGTGCCGTAAAAAAGCGATCCGTCCGCAAGAGCCAGGCAGGCGGTCGGACGAGAAGATGTAGACACGGTCATGGGAGGGCCTCCAGTGGCAGAGATGTGGAGCTAAACGGGGGCAACCTAAAGCCGAGAGTAAGCGGGGTCAATACCATGTGAAAAATGAAATATGCAGGTAAATCAGTTGGTTGCAATGTTTCCGCGGGATTGCCTGTAGCCGTCAAACGCTCTATATTGCGCGGTTCAATACCCTTGGGGTCGAAGGATGATGGCAATGGAACTGCGCACACGCATTACGGACGCATTAAAACAAGCGATGAAAGACAAGGCAGCCGCAAGGTTGTCTACGCTGCGCCTGATCAATGCGGCGATCAAGGACAAGGATATCGCTGCGCGGGCTGACGGTGGCGATGACGGGGTAGGCGATGCCGAAGTTCTCGCGATTCTCGGCAAAATGTCCAAACAGCGAATGGAATCAGTGCGCGCCTACGAAGAAGGTGGTCGGCTGGATCTGGCCGACCGTGAACGTGACGAAATCAAGGTGATCGAAGAATTTCTGCCCCGTCAGTTGACAGAAGAAGAGAGCGCCAAAGCGGTGGATGATGCCATTGCCGAAGTCGGCGCGTCTTCGATCCGGGATATGGGCAAGGTCATCGGCCTTCTCAAGGCAAAATATACCGGCCAGATGGATTTCGGCAGCGTTGGCCCAAAGGTCAAAGACCGCCTGAGCTAGGGCCTAGCGCAGCAGCGACCGGTTCAGTTCATCAAACAACGCCTTGCGTTCGTCTTCGCTCAGAAATTTTCCGATTTCAACTTCGCGGCCTTTGCCGCGCAAGGTAATGTAAAAAGGCACTGGCCCGCCTTTTTCGTACCGGGTGACAATTGTCCAGTACCGATTACATTCCCATTCCTTTACTTCGCCCTTGGCGGTTGTGTGGATCAGGTGCGCTGTGTCGGGGGATAATGTGAGCACTTCCTCGATTTGCCGGGCCTTATAATTCGATTGCAGTGCGAAATATACACCAGCGAGTGCGGCCATCGCAAAAGGCAGCAGACCCCACAGGACAGGCGTCCCCAGCAGCGCCACGGTCGGGATCAGAATAAAGGCAAATGTCGTCAGGATGAACGCTGCAAACCCTTTGGCAGGCAGGGATTGGTGGGGCCATAGCCGCAGTTCTTGCGTCGGTGCCGTAGGTGGCGTTTTCCATTGATAAGGCATAATTGCGTCCGCACGGCAGCTAGTCGCCGTGAATGTAGCCCGAGAAAAGGGTCAGACAACGCAAATAAATGTGTCTGACCCCGTGGACCCGTTATTCAAGCTCGACCAGCAAGTCCTTGGCGTCAATCTGGCCGCCGGGACTGACGTGCACCGCTTTCACCACTGCGTCACGGTCCGCATGAATGCCGGTTTCCATTTTCATGGCTTCAATCGTCAGCAAAAGATCGCCTGCCTTCACCTTTTGACCGGCTTTCGTGCCAACGGATGCTACGACACCGGGCATCGGGGCACCGATATGGTTGGCGTTCCCGTTTTCGGCCTTTGGTCTTTGTGCCGTGGTGGCTTTGACCAACCGGTTGGGCACCCGCACGACGCGAGGCTGGCCGTTCAGTTCAAAGAATACTTTGACTTCACCATCTTCGTTGGTCTCGCTCAGGGCCTGCAACCTGATCTCGAGCGTTTTGCCCGGGTCAATTTCTGCGGTGATCTCTTCGCCCGGTTCCATGCCGTAGAAGAACGTACGCGTGGGCAATACGCGAACAGGGCCATAGCTGCGATGCCGCCCCATATAATCGAGGAAAACCTTGGGGTACATCATGTACCCTGACAGGTCATCATCCTCGATATCGACTCCTTCAAGCTGGTCGCTGAGCTCTTTGCGAGCGGCTTCGAGATCAACAGGTGGCAAATGTGCTCCCGGGCGTTGCGTGTTAGGTTGTTCGCCCTTGAGAACTTTGTTGACGATGCCCGCGGGGAAGCCTCCTGGGGGTTGCCCAAGGTTGCCGCGCATCATGTCTATCACGCTGTCAGGAAACGACATTTCCGCCTTGGGATCTTCGACCTGCTCTCTGGTAAGCCCCTGGGACACCATCATCAGGGCCATATCGCCCACCACTTTGGAAGACGGCGTAACCTTGACGATATCGCCGAACATCTGGTTCACGTCGGCATAGGTCCGCGCAACTTCCGGCCACCGATCTTCCAGCCCCATCGACGCCGCCTGCGCCTTCAGGTTGGTGAACTGACCTCCGGGCATTTCGTGCAGATAAACCTCGGACGAGGGCGCCTGCATGCCCGTTTCAAACGCCGCATATTCGTTACGGACCTCTTCCCAGTAGTTCGATATCTCGCGCACCGCGTCCATCGAAATACCGGTATCGCGATCCGTGTGCTTTAGCGCCTCGACAACCGACCCCAGCGTTGCTTGGGATGTGTTGCCCGACAGTGCGTCCATCGCGCAGTCAACCGCGTCCACCCCGGCCTCGGAAGCCGCCATGATCGTGGCGACGGCGACGCCTGCGGTATCGTGGGTGTGGAAATGGATCGGAAGGCCGACTTCAGATTTCAGTGCCTTGATCAGCGCTTTTGCGGCGTTCGGCTTCAGCAGGCCAGCCATGTCCTTCAGACCCAGTACATGGGCCCCGGCGGATTTCAGTTCCTTACCCATCGCGACGTAATACTTCAGATCGTATTTGGCCCGATCAGGGTCGAAGATGTCGCCGGTATAGCATACGGTACCTTCGCAAATCTTGCCGTTCTCGATCACCGCATCCATCGCGACCCGCATGTTTTCGACCCAGTTGAGGCTGTCAAAGACGCGGAACACATCGACGCCTTCGGTCGCGGCGACACGGACAAATTCCTGCACAACGTTGTCAGGGTAATTGGTGTAGCCGACGCCGTTGGATCCGCGTAACAGCATCTGGGTCATCACATTCGGTAGTGCCGCGCGCAGGTCGCGCAGTCGTTGCCACGGGCATTCCTGCAAGAACCGATACGCTACGTCGAATGTGGCACCGCCCCAACACTCCATTGAGAAAAGCTGTGGCATGTTGGCGGCATAGGCCGGGGCGACCTTGATCATGTCGTGGCTGCGCATGCGCGTTGCCAACAAAGATTGATGCCCGTCGCGCATGGTGGTATCGGTGATCAGCAGCTGTCGCTGTTGACCCATCCAGTCTGCGACCGCTTGCGGCCCTTTTTGTTCCAGAAGATTGCGCGTTCCCATCCGGGGTTCTGCCTTGGCGGTTGGGGGCAGCGGCGCACGCACGGAAGCGGCCGGGCGTTCAAAACCTTTGGTTTCGGGATGACCGTTTACAGTAATGTCGGCAATATAGGTCAGGACCTTGGTTGCACGGTCTCGGCGTTTCTCGAAGGTAAACAGTTCCGGTGTCTGGTCGATGAACTTGGTGTGGTAGGTATTGTTTAAAAAGGTGGGATGTTTCAGCAGGTTTTCGACAAAGGCGATATTGGTCGAAACGCCCCGGATCCGGAATTCGCGCAGCGCGCGGTCCATGCGCGCGATTGCGGCCTCTGGGGTTTGGGCCTTTGCGGTGACCTTGACCAAGAGGCTGTCATAGTAACGCGTAATCACGCCCCCCGAATAGGCGGTGCCACCGTCAAGACGGATGCCCATGCCCGTTGCCTCGCGAAAAGCGGTGATCCGGCCATAATCAGGAATAAAGTTGTTTTGCGGGTCCTCGGTAGTGATCCGGGTTTGCAATGCGTGGCCGTTCAACTGCACATCGGCCTGGCTGGCTTTGCCGGTCGCCTGGGCGATGGTCTTGCCTTCGGCAATCAGGATCTGGGCCTGGACGATGTCGATGCCGGTGACTTCTTCGGTTACGGTATGTTCGACCTGAACGCGGGGGTTGACTTCGATGAAGTAAAATTTGCCGTCTTCCATATCCATCAGGAATTCGACCGTACCGGCACATTCGTAATTCACATGCGCGCAGATCTTGCGGCCAAGCTCGCAAATCTCAGCGCGTTGTTCGTCAGTGAGATACGGTGCCGGGGCCCGTTCCACCACCTTTTGGTTGCGCCTTTGCACCGAACAGTCACGCTCGAACAAATGGTAGATTTCACCATAGGCGTCACCGAGAATCTGAACCTCTACGTGACGGGCCTTCAGGATCATCTTCTCAAGATACCCCTCACCATTGCCAAAGGCTGCTTCGGCCTCGCGGCGGCCTTCGAGCACTTTTTCCTGAAGCTCGTTTTCATTTTCGATCGGGCGCATGCCGCGGCCCCCACCGCCCCACGACGCCTTGAGCATCAACGGATAGCCGATCTCGGCGGCCTGCTTGCGTATAACGTTCATGTCCTCGCCCAGAACTTCGGTGGCGGGGATGACGGGCACGCCGGCTTCGATGGCGACGCGGCGCGCGCTGGCCTTGTCGCCCAAGGCGCGCATTGTTTCGGCGCGCGGACCGATGAAGGCAATGCCGTTTTGTTCACATGCATCGACGAAATCGGGGTTTTCCGACAGCAAGCCATAACCCGGATGAATGGCATCGGCACCCGAAGCCTTGGCAACGCGAATGATTTCGTCGATGCTGAGATATGCCGCGACCGGACCAAGCCCCGCACCAATGCGGTACGCTTCGTCAGCTTTGAAGCGATGCAGGCCCAGCTTGTCTTCTTCCGCAAAGACGGCAACCGTTTTTTTGCCCATCTCATTTGCTGCCCGCATGATACGAATGGCGATTTCGCCGCGGTTTGCGATGAGGATTTTATTGAAGTCGGTCATTATCGGGCCTCGCTGTTTGGCAAGTTATCGGTCTGGTGCTGTATGAACGGTGGCGTTGTCGCTGCGCTGCGGCATTGTTGCGTTGGTTTGATAGGGTGTGCAAGCAGAGAATTTAACCCTCCGGGGGGGATTTTTTACCATTTGGAAGATCAAGGCGGGCAAAGGTAGGGATGGAGCGCGTAAGGTCTTTTAATTGGCGGGTTCCGAGTTGGCCCATATTCGCGAGCAGATCTTTCTTCAGGACATCGATGAGATGATCGATTCCCTTAGGACCCAGAGCTGCCAGAGCGTAGTGAAAGCCGCGGCCAAGCATCACGAAATCCGCGCCAAGGGCCAGCGCGCGCAACATATCAAGGCCTGTTTCGATGCCACTGTCGAAGATGATTGGCAGCGACGTCACGGCACGGATCGGGGCCAGCATGTCCACTGCGGCCGGAGCCGCGTCAAACTGGCGGCCTGCGTGGTTTGAGACCCAGATGGCATCAGCCCCGAGCCGGTCCAGACGGGCGGCATCTTCAGGACGTAACACGCCTTTTACGATGAAAGGCCCATCCCAGGCGTCGCGAAGCCAGTTCACATAGTCCCAATCCGGCGAAGTGCGGAGCAGATAACCGACGTGAGCTGTTGAAGACAGGTTTTGCGTGGTGACTCCAACGTAACTGTCGAGCATGCGCATGTGCGGCATCCCGCGCCGTGCCATGGCCATAGACCAGGCGGGTCGCATTGCGGACTGGGCCAAAAGGCGCGGAGACAGGCGCGGTGGGTTGGTCAGCCCGGAGCGCGTTTGGCGTTCTCGTCGGCTGGCGACAGGGACATCCACCGTCAGGATGAGGCCCTTGAACCCGGATGCGCGGGCGCGTCGCAGCATATCGGCGCGAATTTCGGGATCTCGCGGCGGATACATCTGAAACCACGCGTTCTTGCCAAGATGGGGGGCAAGGTCTTCGGGGCTTTGGCTGGCCACTGTCGACAGGCAGTAGGGGATACCGTGCCGGGCCGCCGACCGCGCCAGATGCCCTTCGGCATCGGGCCAGATCAGCCCGGACATTCCGACAGGTGCGACACCAAAGGGCAGGGGGATCCGGTCGTTGAAAAGCGTTACGGAGGTATCAGGGTCAAATTCCCCATGCAGGATCGAGGGCATCAGACCGATGCGGTCCAGCGCGGCACGGTTCAGTCTTTGCGTCGCCTGCGTTCCGGTTGCGCTGTCAAGATATTCCCATACAAATTTTGGAATGCGCCTTTTGGCGCGGTCGCGCAGATCTGATAGTGCAGGGTAGGTGGTGTGCAAATCCATTGAAGCACTTGTGCAGGGCACAGCGGAATTGTCCAGCCTGATCCGGATGTGGGAAGGGGCTGGACGGGAGCATTTCCCTTGGGGCCTGATCAAGCTTTGACATTGACCTGGGACGGATCAAACATATCCATGATCGCCGACATCGCTTTTTCCACTTCGCTGGGCGATTGCGCCGTATCGGTATCACCGATTTGGTCAAACGTGCGTTCCGCCGATGTTCTCAATCGGTCGTCCGCAGTGCTGCGCAGGTGC
Source organism: Sulfitobacter sp. L-8 (assembly GCF_056859255.1). Classification (NCBI taxonomy): domain Bacteria; kingdom Pseudomonadati; phylum Pseudomonadota; class Alphaproteobacteria; order Rhodobacterales; family Roseobacteraceae; genus Sulfitobacter; species Sulfitobacter sp. L-8. The sequence continues at coordinate 150,308 of NZ_JBSXOD010000056.1, forward strand.
TGCATGGAACTGGCGACTGATCGACACAGCCCGGAAAGCGCCTGCATGGTTGCAGAAAGCTGCGCGTTCGGGATCGCGCCCTGATCATATGCGTCGAGAACCTGGATGATCTGGTCCAGTTTCCAGCCCGAAAACGATGAATAATAGCGTACGTCCTGAAACGCCGCGATATCAAGCGCATCGCGGTAAACTTTAGAAAACCGCGTCGCGCTACCGACCACGCGATGTTCACCGTTGTTTGTGAGGACGTGATGGAGCGTTGTTTCCCAAGCGAGCCGACCGCAGGGCAGATCCAGGGTTTCGCGGTAGCGCAGGGGGGGCGCTTGTTCCACACAAAGGGCATATCGAGATTGTATTCGTTTAGCTTGGGCCCGCGGAAAAATTCTTTCCAGCGGTTTCAGGACGATATCCTGCATCGCAACGCCGGTTTGGCGCTCGCAGGCAAGGTTGAGCGCGAGAAATTCAAATTCCCCCGACATTTCAGAACGTTGTGCAACGAAAATTGGCAAATCGAACCTGTCAATCTGATTTCGTAGCACACCTATGTCATTACTTCTAAACATTCTCTTAGCTCCAGAATGTTTAGAGTTTGTAAAAAAAAGAGTTACCAAAATATTAACTGGTCTGGGGAATTTGGGTCTGACCGGTTATCGAGGTTCCGTATCAGTCGATCACATCACACCGTTTGCGAATGCAGGGTTTTAAGAGAACATTTTGCGAACGTATCTTTTATTCGCGGTAAAGGCGGGCTAGATTGGCAGCATGAATGATTTCGACGAACTAGACGCCTTCGAGGGCGCTTCGCTGTCGGCGCGTGCCATGGCAGTGCGGCCACAACCCTATCTTGACGGGCTCAACCCAGCGCAGCGGGCGGCGGTGGAAAAAATGGACGGTCCGGTGCTGATGTTGGCCGGTGCCGGCACCGGCAAGACCAAGGCCCTGACGGCACGCATCGTTCATTTAATGAATACTGGCCGGGCCCGCCCGAACGAGATACTGGCCGTTACCTTCACCAATAAAGCGGCGCGCGAGATGAAAAGCCGGGTCGGTCAGATGTTGGGGCAAAATATTGAAGGGATGCCGTGGCTTGGGACGTTTCATGCGATCTGCGTCAAACTATTGCGCCGTCATGCCGAACTGGTTGGGCTCAAGTCGAACTTCACCATCCTTGATACGGATGACCAGTTGCGGTTGCTCAAGCAATTGGTGCAGGCCGAAGGGATAGACGACAAGCGGTGGCCGGCACGGATGCTGGCGGGGCTTATCGACGGCTGGAAGAATCGCGCCTTGACCCCCGAAAAGGTGCCAGCCGCGGATGCGGGGGCCTATAACCATCGGGGCAGCGAAATCTATGCGCAGTATCAGGCTCGCCTGAAAGAGCTGAACGCCACCGATTTCGGCGATCTGCTGCTGCATATGATAACGATTTTCCAGAACAATCAGGATGTGTTGCAGCAGTATCAACGCTGGTTCAAATACATTCTGGTGGACGAATACCAAGATACCAATGTCGCCCAATACATGTGGTTGCGTCTGCTGGCGTCGGGGCACCGGAATATCTGCTGCGTGGGCGACGACGACCAGTCGATCTATGGATGGCGCGGGGCCGAGGTCGGGAACATACTGCGGTTCGAGAAGGATTTCCCCGGCTCGCATGTGGTCCGTCTGGAGCAGAACTATCGGTCGACCCCGCATATTCTGGCCGCTGCTTCCGGGGTTATCGCTGGAAACGAGGGTCGATTGGGTAAAACCCTATGGACCGAGGCACAGGAAGGCGAAAAAATCCGCTTGATCGGCCATTGGGACGGCGAAGAGGAAGCCCGCTGGATCGGGGATGAAATTGAAGCCATGCAGCGCGGGACTCGCGATCTGCGACAGTATTCGCTGGATGATATGGCAATCTTGGTGCGGGCATCGCACCAGATGCGCGCGTTCGAAGACCGGTTTTTGACGATCGGTTTGCCCTACCGGGTAATCGGGGGCCCGCGGTTTTACGAACGCATGGAGATTCGCGATGCGATGGCGTATTTTCGTGTCGTGACATCGCCCGATGACGATCTTGCCTTTGAAAGGATCGTCAACACTCCAAAACGTGGACTGGGTGATAAAGCCCAGCAGAACATTCAAAAGACCGCGCGCGCACATGGCGTGAATCTGGTCGATGGTGCGCGGATCCTGTTGGCCGATGGGGGAATCAGCGGCAAGGGGGCAGCGCAGCTGCGGTTGCTTATCGACGGAATCGAGCGGTGGGGCCAGATGGTGAAGGGGCGGCCGCTTCGGCAGCTTGAGTCTGACGACGACGTGCTGGAACAAGCCGACTTTGACGACAATGGTCCGGCTCAGGCGGCACCCGAGATAAGTCATGTTGAACTGGCGCAGATCATCCTGGATGAAAGCGGCTATACGGGATATTGGCAAAACGACAAGACGCCAGAGGCTCCGGGACGGTTGGAGAACCTCAAGGAGCTTGTGAAGGCGCTGGAGCAGTTCGAGAATCTGCAAGGTTTTCTGGAACACGTCAGTCTGATCATGGACAACGAAACGGACGACAGCGGTGCCAAAGTGTCGATCATGACGCTGCACGCGTCCAAGGGGTTGGAATTTCCGGCGGTTTTCCTGCCGGGCTGGGAAGATGGGCTGTTCCCCTCTCAACGCTCAATGGATGAATCCGGCCTCAAGGGGTTGGAGGAAGAGCGCCGACTGGCCTATGTGGGCATCACCCGGGCTGAAGAAATCTGTACCATATCTTTTGCGGCCAACCGACGGGTTTTCGGGCAATGGCAAAGTGCGATGCCGTCCCGGTTCATTGATGAGCTTCCCGAGAAACATGTGGATGTCCTGACGCCGCCCGGTTTGTACGGCGGGGGCTATGGGGCAGCGGTCCCGACCTCGCACCTGCATGAAAAGGCAGCCGAGGCGAATGTCTATAATTCGCCAGGATGGCGACGGCTGCAAAGCCGCAGCAATGCGCGCGGAATGAGCCAACCTGCCGAAGCGCGCAATGTAACGATAGATATGGCCGCGGTCAGCAGCTTTACCATTGGAGAGCGGGTCTTTCATCAGAAGTTTGGCTACGGTGTCATTGCCGGGATCGAGGGAGACAAGCTTGAGATCGAGTTCGACAAGGCTGGTAGCAAAAAGGTGGTGTCACGGTTCGTCACCGGAGCCGATGACGTACCTTTCTAGATAGATACGGGTCGGCATCGCCGGCCCCCAGCCCGGATTAAAGCGATATCCCACATATTAAAAACAAGAACGGCGGTGCTTTGGGAGGAAAGCACCGCCGTCTTTATCGACGTCCCCACTCCGATCGGGAGGAAAGGGGGGAGGGGACGTTTATGAAGGCCGCCGGTCTCAGGGAGGAGGAGGAGACCCGAAGCCTTCGTCAGGCACACAACAGGGAGGGTGCGTGTGCCCGATCCGTGATTAGTTAAGCAGCGTTGCGACCGGTTTCCAGTGCGACACTGCGGATTTGTGAGCGGCTGATCCCGAGATCGGCCAGGTCGCGGTTCGACAATGAGCTCAGCTCGTTGAACGTGGCGCGGTATACCCGGCGCTGTTTGCGACGCGCTTCAAATGTGGATGCCAGCGCTGCCAAGCGGTCAGCAAAGGAAGGAGCAGTTGTTGCGTTTAAGAATGCCATGTCAAGCACCTCGCTTTCAGTTTCGTTATTGTTCGCAATCGTTCGTGTTGTGTTGAATATGTATGATTATGCTGCAAGTGCACAACCAATAGATCGGCAATGCTGCTATGCAGCAAATGCATAGGGAAAGTTGACGTAACGTCCTGTTATCACCGGAAACTTCGGCACATGATATCGCGGTGCCGCCGGTGCCTACAAAATGATATGCTGATGAAAAAAGGGCGACGATACCAGGGAGGAGGAAGGGTATCGCCGCCTAATACAGTTACACTCGGGAGGAGGATGAATGTAACTGGTCTTTCTATTGGTCCGCGCCTTGCGCTTTCCTGAACCCTTTCTGACCCATTTGCTGCGTTTGCACAATTACAAAATGCGCAATGCTGCCATGCAGCGAAAACATACGAAGACTGATGAATATTTGTGCGAATTTTTTGGCCAATGCTGTTCATCTGGTCAGAACTGGGACGGCCCCTTGTGATTTGCCCAAAAACTGCCATGTCAGACATGAACGAAAGAGGAAAAGCGCCATGCCGATCACCAGGTCAGAAGTCGAATCCGCCTTGGCGCGCGTGATGTTGCCGGATGGAAAATCAATTCTGGCGCATGATTTGATTCGAGCGTTGACGATCGAGGGCGATGTGGTGCGTTTCGTGATCGAGGCACCGAATGCTCAGATGGCGGCACAGATGGCCCCCCTGCGCGATGCTGCTGAAAAGGTGGTGCAAGATCTCGAAGGCGTGGCTTCTGTCACCGCGGCTCTTACTGCACACGGACCGGCCCCTAAAACAGCGGCCCCCAGCCTGAAGATCGGCGGTCACCCTAAACCGCAGGCCGGGCCGACCAAGCCTTCCGGCGTTCAGCGTATTCTGGCGATCGGGTCGGGCAAGGGCGGGGTGGGGAAATCCACCGTCAGCTCCAACCTTGCTGTCGCGCTTGCGCGGGCGGGGCGCAAGGTCGGTCTGTTGGACGCGGATATATACGGCCCAAGCCAGCCGCGTATGATGGGGGTGAACAAGCGCCCTGCGTCGCCGGATGGTAAAACCATCATTCCGCTGCACGCCCACGGTGTTACGCTGATGTCGATTGGTTTCATGATGGAGGAGGGCAAGGCGGTGGTCTGGCGCGGCCCCATGCTTATGGGGGCCTTGCAGCAGATGCTTGGTCAGGTCGAGTGGGGCGAGCTTGACGTGTTGCTTGTCGACTTGCCGCCCGGAACCGGCGATGTCCAGCTTACCTTGTGTACCAAGTCCGAGCTTTCCGGGGCGATTGTGGTGTCCACGCCCCAGGACGTCGCGCTGATCGACGCGCGCAAAGCCATAGACATGTTCAACACACTAAAGACACCGGTATTGGGGCTGATCGAAAACATGTCGCTTTTCGTTTGTCCTGATTGCGGATCTGAACACCAGATCTTCGGTCATGGTGGCGTGGCTGCCGAGTCGGCAAAGATCGGCGTTCCCTTGCTGGGCAGTCTGCCAATTGATCTTGAGACACGTCTGGCAGGTGATGAAGGGACTCCGATCGCGGCAGGTGACGGCCCAATGGCCCAGGCCTATGCGAAGATTGCACAGGGCCTGATCGACGGCGGTATGGCCTAGGGTGTGAGCCGATGCCGATGTGTGACGCGTTCCGGCGTCGCCCCGCTATATTCGTCGTCTGCCAATTAGCACTTCTGCCAGTGATTATGATCTCGGTACTAGTGGCCCCGTCGGCGGCCGGGCCATGATTGACCAACCGCGCATCTTGCCGGGGGATGATCTGCTGTAAATGACCACGCGCTCAAGCGTCGTGGGCAAGCACCTTTGGGCCCGCGTCGCGACCAGCCGCAATATCGTGGCCCGGGGCGTGAGCATTAGATGCATCCCCGACCATTCCTTCGTTACGGTGTTGCGGCACGAAGCGTGACCAAGCCCTAGCTGGTGGCGAGCGGGTTGGCGTGGGCTTCATGGGATTTCATGGGATACGAAGAAACCGTCTCGGTCACCGAATGAAGATGATTCGGCTAATTTTAGCCGATTAATGGGTTTTACCCTTGAAACTTGTTGCAATTAGCAGGTGCCTTATGGAACAAGCCAAGAACACCCCTTGTGGATAACTGTGTGGATTCTTTTTTTACGGGAAACCGTGGGAAATTTGTCCCAGTTTCGGAATCGTCTACATGATGTGCGTTTGGTTGATATTGGAACTATATGTGCGAAGTCTTTGGTATCTAACCTCGCTAGATGTTGTTTTTTTAACCTGTGCAAAACCAAATCCGGTGTCCTGAAGCGAAAAAAACTATGGACGCCCATGAATTCCCATGGCATCCCTAGTGCATCGGATGAGAACGAGACACGGGGCACCAAACGACCCCAAGACCAAATAAAAACTCTAGCAGGTTCATACAGGCACCTCGCTTTCATCAGACCACGAGATCCGGCGCGCGAGCGAGCAGACATCCCCCCAGGTGGCGCGCGCAGTCGGACTTCCCCGCCAAGGCGGGACGGGCGGCGGGTTGATCAGTGGCAGCAGATCAACCCGCCGTTTTTACTTCCACCACAGGGGCAACGATTTAAGGCGCGCATGCGTCACAGGCAGGGATAGTACGTGAGCCGCAGGTTCAGAGGCGAAGGCCAACACAAAGTCGATACGAAGGGGCGGGTGTCTATCCCAGCCTCTTTTCGGCGTGTGTTGGAAGCCAATGACCCGAACTGGCAAAACGGAGGCACACCCGAGCTGGTGATTGTGTACGGCGATAGCCGCCGCAACTATCTGGAATGTTACACGATGCGCGCGATCGAAGAGGTCGATGACAAGATCGATGCCCTGCCGCGCGGATCGATGGAACGCAAGATGCTCCAGCGTCTGTTCCACGGTCAATCGTTTCCAACGTCGGTAGACGAGACAGGACGCCTGGTGCTGCCTGCCAAACTGCGCAACAAGATCGACCTGGACGCGGAGGCATTTTTTATCGCGGCTGGCGATACCTTCCAAATCTGGAAACCGGAAACCTACGAGACCGAGGAAAAGGCGCGCGAAGAGGAATGGCTGGACGACCTGCCAGAAGACTTTGACCCGCTGATTTTCCTGGACCGCAAGCCGGAGTCGTAAGGGTCATGTCCGCCGCCACTGACACCGGTTCCGCCCCCCACACCCCCGTTTTGCTTCGCCCGTTACTTGCCGCCGTGGCTCCTGTCACGGGGCGTTGGCTGGATGGTACCTTTGGTGCAGGCGGATATACCCGTGGTTTGCTTGACGCCGGTGCCGACCAAGTGGTCGCCGTTGATCGCGATCCGCTAGCCTTTGAAATGGCGCAGCCATGGGCGGGGGACTATGGCGATAAAATCGTCATGCAGCGCGGCGTTTTCTCGAGAATGGATGAATACGCCCGCGATCTGGACGGTATAGTGCTGGATCTGGGCGTGTCGTCGATGCAGCTGGATCTGGCCGAGCGTGGCTTTTCATTTATGCGCGACGGGCCGCTTGATATGCGCATGAGCCAGGACGGCCCGTCTGCCGCTGATCTGGTTAACGACGCAGAAGAAGAGACTCTTGCCAACATCCTGTTTCAATACGGCGAAGAGCGGGCCAGTCGGCGTATCGCGAAGGCAATCGTCAGGGCCCGGCAGGATGCTCCGATCACGACGACACTTGCGCTTGCGGGGCTTGTCGAGGGGTGCCTGCCGCGATCAAAGCCCGGTCAGTCGCACCCCGCGACCCGCAGCTTTCAAGCGCTGCGCATTGCCGTGAACAATGAATACGGCGAGTTATTCGAAGGGCTTATGGCCGCTGAGCGGGCGTTGAAGCCCGGTGGACAACTGGCTGTAGTTACCTTCCACTCGGTTGAAGACCGGATGGTCAAACGGTTTTTGACGGCGCGCGCCGGCACGGGTGGCAATGCCAACCGATACGCACCTGAAATACAGGTTGAAGCGCCGCAATTCCGGGTAGAGAAGCGCAAGGCCATCGGCCCGGATGCGCAGGAATTGGAAGAAAACCCGCGCAGTCGATCAGCGAAGCTGCGTGTGGCTGTCCGCACGGGTGCGCCATCCGGTTCGGTCGATGCCAAATCTATCGGTATGCCTATGGTCAAGGGATTATCCATATGAGAACAGTGCTTTACATCCTCACCACCCTTTGTGTGATCGGGTTGGCATTCTGGGCATACCGCGAGAATTACGCCACTCAGAAGGCGCTGAGTGACACGGATAATCTGCGCGCTGAAATCCGGGATGCCTATAGCAGGCTGGCGGTTCTCAGGGCCGAATGGGCGTATCTGAACCGCCCCGATCGTCTGCGTGACCTCGCCGAGATGAATTTTGACAGATTGAACCTGCTGCCTTTGCACCCCGATCAGTTTGGGCAGATCGATCAGGTCAGCTATCCGCCGCTGCCTGAACTGCCGTTGCTGGAAATCACCGACGGCATAGATGTATCTTCCATGGAGGTCGCAGAATGATCCGTACTCCGCTGCGCCCGCTTGCCCGTATTCTCGAGGCCCGCCAAAAAGGCGAAAACCCCGACGCGATCGAGCGTGAAAACAAGCGTATCCGTCACGAACAGATGCGCGATGCATCCCGTCAGCGTGCCGAGGGCCGCCTGCTTGTGTTGGGCGTGTTCTTTTTCTGTGCGTTTGCCGTCGTCGGCGCGCGGATGGGGGTTATCGCCACCACTGACCCGACAGAACCACGCGCCGCTGCGCCCGGTTCAGTGATTTCAGCCACGCGTGCGGATATCGTGGATCGCAATGGCAATTTGCTTGCCACCAACTTTGAAACCCGGGCGCTGTACGCACAGCCGCACCACATGATTGATCCGGTGCGGGCAGCGAAAAAGCTGATGAAAGTCTTTCCCGATCTGAACGAGGAACGGCTGATCCGCGACTTTACCGGCAAGCGCAAGTTTTTGTGGATAAAAAAGAAAATCAGTCCCGAGCAGATGCAGGCCGTGCATGACATCGGCGAACCGGGCTTGCTGTTTGCGCCGCGCGACATGCGTTTGTATCCCAACGGAACGCTCGCGGCCCATATTCTGGGCGGTTCCAGTTTTGGTCGCGAAGGTGTGCACGGGGCAGAGGTGATCGGCGTTGCCGGCGTCGAGAAATATTTTGATGATTATCTTCGGGATCCTGCCAATGGCAACAAGCCGTTGGAGCTTTCGCTTGATATGACGGTTCAGGCCGCGTCAGAACGGGTTCTCTATGGCGGTATGAAGTTGATGAACGCAAAGGGTGCCACTTCGGTTCTGATGGATGTTCACACGGGGGAGGTGATCAGCGCGGTATCGTTGCCATCTTTCGACCCCAACGATCGCCCCCGTGTTTCGCTGACAGGCGATGCATCCGACAGTCCGCTGTTCAACCGTTCGGTACAAGGCGTGTACGAACTGGGTTCGGTGTTCAAGATATTTACCGCAGCACAGGCCATCGATCTGGGGCTGGTCACCGCTGACACGGTTATCGATACATCTGGCCCGATGAAAGTCGGCGGTTTCCGTATCGGTGAATTCAAGAACAAAAACTATGGTGAACAATCGGTTACCGGTATCATCGTGCACAGTTCTAACCGAGGCACCGGACGTCTGGCGCTGCAAATCGGTGCAGAACGTCAACAGAAGTTCCTGAAAAGCCTGGGCTTTTTTGAACCCACCCCGTTCGAGATCATCGAGGCATCCAGCGGTAAGCCGCTGTTGCCGCAAAAGTGGACCGAGCTTAGCACAGTGACGATTTCGTACGGACACGGGCTATCGTCCAGCCCGATGCATTTGGCAGCCGGGTATGCGACAATTGCCAATGGCGGGCGCAAGGTCACGCCGACGCTGCGCAAGCAAACCACCCCCGTACTGGGAGAGCAGGTCATGTCCGAACGCGCGGCTGCCGATGCTCGCAAAATGCTGCGTGCCGTGGTTACCGAAGGCACGGCCAGCTTTGCCGAAGTTCCGGGATACCATATCGGCGGCAAGACCGGCACGGCAGACAAACCGAAGCCAACCGGCGGGTATTACGAAGACAAGGTCATCGCCACCTTTGCCGGTATGTTTCCGGCCTACGATCCTAAATATGTCTTGATCGTCACCCTGGACGAACCCGTTGAAACATCTGGCGATAAACCGCGCCGCACCGCCGGATGGACAGCCGTTCCAGTCGCTGCGGAAATGGTCCGCCGCGTCGCACCCCTGCTGGGACTGCGACCGACTGTTGAACCGGGCAGCATCGCTGATATAACGCTGTCCAGCAGCAACTGATAAAGAGCGTTCCCCGATGGGCAGACAGGCCGTCCCACTGACTTCGTTAGGTCTGACCGCGAAGAAAGGCGACAACCCTTGGATTACGGGCATCGCAGTGGATAGCCGGCAGGTGACGCCGGGGACCCTGTTCGCCGCCATGCCAGGCAGCACTGTACACGGTGCCGCTTTTATCAAATATGCGTTGCAACAGGGCGCGAACGCTGTTTTGACCGATGCGGCCGGAGCCGCCCTTGCAAAAGACGCTCTTGCCAAGGCAGCGGTCACCGTTGTCGTGACCGATGCCCCCCGCGAGGCTCTGTCGCGCGCCGCAGCACTGTGGTTCGGAGCACAGCCAGCGACCATGGTCGCGGTGACAGGCACCAACGGCAAGACCTCTGTCAGCACTTTTGTACGGCAAATATGGATCGAAATGGACCTCGCCGCCATCAATCTCGGGACCACCGGGGTCGAAGGCGCATGGACGGCTCCGTTGGCCCACACCACGCCGGAACCAATCACCCTGCACCGGACCTTGGCCGAGGCCAGCGCCAATGGCATTACCCATGCGGCCATGGAAGCATCAAGTCACGGCTTGGACCAACGCCGTCTGGACGGTGTCACCTTGAAAGCTGCCGGCTTTACCAACTTCACCCAGGACCACTTGGATTATCACGATACTTTCGAAGCATATTTTGACGCTAAGGCTGGACTATTTGCGCGCGTGCTCCCCGAAGATGGCGTTGCCGTGATTAACGTGGACGATCCCAGGGGGATAGACATGGCGGCAATCGCCCGCGCGCGCGGGTGCGAGGTGATCAGCGTAGGTCGGGATGGGGGGGACCTGCACCTGACCGGGCAACGCTTTGACGCCACCGGGCAGGACCTTCGCTTTACATGGCGCGGCAAGGTCTATCAAAAGCGGCTGAACCTGATCGGTGGATTTCAGGCGGACAACGTTCTTCTGGCTGCCGGACTCGTCATCGCCTGCGGAGCCAAACCTGCGGACGTATTTGACACGTTGCCGCATTTAGTTACCGTGCGGGGCCGGATGCAGTTGGCCGCGACGCGCGATAACGGCGGCGCGGTTTTCGTCGATTACGCGCATACCCCCGACGCCGTCGCCACCGCGCTTGCCGCGATGCGCCCCCATGTCATGGGCCGACTGGTCGCTATTGTCGGGGCCGGGGGGGACCGTGACCGTGCCAAACGCCCGTTGATGGGGAAAGCGGCGGCCCAACACGCCGACCTGGTGATTGTCACCGATGACAATCCGCGCACCGAAGACCCCGCGTCGATACGTGCGGCCGTGTTGCAAGGTGCGCCGCTGGCGACAGAAGTCGGTGACCGCGCTGAAGCGATCTTGCGCGGGATCGACGCGATCGGCCCCGGCGACGCCTTGCTGATTGCCGGTAAGGGTCATGAAACCGGGCAGATAATCGGCGATGACATTTTGCCGTTCGATGATGTGGAACACGCAAGCGTGGCAGTGGCTGCGCTGGATGGGAGACTGGCATGAGCCTGTGGACAGCAGCAGAGGCAGCGCAAGCCACCGGTGGCCGCGCTGTGGGCGATTGGCAGTGTGACGGGGTATCTATTGACACCCGTACCATCGAACCTGGCGACTTGTTTGTCGCCCTCAAGGATGTGCGTGATGGTCACGACTTTGTGGCCGCGGCCTTGAAAAATGGGGCAGGGGCAGCGTTGGTAAGCCGGGTTCCCGACGATGTGCCCGAGGGTGCGCCATTGCTGGTGGTTAGGGACGTATTAAGCGGGCTTGAGGCATTGGGAGCGGCCGCGCGGGCACGCACCCGGGCAAAAGTCGCGGCGGTGACCGGAAGCGTCGGGAAAACCTCTACCAAGGAAATGCTGCTGGCGATCTTTGCCGACCAGGGGCGGGCACATGCATCGGTCGAAAGTTACAACAATCACTGGGGGGTTCCCCTGACGCTGGCGCGGATGCCTGTCGACACCGACTATGCGGTGATCGAGATCGGCATGAACCACCCCGGCGAGATCGCCCCGTTGTCCAGGCTTGCACGCCCTGACGTGGCGCTGGTCACAACGGTGGCCGCCGTTCACCTTGAGGCATTCGCCAACGTCGCTGAAATTGCGGTCGAGAAAGCCGCTATATTCGAAGGCCTTGCCCCGGGCGGCGTCGCTGTGATCAACGCCGATATCGAACATGCCGCGATTCTGATGGCCAAGGCAGTGGACTGTCGCCTGCGTGAAGCCGAATTCGGTGAACACGGGTTTCACTACAAACTGGCCGAGGTGCTGGTGCAAGGCGACACCACGGTTGTACGCGCCGATGCCGATGGAACGCCGCTTTTGTTCAAGATCGGGACACCGGGGCGGCATTTCGCGATGAACGCACTCGGGGCGCTGGCTGTCGCCCAGGCGATGGGAGCGGACCTCGCTCTGGCCTCGGCATCCCTGGGCCGCTGGACCCCCTACAAGGGGCGTGGCGTCCGCGAGGTCATCCATTTGGATGCGGTCGACACACATCTGACCTTGGACCTGATCGACGACAGCTATAACGCCAATCCAACGTCGATGGCCGCCGCGCTCGAGGTGTTGGCCGCGTCCGAGGTCACGCATGATATCGGTCGCGTCAGCAAGGGGCGTCGGATCGCGTATTTGGGAGATATGAAAGAACTCGGACCCGATGAAATCGCTCTTCATGCGGGGCTGGCGCATTTGCATGCCACCCAACAATTGGATGTGATCCACTGCGTCGGGCCGCTGATGCGGTCGCTGTATGATCTGCTTCCTGCCCACCAGCGGGGGGAATGGGCCGCGACCTCGGATGCGCTGTTACCGGGTCTAAGCGGCCATCTGGACAGTGGCGATGTTGTGCTGGCCAAAGGTTCATTGTCGATGAAACTTGGTCTAATCGTTGACGCGATCCGCAAAATGGGCCATCCGGTGCCGAACGAGGTGCAGGGCCAGGCCCCTGTCAGATAATGAGTTAGGACGTGTAGATGCTGTATTGGTTGACCCTGCTGTCAGATGGTGGCGATTTCTTCAACCTTTTCCGCTACATCACGTTTCGAGCCGGCGGTGCATTCCTGACGGCGCTGCTGTTTGGGTTTCTGTTCGGGCAACCCCTGATAAACGTCTTGCGGAAGCGCCAGGGTAAAGGCCAGCCCATTCGGGACGACGGCCCCGAGGGGCATTTCGTGAAGGCTGGCACGCCGACAATGGGCGGGCTTTTGATTGTGGGCGCTCTGCTGACCTCGACCTTGATATGGGCGCGGCTTGATAATCCTTTCGTTTGGATGGTTTTGCTGGTCACGGTGGCCTTTGCCGCCATCGGCTTTGCCGACGATTATGCGAAGGTAAGCAAGCAGAACACAAAGGGCGTATCGAGCAAGATGCGGCTGTTATTGGGCTTTGTCATCGCCGGTGTCGCGGCCTATTGGGCGGCGCAGTTTCACCCGGTCGAATTGCAGAACCAGTTGGCCCTGCCGGTCTTCAAGAACACCTTGATCAATCTGGGCTATATGTTCGTCCCGTTTTCTATTCTGGTCATCGTAGGTGCCGCGAATGCGGTGAACCTGACCGATGGTCTGGATGGACTGGCGATCATGCCGGTCATGATTGCATCAGGGGCCCTGGGTGTAATCGCCTATGCAGTCGGGCGCGTCGACTTTACCGAATATCTCGACGTGCACTATGTGCCCGGTACGGGCGAGATACTGGTGTTCACCGCAGGGCTTTTTGGCGGGGGACTGGGGTTTTTGTGGTACAATGCCCCGCCTGCGGCCGTGTTCATGGGCGATACGGGGTCGTTGGCCCTGGGGGGAGCCCTGGGGGCCATCGCGGTGGCGACCAAGCACGAACTGGTGCTGGCGATCGTTGGCGGGCTTTTCGTGGTCGAGGCGCTGTCGGTGATCATTCAGGTCCTGTACTTCAAGCGCACCGGCAAACGCGTATTTCTGATGGCACCGATTCATCACCATTACGAGAAAAAAGGATGGGCCGAGCCGCAGATCGTCATCCGCTTCTGGATTATTTCGCTTATTCTGGCGATGATCGGGCTGGCGACGCTGAAGGTCCGCTGACGGCACGGGATAAGTGACGCGGATGTGTGACGTGTTCGCGCGGTCGGGCAGCGTGCCCCGACCGGACGACCGGTTCGGGAGAGGACGGAAAGGGGGCCAGCCCCCATCGCCCTGATAGGGCGATTCCCCCGGAGTTTTTTCCTCGCAAAATGAAAGCTGCTAGAAGATAGACCAGCCCATTGCCCGGGCCAGGCTGGCCATGGCCTGGGTGCCTTTGAGAGAGTTGCCGTAACGATTGAGCCCGGGCGACCAGACCGCGATGCTGGCCTTGCCCGGGACGATTGCCAAGATGCCTCCTCCGACGCCTGATTTCGCGGGCAGACCCACCCGATATGCAAAGTCACCGGAGCCGTCGTAATGGCCGCAGGTGAGCATCAGCGCATTCAGGCGTCGAATACGTTGCGGCAGGATCATACGAGGAAATTTCGGGGTTTCGATCAGAAAGCGGCCTGCCATCGCGAGTTGCCGTACCGACATTTCAATCGCGCAGTGGTGAAAATACGTCCCCAGGGCTTTTTCAGGCGTATTGTTGAGGTTGCCGCAAGAGGCAAGAAAATGTGCAAGCGCGAAGTTGCGGTGCCCATGCGCCGTTTCGGATGCGGCGACGGAGTGGTTGATGTGGATGTTATCGTCACCGGCGGCGGCGCGGACGAACTGGAGTATTTCCGCCAGCGTATCCCGGGGCTCGCGTCCTGTCAGAATCTCGTCGGTGGTGACGATTGCCCCGGCATTGATAAAGGGATTTCGCGGGCGCCCCGATTCCTGTTCAAGTTGGACAATCGAATTGAAGGCCCGGCCCGAGGGTTCCCGGCCCACCCGGCGCCACAACTGGTCACCAGATCTGCCCAAGGCGATGGCGAGTGTGAACACCTTGGTTATCGATTGCACGGAGAACGCGGTATCGGCGTCACCTGCTGTGAAGACGTCGCCATTGTCGGTCGTAACCGCGATGGCGAATTGCGCCGGATCGACACGGGCCAGTTCGGGGATATACGCCGCCACGTCGCCCCAGGTGTCGTTTGCGCGCATGTCATCGTTGAGCTGGGACAAGATCTCTGGCAGAGGGGGCATGGGAAGCTCCGATCAGTTTCAGAGCTATCGCTAGCAGGAGAATGGGCATGATACCAGTTCAGGGATTGAGCGGCGCGAAGGTAGCTGTTTTGGGATTGGGCCGATCCGGTCTGTCTGCTGCGCGGGCCCTGCGGGCCGGGGGGGCGGTGGTGGTATGTTGGGATGATGATCCGGCGGCGCGCCGTATCGCGGAGGCCGAGGGGTTCGACTGTGTCGACTTTTTGAAGCCAAACGCGTTTGAGGCCGTGGCACGGTTGATCGTGTCGCCCGGTATCGCACATCTATACCCGGCACCGAACCCTGTCATTGTCGCGGCACAAGATGCGGGGGTTGCGGTCGACAATGATATCGGGCTGTTCTTTCAAAGCTTTGCTACTTTGGCGTGGGATGATTTCGACCTGGTCCCCAAGGTGATCGCGGTGACTGGATCAAACGGAAAATCCACCACCTCGGCATTGATCCATCACGTGTTGACACATGCGGGGCGGCCAGCACAGTTGGCAGGGAATATCGGGCGCGGCGTTCTGGATATCGAGCCTGCCATTGACGGCGAAGTGGTGGTTCTGGAGTTGTCGAGCTATCAGACGGAACTTGCGCGTAACCTGACGCCGGATATCGCTGTGTTCACCAACCTCAGCCCCGATCATCTGGATCGTCATGCGGGGATGGGGGGGTATTTTGCGGCCAAGCGGCGTTTGTTCGCCGAGGGCGGGCCAGACCGGGCGGTGATTGGTGTCGACGAGCCCGAGGGGCGGTTTTTGGCGGGCCAGTTGAGCGAAGGGGCAGCGGATGACCGGGTGATCCGGGTATCTGTGGAGCGTAAGTTGACGGGGCTGGGGTGGCAGGTATTCGCACGCAGAGGGTTTTTATCGGAGTATCGGCAGGGCAAGCAGATCGGGTCGATCGACTTGCGGGCGGTGACCGGGTTGCCAGGTGCGCATAACCATCAAAACGCCTGCGCGGCGTATGCGGCATGCCGAACCCTGGGGTTCGCCCCGAAGGTCATTGAGGCTGCGTTTCACAGTTTCGGCGGATTGCCGCATCGCAGTCAGACCATTGGAGAACGGGATGGAGTGCGCTTTGTCAATGACAGCAAGGCCACGAACGTTGACAGCGCCGTCAAGGCACTGGCCGCGTTCGAGAGCATTCGGTGGATTTGCGGGGGGCTGGAGAAGGAAGGGGGCGTTGGAGTGCTCGCCGGTCCGATAAGTACCGTCCGCAAGGCTTACGTGATCGGCCGCGAGGCGGCACAGTTTGCGATCAAACTGGGCGTTGAGGCGGAGGTTTGCGGGACGATGGAAAAGGCCGTTGCGCGGGCGGTCGCCGAGGCCGAACCGGGAGATGTCGTGCTCTTGGCACCCGCAGCCGCGAGCTTTGATCAGTATGATAATTTCGAGCGGCGGGGCGAAGACTTTGTGGTTCAGGCGCGCAAGCATTTGTAAGGCGCGACGCCGGGGGCGCTGCCCCCGCAGCCTGAGGCTGCTCCCCCGGGATAAAGGCCATTTGGAATTCAGGTTCTGCAGGCAATGTCCCGCGCTGCGGCCATCGCGGAGGACCAGGCCCATTGAAAATTATACCCTCCGAGCCAGCCGGTCACGTCGATCGCTTCGCCGATGAAATACAGGCCGCGCACGGTTTTTGATTCCATCGTTTTTGAGGACAGGGCATCTGTGTCGACACCGCCCAGGGTGACTTCGGCGGTGCGGTAGCCTTCGGTTCCCGACGGGGTCAGAGACCAGTTTGACAGTGTTTCACACAGCGCCTGCAGGCGACTGTCGGACCAGTCGGCGAGGTTGCCGCCAAGATCCATGTCGGCTGCCAGATAGTCGACAAGGCGGGTGGGCAGATGGTGCGCCAGCTCTGTTGTCAGGTTGCGGCGGCCGGAGGCTTGACGCTGGTCACGCAATGCAGCGAATACGTCTTTGCCCGTCAGCAGATTGACGCTTATTGCATGCCCGGGCGTCCAGTAGCTTGAAGCCTGGAGTATTGCGGGGCCGGAAAGACCGCGGTGGGTGAACAGAAGTGCTTCGTCGAAGGATGTGGCTGCGGCGGTTACGCGCGCGGGTACCGCGGTGCCCGAGAGTGGGGCAAATCGTGCATCGGTAAATGTCAACGGCACGAGCCCGGGGCGGGTATCGGTCACGGGGATGCCGAATTGGATCGCTATATCGTAGGCACGTCCTGTGGCACCCATCTTGGGGATCGATTTTCCCCCTGTCGCGATGACCAGCTGATTGGCCGTCACCCTGGTCGCGCCTTGCGAGGTGACAAGAGACATGCTGAAGCCACTGTCGGTTTTCCCGATCTGTTCGACCGTGGATTGCAAGCGCAGTTCCACGCCTGCTTTTTGCATCAGGTCGCGAAGCATGGCGATGATCTGTTTGGCGGAGATGTCACAGAACAGTTGTCCAAGGGTTTTTTCGTGCCATGCGATGGCATGGGCGTCAACGAGCGCGATAAAGTCCCATTGGGTATATTTGGCCAATGCTGATTTGGCGAAATGCGGGTTGCGCGAGATGAACGCCGCCGGCGCGCAGTACATATTGGTGAAATTGCAACGCCCCCCGCCTGAAATGCGGATTTTCTCGCCCGGGGCCCGTGCGTGATCGACCGCCAGAACCGACCCTCCGGCGTGGGCTGCGCACATCATGCCGGCTGCCCCTGCGCCCAATATAACCGTATCATAATGCATCAGAAGCGCTTTGCCCGACCTGCGCGTTTCGGTCAAGTGCGCGTGATGGCGGTTGTCGCGCGGACAAACCGGTCTAGCCTTGGACCTGTGACGAATTGAAATCAAGCAGGAGACACCGCGGTGAACGTATTAGACGCAGGAAATACCTTTCCAAGATTAGCGATCCCGGAGCTTAAAGGCGGGATGCTGACATTGGGGGAGCCGCGCGGAAACCACGACTGGCAAATGGTCGTGGTCTATCGGGGATTGCATTGCCCGATATGCAAGAAATACCTGGCGACGCTCGAAGGGTTGGTTCCCGAATTTGCCGAACTTGGCGTCGACGTGGTTGCCGGGTCAGGGGACCCGTTGGAAAAGGCGCGCCAAATGGCACAGGATCAAAACCTGTCGCTGGCAATCGGATATGACCTGAGTGTCACGCAGATGCGGGAGCTGGGGCTTTTTGTATCCGACCCGCGAAGCCCGCTGGAAACCGACCGTCCGTTTGCCGAACCGGGGCTTTTCGTGATCAATGCCGAGGGCAATATCCAAATCATTGATTTGTCAAATGCTCCATTCGCAAGGCCGGATCTGCAAAGCCTTTTGAACGGGGTGAAATTCATTCGCGACAAAGACTATCCAATCCGCGGCACGCATGACGATACCTGAGCTGCTTTGCGCGGGGCGTGATAAAACATACTAGCCCCGCGCACCAAATCGGGTTACAGTGAAAGTTAGATCCCGCAAAGGGGCGTTTTGAGGCAGTGTAAGGCGATATCCATGACAGAAATGGTCTATGGCGCGGTTCCCGTTCGGGATGGGGAACCTATTCTTCCAAAGTGGTGGCGGACAATCGACAAATGGGCGATGTCCAGCATTCTCATGCTGTTTGTCGTCGGCATGTTGCTGGGCCTGGCCGCATCACCACCGTTGGCTGCGAAGAACGGTTTCGATTCTTTCTACTATGTGCAGCGACAGGCGGTATTTGGTGTGCTTGCCATCGTGGCAATGCTGTTGACGTCGATGATGACGCCTACGCTTGTGCGCCGGCTGGCTGTCGTCGGGTTTTTGGTGTTCTTTGTGGCGCTGGCATTGCTGCCGTTTTTTGGAACCGATTTCGGAAAGGGCGCGGTGCGCTGGTATTCGATGGGGTTTGCATCCTTTCAGCCATCGGAGTTTCTGAAACCGGGGTTTGTGGTTGTCGCGGCGTGGATGATGGCCGCCGCCCTTGAGATTAACGGACCTCCCGGCAAAACCTGGTCATTCGCGCTGTGTATCTCGATCGTGCTGATGCTGGCCTTGCAACCCGACTTTGGCCAGGCCTGTCTGGTGCTGTTTGGCTGGGGGGTAATGTATTTCGTGGCTGGTGCGCCCTTGTTCTTGCTGGTGGGAATGGCCGGCATGGTCGTGGTGGCGGGCAGTTTTGCCTATTCAAGCTCGGAACACTTTGCGCGGCGAATTGACGGGTTTTTATCCGCAGATATCGATCCGCGGACCCAGATTGGCTATGCCACTGATGCCATCCGCGAAGGCGGGTTGTTCGGCGTAGGCGTCGGAGAGGGGCAAGTGAAGTGGTCGCTGCCTGACGCACATACGGATTTCATCATCGCCGTTGCCGCGGAGGAATATGGGTTGATCCTCGTGATGATCGTGATCGCCCTGTACGCAGTCATCGTTGTGCGTTCACTACTGCGCCTGGTGCGTGAACGCGACCCGTTCATCCGCCTGGCCGGTACCGGTCTGGCATCCATGTTCGCAGTGCAGGCGATGATCAACATGGGCGTTGCTGTAAGATTGCTGCCCGCCAAAGGCATGACCTTGCCGTTTGTCAGCTATGGCGGGTCTTCTGTGATTGCCTCGGGTATTGCCGTGGGCATGTTGCTTGCTTTCACACGGTCGCGTCCGCAGGGCCAGATATCTGACCTGCTAAGCCGGGGCCGGAGCCGGTGACGGCACCATTGCTCATTATCGCGGCGGGCGGAACCGGCGGGCATATGTTCCCGGCTCAGGCGTTGGCCGAGGTGATGCTGGCACGGGGGTGGCGGGTTAAATTGACCACCGACGCGAGAGGCGCGCGCTTTACCGGCGGATTTCCCCACACTGTCGAGATCCAGGAGATCTCGAGCGCGACCTTTGCGCGTGGCGGCATCGCGGCCAAGTTGCTGGTTCCGTTTCGTATCATCGGGGGCGTCGCGGGCGCGGTCATGGGCCTCATGCGCGACAAACCCGCCGTTGTGGTGGGATTTGGCGGATACCCTTCGATTCCCACTCTGACAGCGGCATGGATCTTGCGACGACCGCGTATGATACACGAACAAAACGGTGTCCTGGGCCGGGTGAATGCGTTCTTCGCCAAGCGGGTCGACATGGTGGCCTGTGGTACCTGGCCCACGGCGTTGCCCGAAGGTGTCGAGGCGCATCACACAGGCAATCCGGTACGCAAATCGGTGCTGGAACGCGCGGGCGCAGGATATATCGCGCCCGGTGATTACCCGATGGAGCTGCTGGTGATCGGCGGAAGCCAAGGCGCGAGAATCCTGAGCGAAGTCATTCCGCCCGCGATCGCCAATCTGCCCTTGGACGTGCTGCGCAATATACGTGTCAGTCATCAAGCGCGCGACGAAGACGGTCAGCGCGTGACGGAGTTTTATGCCGAGAACGGGATAAACGCCGACGTTCAGCCGTTCTTCCACGATATGCCACGCCGTATGTCCGAAGCCCAGCTGGTGATAAGCCGGGCCGGCGCGTCCAGCGTGGCCGATCTTTCAATCATCGGACGTCCGTCGATCCTGATCCCCTATGCCGCAGCGACCGGAGACCACCAAAGCGCCAATGCGCGTGGACTTGTCGGTGCCGGTGCCGCGATCATGGTGCCCGAGAACATGGCGAACCCCGAAAGCATCACCGCGCAAATCGAAATGGTACTTGGCCACCCCGAAGGGGCCTTGCAAATGTCGCGGGCGGCCATGTCGGTCGGCAAACCCGACGCCGCAGAAGATTTAGCCCAGATGGTGGAAGCCCTGGCAAGTAAAGGATCACAGAGATGAACGCAGCTACGAAGCTCCCGACGGATGTTGGGCCGATCCATTTTGTAGGCATCGGCGGCATCGGCATGTCGGGTATCGCCGAGGTGCTGATAAACCATGGCTATCGGGTTCAGGGGTCTGATCTGAAAAATACGAAAATTACCGACCGGCTTCAAGATTTGGGTGCAAAGATATTTGAAGGTCAGCGGGCCGAAAATATCCAGGGCGCGGAAGTAATCGTGATCTCCTCTGCCATAAAGCCGGGCAACCCCGAACTGGATGCCGCGCGGCTTGCCGGTCTGCCGATTGTACGCCGGGCGGAAATGCTGGCTGAACTGATGCGGTTAAAGTCCAACATCGCTGTGGCGGGTACCCACGGCAAAACCACAACTACGACGATGGTGGCCGAATTGCTGGTGGCCGGGGGCATCGATCCTACGGTTATCAATGGCGGTATCATCCATGCCTATGGGTCGAATGCGCGAATGGGGCAGGGTGAATGGATGGTGGTGGAGGCCGACGAATCTGACGGCACCTTCAACCGCCTGCCCGCAACCATCGCGATCGTAACCAACATTGACCCCGAACATATGGAGCATTGGGGCGACTTTGACAGGTTGCGCAAAGGCTTTCTGGATTTTGTATCCAACATTCCGTTTTACGGGGTGGCTGTGTGCTGTACCGATCACCCCGAGGTGCAGGCGCTCGTCGGCAAAATATCCGACCGCCGGGTGCTGACCTATGGGTTTAATGCCCAGGCGGACGTGCGCGCCGTGAACTTGCAGTACAAGGCGGGTGTCGCACATTTCGACATCAAGCTGCGGGCCGAAGCGATTACGATCAAGGATTGCACTTTGCCGATGCCGGGCGATCACAATGTGTCAAACGCACTGGCGGCCGTCGCTGTGTCGCGCCATCTGGGCATGAAGGCCGAAGAGATACGGGCGGCTCTTGCGGGATTCGGCGGCGTAAACCGGCGGTTCACCAAAGTTGGTGAAGTTGACGGCGTGACCATCATCGACGACTATGGCCATCATCCCGTTGAAATCACCGCAGTTCTCAAGGCGGCGCGCCAAGCGACAGAAGGGCGGGTGATTGCTGTGCATCAGCCACACCGTTACAGTCGCTTACACCACCATTTCGAAGAGTTCTGCGCCTGTTTCAACGACGCAGATGTGGTCGGAATTGCCGAAGTCTATTCTGCTGGCGAAACCCCGATCGACGGGGCAAGCCGCGATGATCTGGTCGCGGGTTTGATCCGGCATGGCCATCGCCATGCCCGTGCCGTGAAGAATGAAAAAGATCTGGCGCGTTTGGTCCGTGAACAGGCCGGTCCGGGTGACATGGTGGTGTGTCTTGGAGCCGGGACGATCAGCGCTTGGGCGAATGCATTGCCCACCTCGCTTGCGGCACTGAAGAAAGAGGCCGTGTGAATGGCCCGCGCTGGTAAGGCTGGGGGGTGCTGATGGCGCTGCTATGGGGCTGCATCCTTTGGGTCTTTTGCTCTGCTACGGTGGCCACTCTTCCACTTCGGTTGCAGTATTGGCCAGGTGCGATATTGCTTGGTATCGCGCCGGTTCTGATCGTGATGATCGGTATACAGGTCGGCTGGATCTTCGCGCTTCCCGCTTTGGCGGCGCTTTTGTCCATGTACCGGAACCCCTTGCGAATTCTGTTGGCAAAATTGCTCAAGGCAAACCGGGGGGTGACCCGATGACCCTCTCTTTGGTGCTTGCGTGCTTTTGGGCGGTGGTCGCCAATATTCTGGCCATGACCTCAAGCACCGATAATCATTGGCGTCATGCCTATGGGCTGATTATCATCGGCATCCCGATCCTGGGTTACGTCACCATGCAACATGGGCCTTGGCTTGGGTTGCTGGTGCTGGCCGCGGGGTGTTCGGTATTGCGTTGGCCGGTTGTGCATTTGATGCGTTGGGTGAGGCTACGCAGTTTTCGGGGCCCGGCGGAATGACCACGACGCTTGCGTTGTTGATCATGGTGCTGGTGGTTTGGATGATCGCCGCAGGCTGGTGCGGGTTCGCCAAGCGGTTTTTCGGTTTTGTGCTGGTGTTGGCGATCGGGCTGGCGCTGAATTGGGGCTGGATGGTGTGGGGGCTGGATGCCAAGCCCTTTGAGCACCCGGTTCTGGTGGCGCAGGGCGCAGCGATTGGATACGCCCTGTGCGCCTTTGCAATCGGGTGGATGGCCGGGCGCATAACCCGCGAATTTCAGGCGACACGCATCGAACGAAACACGGGTCAGCAGGTCTCGTTGGGTTTGACGCAGTGCGAAAAGGACGCTACGCCCCGGTATGACTGATTATTCCTTTCCCGACATGCGCGGTAAGCTCACGCCGCAGCGTCAGATGAAAGATCTGACATGGCTGCGCGTCGGTGGCCCGGCAGAGTTTATGTTTCAGCCCGCCGATGTCGATGATCTTGCAGCATTTCTGCACGCCTTGCCGGTAGACGTCGCGGTTTTCCCGATGGGCGTCGGGTCAAATCTGATCATCCGGGACGGAGGTTTGCGCGGAGTGGTTATCAGGCTTGGCCGCGGTTTCAATGCGATTGCAATAGACGCCGGCGTCGTGAACGCAGGGGCGGCCGCGCTCGATGCGCACGTGGCGCGCAAGGCTGCCGATGCCGGGCTTGATCTTACGTTCTTGCGGACCATTCCGGGCAGCATCGGCGGGGCGGTGCGTATGAACGCCGGTTGCTATGGCAGTTATACCGCCGACCATTTCGTGAGCGCCGATGCGATCACGCGTGGCGGTGACCGCGTGACCCTGACCGCCGCTGATCTTGATTTTGCCTACCGTCAGACAACCTTGCCCGATGGCTTTGTCATTGTTTCGGCAAGATTCGCGCCTCCTGCAGCGGATCCGGAAGCCCTGCACAAGCGCATGGAAGACCAAGTGCGAAAGCGCGACGAAACTCAACCTACCAAAGACCGAAGCGCTGGTTCCACCTTTCGCAATCCGGCAGGCTTTTCCAGCACCGGACAGGCGGATGATACTCATGACCTGAAAGCATGGAAGGTGATCGAAAATGCCGGATTGCGGGGCGCGATGCTGGGCAAGGCCCAGATGAGCCCCAAGCACCCGAACTTTTTGGTTAACACCGGCGGGGCCACCGCAGCCGAGCTTGAAGGTTTGGGAGAAATGGTGCGAAAAAAGGTTTACGATTCCAGTGGTATCACGCTAGAGTGGGAAATTATGCGCATCGGCGAAAAATAATCGCTCGGGCGTTCAGGCACAGATCGGTATTCGGTCTGCTCTAAAATATATAGGGTCGTTAAAGGCCCAGTAAAAAAGGCACATCGTGTGGGAATGTCGAGCAGGACAACCCCGAAAGTAGCAGTATTGTTGGGTGGACCCTCCGCAGAGCGGGAGGTGTCGCTGTCAACTGGGCGTGCATGCGCTGCGGCTTTGCGGGATGAACATTTCGAGGTCGTCGAAGTCGATGCCGGCTCCGATCTTTATAACGACCTGCGCTTGGCATCACCTGATGTGGTTCTGAATTGTCTGCACGGTCGGTGGGGCGAAGATGGCTGCGTCCAGGGAATGCTCGAATGGATGCGTATTCCATATACACATTCGGGCGTGCTGGCCTCTGCGCTGGCGATGGACAAGCAGCGAAGCAAGGATGTGTTTCGGTCGGCCGGACTGCCTGTGGTGGAAAGCTTGATTGTCGACGCGTCCGCAGTGCGGGCCGCCCATGTCATGGCTCCCCCGTATGTGGTTAAACCCAACAACGAAGGGTCTTCGGTCGGGGTTTATCTGGTGCAGTCCGAGAACAACGGCCCGCCGCAACTGGACGATGCCATGCCGGAACGGGTGATGGTTGAACGGTACGCGGCAGGCCGTGAACTGACCACCACCGTGATGGGGCAGCGGCCACTGACCGTGACCGATATCTTGACGACCGGTTGGTATGACTATGACGCCAAATACAAGGTGGGGGGGTCGACGCATGTGGTTCCCGCCGATGTACCGTCTGAAATTTTCGACCTTTGCATGGACTACGCGTTGCGGGCGCACAACGCACTGGGATGTCGTGGGGTCAGCCGTACTGATTTTCGCTGGGATGAAACACTGGGTGCGAAGGGTCTGATCTTGCTGGAAACCAACACCCAGCCCGGCATGACACCGACATCGCTTTCGCCAGAGCAGGCGCAGGCGGTGGGGATCTCGTTCGGTGCGCTGTGTACGTGGATGATCGAGGACGCATCATGCAATCGTTGATCAATCGCGTCAAACCCGCCAAGCAAGCCAAGCCCGACCCGGCTCCGTCCCGCTGGGCCTGGCGTATGCAGCGGTTGATGTTGACCCCGACGTTCCGGTTTGGGTTGCGGGTGGGGCTGCCGTTCAGTCTGGCGCTGGTCGCAGGTATGATCTACTTGTCGGACGAAGCGCGGCGCGGCCAGTTGATCGAAGTGTACGCAAATGCACGATCGAGCATCGAACAGCGCCCCGAATTCATGGTCAAGCTGATGGCCATCGACGGTGCCGGGGACCGGCTTGCGGCGCAGGTGCGCGCGGCTGTACCGGTGGAATTTCCAATCAGTTCGTTTGATCTGGATCTGGCTGCACTGCGGGACACGGTAACCCTGTTGCCCGGGGTCAAGCAGGCGTCGTTGCGCATCAAGCCCGGCGGGCTTCTTCAGGTTTCCGTGGAGCCGCGCTTGCCCGTGGCGATTTGGCGGAACGAAGACGGGTTGGTTCTGGTCGACGTAGATGGCAGCCCGATCGGAAAGATAGAAAATCGGGCAGACCGAACGGATTTGCCCCTGTTGGTAGGTGAGGCGGCAAATACCCGCGTCCCAGAAGCGCTTGAGCTGTTTCGTACCGCTACCCCGATCAACGCACGCCTGCGCGGCCTGGTGCGGATGGGCGCGCGACGGTGGGACGTGGTTTTGGACCGCGATCAAAGGATAATGCTGCCTGAAACCCAACCTGTTCAGGCATTGGAGCGGGTTATAGCGTTGGAAAACGCGCAAGAGGTTCTAAGCCGCGACGTAGCGCGGGTAGACATGCGGCTGGCACAGCGTCCGACCGTACAAATGAACAAAGAAGCCACCCAAGAATGGTGGCGCATCAGGCAGATTTCGGGGCAATGAGAAGATGATGGACCTATACGACAGCCAGCGATCAATGCGACATATGCGCAAGCTCGCGATGCAACGCGGCGTGGTGGCTATTCTGGATGTAGGCAGTTCAAAGATTGCCTGCCTAGTGCTTCGGTTCGATGGCACGGGTCGTGTCTCGGAAGACGGCGAAATCGGGTCACTGGCCGGCCAATCGGGGTTTCGGGTGATCGGTGCCGCGACCACCCGGTCACGCGGGGTGCGGTTTGGTGAAATCTGCGCCATGCAAGAGACCGAACGTGCTGTGCGCACGGCACTTCAGGCGGCGCAGAAAATGGCCAATATCCGGGTGGATCATGTGATTGCCTGCTTTTCAGGCGCCGAACCGCGCAGCTATGGGTTGGACGCGGAAATCGACCTAGAGGGGCAGGTTGTCTCGGAGCAGGATGTCGCGCGGGTTCTGGCAAGCTGTGATGTGCCGGAATATGGCGAAGATCGCGAAGTGCTGCATGCCCAGCCGGTAAATTTCGCCTTGGACAATCGTTCGGGCTTGTCCGACCCGCGCGGGCAGTTGGGCAACAGCCTGTCGGTAGATTTGCACATGCTGACTGTCGATGGCGCCGCAGTGCAACATTTGGCGCATTGCATCAAGCGGTGCGATCTGGAGCTGGCAGGGATTGCATCCTCCGCCTATGTCTCGGGCATCTCGTCACTGGTGGAAGATGAACAAGAACTGGGCGCTGCTTGCATCGACTTGGGCGGGGGCTCGACCTCTGTATCGATCTTCATCCGCAAGCACATGATCTACGCAGATAGTGTGCGCATGGGAGGCGATCATATCACCTCTGATATTTCCATGGGCTTGCAGGTGCCCACTGCCAACGCGGAACGGATCAAGACCTTTTACGGTGGTGTGCATGCGACGGGCATGGACGACCGCGAGATGATAGATATCGGGGGCGATACCGGCGACTATGAACATGACCGGCGAACCGTGAGCCGTGCAGAGCTGATCGGCATCATGCGTCCCCGGGTCGAAGAAATACTCGAAGAGGTCAGGGCGCGTCTGGATGCCGCTGGGTTCGATCATCTTCCGAGCCAGCAAATCGTGCTGACCGGCGGCGGCAGCCAGATACCCGGGCTGGATGGGCTGGCAAGCAAGATATTGGGCCAGCAGGTACGCCTGGGGCGGCCGCTGCGGGTGCATGGTTTGCCACAGGCCGCGACCGGCCCGAGTTTCGCCTCCGCCGTGGGGCTGGCGCTGTTTGCGGCCCATCCGCAAGACGAATGGTGGGACTTCGACATCCCCGCTGACCGCTATCCTGCACGGTCGCTCAAGCGGGCTGTCAAGTGGTTCCGAGACAACTGGTGACCCCTATATGCGGTGTAGGAACCGAAATAGAGGCAAAATCGGCAAAAAAACGCCCATATTATGTGGCAAAACCGTGTTTTCTAGGTGACGCAAGGGGCTAATCCCTATACAATGTGGGAGAATGCTCAAAAAAATGCCCCGCAAGCGGGCAAAACAATACAGGCGGACGGCTCATGACACTTAATCTCTCAATGCCAGGACAAGGCGACTTGAAACCTCGGATCACCGTTTTCGGGGTGGGCGGGGCAGGCGGGAACGCCGTGAACAACATGATCGAGAAAGAGCTCGACGGTGTTGATTTCGTGGTCGCCAACACTGATGCGCAAGCGCTTCAGCAGGCGAAAGCCGAGAACCGCGTTCAACTGGGTATCAAGGTAACCGAAGGTCTGGGCGCGGGTGCCCGTGCCTCTGTCGGGGCCGCCGCTGCCGAAGAAAGCATTGAACAGATCGTCGATCATCTTGCCGGGGCGCACATGTGCTTTATCACCGCCGGTATGGGTGGTGGCACCGGGACAGGGGCCGCGCCGATCATCGCACAGGCCGCGCGTGAATTGGGTGTTCTGACCGTTGGCGTCGTGACCAAGCCGTTCCAGTTTGAAGGCATCAAGCGGATGCGTCAGGCTGAAGACGGTATCGAGGCGCTGCAAAAGGTCGTCGATACGCTGATCATCATCCCCAACCAGAACCTGTTCCGTTTGGCGAACGAAAAAACCACCTTTACCGAAGCATTCTCCATGGCGGACGACGTGCTGTACCAAGGTGTCAAAGGCGTAACGGATCTGATGGTCCGACCCGGCCTGATCAATCTCGACTTTGCGGACGTGCGTGCCGTGATGGACGAGATGGGCAAGGCGATGATGGGCACCGGCGAGGCGGAGGGCGAAGATCGCGCCATCCAGGCCGCCGAGAAAGCCATCGCGAACCCGCTGCTGGACGAAATCAGCCTGCGCGGTGCCAAGGGCGTTCTGATCAACATCACCGGCGGTCACGACCTGACCCTGTTCGAACTGGACGAAGCGGCGAACCGTATCCGCGAAGAAGTCGACCCAGACGCGAACATCATTGTTGGTTCCACGCTTGATACCGAACTTGGTGGCGTGATGCGCGTGAGCGTTGTTGCCACTGGTATCGACGCGGTGGATGTGAACACTGAAATGCCGGTTCCACGTCGCTCCATGTCACAGCCTTTGCCTGCAAAGACCGTTTCGGAAGAGCCCGCGCCACAGCCTGTAGCCGCGCCTGCGCCGGTTGCGGCCAAAGTTGAATACGAAGATGAGCAACCGCAGCTTTTCGACAACGGCACCTCGGGTAACCAAGGTCAATTCGACGATGAAAGTGTGTTGGAAGACAGCGCTGACAGCGACGGTCTGCCAGCCCCCGCGTACCGTCCCGAAGTCGCGTCGTTTCAACCGCGTCACGATACGGTAGAGGTGCACGAAACCCCGCAAGAGGCATTTGTTGCGCCGCGTGCACCTGCACCTGGCACGCCTTCCCCCGAAGCGTTGGCTCGGTTGCGCGCCGCGGCGCAAAAAGCGTCCCCGGCCGCGCCTCAACGTGCGCAGCAGCCGCAGGCACCACAGCAACGCCAGCAACCAGCCGGTGCGGAGCATGCTGAAAAGCGGTTTGGCATCAATTCCCTGATCAATCGCATGACCGGGCATGGCGAAGCCGACGGGCAGCAGCGCCCTGCGCGCCAGCAACCACCAGTACAGACCCGCGCCTCTTCGGCAGCGCCGCAGCCACGCGATGTTCACGATGAAGATCAAGAGCGTATTGAGATCCCCGCCTTCCTGCGTCGCCAAGCGAACTAAACCTGTCGAAGACACCTCGTCGACGAAGGAAAGGCCATCCCTCAGGGGGTGGCCTTTTTATTTGCGGCGTCGGAATCGCTTGCCGCAGCACAGCATCCGTTGCGGCTTTTCTGTCACATCGCAGGTGGTTTTTGTAACCGGGACATAAAAAAGCCAAAGTTTCTGTTCACGGAAATGAGCCAAAATGATCACTCTGTAGCGGCAAATATATAAATATATCAACATATTAGCTGACGGTTTGGGAAAATAGGCGCAATTGTGACAGTGATGTTTCAGACGGTAGCAATGATTGAATTGAGCATTTGGAACGGTGCCTTTAGGTGTAGGTTCAACTTAGACAAACGATCTTTGGAACGTTGGGAATTGACCGTGCAGACAACCATAAAGACACCGATCAGCTTTAGCGGCACTGGCTTGCATTCCGGTTTGGCTGCAACCGTTGTGATACGTCCGGCCAGTGCACATCATGGCATCTGGTTTTCACGCAGCGACGTCGAAGTGGGTGATCGCCTGATCCCTGCGCGTTGGGATGCCGTCAACCGTTCCCCGCTGTGCACCAAACTTGAGAATAGCTCGGGTTTGCAGGTTTCGACCGTCGAACATCTTATGGCGGCGCTTGCAGGGTGTGGAATCCACAACGCTCTGATCGAGATTGACGGTCCCGAAGTACCAATTCTCGACGGCTCTTCGGCCCCTTTTGTTCGTGGTATCATGCAGCGCGGTGTGCGCATGCTGACCGCCCCGGTATTTGCCCTTGAGGTGTTGAAAACCGTCACGATCACCGAAGGCGATGCAACTGCGACCATCGCACCCAGCGACACGCTGAAGATCGATTTTGAGATCGATTTCGTCGATGCCGCGATTGGTCACCAGCAAAAATCGCTGGTGATGAACAATGGCAGCTTTGCCCGTGAACTGTGCGACAGCAGAACCTTCTGTCGCCAGGCAGACGTGGACGCCATGCAAGCCAATGGCCTTGCCCTTGGCGGGAGCGCCGGCGAGAACGCTATCGTGTTCGAAGGCGACAAGGTGCTTAGCCCCGGCGGGCTGCGTCATGCCGACGAACCCGTGCGTCACAAGATGCTTGACGCTTTGGGCGACCTTGCTTTGGCAGGCGCACCACTGATTGGCCATTACACTGGCATTCGTGCCGGGCACACCATGACAAACACGTTGTTGCGTGCGCTTTTCGCGACCCCGGGTGCCGTGCGGATGGTTGAATGCGATGCCGCGATGACGTCGCGTCTTCCGGGCTATGGGCTTGTTATGGCGGAAATCCCCGCAGTGGCCTGACTGCTGCTGAAATTGCCTGTTCATCAGATCGTGTACAAGCGTTAACGGCGGTTGAAACTCACGTGGCGCTTGGGTAATCGTTGATATAATTGAACAGGGGTCGGCAGGCTAAATTCCAGCTGAGTTTTAGGGATCGCACGACCCCAGCGATACCTTGTGCTGGTCATTGGCAAAAGCGTAACGTAAGACGTGACAGTGGGAAAGAAACGAGGGTGAACAGCATGACAGGTGCGAAGTCGCGCAAGCGGTTGGTCGGTGCGGTGCTAGTGGTTGCGGCGCTTGGGGCTTGCGGTAACCAGGATACCGGTCGCAGAACCAAGAGCTTTTTCAACTCTCAGGAAATCCCTCTCGAGACCTATTCAGCCGAACAGATTTACGAGCGCGGCGAATTTGAATTGAACCGCAAGCGCCCGGCGGATGCTGCTGAATATTTCTCAGAGATCGAAAGGCTGTATCCGTATTCGGATTGGGCGAAACGTGCGTTGATCATGCAAGCCTATTCGTACCATCAGGACAAAGATTACGAAAACAGTCGCGCCGCCGCGCAACGGTATATTGATTTCTTCCCTGATGATGATGACGCGTCATACGCCAGCTATCTCTTGGCGCTCAGCTATTATGATCAGATTGACGAGGTCGGACGCGATCAAGGGCTGACCTTTCAGGCGCTGCAAGCCTTGCGTCAGGTTATCGAAGGTTACCCTGACAGCGAATACGCCCGTTCTGCGGTTCTGAAGTTCGATCTGGCCTTCGATCACCTTGCAGGCAAGGAAATGGAAGTCGGGCGCTATTATCTGCGCCGCAAGCATTATACCGCGGCCATCAACCGGTTCCGTGTCGTCGTCGAGGATTTCCAGACCACGACCCACACCGCAGAGGCATTGCACCGCCTTGTCGAAGCCTATCTGTCATTGGGTCTTACGGACGAGGCGCAGACTGCCGGCGCGATCCTGGGCTATAACTACAGATCAACCGAATGGTACGAGGCGAGCTACAAGCTGCTGACCGGCAAAGGGTTGGAGATGAAGTCATTTGGCGACAATTGGCTGACCGCGATCTATCGGCAGACCATCAAGGGCGAGTGGCTCTGACCCAAGCGCGGCTGTGCGACCTACACGGAATGTAACCCATGCTACGCGGCCTAGACATCTCGGATATGTTGATCATCGACCGGCTGGAACTGGCGTTTCAGCCGGGTCTCAATGTGCTAACCGGTGAAACCGGGGCGGGTAAATCCATTCTTCTTGACAGTCTGGGGTTCGTGCTTGGGTGGCGTGGGCGGGCGGATCTGGTGCGACAGGGGGCGGACCAAGGCGAAGTGACGGCGTGGTTCGACCTGCCTGACGGGCACCCCGCACATGCGGTGCTGGACGCGGCCGGGTTGCCGGGCGGGCCGGAGCTGATCTTGCGGCGTATCAACGGGTCGGACGGGCGCAAGACGGCGTGGGTCAATGACCGCCGCTGTTCGGGCGAAGTTTTGCGGGCGTTGTCGGAAACGTTGGTGGAGCTTCACGGCCAGCATGACGATCGAGGCTTGCTTGACCCCAAGGGCCACCGAGCCATCCTGGACGAATTTGCCGACAACAGCAGCTTGCGCGAAGCGGTGCGCGAGGCCTGGGGCGCGTTGAACGCTGCACGCAAGGCAGCGCAGAAAGCCGCCAAGGATCGCGATGCAATCGCAGCGGAAGAAGAATTTCTGCGTCATGCGGTGGCAGAGTTGGACAAGCTGAACCCGGAACCGGGGGAAGAGGCCCAGCTTGATGTGCGCCGCCGGATGATGCAAGGGGCTGAAAAAATCCGCACGGATGTGGTCAATGCCTATGAAATGCTTGGCCAGGGCGGTGCGGAAACCCAGATTGGTGATGCGTTACGCTGGCTTGACGGCGTTGCGCACAAGGCCGAAGGGGCACTGGAAGCTCCCTTGGCGGCTTTGTCGCGCGCGATGATCGAATTAGACGACGCGATGGAGGGTATCGCGGCTGCAATTGACGTGATGTCGTTCAATCCGGTCGAACTGGAGGAAACCGAAGAGCGGCTGTTCGCGATCCGCGCGATGGCCCGCAAGCACGACGTGCAGCCAGATGATCTTGCCGGTTTCGCCGATACGCTGCGCGGCAAGCTCGAAGCGCTCGATGCCGGTGATGCGGCCCAGGCAGAGCTTGAGAAGAAGGTGCGGGAAACGCAGGCTATTTACGATGCAGCCATCGGCGCTTTGACGGCATCGCGGGCTAAATCGGCCAAAAAGCTTGATGCGGCTGTTGCCGAAGAACTGACCCCGCTCAAGATGGAAAGGGCGGTCTTTCAGACGCAGGTCACCCCTGATACTGCTGGTCCAGATGGCGGTGACATGGTGTCTTTTACCGTCGCACCCAACCCCGGCGCACCCGCAGGGCCTTTGGGCAAGATAGCCTCCGGCGGCGAGCTTAGCCGTTTTTTGTTGGCGCTCAAGGTGTGCCTGGCCAAGGGACAAACCGGTCTGACGATGATTTTCGATGAAATCGACCGGGGCGTTGGCGGGGCGACGGCGGATGCGGTGGGAAGACGTCTTGCCGCGCTGTCAAAAGGCGGGCAAGTGTTGGTAGTGACCCATTCACCGCAGGTTGCCGCGTTGGGCGCGCACCATTGGCGCGTGTCGAAAACCGTGTCAGATGGCATGACGCTGTCGACCGTCACCCCGCTTTCGGACGTCGAACGGGTGGACGAGGTTGCCCGCATGTTGTCAGGCGATACGATCACGCAAGCAGCGCGTGCTGCCGCCCGCGAGTTGTTGGGCGCGGAATATGCAGGCTGAGGATATAGTGCCGTTGTCGGGTCATCTCTCGGGCCATCACCGTCCAGACACAAGGTACCCTGAAACGTAGTCGCTATGGCATTGAAACCACGCCTTTATCTATCCCACCACTATAACCTGGCCCGTGATCAGACGCGCCGCGGTTGGGAGGTTCTGCGCGAGAAGGGGCCCAGCAAGATCGTTTTCTGGTTTATTGCCTTGGTGATAGGCATCGCCGCAGGCTTTGCGGCATTGTTCTTTCGCAAAGGCATCAATGCCATTCAGGCATTTTTATACGGTACTGAAGACACCCAGCATCTGCACAGTTTCATCGGCAGTCTTGATTGGTACTGGGTGGTGCTTATTCCAACCTTCGGCGGTTTGGTCGTAGGGTTGATCTTGCACAATTTCACCCGTGATGCGCGTGCAAGGAGCGTCAGCGACGTCATTCTCGGATCAGCGCTTCATGAAGGCCGGGTTGAAACCCGGGCGGGGCTGGCCTCGACCCTCGCGTCTCTCATCACCCTCAGCACCGGCGGCTCTTCGGGGCGCGAAGGGCCGGTGGTGCATTTGGCGGCGGTGATCTCTACGTTGGTCAGTCGGCGCATCAACGCCAGTGGCGTTACCGGGCGCGATCTGTTGGGCTGTGCTGTCGCGGCGGCGGTTTCGGCCAGCTTCAATGCCCCCATCGCGGGGGCGTTGTTTGCATTGGAAATTGTGCTGCGCCATTTCGCCGTCCATGCATTTGCGCCGATCGTCATCGCCTCTGTCGCCGGTACGGTGATCAACCGCCTTGAATTTGGCGGATTGACTGAATTTGTGCTCCCCACGATCGGCGACGTGTCATTCTATGCAGAGCTACCGGCATTTCTGTTGTTGGGTTTGACCTGCGGTATCGTGGCGGTGATCTTGATGCGGGGGATATTCTGGGCCGAGGATATCGGCAATTACATTCAGGATCTCAGCAAGCTGCCCCGCTACATACGTCCGATGGTCGCCGGGGCAATTTTGGGCGTTATCGCTCTTTGGTTTCCGCATATTATCGGCGTGGGCTATGAAACCACCAGCCGGGCCCTGTCCGGCGACATGATCCTGAACGAAGCAATCGTGTTCGCCGCGCTCAAGATCGCGGCGGTATCGATAACGCTTGGCGGGCGTATGGGCGGTGGGGTGTTTTCTCCGTCGCTGATGCTGGGCGCGTTGACGGGGCTGGCATTTGGCTTGATCGCGACGGGCGTATTTCCCACAATGTCGGGGGCCACCTCGCTTTATGCCCTGGCAGGCATGGGGGCCGTGGCGGCAGCGGTATTGGGAGCACCCATCTCGACCACGTTGATCGTGTTCGAAATGACCGGTGACTGGCAAACCGGGCTTGCGGTCATGGTCGCGGTCAGCATGTCGACAGCCCTCGCGTCACGACTTGTTCATCGAAGTTTCTTCCTGACACAGATGGAACGACGCGGCGTGCATCTGGCCGCTGGCCCTCAGGCGTATCTGTTATGCATGTTCACGGTGGCACGGATGATGCGTCGGCCCGATGACCCGGGGGCCGCTGATGAACAAACGTGTTGGGACCTTATCGGCGAAGGAACCTATATCGACGGTGCCGCCACCCTGGAGGCCGCAATGCCGGTGTTCGAACAATCAGGTGCCGCGTATATTCCGGTCGTCGCTCTCCAGGCTGACGCACCGCCAGAACTTTTGGGTGCCTTGTTCTACGTGGACGCTCTCAAGGCATATAACCGCGCCCTGGCAGAGACCGCGGCGGAAGAACATTCATGACTGCTCCGGGTCAATCGCCGGTTACTGCAGGTCAAAACCAAGCGTGGTGCAGCCGTTCAAATCCACAGCGCGTTCCGATGCCTTTGTGGCACCTCACGTCCCGCAAGGTCGCTCATAACGCTGTGGCTCAGGACAACCCCCAGTGCGTGTTTGCCTCGTCGACTGGCGGTCTTGCCGGGCTGAATCCGCCCGGCACAATCACCGTTACGCTGAACATCTATAGAAAAGGCAGCCGGACCTATATCTGTTCTATGGTCACCTCGGGCAGCTGATAGAACGCAAGATGCCCCTTGATTTCGGCAACCGCCGCGTTGGGGTCTTCATATGTCCATGCGACATTCTCCAGCGTCCGGCTTTTCGTCACCACGGAAAAGTAATTCGCATCACCTTTATACGGGCAGTGGGTGGTCATGGCCGTCTTGTCAAGAAACGCCATCGCAACATCACCCTGCGGGATATAAATGACGGCGTCGCGGTCGCCTTCGCGCAGTTCAAGCGCGTTTTTTGTTTCTGCGATTACCGCGCCGCCGGCGCGCACTGTCCATATGCCTTTAGCTTTCAATATCTTGATATGGTCTACCATGGTTGACCTTACTCCCTGAAATAATGGAAAATCCCTGTGCCTAAATCGGCGCTGTCGCAGCATCCAACCATAGTTTCGCCTCCTGCGATAGCCGAGGCCCAATCTTTTCTGCAACCTGCTTGTGATAGGCGTTCAGCCACCCACGAGAGATGTCATCAAACAGGGCAAGGTCGATCAGGCGCGTGTCGATAGGCGCAAAGCTCAGCGTTTCCCAGTGCAACATGGGGCGGTGGTCATCGCCGCCATCCAGATTGGGAGCAGGCCGCACGACCAGCAGGTTCTCAAGGCGAATGCCAAACGCGCCCTCGCGATAATAACCCGGCTCATTGCTCAGGATCATCCCTGGCATCAGCGGCACCGAACTGACCTTGCTCAGACGTTGCGGCCCTTCATGGACGCTCAGGTAAGCGCCGACACCGTGGCCGAGCCCATGATCGAAATCCTGGCCGGCCATCCACAGGGGCAGGCGGCCAACCGCCTCGATGTCGCGCCCGGCAAGCCCTTGCGGCCAACGCAGTCGACTCATGGCAATCATCCCCAGCAACACGCGTGTAAACGCCTGCGTCGCCTCTGGCAAAACCGCGCCGATGGCAACGGTCCGCGTGATGTCCGTGGTGCCGTCCAGATACTGCCCGCCCGAATCCAGAACCAATAAATGTCCGTCCTTCAACACGCTGTCGGAGTCTTCGGTGACCCGGTAATGCATGATCGCGCCATTCGGCCCCGTACCCGCAATTGTTTCAAAGCTTATGTCCTGCAACGCGTTATCGCGACGCCGGAAAGCTTCCAGTCGGCTCACGACCTGCATTTCGGTCACGGTGCCGGGTGGTTGCTGGTCCAGCCACGCCAACAGCTCGACCAGGGCGGCACCGTCGCGCAGATGTGCCGCCGCAGATCCGGCAACTTCGGCTGCGTTTTTGCATGCCTTGGGCAAGGCACAGGGATCGTCCCCCCAAACGACCCGATCACCGATTACATCCGCAATGGCAATCGGCACGGTGGCCTTGTCCAATCGCACCGGCCCAGCGACCGTCTGTAAATAGGCCAACAGTGTCTCGGGTGGATGGACAGTCACGGTCGATCCGAAATGAGACGTCAGGTGTTCTATCTTAGCGGGGTTCACGAACAGGTTGATGCGTCCCGAGCCGTGCAAGACCGCGAAACCATGCACGACCGGATTTCGCGCGATATCCGCACCCCGAATATTGAGCAGCCAGCAAACACTGTCGGGCAAGGTGATGACCGCCGCCGCCGCACCACTGTCGCGCAGCGATTGTCCCAAACGGGCTGCCTTGTCGATATGACTTTCGCCTGCGAACTCCAGTGGATGTACCTTGGCGATCTTCACCGGTGGGGGCGGCTGGTCTTCCCATATACGGTCGACAAGGTTGTCACACCGTCGCATCTCGATGCCACTGCCCTCCAGTGCTCCGTTCAACTGTTCGATCTGGGCGGCGGCATGCAGCCATGGGTCAAAGCCGACGATCCCTCCACGGGGCAACTGCCCGCGCAGCCAATCGGCTAATGAAACTTCCGGCCAGGCCACCGGCGTGTAGACATCGGCGATCTGCGTCTTGACCTGGGTTCGATAGCGCCCGTCAATAAACACACCGGCTGCCCCGATCAATGCAGCACAAAAGCCCGCCGAGCCGGTG
The DNA here is from genome assembly GCF_056859255.1 of Sulfitobacter sp. L-8. NCBI lineage: Bacteria > Pseudomonadati > Pseudomonadota > Alphaproteobacteria > Rhodobacterales > Roseobacteraceae > Sulfitobacter > Sulfitobacter sp. L-8. The sequence goes on from NZ_JBSXOD010000056.1 coordinate 187,340, forward strand.
AAGCCGGTCAACCATTGCAGCCGCTCATCATGCGGTGCGACGTACTCGCCCTGATGCGCGTCCGCACGAGGGACAAGAAACCCGTCCAGCCCTTCCGCCTTGATCTCGCTGCGCAATGCCGCCAGCCGCGGGGGCCCTTGCTCAGGCCGGGAGGTCACCTCGAACGATTGAAACAAAACACGACTCCCATTTTCATTTTGCCAAAAAAACTCCCCGCGGAGCGTCCCTCAACCCTCAGCTCGCGCGACGTATCCCCATGACCCTGGCCCGTGCCCGGGGATCGGTATCAAACAGCGCGGCAAGCTGTTCGGTCATTGCGCCAGCCAACTGTTCGACGTCGGTGATTGTCACGGCGCGCTCGTAATACCGGGTCACGTCATGTCCGATACCAATCGCCAACAACTCTACCGCCTTGCGTTTTTCGACCATGGCGATGACGTCGCGAAGGTGCTTTTCCAGATAGTTCGCGGGGTTGACCGACAGGGTGCTGTCATCCACCGGTGCGCCATCGCTGATCACCATCAGGATCTTGCGCGACTCATGCCGCGCCATCATGCGACGGTGCGCCCATTCCAGTGCCTCACCGTCGATGTTTTCCTTCAACAGACCTTCCTTCATCATCAAACCCAGGTTGGGCCGGGTCCGGCGCCAGGGCGCGTCGGCGGATTTATAGATGATGTGGCGCAGGTCGTTCAGGCGGCCCGGTTGCACGGGACGGCCCTGGTTCAGCCAGGCTTCGCGGGCCTGACCCCCTTTCCAGGCGCGGGTGGTAAAGCCAAGGATTTCCACCTTGACGTTGCAACGCTCAAGCGTGCGTGCCAGAACATCGGCGCAAATAGCCGCAATGGAAATCGGCCGGCCGCGCATGGAACCCGAATTATCCAACAACAATGTGACGCATGTATCGCGAAACTCGGTGTCCTTTTCGACCTTGAACGACAGCGGCGTTGTGGGGTTCGCCACGATGCGCGCCAACCGGCCCGCGTCAAGCGTCCCTTCCTCTAGGTCGAATTCCCAAGATCGGTTTTGTTGCGCCTGCAAACGGCGCTGCAACTTATTGGCCAAACGGCTCACCGCCCCCTTTAAAGGTTCAAGCTGCTGGTCAAGATAGGCACGCAGGCGTTCAAGCTCGGCCGGTTCGGCCAGATCTTCGGCACCGATCACCTCGTCATGTTCGGTCTGATAGACCAGATAGTTTGGGTCGGCATCCGACGCCGGCGGCGGGGCAGGTGGCTCCATCGGGGCGTCGCCATCAGGCATCTCGGCTTCTTCGCCAAGCTCCTGGTCGGCCATGTCATCCATTGACACCTGCGCCTGGGATTCGTCCTGCTGCTGTTCTTGCGACTGCTCGGGGGATGCCTCTGCCTGATCGTCGTCTTGTTCATCGTCGCCGGTGCTGTCGGGGTCCTGCTCCTCTTCGGTGCCTTCTTCCTGAGCCTCGTCCTGTTCTTCGTCCGATTGATCGGGGTCATCGCCCAACTGATCGCCATAGCCCAGGTCCACGATCATCTTGCGGGCGAACCGCGCAAAGGCCGCCTGATCATCCAGGGTGTCGTTCAGGGTATCCAGCGTCGCCCCGGCCTGATCCTCGATATACCCGCGCCACAGTTCCATCGCGTTGGCAGCGCCCGCCGGCAGATCGCGACCTGTGGCCAAATGGCGCACCAGATAACCCGCCGCGGTTGCCAGCGGCACGTCGCTGGGTTGTTTGGCCTGATCATATCCCTTTCGCAGGGAATCGTGTTTGATTTTGACGTCGATATTGCCAGCGGTACCCGGCATGTCCCGCGCGCCTACAGCTTCGCAACGCGCGGTTTCCATTGCTTCATACAGTTCCCGGGCCATTTCACCAGCGGGCAGGTATTTCGAATGTGTCTGACCATTGTGATACCGCCGGTTCAACGCCAGCGCGTCCGCCGTCCCCCGTGCCAACAGCACTTCGTCACGGGTCATGCGGCGACTTACCTGCGGCAGGCGCATCGCGTCTCCCGACAGGCCTGACGGATCCACCGAATAGCTTACCGTCAGGTCGGGATCGTGCGACATGACTTTTGTCGCTTCAGCCAAGGCCTTTTTGAAAGCGTCGGCGGGATTGTCGGAGGGTTTGCTCATTTCAGGTCTCGCGTCGCCAATGGGTCATGGGTAAAACTTTCGCAGGTTTGGACCAGTCTTTCAAACACCTTCCCATGGTGCAGACGATCGACATCGCGAACCTTCCCACCGGATCCTGACCGGTGCCCGGCCGCTCCCGCAAAAAGCAGCCTCGGTTCGTCACCAGCCCGGAGCGACAGGTCGCGCCCATAACCCGGCGACGGGCGATCGGCACATAGGTGACCCCAGCGCTGGACTTCGCAAGATACCGAAGTTGCGCAGGGGCCTATGGAATTCAGGGCTTCAGCCAAGGCTCACGCTTGCAGCGCTTTCGGGAAGTTCCTCGTCGAACAGGCGCTGATAGAATTCGGCGACGGTCTGACGCTCAAGCTCGTCACATTTGTTGAGGAAGGACAGGCGGAAAGCATAGCCGACATTCCGAAAGATTTCAGCGTTTTGCGCCCATGCAATGACGGTCCGCGGCGACATTACCGTCGAAAGATCGCCGTTCATGAAGGCCGTCCGCGTCAGATCGGCCACGGTGACCATCTGTTTGATGGTCTTGCGGCCCTTGTCGGTATTGTAATGCGGATTTTTCGACAGAACGATCTGGGTCTCGGCGTCGATGCTCAGGTAGTTCAAGGTCGCGACCAGCGACCAGCGGTCCATCTGACCCTGGTTGATCTGTTGCGTACCATGATACAGCCCCGTCGTATCGCCCAGGCCCACGGTGTTGGCGGTGGCAAAGATACGGAAATAGGGGTGGGGTTCGATCACCTGGTTCTGGTCCAGCAAGGTCAGTTTGCCGTCGACCTCCAACACGCGCTGGATCACGAACATCACATCGGCGCGGCCGGCATCGTATTCATCGAATACGATCGCGGTCGGGTTGCGCAACGCCCACGGCAGGATACCTTCCTGGAAATCGGTGACTTGCTTGCCATCTTTGAGCTTGATCGCATCCTTGCCGATCAGGTCGATCCGGCTGATATGGCTGTCAAGGTTGACGCGCACGCAAGGCCAGTTGAGCAAGCTTGCAACCTGTTCGATATGGGTGGACTTGCCGGTGCCGTGATACCCTTGGATCATGACACGGCGATTGTGGTTGAAACCGGCCAGTATGGCCAGGGTTGTATCAGGATCGAACTTATAGGTGCTGTCCAACGTGGGTACACGGCTGGTGCGGTCCTCGAACCCATGCACGATCATATCGGTGTCGATGCCAAAGACTTCGCGAACCGAGATCTCTTTGGTGGGCTTTGCGTTGAGTTCCAATGAGGTCTCGGCCATATTCTATGCGTCCTTCATGCTTTATTCTTTGTCTTGCGGCACAGGAGCGCCACAGCTTTGGTTGGCAACATATCTTTCCTGAGCGCGAGGGAAAGAGCCAAATCGCCCCATGGCAAAGTCTCGGATCAGAGGCGGGGATCAAGGGGCGATGCGAAATCCGACAGCGCCCCCGACGTGATAATCTCTCAGGCCGATGCCCTCGGCCTGATGCGCATGTGCAAATCAGTCCTTGAAGTTACGGCTTCCTTTAAGTTGGTCCCACGCCCACACAACTTCCTGAAGCTGTTCTTCCTGGCTGCGGTCACCACCGTTCATGTCAGGGTGCAAAACCTTGATAAGCGCCTTATAGGCTTTGCGAACTTGGGTTTTGGTCCATGTGTCTTTCGCCTCCAGAATCTCGATGGCGCGGCGTTCTGTCGGGGGCAGGCGGCGCCCTGCGGCGGGACCTTTTCCAGGATTTTGCGTGGCATTTTTACCAAGCACCTGGTGCGGATCCTCGATGCCCAGTCTGGCCCACGCGCGGGCCTCTGGATCGCCCAGCGGTTTCGTGGTGCGTTCCCAGACTTTATCCTTGGACATCTGCGCGTTTAATTCGGCTTCGGTAGTGCCATCGAAGAAATTCCATTTTAGGTTGTACTCGCGGACGTGCTGCTGGCAAAACCAGAAATAGTCATCCAGTACGTCTGGCGCTTTGGGGGCTCTGTATTTGCCGGGCTCTTGGCAGCCCTCGTGGGAGCATAGGCGCTGTGATGTCTCGGATGCACCGGACATCCCCCGGCGACCGCGGGGGTTCTTCTTTTTGGAGGACGACACAGACATGTCGAATCCAAAGGGATCAGGCTTGGGCATGATATGGACCTTTCCGACTCAGGCCGGTCAGTTTAGACCTTGCAGCGTGAGATTGAAGGGGGCTGGATTAAAAAATGTCAGTGACACAAGAAATTGCCGATCGACTTGAAGACGCATTTAGCCCGACTGAACTGAATGTCATCGATGACAGCGAAAGCCATCGCGGCCACGCAGGACATCGCGAAGGCGGCGAGAGCCATTTCAACGTGAAGATTCGTTCGGCCCATTTCAAGGGCTTGAACCGGTTAGCACGACACCGTGCGGTGCACGATGCCCTGGGGCCCGACTTGATTGGCCGTATTCACGCATTGTCGCTTGATTTAAGCACATAAACCGCGTGATCCGGGCCAGTAGCCGGATCAACGATGGGTATCGGGGTCTTCGGAAGTATCGGGCTTTTCCGCTGGGGTCGGGGACGCCGACGCGCCGCTATCATCTTGGGAAAGCGTACGGCCGGGTTTGCGCCGGGAGGCCAAGGCATTCAGCATCTGTGGTGGTGTATCCACATCATCGGCATTGTCATCGTCATGCTCATCATCAAATAGCCCGTCAAAAGGGGCAACGGCCTTCGCAGGCATGCGAACAGGGGCCGGAGGCTCACGCCGTGTCACCGCCGGCTCAGGGGGGATATCAGAGGGTGCAGGAAGCAATTCAGGCTGGAATGCTGCCGCTTCGGTTTCTCTAAGGCGGCGGAACACCAGAATATTTCGCCACTCTTTGGTGGTGCCGGTCAGTCCAGCACGCTCGATCGACGGTAAGGTTTCCGCCCGAAGATATTCCCATCCATAACCTGAAAGTCCGTTCATCAGCTCTTGGATCGCATGGGAAAATCTGGCCTCTGCCCCCTTCACGTTCTTGCCTTTGAGGCCTTTGGTCGGGGCAGGTACGACTTTATATTCGTAACGGGGCATCTAAGCGCTTTCGGATTAGTCGGGTCAAGTTAGCAATCTATGGTAACCGGGGAAAGCTTTACAGCCCAAAAACCGGTATCGCCGATCCGACTTAGCGGTTTAACCCGATTTTACGGCCGGCACGATCCGGAAATGGCAGGCTGGCGTGGGCTGATTTCATCGCTTCAAGCTGATCAAGAATTGAAGCGGGCATCGGTGCGACGCGGGGACCCGATTGGTCGACATGCAGTGTCAGGGCCTCGCCCGTGGCAGCCAGCCACCCATCTTCGTGCCAAAGCTCTACAAAGCTGTGAAAGCGCTTCTCGTCAAAGTCGAGTAACTGAAAAGTACAGTAGGTTGATGCCCCTTCGTGAAGCTCGCGAACATAGCATATATGAAACTCTGCCACGTAGGTGGTGCAGCCCTGTTTCTGATACTCCGGCCCAAATCCGATTTGGGCATAGGCGTCATCGACGGCATTATCCATCAGCACAGAATAATACGCCATGTTCAGGTGACCGTTGAAATCGATCCATTCGGGTTTCACGACACGGGGGGAAGACCGAAAAGGGGTGTTCATATCGGGTGAACCTTTACCAGAGGGGCTGCGTAGGAAAAACGGGTCGGGCGCGTGCAGCGTCCCGCCCCAACAGGTCAGCTGTTCAGCTTTTTCGCGACGATTTCGTTAACGGCCTTGGGATTCGCCTTGCCGCCAGTGGCTTTCATGGTCTGCCCGACGAACCAGCCCGCCAGTTTTGGATTCTCGCGCGCTTTTGCGACCTGATCGGGGTTCGCGGCGATGATCTCGTCCACGGCGGCCTCGATCGCGCTGGTGTCTGTGACCTGCTTCATCCCGCGTTCTTCAACGATCACGGCAGGATCACCACCTTCGGTATAGACGATCTCAAACAGGTCCTTGGCGATCTTGCCCGAGATCGCATCCGAGGCGATCAGGTCAATCACCCCGCCCAGTTGCGCCGGGGTCACGGGGCTGTCGGTGATGGCTTTCTCGTCTTTCTTGAGGCGGCCAAACAGTTCGTTGATGACCCAGTTCGCCGCCATCTTGCCATCACGACCCTGCGCGGTTGCTTCAAAATACCCTGCGCTGTCGAGATCCGAGGTCAGCACCGAGGCGTCATAATCGCTCAGGCCGAAGTCCTTGATAAAGCGCGCTTTCTTGGCATCGGGCAGTTCGGGCAGGGTGGCTTCTATCTGGTCGACCCACGCCTGTTCAATAACCAGCGGCAGCAGATCGGGGTCCGGAAAATAGCGGTAGTCGTGCGCCTCTTCCTTGGACCGCATCGACCGGGTTTCCTGCTTGTCCGGGTCGAACAGCCGGGTTTCCTGCACGACCTCTCCTCCGCTTTCGACAATTGCAATCTGGCGTTTGGCCTCAACTTCGATCGCTTGCTGGATGAACCGCATCGAGTTCATGTTCTTGATCTCGCAGCGGGTCCCCAGATGGCTGAAATCCTGGGTGGCTTGATATTTTTCGTACTGGCCGGGCAGACAGATCGACACGTTCACATCGGCGCGCATGGCACCGGACTGCATGTCCCCGTTGCAGGTGCCCAGATAGCGCAGAATCTGGCGCAGTTTCGTTAGGTAAGCAGCGGCCTCTTCGGGGCCGCGGATGTCGGGGCGGCTCACGATCTCCATCAGGGCGACGCCGGTGCGGTTAAGATCCACGAAAGACATGTTCGGGTCCATATCGTGGATCGATTTGCCCGCGTCCTGTTCAAGGTGGATACGTTCAACACGCACCAGCCGTGCCGTACCGTCGCCCAGTTCGACCAACACTTCGCCTTCGCCGACAATTGGGTGATAAAGCTGCGAAATCTGATAGCCTTGCGGCAAATCCGGATAAAAGTAATTCTTGCGGTCAAACGCGCTTTCAAGGTTGATCTCGGCCTTGAGACCCAGCCCGGTGCGCACGGCTTGTTCAACACAAAATTCGTTTATCGTCGGCAACATGCCGGGCATGGCCGCGTCGACAAAGGACACGTTGCTGTTGGGTTCGGCACCGAACTTGGTCGACGCGGCTGAGAAAAGCTTGGCGTTCGACAGAACCTGCGCATGGACTTCCATACCGATGACCAGTTCCCAGTCATGTTTGGCACCGGCAATGGTGCGCACTTTCGGGGTATCATAGGTCAGGTCAAGCATCGGGGCACCTTTGGCGTCTGGAATGTAACGCCTTGGTCATAAGACAGGGGGCGAGGTGCTGCAAGAGGGGGCAGACCGGCATCCGGGTGCCAATCTGGTACAGCGGCAGGGGCGGCGCGCGCGGGCCTAGCAGGTGTCGTCGTTGCCCGAAGACAAAGGCCGGGGCCGGGTCTCACGTCGCGATGGCGCGGGGGCCTTCTGGGGTAAAGACAATGCTGTTTCCGGCGGCGATTTCGGATTTGAACAGGTTCGCCATGATCCGCAGCGCATCATCGCGCCCCGACGCGGCGAATTTTTGCGGTGACCGGATGTGCAGATTGTTATCAAATCCATGTGCCGCATGGGCCCATATCATCGGATGTAATTCGGTGATATGTTCTCGGACGATCCATTCGGTGCAATCAGCAATCTGGCGACGAATGTGATCGGCCTGTTCGTTTTCCGATACACCCTGACCCATGGTATTCGCGCAGTATGCAGCCAACAGGTTTGCCGTGTGCGGGGTCGGGCAGCGTGTCAGGATATCACGCAGACCATCGATAAAGAATGGCAGGTCAAGATTGGCACACGCCACATCGTCGTTCGAGATGGCGTCGAACTGGACCCATGTATATCCACCCGCCCCCCAGATGTGTTCGGTACGGGCCGCAGTGCGGCGGGCTTCGAGTTCGAGCTGATCATAACTGCCGAACCAACGCGGCAAAAGATGACTGCCCATGGCCCGCATGGGGCGCGGATTATGTTGGTTGAGATCAATCAGCCGTTCGTACTGGTCTGCGATCTTGTGCGTCTTGCCACCGGCTCCGGTAACCTGCGCACAATGGGTCGCGACGACCAGAGGGCTGGTCGGGAAACGGTCTATGAAAGGGGCGATGATGTCATACGCGCGCTCGAAATGAGCGTTGAAGGCTTCGAGGTTGCGCAGGGGAATTTCATCGTCGCAAGCTGTGCCGCGCCAAGCCCAGCCGATGTCGATGTGGGTTTGGGCGACGATGCAGGCGATGACATGATTGTCAGGGTTTTCGGCAAGAACGTGCTCAAAATCTTCGATACCGTTCAACAGTTCCTTGGCGACACCTGTTTCAATTTCCGAGATCACGTGTTCCGCCGCAAGCACGACATCGGCCCGGACACCAAAGGCGATGAGTTCGGCCACAGACATGAACCCCGGCGTCAATGTATTGGCGGCGTCCGCGTTTTCGATGGCGCGTGTCAGACCCTGCCAGTTCTCTTGCCGTACAAGACGCTGGCCCAATTGCTGATTGTCATCGCGCAGCTTTTCTTCGGCTGTGGGGTCGGGGCATTCGATGCGCAGGCTGGCATGCAGGTGTGACGGGACTGCGCCACGGGTTATGCGGTTCTGGCGTTTTGTCTTGGCGATCTTTTCGGCGAGCGCCAATATTGACGGCGGCGGCGGGGTTGCGTCGTGCACAGTCGTCGGGGAATCTTTGCGTTTGAAAAGCTTTTTGATTTGCAGCATTGTTTGTCCAGTTAATCAGTAACTCGCCATCTGCTGTCAAACTGGCCCGCCATTTGGGCACCAAGATGGCGCTGCTGCGGTGGGTGTAGGATAATTTTAGCTCGGGGCAGAGCGTTTGAGGCCAAAATCAGTCGTATTGTTCAATAAAGAGCAACTGTGGCGATCAAGATGCCGTTTTGTTGTTGGCCAACCAGGGTGAAATGATCGTTATGGATTTAACAGACTGGGGCAGCGCCGTTTCGCGCACGGCCAGAATCGCGATGGTTGTAAGTGGATTGATCGCAGCAACCCAGGGGGTGGCCGAGCAGGCCGGCCCGTTGCCGCCCACGCTTGGCATGGATGGCGTCAGGCCCCCGACAGGGCGGACCCTTGCTGCGCCGATGGTGCCTGATCTGGTGCCACCGGGGGCACCCAAGATCCCCCCGGTACCAGCTATATCGCTGGCATTGCCACCCTCGATTCAGGTTGTATCGCCTCCTGCGCGGTCACCAAATTTGCCCCGGACCCGGTGGCAACACCGGCGGGGAAACGCAATGTGGACACGCACGGCCTTGTCCGCTCTCAAAACCCATGGCAAGCCCCTGGTCGATATCGTACCTGCCGACATCACGGATTGGTGTCCGGCTTATCCGACGGCCAGCGAAGCAGATCGCCGCGCGTTCTGGGTCGGATTTCTGTCAGCGTTGGCCAAACACGAAAGCACCTATAAAGCACGCGCTGTCGGCGGCGGTGGGTTGTGGTACGGATTGCTGCAAATTCTGCCCGCGACGGCACGGGGGTACAAGTGTAACGCGGGAACGGGCGAAGATTTGCAAAACGGATCCGCGAACCTGAGCTGTGCGGTGCGCATCATGGCGACCACGGTTCCCCGGGATGGCGTGATCTATGGCAAGGGCGGGCGCGGCGTCGCAGCCGACTGGGGACCGATGCGCAGCCCTGCAAAACGTATGGACATGTCACGTTGGCTAAAGCGGCAATCTTACTGCAAGCCTCTGGATGCAACACGACCCAAGGCACGGCCCTAGGGTTTCCGGCGCTGGCTGGCAAGGCGCAAAGACCCCCAGGCAATCACTGTCTGAGGCTGAAATGATGCCGTTCGGTTTTGATGTCGTTCGCGTTCAACTGCGCTTCAAGCGCTTGATGGGGCGGTGTCGCTTCGTATGGAATGCGAAGCTGACGACCGGATCGCAATACCACGGTTGCGCGAACAGAAAAATCCAGTCGTGTATCCAGCCGCACCCGGCTGATCTCAGTAACCGCCACCCGCGCCGTCCGGATACCGCTGTGCCAGCCCAGCGTCGTGGGTGTCAGCGTCAGGCCCGCGGTCGGTGCCTTGATCTGATCCCACAGCGCGGGCACGGTGAACAGCGCCAGCACCCCAAGCAACAGCGGCGCAGCATCGAGCCAGAAATACGTCCCGATCAGCACCGCCCAGATTGCTGCCACAACGATCATCGTGCCGGGGTTGCGTCCTTGGCGCGAGTAACGAAATTCGTCGGTCACTAACGCCCGCCGCTGACGTCCAAGGTGGTGCCGGTGATATAGCTGGCGGCATCGGACAACAGAAAGAGCGTCGCCTTCGCGACCTCTTCGGCCGAACCGACCCGTTGCATCGGAATGTTTTTCGACAGTTTTTGCGCCCGATCCGGCACACCGGCCTTGGCGTGGATTTCAGTGTCAATCAGGCCGGGGCGGATGGCGTTGACCCGAACGCCGGTTGCGGCAATTTCATTTGCAAGCCCCTTGGTAAAAGCGTCAATCGCCGCTTTGGAGGCCGCGTAATCGACAAATTCATTGGCTGACCCCAGCCGCGCCGCAATCGACCCCATGTTGACGATGCTCCCGCTGCCTTGCCTGGTCATCCGTGCCGCCGCCGCCTGCGCCACCATCATCGCGCCGATGACGTTGACGTCGAACATGCGTTTCAGCCGGGCGTGATCCATGTCCGCGACGGTCGCGACGGCGTCAACGATACCTGCATTGTTGATCAGCGCGTCGAGCCTTTTGAAATGGTGATCAACTTTGGCAAATATCCGGGCGACGTCATCGGGGACGGCGACATCGCCTTGGCAGATCAATGTACGCGCGCCCTTGGTTTCGGCCTCGCGCGCGACAGCTTCGGCCCCGGCCTTGTCCGAGCGGTAATTCAGCGCAAGGTCATAGTCGGCTGCAGCCAGTTTGGCGCACGCGGCACCAATACCTGCCGAAGCGCCGGTGATAAGGAGGATAGGTCGCATAGGTCAGGCTCTCTGTATACGGGTTAACATTTCTGTAGTGTCGCGCGACAGATCCGGCTGCGCAAGAATACGATCGATTTCTGCCTTCATCAGCGCCTGACGATCAGCATCGTAACGCCGCCATGTCTGAAAAGCCGCGCACATCCGCGCGGTCGTCTGCGGGTTCAGTGGATCAAGCTTGATCAGCCAATCCGCCAGCAGTTGATAACCGACGCCACTGGCGTGATGAAACCCTGCATGATGTGCCGCAAAACTGCCGAAAACCGCGCGGAACCGGTTTGGGTTCTTCCAATTGAAGTCGGGGTGCTTGGTCAATGTCTGCACCACCTCGTGGGCGTCTTCCGGATCGGCTTCCATCACTTGCAGGCCAAACCATTTGTCCATCACCAGACGGTCGTTCTTCCATTGGTTTTCAAACCCCTGCACAGCCTTGCTACCCCGACCCGCACGTATGAGGTTGGCCAGAGCGCTAAGTTGCTGGGTCATATTGTCAGCGTTGTCATATTGTTTCTGCGCGGCCTTTGCGTCGTCATTGCGGGTCAGCAACGACAAGGCCGCATTGGCAAGGGACCTCTTGCCCGACTGCTCCGCATCGGGTTCATAGCCTGCATTCACCGTGTGCCGACGGTAAAGCGTTGGAACAAGGTCTTCGTAGGATTTCGCCATTGCGCTGCGGGTCGCTTCGACGGCGGCATAGATGATGTCGGGGTCGGGCGTGTCGCCAGCGTCGGCCAATTCACGTGCCAGATCAGACTGCGACGGCAAGCCGAGCACCAAGGCGCGGAATGCAGGATCAAGGCTTTCGTCGCTGATCACGGATCGGACACCGGCCAACCAGTCGGGGTTGGGCGACGTGCCCTCGCGGATCATCGCCAACAGCGACCCGAACGCCAGCATGCGTCCTTGTTCCCACCGGTTAAACGGGTCGGTGTCATAGGCCAACAGATGCGCGCGGTCAGCGTCGGATAGTTGCTGTTTCAGCACCACCGGTGCGGAGAAGCCGCGAAGAACAGAAGCTATGGGCCGGGTACCCAGATCGTCGAAAACAAAGCTCTGTTCGGCTTCTGTCATCTCAAGTATTCTGGTTTCCTCGACCTCGTCGCCGTCTTGGCCGATCAGGCCCACCGCGATGGGCAGAACCTGGGGTTGAGGCGCGGGAGTAGCGGCGCTGGCGGGAGTGTGCTGCCTGAACTTCAAGGTCAGCGTGCCATGCTGCCAATCTTCTGTCACCGACAGATGTGGCGTGCCCGCTTGACTGTACCAGCGTTTGAACTGCGTCAGATCGCGACCTGTGGTATCTTCGAACACCCGCAGCCAATCTTCTATCGTGCAGGCTTGACCGTCGTGGCGGTCAAAATAGAGATCAAGCGCGTCCGAATAGGCCTTGTCGCCAACCAACAGCTTGAGCATGCCAATGACCTCGGCACCTTTTTCATAGACAGTTGCGGTGTAGAAGTTATTGATTTCCTGAAAGCTTTCGGGCCGCACCGGGTGGGCCAGCGGGCCTTGATCCTCGGCAAATTGCCGGGCGCGCAGGTCGATGACATCGCTGATACGTTTTACCGGTGCTGACCGCATGTCAGACGTGAACTGACTGTCGCGAAACACCGTCAGACCTTCTTTCAGGCATAGTTGAAACCAGTCGCGGCAGGTGATCCGGTTCCCTGTCCAGTTGTGAAAGTATTCGTGCGCAATAATCGCCTCGATCCGTTCAAAGTTCATGTCGGTGCTGGTTTCAGGGCTGGCAAGAACGGCGGAGGAGTTGAAGATGTTCAGCCCCTTGTTTTCCATCGCACCCATGTTGAAGTCATCCACGGCGACGATGTTGAACAGATCAAGGTCGTATTCGCGCCCGTACTCGTCCTCGTCCCATTTCATACTGCGCTTGAGCGCCTCCATGCCGAACGCACACTTGCCTTCATCGCCGGGACGGACATAGAGATTCAGCGCGACCTTGCGTCCGGACATGGTGGTAAAGCTGTCAGAATGGGCAACGAGGTCACCAGCAACCAGCGCGAACAGATAGGAAGGCTTGGGCCACGGGTCGTGCCAGATGGCTTGGTTGCTTTCGACCGAGGTGGGATTGCCATTCGACAGCAAAACTGGATGAGAGCCATTGATCGTGACGGTAAACACGGCCATGACATCGGGGCGATCGGGGTAATAGGTGATCTTGCGAAAGCCTTCGGCCTCACACTGCGTGCAATACATGCCGTTGGACATGTAAAGCCCTTCCAGTGCGGTATTGCCTTTGGGGTCGATCTCGACCTCCGCTTCCCAGACGAAAGGTGCGTCGGGCACATCGCAAGTCAGCCCTTGCGGGGTGACGTCGGGAGAAACAACCGCACCGTCGATGGTGGCCCCGATCAGGGTCAGATTTTCACCATGCAGAAAGAAAGTGCGGTCAATTGCTTGCGGATTGGGGCGAAACGCGATGCGGCTTTTGACGCGCGTCTGGTGCGGTTTCAGGTCAAAGTGAAGGTCTACACTGTCGATAGTAAAGCCGTAGGGCGTGTAGTCGGCCAAGTATATCGTTTGCGGTGCTGCTTCACTCATATTTTTTTCCTTTATTGTGGAACCAGATGTCCAGTGCTCAAGTTAACCCTCCAATAGCAGCCACGCAAGGTGAGCCGTCGGAACAAGGCGTGCCCATCTAAAAAAGGAGAAAGCTTATGTCGGCACCCGACACAAACACACATAAGCAGGAAAAAGAGCATAAACCCTCGCTTTTGGGCATAAAGGGCGCAATGCTTTTTGCGGTTCTGGCGATTTTGGTTGTTATACTTTTCATGTGGGGTAACGGTCGCGAGGCAGATATCGGGTCATCTGCCATTCAGGATACATCGGGGACTTCCGAAGCCTATCCGCCAGCATCGCGACCAGAAACTCCTATTGCGCCTGATGACACTGTCACTCCCGGCGCAAATGAGAACAACAAGAAATTTTAAACAACTTTTTTCCAAGAAATATCTAATCAAGTTATATTTTTCCAGGCAGGCTCTCTTAATCGGGAGCCTGCTTTTTTTATGCAACCCGCACGTAAATCATTGATCGGGGATATTTAGACACCTGTGAAGCGGCTATTTGGTAATATTACTTTACCAAAATAGCTTGCTCATTCTCGGCTTACCCACTAAGCGTAAGTTGATTACGTGCCAGCGCAGCAAGGATGCTTTAGATGACCAACAGAACGGATAAGAATGGCCTTCAGGTCGCAGACGAACTTGTTACCTTTATAGAAGAACAGGCTCTGCCAGGGACGGGCGTTGATCCGGCAGCATTCTGGGCTGGTTTTTCCGATCTGGTCCATACAATGGGGCCAAGGAACCGCGACTTGCTGCGTATTCGCGAGGATATGCAGGCCAAGATCGATGCGTGGCACAAAGATCGCGCTGGCAAGCAGCACGATGCCGATGACTATACCGCTTTTTTGCGCGAAATCGGTTATCTGGTGCCGGAAGGCCCCAAGTTTTCGATCGATACAAAGAACGTGGATCCCGAGATTGCCACGGTACCAGGGCCGCAACTGGTTGTGCCGATCACAAATGCTCGTTTTGCGCTGAACGCTGCCAATGCGCGGTGGGGGAGCTTGTATGATGCGTTTTACGGTACCGATGCCTTGGGCGATCTGCCGCAGGGCAAAGCCTATGATCCACAGCGTGGTGCGCGCGTCGTAGCGCGGGCCAAGGCGTTTCTTGATGAGGCCGTTCCGTTGGCGTCGGGCAGCCATGCCGACGTCGAGGGGTATAGCGTGAAGCAAGGCGCTTTGGTGCCTGACTTGAAGTCGCCCGACCAGTTCGTCGGCTATCGCGGTTCGGAAGATAATCCCGACGTTATCTTGTTGAAACACAACGGGCTACATATCGAAATTCATGTGGATGCAAAGCATGCCATCGGCAAGACAGATCCGGCGAATGTATCGGATGTGGTGCTTGAATCCGCCATGTCTACCATCATGGACTGCGAAGACAGCGTCGCGGCCGTCGATGCGGAAGACAAGGTTGTGGCCTATGGTAATTGGCTGGGGCTGATGAAGGGTGATTTGTCAGAAACCTTCGAAAAGGGTGGCCAGACCGTAACCCGCAAGATGAACTCTGACCAGGAATATACCGGCGCGAATGGAGCAGGGGTTACGCTGAAGGGGCGGTCGCTGATGTTGATCCGCAATGTCGGCCACCTTATGACAAACCCGGCCATTCTGGACCGCGACGGAGCAGAAATAGGCGAAGGGCTGATGGACGCGATGATCACAACGCTCATCGCCATGCACGACTTGAAAAAGACAGACGGGATCCGTAATTCGGTGGTGGGGTCGATGTATGTCGTGAAACCCAAGATGCATGGCCCGGCGGAAGTTGCTTTTGCCGATGAGATATTTGACCACGTAGAGAAGACTCTGGGCCTGCCGGCGCATACCGTAAAATTGGGAATTATGGACGAAGAACGTCGCACGTCGGCAAATCTGGCGGAATGTATCCGCGCAGCCAAGTCGCGGGTGGCATTTATCAACACCGGTTTTCTTGATCGCACGGGTGACGAGATCCACACGTCGATGGAGGCGGGGCCGATGGTCCCGAAAGGCGAGATGAAGAACGCCGCGTGGATCGGTGCCTATGAGGATCGCAACGTCGATATCGGTCTGGCGTGCGGGTTGCAGGGAAAGGCGCAGATCGGCAAAGGCATGTGGGCAATGCCCGACATGATGGAAGCGATGCTGGAGGCCAAGATCGGCCACCCGAAGGCCGGAGCCAACTGCGCATGGGTCCCGTCGCCCACGGCGGCGACGCTGCACGCGACGCATTATCATCAGGTGGACGTCCTGGCGCGGCAGGAAGAGATCAAGGCCGGTGGTGCCAGAGCCACCCTTGACACGCTGTTGGACATCCCTGTGTTAGAGGGGCGCAACCTGTCGGACGCTGAAATCACCCAGGAGATCGAAAACAACGCCCAAGGAATTCTGGGTTACGTTGTCCGCTGGGTTGATCAGGGTGTCGGATGCTCAAAGGTGCCTGACATTCACGATGTGGGCCTGATGGAAGACCGTGCGACCTGCCGGATTTCGGCACAGGCTTTGGCGAACTGGCTGCACCATGGCGTGATCTCTGAAGTCCAGGTCATGGCTGGATTGAGAAAAATGGCTGCTGTGGTCGACCGTCAGAATGCCGGGGA
This sequence comes from Sulfitobacter sp. L-8, assembly GCF_056859255.1. NCBI lineage: Bacteria > Pseudomonadati > Pseudomonadota > Alphaproteobacteria > Rhodobacterales > Roseobacteraceae > Sulfitobacter > Sulfitobacter sp. L-8. Next base: position 203,512 of record NZ_JBSXOD010000056.1, read on the forward strand.
CCCGCTATACCGTCCCATGGCACCTGGATTTGATGGCATCGCATTTCAGGCCGCGTGCGATCTGGTGTTGAAAGGGCGAGAGCAGCCGTCGGGGTATACTGAACCTGTGTTGCATGCGCGTCGTCTCGAACTGAAAGCGGCTCAGGCTTGAGAAACCGGCGAGCGAGGGGCCAGCCCCTCGCGCTCCCCGGAGTTTATTTCGCAAAATGAAGAAGGTTTAGATTAATGGTGTCGTTGGAACAGGCGCGGGTGATGATCGCGCAAACGTTGAAAAAAGGTCGGGAAATGGGGCTGAAGCCCTTGTCCGTCGTGGTTTTGGATGCAGGCGGGCATGTGCAGGCTTTTGAACGCGAAGACGGCGCGGCGCCCGGCCGGTTCGGTATCGCGCATGGCAAGGCTTATGGTGCGGTGATGCTGGGCATGGCAGGGCGTGCGCAAATGGCGCGGGCCGAAGCGCAAGCTTATTTCATGGCGGCGGTGAACGGTGTTTATGGCGGTGCCGTTGTCCCTGTGCCCGGCGGGGTTTTGCTGCGTGACGAGCAAGGTGTGGTGATCGGGGCGCTTGGCGTGACCGGGGACACGTCGGATAACGATGCCGAGGCTGCGTTGGCGGGGGTCGCCGCGGCCGGCCTTACCGGTGAAGCCTAGACGGCACGGTTGGGTGTTGAGGTAGGGTCGCACACGTTGTAGGCTTTGCTGAAACGCAAAACTTGAGGCTGCATATGTCACGTCCTGTTGTTGGTATCGTTGGAAATACCAGCCTAATGAATGATCAGTATCAGGTTCATGCAGCCGGCACGATGAACACCATAGCAGTCGCTGAGGTGTCCGGCTGCCTGCCCTTGATCATCCCGAGTGACCCGTCGCTGGTGTCGGTCGAGGAACTGCTGGAGGTCTGCGACGGGTTTCTGCTGACCGGGGGGCGCCCCAACGTGCATCCTGAAGAGTATGGCGAGTGCGGAACCGCCGCGCATGGCACCTTTGATCGGGCGCGCGATGCTGTGGCGTTGGGGTTGGTGCGGGCCTGTGTCGAGCGAGGGCAGCCGTTTTTTGGCGTGTGCCGTGGGTTTCAGGAGGTCAACGTTGCAATGGGCGGGACTTTGTACCCGGAAATTCGCGATTTACCGGGGCGGATGAATCACCGCATGCCACCTGATGGTACGATGGAGGAAAAGTTCGAGCTAAGACATGATGTCACCTTTACCCAAGGTGGTGTTTTTCATGAGGTGCTGGGGAAGCCTAAGGTGCGTACCAATACGCTGCACGGGCAGGGGATCAAGGTCGCCGGCCCGCGCGTGATTATTGATGGGTTTGCTGAAGACGGCACGCCCGAAGCGATCTATATCAAGGATGCACCCGGATTCACCTTGGCTGTGCAATGGCATCCTGAATGGGATGCCAAAAATGACCCGGTATCGCGTCCATTGTTCGAAAGGTTCGGCGCGGCAGCCCGGGCCTGGGCGGAAGGGAAACGCCAGCGAATTTTGAAATCAGCCTGAGCGGCCGTCACCCGCACAAGGTGGCATTTTGACCCCGCCGCCTTGCGGGCCGTCCGGGTTGAGGGGGGCGTACACCGTCAGGTGCCGGGGCGTATCAACGGTGATGCCGGATTGTCGTGCCCCAAGGGCATCGTCCCTGCGGCAGGTTCGAAAGATCACAGGTGTGTCGGCATCATGTCGCGGGGAGTGCAGGTCTATGTCCATAGGGCGACCGTAGCCGCACTATGGTTAATAACTTATTATCATCGGTGTAAAGGCTGGCTTACATGTGTCCGCCGGTCACCTGGATGCACTGGCCGTTAATGCTTTGTGATCCTGGGCCGATCAGCCAGCGGGCGGCGGCGGAGACTTCGGACACCTCGATCAGGCGCTTGTGCGGATTGGAATTTACCATGATCGCACGCGCTTTTTCTTCGGTAATGCCGGCCCGCTCTGAGATCGATGCGGTGTTGCGCGTCACGATCGGCGTATCGACATATCCGGGGCAAATGGCGTTGAACGTATAGGGTTGGCCCATGTAGTCTTCGGCGAGCGACCGTATCAGGCCGATCATTCCGTGTTTGGAGGCGGAATACGCGGCAGCGCCTGGCAACCCTCTGAGACCGGCCATGGAAGAAATCGCGACCACGCGGCCCCAGTCGGTGTCGCGCATGGATTTCAACGATTCCCGGATGGTGAGAAACGCACCGTCCAGATTGGTAGCCATCATATTGCGCCAAAACGCCATGTCGGTCTTGTGGACGGCCTTGCCCTCGGCGATGCCGGCGTTGGGGATACAGATCTGGACCGGCCCCCGCTCCGCCACGGCGCTCGCGATTTTGGCGACAACGTCATCTTCGTCGCGCACATCCATTGCCATACCGGTGATGTTTTCGCCTGCGACGCTGTCCAGCACCTCTTGGCGACGCCCGGTTATGGTGACAAGGGCCCCCTGGGCTGCGAGATCGCGCGCGATGGCGAGCCCAATGCCCGTACCCCCGCCGGTGATAAGCGCGTGTTTTCCGTTTAGGTCCATGGTTTTTCCCTCAATTTGGCCTTGGTCGGTACCATGCTGGGCGGAAGTTTTCACAGGCGCAAGGCCCGGTGGGATGAGCAGACGGGGATTATGAAAAGAAACTGTGATGTTAGCGCTATTGAATGCCCGATTAGCGGTTCTAATCCCTTGGGCATCTTGTACTATAGGAACCCAAGCGATATCGCTCTGAGTAATATTATTGCGCCGGGTTCGGCGTCGAAGCATAAACGGGGGACTCTGGATTGAAGATCGGGACACCAAAAGAAACTTTTGCCGGGGAAAATCGCGTTGCGATGACCCCTGAGTCAGCGCTTCAGCTGCAAAAACTGGGTCATACATGTATGATCGAGACCGGTGCGGGCGACGCCGCTGGTTTTTCAGACGAAAAATACACCAGCGCCGGCGTTGAAGTGGTTACCACCGCCGCCGCGCTGTGGGAGGCCGCGGATGTGGTCGCTAAAGTGCGTGTGCCGGACACAACCGAAATGGGTCTGTTGCGCGAAGGCCAGACGCTGATTTCGTTCTTCAGCCCTGTCGCGGACGAAGCAAAGATGAAAGTGGCCGCTGACAAAGGGGCCACCGTCGTTGCGATGGAGATGATCCCCCGGATCAGCCGCGCGCAAAAGATGGACGCGCTGTCGTCCATGGCTAACATCGCGGGCTACCGTGCGGTGATCGAGGCAGGCAACAACTTTGGCCGCTTCTTTACCGGTCAGATCACCGCGGCGGGCAAGGTGCCTCCGGCGAAGGTTCTGGTTGTCGGTGCCGGTGTTGCCGGTCTGGCCGCGATCGGGACCTCGACGTCCCTTGGCGCGATCACGCTAGCCTTTGACGTGCGCCCCGAGGTGGCAGAGCAGGTCGAATCAATGGGCGCGGAATTCGTATACCTCGATTTCGAGGAAGAGCAGCAGGACGGCTCCGCCTCCGGTGGCTATGCCTCTGTTTCCTCGCCTGAATTCCGCGAGGCACAGCTGGCCAAGTTCCGCGAGCTTGCCCCCGAGGTCGACATCGTCATCACCACTGCGTTGATCCCCAACCGCGAAGCGCCTGAGCTGTGGACCGAAGATATGGTCGCCGCGATGAAGCCCGGTTCGGTGATCGTCGATCTGGCGGCGGAAAAGGGCGGCAACTGCAAGCTGACCAAGATGGACGAGAAAATCGTGACCGAGAATGGCGTGACCATCATCGGCTATACTGATTTTCCCAGCCGGATGGCAACGCAAGCCTCGACGCTTTATGCGACTAACATCCGGCATTTGTTGACCGATCTGACGCCCGCAAAAGACGGTGTGATCAACCACAACATGGAAGACGACGTGATCCGCGGGGCGACCATCACCCATGACAAGGAAGTCACCTTCCCGCCGCCGCCACCGAAAGTGGCCGCGATCGCGGCGGCTCCGAAGAAGGACAAGCCCAAGGAACTGACGCCGGAAGAGAAACGCGCCAACGAAGTGGCCGCGTTCAAGACGCAAACCCGTAATCAGGTCGGCCTGCTGGCCATCGGCGGCGCGTTGCTGCTGGCGGTTGGACTGGTCGCGCCGGCCAGCTTTATGCAGCACTTTATCGTGTTCGTGCTGTCCGTGTTTATCGGCTTCCAGGTCATCTGGGGTGTGGCGCACAGCCTGCACACGCCGCTGATGGCTGTGACCAATGCGATTTCGTCGATCATCATTCTGGGGGCGGTCATGCAGATCGGGTCCGGGTCGTTCCTGGTGATTATTCTGGCCGCGCTGTCGGTCTTTATGTGCGGGATCAACATCTTTGGTGGCTTCCTCGTGACACGGCGCATGCTTGCCATGTTCCAAAAATCGTAAAGGGTTCAGGTAAATGGATTTTGGTTTTACAACAGCGGCTTACGTAGTCGCCGCCATCCTCTTCATCCTCAGCCTTGGCGGGCTGTCGGGTCAAGAAAGCGCCAAGCGCGCTGTATGGTACGGAATCGTGGGCATGGCCTTGGCCGTGGTTGCGACATTGATCGGGCCGGGGGCCGGGTTCTGGCTACTGTCGCTGATCCTGATCGCGGGTGGCGGCGCCATCGGCTATCAACTGGCGACAAAAGTGCAGATGACGCAGATGCCCGAACTGGTTGCGGCGATGCACAGTCTTGTCGGTCTGGCGGCGGTGTTCGTCGGCTATAACGCTCATTTCGAGCTTGGTAACGTACTTGCCATGGACGAAGCCGCGCGGGCGAACCTGCATGGTTTTGCCGAATTGCTGGCGCATAAGGATATCGTCGAGCAGAATATCCTGCGCGTCGAGCTGTTCTTGGGCATCTTCATCGGTGCCATCACCTTTACCGGTTCGGTTATCGCCTATGGCAAGCTGGCAGGGCGGGTGAACACAGCGGCAACGAAACTGCCGGGGGGGCACATCCTGAATGCCAGTGCAGCAGCCGTGTCGTTGCTGTGTCTGATCTGGTACTTCAACACAGGTGGCTTCCTGCCGCTGTTCATCATGACCTTGGCGGCGCTGTTCATCGGCTACCACTTGATCATGGGCATCGGAGGCGCGGATATGCCCGTGGTTGTGTCGATGCTGAACAGCTACTCCGGCTGGGCCGCGGCGGCGATTGGTTTCAGCCTTGGCAACGATCTGCTGATCGTCGTTGGCGCGCTGGTCGGCTCGTCCGGTGCGATCCTGTCCTATATCATGTGTAAGGCGATGAACCGTTCGTTCATCAGCGTGATCCTGGGCGGCTTCGGCGGCACATCCGGTCCGCAGATGGAGGTCGAGGGCGAACAGGTCGCGATCGAGGTTGACGGTGTGGCCACCTTGTTGAACGAAGCCGACAGCGTCATCATCATCCCCGGTTACGGCATGGCGGTGGCTCAGGCACAACAAGCGGTAAGCGAACTGGTCAAGAAGCTGCGTGCCCAAGGCAAGAATGTGCGCTTCGCCATTCACCCGGTTGCGGGTCGTTTGCCGGGCCACATGAACGTGCTGCTGGCCGAGGCCAAGGTGCCTTATGACATCGTGATGGAGATGGACGAGATCAACGACGACTTCCCGAAGACCGATGTTGCCATCGTGATCGGGTCCAATGACATCGTGAACCCTGCCGCACAGGATGATCCCAACAGCCCCATCGCCGGTATGCCGGTGCTGGAATGCTGGAAGGCAAAGAACGTCATCGTGTCCAAGCGCGGGCAGGGCACCGGCTATTCCGGTATCGAGAACCCGCTGTTCTTCAAGGACAACACGCGGATGTTCTATGGCGATGCCAAGGCAAGTCTGGACAAACTGTTGCCGATGATCGACTGATTTTTCGGTATCAGGTCGACAATGATAAAAAGGGGCGGTGCTATCGGGTGCCGCCCTTTTGCGTTCGATCTCCGCCGTTTGGCCTAAGGCAAATTTGGCCTGCATTTACGGCACAGGGTCAGCGATGGCCAACCTTTGTAAATTCCACTACATGTCGCGGATCCGACGGTGGATCAGGGCGAAGGCGGTTGCAAAATCTTCACCGCCGCGTCATGCAACATGTTAAGGTATTCCGCGGTACACCGTAACTTATTGATAATCATAAATATTAGGCTATCCTTTATTCAAAGCGCTTTGTATTGTTCGGAAAATATGTTGCACGACTACACAAGGTAATCGAATGGCCACGATCAAAGACCATCCTTTGCGCTACACACTTAACAGCGAATTGCACGCGCGCCCGTTTCCATCGCTCACCGTACCACATGTGGGGGCTTATCTGGCGATACGACAGCCCGGCGATGCCGCGTCTCGCGATCGGTCACAAGATCTGGATCACCTATGTGCGCTTCTCAAGCATTATGGTGCGCCGCTGCCTGCGGATAACGCTACTCACTACTACGGGCCGATGGGTAAATATGCGTTAAAGTGGGAACAGCACACAGAATTTGTCACCTATACGGTGTTTTTGGATCAAGCCGGCACGCGGCCCTTCGACCCCGCGGAATTTGATGTTTTCCCCGAAAGCTGGCGCAGCAACCTGAACGCGGAACGTATCACCTCTATTCTGCTGCGCCTTGTGAAACGACCCGAGCAGGATACCGAAATCTCGGACGCGCTCAGCGATTGGTTTGTTCCCGAAAGCCTGGCCGTGGCGTCTGTGCTTGATGAGGCCGCTGTCGTGGCCAGCGATTTCCGCATCGATTCATCTGGTCACATGCGCATGGCCATCTTCGCCTCCGAAGGGACCGGCAGCAGGCGGCTAGGGCGTATCGTCCAGCGCCTCTGCGAGATCGAAACCTACAAGTCGATGTCGATGCTGGGTTTCGCGCAAGTGCGCGATTTCGGGGGGCAGCTCAATGCGCTCGACAGTAAGTTGACCGACCTGATGGCGACGATGCGTGAGACCGGGGCAATGGCCGAAGACACGCTGCACAAGCTGTTGGATGTCTCGGTGCAACTTGAAACACTGTCTGCGGAAGTCTCTTACAGGCTTGGCGCGACAGAGGCATATCAGGCGATTGTCGCGCAAAGAATCGCGGCGTTGCGCGAATCCCGTTTCAGATCGCGGCAGGGGTTTGATGAATTCATGATGCGTCGGTATGAGCCCGCGATGCGCACCGTCAAATCTTCCGAAACCCGGTTGCAGACCATGTCAGCACGCGCGATCCGTGCCGCCGAATTGCTGCGGACCCGAGTAGACGTAGAACGTTCGGCCCAAAATCAGGCCATTCTGGCCAGCATGGACAAACGCTCCGACCTGCAACTGCGGTTGCAACACACGGTCGAAGGGCTGTCCGTGGTCGCGATCAGCTATTACGCCGTATCGCTGGCATCCTACATGCTCTACCCGCTGGCCGAGCAGACAGGGATCAGCAAGGGCACATTGACTGCCCTTGCGGTGCCGGTGGCGGTTGGCTTGGTGTGGTGGCTGCTGCGCCGGCTACGGCACAGGATCCAATGAAACGTCAGCCGTGGGCCGGGCGCTGTGCAGGCGCAACCTTCAACGCCGCCTGCATTGCCAACCCACCGACAGCAATCATGAAGATCGCGTAAATCGCCGCCACTGACAGGGTGGGCACACCCGACAGCCCCGCCCCCAACGTGCAGCCGCCGGCCAAAACACCGCCTACACCCATCAACGCAGCCCCGGCCAGATACCGACCGGTCTGCGCTGGCGTCTCAAAGCTTTGCCAAGCGAACCCCCCGAAGGTCAGGCTTGCCAAAGCGGCACCGGCAAGCACGCCGCCCAGCAAACCGACACCAAAGCCGGCCGGGATGGCGCTGTTGGCGATGACCCAGAACAGCGCGTCGGAAGAAGGAGCGGTAAAGGAAAGGCTTTCCATCGCAATGGGGTCAAATTCGTCGAACAGGATAAATCCGGTCCCGACCCAGGCCAGCGGGACCAGCAGCCCGATGATCGCCGCCATGACCAGCGTCCCGGCCCGGTTGCCTGACCGTGCTGCATAGCCCAATGCCGCCAGAACGATAACCGCCGTCCAGAACCAGCTGCCACCCGGCCAGTTCGCCAGGCTGATGGCGCTGCCCAAATCAGCCGTCACAGCCCCCAATGCGACGCGAAACGGTGCAAATACCCCCTTGATTGTTGCGTGGGCAACCACAGCGAATACCACAAGTACCAACAGCGCGCGAAGATTTCCGGTCCCGGCCAGAACAGTCAGCCGTGAAACGCACCCGCGTGTCAGGATCATGCCCGCGCCGAACAGCAGTCCGCCGACAGCAATCGCAAGATATGGCAACTCAGCCGACATAAAGCGATGATCGTCAAATGTGATCCACCCCGCGGCAATGGATGCCTGGGTTCCCGCCACGGCAAACGCCAATGCCGTCAGCCATACCCCCGCCGCTGAAACGCGATCTTCCCCGACCAGCGAGCGACGAAAGCAGAACCTGGTAATCTGACCGAATACCCCGAAAAGCAACCCGACCAGCACCGCCAGTAGAACGGAGGCCTGCTGCGGCGTGACATTTTCAAAACCAAGTGACTCAAACATAACCCTGATCCCCATGTATGCAGAACAATTTCCCAATTGGCCTGAATTCACAGTGATATCAAGGCATTTCAGCCCGCAGATTCGCAGTTACCAGGTAAGATATTCCGCGTGACGGTGAAGCAGACAGAAATAATTCTCCAATGGACCGGCTGCACGAACAAGCACACCGTCACCACTCACGGCACCGCACTTATTTCCTTATTCGCCGAAGCGTCAAATTTGTCCCGGCTCAAGAAGCCAGCCCACCACACTGGTTTCACCCTTTTAAAAAAAACTCAAAACCGACCCGAATTCAGACGCAGCCTGTAGAAGCTTGATCACCGCCCGCGCAGACGGGGGTCCAACGCATCGCGCAACCCGTCACCCAGATAATTCACGCTCAGCACCGTCAGGGAAATGGCGATACCGGGCAGCAGGACACGTTCGGGAAATTCCTGCATCCGCGATACGGCATCGGACAGGAGTTTGCCCCAGGTTGGAAAATCCGATGGAAACCCCACGCCGAGAAAGCTCAAAGCGCTCTCGGTAATGATCGCGGTCGCCAACCCCAATGTCGCAGATACCATGATCGGGGATATTACATTGGGAAGAAGATGCCGCCGAATGATCTTTCCCGACCGTGTGCCAATGGAGCGGGCAGCGAGGATGAATTCGCGTTCCTTCAATGCAAGTATATCGCCCCGCACGATCCGGGCGGTCTGCATCCAAGAGGTCAGGCCGATGATTCCGACGATCAGGATAAACATGCCCCCCTCTGGCCCGAACCGGGCGTTCAGGGGTTGACGGAACAGCGTGACAGCCAGCAACGTCAAGGGAAGGATCGGCAGTGACAACACCAGATCGGTAAACCGCATCAGCCAGAAATCCAGCTTTGTGAAGAAGCCCGACAGCACTCCGATGGCACTGCCGATCACCAACGCCAGCCCCATTGCCAACCAGCCAACCGCCATCGACACCTGACCGCCCGCGATCATCTGGGCCATGATATCACGGCCCAGTTGATCGGTGCCAAAAGGATGTGCCCAGCCTGCCTTGGCTTCGCTGTCGAACAATAGCTGGTAGATCGGGCGCCAGTTCTTATTGCGAATATCCAACGCCTTGGGGTCGACATCCCAGAGGAACGGGCCGAACACCACAGCAAGGGTGATGAACAGCAAGAAGCCTCCGCCAAACACGGCACCCTTGTGTTTGCGAAACTGCTGCCAAACGTCGATCCACTGGCTGCGCGGCGGTTTTTGCGGTTCCTTGTCGACCAACGCCCCGTACAGTTCCAGTTCGGCCTCGATCGGGCTTGATGGGATTGCTTGCTCAGTCATAGCGGATCCTTGGGTCAAGCAGGCCGTATAGAATATCGGCAATCAGGTTAAACAGAACGATCAGGATGGCAAAGATAAAGGTAAGTGTCATCACCATCGGCAGATCATTGGCAAAAAGCGCGGTCAGCAGAAGCTGGCCAATGCCGTTCACCTTGAACACGTTCTCCGTAATGATGGCCCCGCCGAAGATTGCCGGCATGCCAAGGGCGATGACGGTAACGACAGGGATCATCGAATTGCGCAGGACGTGTACCAGAACCACCGTCGTTTCCTTGAGCCCTTTGGCGCGGGCCGTACGGACGTAATCCTGATTGAGGTTGTCCAGCATGGCACCACGCATGTAACGGCTGATTTGGGCGGTGGTTTGCAGCGCAAGTACCATGACCGGCATGATCATTTGCATGAACTGCACCTTAAAGCTGGCCCAGTCGGTTACCACATGGGTGGTGTCATAGATTGAAGGCAACCATCCCAGTGAAACCGAGAAAATAACGATCAACAGCGGACCGGTAAAGAACGGCGGAATGGAAAAGCCTACCATCGTCACAAAGGTGCCGGCCTGGTCGAACAGTGAATAATGGCGATAGGCAGAATAGATTCCGATCGGGATCGCGATCAGGATTCCCACGATATAGCTGAGCCCCACCACCCACAGCGTCTGCGGCATACGCTGAATGACGATATCCATGATCGGGCTGCGGGTTTGCCAGCTGATGGCACGCTGCACCGGGCGAACAGCGCCGGTATCGGGGTCCACGAATGTTGACAGATGGGTGTCGGGCAACCAGCCCAGCAGCAATGTGTCGCGCGTAGCCCAATCAATGAAGACCTGAGGTTCTACCCAGAAAAACTGGATCAACCATTTGTAGTATTGAACATAGATCGGCTGGCCCAGGCCCAGGGCTTCGCGCATTTTCTGTTTGACTTCCGGGGGCACGGTCAGCGGCACCTGCGCCATCGGATCACCGGGGGCCAGTTGCAGCAGCAAAAATATAACGAGGCTGATGAACAAAAGCGTCGGTATCGACAAAAGCAGTCGACGGATAGTGAAGGTCAGCATGCGCGGCACCTTTGCAGGTCAGTCTAGGGGTGGAGAAGCGGCGAAATCCGAAGGATGCGCGGGTTCGCATGTTTGAGACAGGACATCAAGTGATGAGAAGCACACCCCGGGGGGGGGCGTGCTTCTCTTTTGTATTTTGGCTTATTCCTTGATGCGATACCAATCTGCGGCATTCCACAATTCCGAATCCCATGTGTTCAGGATCACGCCGCCCAGTGTCGTGGACGCAGCAGAGACCCGTCCGCGATCGACAAGGGGTACAATCGTCATGGTTTCCTTGGTGATGATGTCGTTCAGCTTCTTGGCAATCTCGCCACGCTTGCTCAGTTCACCGGTGCGCGACAGTTCGTCCAGCAACGCGTCATACTCTTCGTTGCAGAAACGGTTGATGTTTTCGCCCTGCCACTGGCTTGATGGTTTTGGTTCACCGCCGCAACGGTAGGCAGACAGGTAGGCCTGCGGGTCAGTGCCGTCAAAGTTGTTGGCGTACATTTCGACGTCGGCATAGAACTTCTGGAAGGTATCGGGCGAACCGGGGTCGCCACCAAAGAAGACGGACGCATCAAGGTTGCGCAGTTCGACTTCGACACCGATCTGGTTCCACCAGTCTTTGATCAGCGCCTGGAAATCCTGACGGACAGCGTTGGTCGAGGTCTGGTACAGCAGCGACAGTTTCTTGCCGTCCTTGTCGCGGATGCCGTCACCATCGGAGTCGGTCCAGCCGGCTTCTTCCAGCAGCGCCTTGGCACCTTCCAGATCCTGTGTCAGGCATTCGGTATTGTCCGATGCGTAAAGCTCGGGGGCAGGTACCAGGTTGCAGGTCGGACGACCCGCCTGACCATAGCCGACTTCGACCAGCAAGGGGCGGTCAATCGCCATGGAGAGCGCCTTGCGCACCTTGAAGTCCGACAGGATCGGGTGCGGGTGGGCGACGGTCGCGCGTTCACCCTCGGGCAGATCAGGCGATGGATCGGTCATGTTCATCTCGATCCGTTCGACCAGTGTGCCGAACGCCGAGATCGGCTTGCCTTTGCCACCTTCGGCCATTTTCGCCAACACATCCGGTGCAAGCTGCATGTTCCACGCGTAATCGTATTCGCCGGTTTCCATGACGGCGCGGCCCGCGGCATTTGCGTCGCCGCCGCCTTTGAATGTCAACGATGCGAAGGCAGGTTTGCCCGGATCGCGATAGTTGGGGTTGGCTTCCATCTGGATCACGTCATTGGGACGGAAATCCGTCACCATGAATGGTCCCGTGCCGATCGGGTTAAAGTTGGCCTCGGTGCATTCGGGTGCTTTTGCGCCCAGACATTCAGCGAACTGAGCCTTTTGAATGATCGGGGATTGCGCGCCCATGAAGGGTCCGTATGGATTTGGCTTGGCGTCCTTGAAATTTACCTTCACGGTCAAATCGTCGATCACGTCAATGCTTTCAACGCCGTCGAATTTGGATGCCTGCGCACAGCCACCGTCCGGTGCCATGCAATAATCGGCGGTAAACTTGACATCCGCCGACGTCACGGGGCTGCCGTCCGACCATAACAGGCCTTCTTTCAGCTTCCACGTGATGGATTTGAGATCTTCGGATACACCGCCGTTTTCGACAGTTGGGATCTCAGCGGCAAGATAGGGGACCAGAGCGCCGGTTTCGTCATAACGGCCCAACGGTTCGATCACCAAGCTTGCCGCCTCAAGATCCTTGGTGCCACCGGAAAGGTATGGCGTCATGATCGAGGGGGCTTGCCAGTAGATAATCTTGACTTCGCCATCGCGCCCGCGCTCGCCCTCGTGGGCAGCCGCAAAGGCCGCGGGGGCAAGGGCAACCGATGCCACTGCACCCATTAAAAGGGTTTTCATATTCATAACTTACTCCTTGTTGGACACTCTATTTTTCCTGGTGTCGCGTTCTTTTTTTGTCGGCACCACCTACGCGATGCGGTTTCGACAGTCTTATGATCGTTTCAAAAAGGTCAAGAGCGCAAGTTCTGGTTTGTCTTGCGTTATCTCGCTCTGTCGACTCCTCGCCCTTTTTGCACGCGTCCATTTATGGAAACAGGTTTCGCACAAATTGCAAGCCTCGTGAATGATGCCGTAACGGACGGGCAGAGCGGGGTTTGACACTGGGTCACGAATGGCCTTAGCGTCAACAGATCAAAATAATTGATACATGAATAACATCAGCGGAAAAATTATGCTCGACCAGACCTCAGCGACACCTATCGCGCAGATTCAAGAGCTTAGGGTAGAGTTCCAGACCCAAGACGGTCCGGTTCTAGGCGTCGAGAATGTCAGTTTCGATATCCGTGCGGGTGAAACCGTGTGCGTTGTGGGCGAATCCGGATCCGGTAAATCGGTCTCCTCGTTATCGCTCATGCGGTTGGTGGAATTTGGTGGTGGCCGTATCGCGGGGGGCCGCCTGTTGTTTGAACGCCAGCATGCGCCTGCCATCGATTTGGCAAGGACCAATCAAGACATCATGCGTGAAATTCGTGGCAACGAAATCGGTATGATCTTTCAAGAGCCTATGACCGCACTGAACCCGGTCTTTACAGTGGGTCGCCAGCTGACCGAAGGGCTGCGCCTGCACAAGAAAATGTCGCGATCCGAGGCTGAATCCCGGGCGCTGGAACTGCTGACACAAGTGCGTATCCCCGAGCCCGAGCGCCGTCTGACGCAATACCCGCACGAGCTTTCGGGCGGGATGCGGCAGCGCGTGGTGATCGCCATGGCGCTGGCCTGTTCGCCAAGGTTGTTGATCGCTGACGAACCGACCACGGCACTGGACGTGACCATTCAGGCCGAAATCCTTGCCCTGATCGACCGTTTGAAACGCGAGACCGGGACCGCGGTCATGTTCATTACCCATGATATGGCAGTCGTTGCACAGATGGCGGACCGTGTGGTCGTCATGTTTCGGGGCAACAAGGTCGAAGAGGGAACTGTCGAGGAAATCTTTGAAAACCCCCAACACCCTTACACCAAGGCCCTTTTGGCCGCCGTTCCCAAGTTGGGGGAAATGCGCGGCAAGCCCTATCCCGAACCAATGAAGCTTTTGGGCACACAGAATAAGGAGATTGTGCCCATAAAAGGGACGCAAGACACCCTTTTGACGGTCAAGAACCTGACGACCCGGTTTCCTGTTACCGGGGGGTTCTTACGCCGCACCATCGCCAACGTACACGCGGTCGAAGATCTGTCGTTTACGATAAACAAAGGCCAGACTCTCAGCCTCGTGGGGGAATCGGGTTGCGGGAAATCCACGGCGGGACGATCGGTGCTGCGTTTGGTCGAACCAATGGCAGGTGAAATCAACATCGATGGCAAGGACATCATGGCGTTGAACGCCAAGGGCCTGCGCGAAGCGCGTCTGGACATGCAGATGATCTTTCAGGATCCGTTCGCGTCGCTGAACCCTCAGATGCAATTGTCTGATCAGGTTGCCGAACCGATCCACAATTTCGGCACCCTCAAGGGCGAAGCGTTGACCAAACGCATTGAAATGTTGTTTGATCGCGTCGAATTGCCGCGCAGTTTCATGCGCCGGTTTCCCCACGAACTTTCGGGCGGTCAGCGGCAGCGGGTGGCGATTGCGCGTGCCCTTGCGTTGAACCCCAAGCTTATCATCGCAGACGAAGCCGTATCGGCGCTGGACGTTTCGGTACAGGCGCAGGTGGTCAACCTGATGCTTGAGCTGCAACACGAACTTGGGCTGTCGTTCCTGTTCATCAGCCATGACATGGCGGTGGTTGAACGCGTCAGCCACCATGTCGGGGTGATGTATCTTGGGCGGATCGTGGAAATGGGGACGCGGTCGCAAGTCTTCGAGAACCCTCAGCACCCTTATACCCAAGCGCTGATGAAAGCCGTCCCGATTGCGGATCCGCGGATGAGGAAACAGGAAAGCGAGCTGAATTTCAAACCCATTCCATCACCCATTCACCCGACGGATTATGTCGCCGAGGCCTCAGTCTACAAAACCGTGTCCCCTGGCCATCAGGTGCTTATCACCGACAGTGGGTACTAAAGGATCAAATCGATGATGTCGCGCATGACCCCGTTTGCCATTATGGAAAAGCTGATAGGTTTTCCAACTGTATCACGCGATACCAACATTCCACTGATTGACTGGGTCGCTGACTATCTTGATGGCCATGGTATCGCGTCGCATCGCTATATCGAACCGGATCAGCCGAAACACGCCTTGTTTGCCCATGTCGGCCCTTTGGAGAAAGGGGCCGTTGTGCTTTCGGGGCACACCGATGTCGTGCCCGTGGATGGCCAGCCGTGGGACAGTGACCCCTTTAGCGTCGTCGAACGTGACGGGCGCTATTATGGCCGTGGTACCTGCGATATGAAGGGGTTCGATGCACTGGCAATCTGGGCCTTGGTCGAAGCCCGATACGCCGGTGTCAAACGCCCGCTTCAGCTTGCCCTCAGCTTTGATGAGGAAGTCGGTTGTTCCGGTGCGCCGCCGATGATTCAGGCGATGCAGTCGGCGCTGCCGCAAGGTGCGATGGTCATTGTCGGCGAACCCTCCAACCTCCAGGCGGTGACGGGTCACAAGGGCGGTATCGGTTTCAATACCCACGTGGTTGGGTTCGAGGTGCATTCGTCGCTTTTGCATACCGGGGTCAACGCAATCATGGCGGGGGCCAAGTTGATCGAATGGGCCAACGATACCAACACACAGAATATGGCCGACAAACCCACAGAGCTGGCGGCGATGTTCAACCCACCCTTTACCACCGCGCATGTCGGCATGATTTCGGGCGGTACCGCGCACAACATAACCGCCAAGGACTGCTATTTCGCGATGGATTTCCGCGTTGTTCCCGGTGAAGACAAGCATGCCTGGGGTAACGCCTATCTGGAAAAGGTGCGTGAAGTCGAAAAGCAGATGCAAGAGGTCGTGCCGGAAACCTATATCGAGGTGACACCCCGTTTCGACGTGCCCGCGCTTGAGCCAGAGAAAGACGGTCTGGCCGAAACCCTTGTTCGGCAAATCACCGGGGATAATGCCAGTCACAAGGTCAGCTATGGTACCGAAGCCGGACAGTTTCAGGAGGCCGGCTATAGCGCTGTTATCTGTGGTCCGGGCGATATCGCGCAAGCGCATCAACCAAATGAATATATCGAAATATCACAATTCGAGGCCGGGCATAGCTTCATGCGCGATCTGATTACCCGACTGTCAGCTTAGCGACGGGTCGGTATAGGGACCCACAACGAACCGACCCAAAAAGGCACGCCATGCAGTTTCCGATCAATCATGATACGCCGATCACCTATCCCGGACCACAGCCGGATGCAGCCGACGTTGTCGTGATTGGGGCCGGGATCATCGGCGTATGCACGGCGTTATTTCTGGCGCGTGACGGCTTGAAGGTGGCGTTGCTGGAAAAGGGCCGGGTCGCTGCTGAACAATCCAGCCGCAACTGGGGGTGGATACGCCAGCAGGGCCGCGACCCTGATGAAATGCCGATTATGTCAGAGGCGCAACGGCTGTGGCGTGAACTGGCGACGCAAACAAACGTCGATATCGGGCTGCGCCAAGGAGGCATCACGTATTTTGCCAGCAAGGCCAGGCAGCTTGCCGATTACGAAGAATGGTTGCCCCACGCCCGGGCCAACGGCGTAGACAGCAAGATCTTGTCCCAAGCAGAGGTCGCGGCGTTGTTTCCCGGCATGGCCGGACCATCGTTGGGTGCGCTGGTCACGCCGTCGGATCTGCGTGCGGAACCTTGGGTAGCGGTGCCTGCGCTTGCGGCGATTGCAGCCCGCGAAGGCGTCCAGATCATCGAAAGCTGTGCTGTCAGATCGCTGGACATCACGGACGGACGGGTGTCGGGTGTCGTCACTGAACAGGGCCGGATTGCTGCGGATAATGTCGTGCTGGCAGGCGGGGCCTGGTCTGCCTTGTTTTTGCGCAATCACGGCGTCAGTATGCCGCAGCTTTCGGTACGCGAAAATGTTGCGGCCACCGAACCGTTGCCCGAGATTTACGCAGGTGCGGCCGCAAATCGAAAAGTTGCATTCAGGCGGCGCGAAGATGGAGGCTATACCCTAGCACCACCGGGTGCGCCGGAGCTTTTCATCGGACCCGATGCGTGGCGCGCCTTGCCGCATTACATGACCCAACTGCGCGCCAATCCGTTCGGCCAGGTTCTGCATCCGTTTGCTCCAACGGGGTTTCCTGATGCATGGACAACCAAGCGCCGCTGGCGCGGCGATGAAAGTACGCCGTTTGAAGCGATGCGTATACTGAATCCGGCCCCAAACATGGGCAAGATCAGGCGTTTGCTTCGAAACTTTGCTGAAATGTTCCCGGACTTGCCGCCGGTGAAGCTCAAGGCGGCATGGGCAGGGATGATTGACACGATGCCCGATATCGTGCCCGTGGTGGACCGTGTGGATAGGTTGCCCGGGTTGACCATCGGCACCGGAATGTCAGGACACGGGTTCGGGATCGGGCCAGGAATGGGACGCGTGCTTGCGGCCCTTGCAACGGGAGGCGAGGTCGGTCACGATCTGTCCCGCTTCCGCCTGTCACGCTTTACCGATGGCAGCCCGATGATCCTTGGCCCCAATGTTTGACGCGCAACCCCCACGAAACGGAGCCCCCGATGCCGATCAAGAACCGCTTTGCTGACACCCACGCCGAGATCACCGCCTGGCGTCGCCACCTGCATACAATTCCCGAATTGATGTTCGATCTGCCGCGAACCTCTGCGTTTGTTGAACAAAAGCTGCGCAGCTTTGGCATCAGTGACATTACCACCGGCGTCGCGCAGACGGGGGTTGTCGCTGTTATCCAGGGTAAGACCAACAAGTCCGGGCGCACGATCGGCCTGCGCGCGGATATGGACGCGCTGCCGATCACCGAACTAACGGGTCTTGAGTATCAGTCGAAGACCCCCGGCAAGATGCACGCCTGCGGCCACGACGGCCACACGGCGATTCTGCTCGGGACGGCGCAGTATCTGGCCGAGACGCGCAATTTCGATGGGCGGGCCGTCTTGATCTTCCAACCTGCCGAAGAAGGTGGCGGCGGTGGAAATGTCATGGTCGAGGAAGGCCTGATGGATCGTTGGGCAATTGACGAAGTATATGGGTTGCACAATATGCCCGGCCACCCGGTCGGGGAATTCGCGATCTGTTCAGGACCATTGCTGGCCGCAGCGGACGAGTTCGACATTACCGTAACCGGGCAGGGCGGTCATGCAGCCGCACCGCACGAGGCGATCGATACCAATCTTGCCGCGGCCCATGTCGTGATCGCGCTGCAATCCATCGCCAGCCGAAACGTTGACCCGATTAAACAGGTTGTCGTGTCGGTCTGCACCCTGCGGTCCGATACAGACAGTCACAACGTCCTGCCGCAAACCGTGCGCCTGCGCGGCACCGTCCGTACCTTGGATGCGGGCGTGCGGGATCTGGCCCAGGAACGGCTCGAGGCGATCGTGACACATACCTGTGCGGCTTATCAGTGTCAGGCAGATATCACCTATGAACGGGGGTATCCAATCACTATCAATGCCGAGGAAAACACCGGCTTTGCGGCCGATGCTGCCGAAAAAGTGACACCGGGGGTGGATAGAAACACGCCGCCTATCATGGCAGGGGAAGATTTTTCGTATATGCTGAACAAACGTCCCGGCGCTTATATCATGCTGGGCAACGGGGATGGCCCGACCGTCCACCACCCGATGTACAATTTTAACGATGATGCCATTCCCGCCGGCTGTAGCTGGTTCGCGGAGATGGTGGAAACCCGATTGCCCGCCTAGTGCAGGCTTTGCTGCATGCGGATATGATCACTCTGAAGGACTGCCTGAAATGCCCGTGAAAAACCGATTTGCCGAACTCCACAACGACATTACCGAATGGCGTCGTGATCTGCATGAACATCCCGAAATCTTGTTCGAAACCCATCGCACCGCCGCCACGGTCGCACAAAAGTTACGCAGCTTTGGTTGCGACGAGGTGGTCGAAGGTATCGGCCGCACCGGCGTGGTCGGAGTGATCAAGGGAAATTCAACCACGTCCGGCAAGGTCATCGGTCTGCGTGCCGATATGGATGCGCTACCTATCCATGAACAGACCGGCGTTGAATATGCGTCGAAAACCCCAAACGCGATGCATGCCTGTGGTCACGATGGGCACACGGCCATGTTGCTGGGGGCGGCACAATATCTGGCGGAGACACGTAATTTCGACGGTACCGTCGTGGTCATTTTCCAGCCTGCCGAAGAAGGTGGCGGCGGCGGGCGCGAAATGTGTAACGACGGGATGATGGACCGTTGGAACATCCAGGAAGTCTATGGCATGCATAACTGGCCTGGCATTCCCGCAGGCCAGTTCAGCATCCGCACGGGGCCATTCTTTGCGGCGACTGATCTGTTGGAAATCGAGGTCGAAGGTCTGGGCGGTCACGCAGCCAAACCACACGAGACAATCGATACAGGGGTCGTCACCGCACATATCATCACCGCGTTGCAAACCATCGTCAGCCGCAATGCGGACCCGGTGGGCAATATTGTGGTGTCGATCACGTCGATCGAAACGTCTTCAAAGGCGTTTAACGTGATCCCGCAACGGGTAAACCTTCTGGGGACGGTACGTACCTTGTCGAACGACCTGCGGGATCTGGCCGAAAAACGTGTAACCGAGATTTGCGAAGGTATCGCGGCGACCTTCGGTGCGGTGGCACGGGTCAAGTACGTGCGCAACTATCCGGTGATGGTGAACCATGATGCCCAGACCGAATTTGCCGCAGACGTCGCGCGCAGCGTATCGGGTCAGTGCGATGAGGCACCGCTTGTCATGGGCGGAGAAGACTTTGCCTTCATGCTCGAAGAACGGCCCGGCGCTTATATTCTGGTCGGAAACGGTGACACCGCGATGGTCCACCACCCGATGTACAACTTCAACGATGACGTGATTCCGGCGGGTTGTAGCTGGTGGGCAGGTCTTGCGGAACAGCGCATGCCCCTGAATTGAGATGGTCAAAGGGGGGCAATGGACTTTGCACCCCTTTCTCCAACCGTGTACAGGCGGCCTCGAATTGCCGTTCCTAGCCTTCGGCTTTCAATAGGCGGCGATAGATCTTTACCAACGCGGCCGCTTCGCGTTCGATGGAAAAGTCAGACATGACATAGCTGCGTCCGGCCACGGCCCAATTGGCCAACCGGTCGCGGTCGGACAATGCGCTGTTGATAGCGTCAGACAGGGCGGGGATATCATCTGCATCGACCAAAAGTCCGGTTGTGTCCTGCACGACCAGCTTCTCAAAGGCCCCGACGCGGGTCGCCACCACCGGAACCCCGCAGGCCATCGCCTCAATCGGGGTTAGTCCAAAGCCTTCCCAGCGTTGCGGCGCCACGTACAGGTCAAGAACGCGGTAAAAATCGGCCATGTCGCCGACGGGCACTTCAGGCAGAAACAACACCCGGTCCTGCATCGCTTCGGCGCGCACCCGTTCTTTCAGACCCTGTTCAAACGCTTCGTATTTTTCGGTCGCACGTCCCATGACCAGGGCCACCACTTCCGGGTTGGTACGCAGCACAGGCAGCATCGCCTCTACAAAGGCATCGGTGCCTTTCTGTGCACGGATGCGACCGTAGCATCCGACAAGCGTCGCAGTGACGGGCAGCTTCAGGTCAGCTCTTAACGCCGCACGGTCGGGCGACGGAGAGAACCCTTCGGTGTCGATGCCGTGCATGATCACGTGGCCCGGATTTTCAAGATAAGCGTTCGTGCGATCAGACGTGGCCACGACCGCATCCATGCGCCGGATCAACCAACGCGTCAGGCCGGTTTGCCTGCGTTGACTGGCAGAGGTGAACATCAGCTTTAATCGCTTGCCCAGGACATAGCGCAGGGCAAGCCCGCCCAACATCTCGACATTACGCCGTGCATGCCAGACCCGCCAACCAGACGGACCACGCCGCGACATCGTGAGCAGGGACAGCAACGGTACCTGGGGTACGTCTTCCGGCACGACAGGGCCGGTTGCGACGATGGAAATACTGCGTGCCTGCAACGGAACCAAGCGCATCACGGTGGCCGTGACGCCGCTTAACCTGCGTTTAAAATTCGGGGCAATCACGTCAGTCTGGGCAAGCGGATGGGTCATGCGCGGTCTAGCTCCAAGGCTGTGATAAGGCGGGTGGCAATCGCGTCAAGCTGGTCGTCCTGGGCGGCGACAAAGCGCTGCGCCGCGGATGTCATCGCGGTCAATTCATCCGGGTTGGTCAGTAATTGCGCGACCCGCGCGGCAAGGTCGTCCCCATCTGCGATGATACGTGCCGCACCTTCGGCTTCAAGCAAGGCATAGGTTTCGGCGAATGCCGCTACATGATTGCCCGTCAGTACCGCCGCCCCGGATTGCGCGACCTCAAACGGATTATGGCCACCAATCGGCAACAGCGAACCGCCCAGAAAGACAATCTCCGAGACTTCATACCACAAGCCCAGTTCGCCCATTGTATCGGCCAGATAGACCTGACCGCCAGGCGCGTCGCCCCGGCTGCGCCGTTGGCACGATAAACCTGCTGCTTTGATCAAGTCCTCAACGATATCGCCGCGTTCGGGATGGCGGGGTGCCAGGATTAGGCATAGATCGGGGAACCGCTTCAGCAGGGTGCGATGGGCCGACAGCACAGCACGTTCTTCGCCGTCATGGGTCGAAGATGCGACCCAGGTCGGTCGGTCAGCCAATGTTGTACGGACCTCTGGCAGCGCATTGGCATCCACCGGAAGCGGGCCGGCCATGGATTTCAGGTTCACGCCGCGTGCGACGCGGTCTTCAGGGGCATGCATCCGAAGCATATTTCGCGCCATTGCATCGTTCTGGGTCAGGATCAGCGCGAATACGTCAAAGATATACCGCGCGGCCCGGGGCCATTCGGCCCAAAATGACACGGTCTTTTCCGACATGCGAGCGTTGACCAGCGCCATGCGTGCCCCGGTTGCGTGGGTGCGGCGCAGCATTTGCGGCCACAGTTCGCTTTCCACAAAAATCGCCGCGTTGGGGTGCCAGTGTTTCAGGAACCGCTTGACGGGGCGCGGCGCGTCCAATGGGGCGAATTGATGTATGGTGCGGGGCGGCAAGCGCTGTGCAACCAGCTTGGCCGAGGTCGCGGTGCCGGAAGTGATCAGAAACTGCGCGGTGGGCAACATCTGGCCCATTCGGGTAATGAGCGCCAGGACCGACAGGCTTTCGCCTACCGATGCTGCATGCAGCCACACAAGCGGGCCCGCTTGAGGCCGGGGTTGCGTGGCACGGCCCAGCTTTTCCCGACTGCGCTTTGTCGTGACGCCCTGCGCGTGCAACTTGCGCATGGACGACCGCGCCGCGAACGGTGCCAGGACCATGCTTGCAAGGATCCATGCGCGATACAGAAACGGGGCAGACATGCCCCGATCAGCCGCCCGTATGGCTCATGTGGCGCGGCATCTGCCCGTCAAGCTTCTGACGGGAATAATCGAAGTCATGTCCCTTGGGCTTGAGGTTGATCGCGGCGCGGATCGCATCTTTCAGCGGGGCATCATCATCAGGATGGTTGCGCAGGGGCGCGCGCAGATCGGCTACGTCTTCCTGACCCAGACACATGAAGATTTCACCGGTGCAGGTGATCCGCACGCGGTTACAGCTTTCGCAGAAATTGTGGCTTAGCGGGGTGATAAAACCAATCTTCTGACCAGTTTCCTCAAGCCGGACATAGCGGGCAGGACCGCCGGTGTTCTCGGCCAAGTCGGTCACGGTGTAGTGGTTTTCATAGGTCTTGCGCACGTCTTTCAGCGACCAATACTGGCCAAGCCGATCTTCATTGCCCAGGTCACCCATCGGCATGACCTCGATCCAGGTCAGGTCAATCCCGCGGTCCGCACACCAGGCGGTCATGCTGGGCAGTTCGGATTCGTTGAAGCCTTTCAGAGCCACCGCATTGATCTTGACCCGCAGCCCCGCCGCTTGCGCCGCGTCGATGCCGCGCAACACCTGAGGCAGACGGCCCCACCGGGTGATATCGGCGAACTTCTGGTCGTCAAGCGTATCCAGGGATACATTAACCCGGCGCACGCCAGCCGCATAAAGATCACTGGCAAAGCGTTCAAGCTGGCTGCCGTTGGTGGTGAGTGTCAGCTCTTTCAGGGTGCCCGCGTCCAGGTGGCGCGTCATGCTGTCGAAGAAAGTCATGATCCCCTTGCGAACCAACGGCTCTCCGCCGGTAATCCGCAGTTTTTGCACACCCAGATCAATGAAGTTGGTGCAGAGCCGATCCAGTTCTTCCAGCGTCAAAAGCTCTTTCTTCGGCAGAAAGGTCATGTTTTCGGACATGCAATAGACGCAGCGAAAATCGCAGCGGTCTGTGACAGAGACACGCAGGTATGTGATAGCGCGGGCGAAAGGGTCAATCAAAGGTGCATTCATACAGTATAGGTAAACATCGGCCCATGCGGGGGCAAGTGGCATTTAGTTGATTGAAGCAACAGCCGCGCGCGCGTAGTCTTGGCCGCATGAAACATTATTTTGTTATTGGTGTGGTGATGTTCGGCGTCACCGCGTGCGGCATGACGGCTGACCGTGGTACCGGCACGGGCACGCTACCGACTGCGGCATCGTCGGCTTCGGCGATCGGGTCTGCAAACGGTCTATCCAGCGGCGGTTCGGGCGACGGCAGTTCGGCCGACCCGTCCGCCTTGGCCTCTGTCACCGAAGCGGCAGCCCCATCTCCGACCGCGAAAACCGCCGAAGCGCTGGATACGACAACCCCCAAACAACGCGCCGCAGCTTCTCGCCCTGCTAAGACGGGTGCCACGCAACTTGGGTCCACTGTCGCATCACTAGGCAATGCGACAGAGCCTGGATTGTGGTTGAAAACACCTTTGGTGAAGACCGAAATGCAGGGCCGCGTGACCAATCCTGCCACTGGCAAGTCATCCACCGTGACATTGCTTCCGATCGCGGGATCGGCCTCTGCCGGTAGCCGCATGTCGCTGGCCGCACTGCGCCTGATCGGTGCGTCTTTGACAGATCTGACTACGGTGAATGTGTCCACGGGGGGCTGATGGAACCGGGTGCGACGTTTTGCCTGAAGCTCGCGGCGAAACCGCCGATTAACCCTCGGCGTCCGGCTCGACTTCGGGCAGGTAGCGTGACGCTTCCTTGATCGCGTAGGATTTCATCAGGCTGCGGTTCTGTGCAATGAAATCCGCCGCACGTTTCGGATCATGCCGGCTCAGGTCACGGACCCACCACGCAATTGCCTTTTGCATGATACCATTTCTGACAGGCAGATAACCCGATGCCCAGCCAAGAATGCGCTCACGGGCTTCGATTTCATCGGGTTTGGGGTTGTTCTGCTTGGCCCAAGGCAGGGTCGCAACAAGAGCGGCGCGGCGCGCCCAAAGATCGCCTGATTGCGTCCAGAGTTCCACTGCGTTCAGGCGCGCTGGATCGGCAAGCAGCCGCTTTTGGATGGCGCTACAAGCGTGATCGGCGATAGCCCAGCTGTCAAAGTCGGGCACCCAGCTTTGCAACAACTCCCACGCTGCCGCGTCATCGGGGCGCATCCGGGCTTGGGTCAGCAGTTTCGCTGCGGCGACGCGCGCCTCGAATATGTCGGTATCCCACAGCGTCGCGGCCAACGTAATGCGGTCGGCGAGGTCAAGTTCATCACGCCACGCCTTGGTCAGGTCGTTTATATGGGGGTTGCTCACCCCCAGATAGGGCCGGTCGATCTTATGATAAGCCTGCATTTTCGGTATCGATGACTCATCTGACAGCGCGGTCAGTGCTTCAAGATATCGAGAGGTGTTCATTCGACCGTAACCGATTTGGCAAGATTTCGGGGCTGATCCACGTCGGTACCTTTGGCGATGGCGGTATGATAGGCCAACAGTTGCGCCGGGATAGCATACAGGATCGGGGCCAGTGCATCGGCGATCCGAGGCATCTCTATCTGAGCCCAGGTCCCTTCGGATTCTTCGTCAAGGCCCGTGCGGTCCGAGATCAAAATGACCTTGCCCTGCCGCGCCATCACCTCTTGCATGTTGCTTACGGTCTTATCGAACAGGTTATCCTTGGGGGCCATGACAACAACAGGCACGTCTTCATCAATCAGCGCGATGGGCCCGTGTTTCAACTCGCCTGACGCATAAGCTTCGGCGTGTATATAGCTGATTTCCTTAAGTTTAAGGGCACCCTCAAGCGCCAGTGGGAACATCGGCCCCCGTCCCAGGAACAGAACATCGCGGGCAGATGAGAGCTTGTACGCAGCATCACGTATCGCCGTGTTCTGTTCCAACGCGACGTTGATAAGCGACGGGATAGAGCGCAACCCAGAGATATGATCGGCAAGCTGCTCCTGTGTGATGGCACCGCGATCCACCGCCGCCTTGAGCACCAGAAGAAACAGGACTGTAAGCTGACAGGTGAAGGCCTTGGTCGACGCAACGCCGACTTCGACGCCCGCATAGATCGGCAGGGCAAGATTGCTTTCGCGCGCGATTGACGATTCAGTGACGTTGACGACCGATGTGATCGTATCGGCTTTGTCCGCGCAGTACCGCAGCGCGGCCAGTGTATCCGCAGTTTCGCCTGACTGGCTGACGAAAAGCGCCATGGTGCGGTTGGATATCGGCGGTTCACGATAGCGGAATTCCGAAGCAACATCGACCTCGACCGGAAGGCGCGCAATTTGCTCGAACCAGTATTTTGCGGTCAGGCATGCGTAAAAGGCAGTGCCGCAGGCGACCATCGTGATGCGTTCAATGGCTGTAAAGTCCAACCCGGGGTCGGGCAACACAATCTGGCCCTCGGCGGTCAAGTATTGCGACAAGGCCGCACCGATGACGCTGGGCTGTTCGGCGATTTCCTTGGCCATAAAGTGCTTGTGACCGTCTTTGTTCACGCGGGTATTGTCCAGACTGATGGTCTTGATCGCCCGATTGGCAAGCTGGCCATGCGCATCATAGATTTCTACCGATGCGCGTCTGAGGATGGCCATGTCGCCTTCCTCGAGATAGGTAAGCCGGTCTGTCATGGGCGACAGCGCAATCGCATCGCTGCCCAAGAACATCTCGTTGTCGCCATATCCTATCGCAAGAGGGGCCCCCTTGCGGGCACCGATCATCAAATCGGGTTCACCGTCGAACAGAAGTGCCAATGCAAAGGCACCATGCAGGCGTTTGATGGTCTTCGTAGCCGCTTCGATCGGGCTCAGGCCTTCGTTCATGTGTAGCTGGGTCAGCAGCGCCACGGTCTCGGTGTCTGTTTCGCTGACAAATGTCACGCCCTTCGCGGACAGTTCTGCCCGAAGCTCGCGAAAGTTCTCGATGATCCCGTTATGGACAACGGCAACCGGGCTGGCCATGTGGGGATGCGCATTCGCAACTGTCGGAGCACCGTGGGTGGCCCAACGGGTGTGACCGATTCCGGATTTGCCTGCCAGCGGTTCATGAACCAACAGATCCGACAGGTTCACCAGTTTTCCCACCGCCCGGCGACGGTCGAGTTGACCTTCGTGGACTGTGGCTATGCCTGCGCTGTCATATCCCCTGTACTCAAGACGCTTCAGCGCTTCGACCAGAATAGGAGCGACTTCGTGCTGTCCGAGGACCCCGACAATTCCACACATGATTAGCTCCCTCTTTGTTGTTTGGCCTTCTTGGCCTTTAACATTTCAATCAGTTTTCGCGCCATGCCAGGTTTCTCTACCTGCGGTGCCCGTGCCAGAGCCAGGGCGTCGGCCTCTACATCGGATGTGATAACCGATCCTGATCCGGTCATGGCCCCATCGCCAATGTGAACGGGGGCCACCAGCATGGTGTTGGATCCGATAAAGGCCCGGGCACCGATGTGGGTATGGTGCTTCATCACGCCGTCATAGTTGCAGGTGATCGTCCCGGCACCGATGTTAGCTTTGGCACCGATGGTGGCATCGCCGATATAGCTAAGGTGGTTGACCTTGGCACCTTCGGCAATCTGCGCATTTTTGACTTCGACAAAATTACCGATGCGCACATCTTCCGACAGCTCCGCGCCGGGGCGCAGGCGTGCATAGGGGCCGATGATACCACCGCGCGCGACATGACAGCCCTCAAGATGGCTGAACGCCCGAATCGTCGCGCCGGATTCAATCGTTACACCGGGGCCAAAGACAACGTTGGGTTCGATCACCGTATCGCGGCCAATGTAGGTGTCGCGGGCAAAGTAAACCGTTTCGGGGGCCATCAGGGTAATCCCGTCCTCAAGCATGGCCGCCCGGGCGCGCGACTGAAATGCAGCATCAGCCGCAGCAAGATCTGCGCGCGAATTAACGCCCATGGTCTCGGCTTCGTCGCAGGTGACAGCGGTGGCTTTCAGACCGCGTTCCCGCGCGATTGCCACGATATCCGTAAGGTAATATTCTTCCGACGCATTGTCATTGCCCACTGCGTCAATCAGGTCGAAAAGAAGGTTGGAGTTGCACGCAATTACGCCGCTATTGCAAAGCGTTATCGCGCGCTGTTCATCGGTGGCGTCCTTGAATTCGACGATCCGATCCAGCGTGTTTCCCTGCATGATCAACCGACCATAGCGCGCGGGATCGGCGGCTTCGAACCCCAGAACCACAACATCATTGTGGGTCAGGGCCGCGCACATTTCCTCGAGCGTTTCGGTCCGAACAAAGGGCGTGTCACCATAGAGCACGATCGCAGTCCCATCAAAGCCTTGCAGGGCTTCGCGGGCCTGACCCACAGCATGTGCGGTGCCTAGCTGCTCGGGCTGGACGACCACATGCGCCTCTTCGTCAAAGGCCGTGGCCGCGGCGCTTACCAAATCGGCACCGTGCCCTGCGACCACGACAGTGCGGGCCGGTGACAGGGCGGCACCCGATGCCATTGCGTGTTCCAACAGCGGGGCGTGCGCGATGGTGTGTAACACCTTGGGTAATTCCGATTGCATCCGCGTGCCTTTGCCAGCGGCCAACAGGATCAGCGCAACTTCCATGTGTAATCTCTTTAATCAATTAGTGCAGGCTCTCTTTACCTTGTTGGTTATTTTGCGCAAGGCTATCAACCATCAAAGAACATTTCGTGCTGCAACAACTTCCAGCAAAGGAACGCCGATGAAAACGGTAGTATTCGATCTCGACGGGACTTTGGCAGATACCAGTGGTGATTTGATCGCGGCGGCAAACGCGTGTTTCCGCGCAATGGGCGAAGGCGATGTGTTGGATGCGCGTACCGATGCCGGTACCGCACTAAAGGGCGGGCGGGCTATGCTGCGCCTCGGTCTGGACCGTCTTGGCCGCGGCGACGACCAAGCGACGATCGATAAATACTACCCCCTGCTTCTCGAGGCATACGCCCGCGAGATCGACACCCATACCGTGCTTTACCCCGGCGCAATGGCCGCGGTCGAGGCGTTGAAAGCGGCCGGATATCGCGTGGCGGTCTGCACGAACAAACCCGAGGCGCTAGCCCACACGTTGTTGTCGCGCTTGGGCGTGCGCGAAGCCTTTGGCGCGATGGTAGGGGCCGATACACTGGCGATACGAAAGCCTGACCCGGAGCATCTGTTCGAAACAGCACGGCGTGCGGGGGGCGATCCGGCGATGTGCCTGTTGGTTGGCGACACGGATACCGATCGCAAAACCGCCACCGCTGCGGGGGTGCCATGTGTGTTGGTGTCCTTTGGCCCTTCGGGTGCAGATATGGCCGCCCTCATGCCCGATGCCTTGCTGGACGACTATGCTGATCTGCCCGAGATCGTGACGCGTCTGATTGGGGCAGCCTGACGTGTCAGAGGTGTTCAAAGGCAGTTTTACCCAACAAGAACCCATCCCGGAAGACGCCATCGCTGCCGCGGTGGCGGTGATGCGCCACGGGCGTTTGCACCGTTACAACACTGCTGACGCCGAGGTGTCGGAAACAGCACTGCTTGAACAGGAGTTCGCGGCTTCGGTTGGTGCGAAATACTGTCTTGCCGTGGCATCGGGCGGGTATGCAATCGCTACGGCATTACGCGCCGTCGGCATTGGGCACGGCGACCGGGTTTTATCCAATGCCTTCACGCTGGCCCCGGTGCCCGGTGCGATTGCGGCAGTGGGCGCTGTGCCTGTGCTGGTCGAGGTGACAGACAAGCTGGTGATCGATCTGGATGATCTTGCGACGAAGCTGGACAAAGCGAAGGCGCTGTTGCTTAGCCATATGCGGGGTCATATCTGCGATATGGATGCGCTGATGGCGCTGTGTGATGCTGCGGGGGTCACCGTCATCGAAGACTGTGCCCACACGATGGGCGCGGCATGGCGATCGACCCCATCGGGCCGTCATGGGGCCGTGGGATGCTATTCATGCCAGACCTACAAACATGTCAATGCAGGCGAAGGCGGGTTGCTGGTCACCGACGACCCCGAGATCGCGGCTCGGGCGATACTGCTTTCGGGTTCCTACATGCTTTTCGATCGGCATCTGGCCAGCCCTCCCGCTGCGGCGTTCGAGAAGCTGAAATACGAAACGCCCAACATTTCAGGCCGAATGGATAATCTTCGGGCGGCGATCCTGCGCCCGCAGCTTCGCGCCCTGGACAGTCAGGTTGCCCGGTGGAATGAACGCTATCACACACTGGAGAAAGGAGTGCAGCACACCCCCGGTTTAACCATAGTTGCACGGGACCCGAATGAACATTTTGTCGGTTCATCGTTTCAGTTTCTGTTGCGCCAATGGACCACAGCCAAGGTCCATGACGTATTGTCACGATGCAAGAAACGCGGAGTGGAACTCAAGTGGTTCGGCGCGGCCGTGCCATCGGGATATACCAGCAGATATGACAGCTGGCGCTATGCCGACATCACGGCATTGCCAAAAAGCGACCATATACTGGCCGGACTTGTCGACATGCGGGTCCCTTTGACCTTCAGCATAGACGATTGCAGTTTAATCGCTCGGATCATCCGCGAAGAGGTATCTTCGGTTTTTCAGCAAAGCTAGGCATCGCAAAGAGCGTTATATCGGTGCTCTTTTCGACCCACGCAGCAGGAACCGTCCAAAGACGCCCTGCTGCGCTGCCGCCCAGGTGGCTTCAGAACCGCAAGGTACCATGTTCGCCCAGATCGGGTTTCTGGTCGGTCATGTTGGCTTTGCCGATCTCATACAGGAACGAGATGCTGCCACCGGTGGTCCAGACTTCCGCCTCGGTCAGGTCCATGCGTACAAGCTGAATGTCGTCATCCTTGCGCCCGTCCTTGAACCAGGCAGAGGCAACAGCTGACCACAGCTCGTCAAGCTTTTCTTCGTCTTTCACGGCCTGAATACGCCCATCGATGCGCGCGTAAAGATGTTCGTCCTTGCTTGTGACGATGTATTCAGCCGAAGCGCCCGTTTGCGCGGATTTTGCCAATTCGGTCCCGTTTGCGGTGATAAACCACAATACCTTGGCATCGCTGTCGACATAGTGGCTCATCGGGATTGCCCGCGCAGTGTCAGCGGCCAGCATGCCGGTGCGCGTGTCATCCAACCGATCCCAGAATTCTTTTGCTAAAGAAGTGCTCATGATATGCTTAACCTTTTAATGTGTTCCGGGAAAACAACGAAGGTCGACGCCGGGTGGTTCCGTGCACACTGACAATCGCTTGACTGGATGTATGTAGCGTGTAAAGTAATGAACAACTGTTCAATAAACTCTGGGAGGGGCGCATGTTCAACGCCAGCATGAAATTCGATTTGGGCGATGACGTGAATGCGCTGCGCGAGACGGTGCACCGCTGGGCGCAGGAGCGGGTAAAGCCTATGGCGGCGGACATTGACCTGAAAAACGAGTTTCCCCCCACATTGTGGGAGGAGATGGGCAGTCTTGGATTGCTTGGCATGACCGTAGAGGAAGAGTTCGGCGGATCGGCTATGGGGTATGTCGCGCATACCGTCGCGGTCGAGGAAATCGCGCGGGCATCGGCATCGGTATCGCTGTCATATGGTGCGCATTCCAACCTTTGCGTTAACCAGATCCGCCTGAACGGCACACCCGAACAAAAGGCAAAGTTCCTGCCGGGGTTGTGTTCCGGCGAACATGTCGGTGCGCTGGCGATGTCTGAACCCTCTGCGGGCAGCGATGTCGTGTCGATGAAGCTACGCGCCGAAAAGCGCAACGACCACTATCGTTTGTCTGGTAATAAATACTGGATTACCAACGGCCCGGATGCCGACACGTTGGTGGTCTATGCAAAGACCGACCCCGATGCCGGATCAAAGGGCATCACCGCCTTTCTGATCGAGAAATCCATGAAAGGTTTCACCACCGGCCCGCATTTCGACAAGCTGGGGATGCGCGGATCAAACACCGCCGAGCTGATCTTTGACGACGTCGAGGTGCCGTTTGAAAACGTGCTGGGCGAGGAGGGGCGCGGCGTGCGCGTCTTGATGTCTGGTCTTGATTACGAACGGGTCGTATTGGCGGGCATCGGGCTGGGGATCATGGCCGCATGTCTGGACGAAGTCATGCCCTACATGGCAGAGCGCAAGCAGTTTGGCCAACCCATCGGAAGCTTCCAGCTTATGCAGGGCAAGATGGCGGACATGTACACTGCGATGAATTCGGCGCGGGCGTATGTCTACGAAGTTGCACGCGCCTGTGATCGTGGGGATGTCACCCGCGCCGACGCCGCCGCCTGTTGTCTGTATGCATCGGAAGAGGCAATGAAACAGGCGCACCAGGCGGTGCAGGCTATGGGCGGGGCGGGCTATCTGTCTGATAACCCCGTTGGCCGTATCTTCCGCGACGCCAAGTTGATGGAGATCGGGGCCGGCACGTCGGAGATCCGGCGCATGCTGGTCGGACGTGAAATGCTGGCAAGCATGGGGTAGAGAATGGAAAACACGACGCAGGCCGTGGATGGCTTGATTGCTCTGGAACTTGAAGGCGGGCTGCTGCACGAATCGTTCGGCTGGTTGGTCAGCCTTCTCGAGGCGGCCGCCGCCCTGATTGATCTGTTCGCCATCGCAATCCTGCTGATCGGCGCGGGCCGATTTATCATCGGTGTCCTTATCGCGGAACTTGTGCGACGCGGCCCGGAGCGCGTGCGCCAGACCAACCGCGAGCGCATCGAACTGGGGCGCTATATCTTGGCCGGGCTGGAACTGTTTATTGTTTCCGACGTTATTCACACGGCCCTTTCATTGCGGTTCGTCGATCTGATGTTCCTGCTGCTGTTGGTGATCATCCGGTCGATCACCTCGTATTTTCTTGACCGAGAGCTCGAGCAGGTCAAACAGGAGCTTAGCCGTGATTGACCGGGGTCTGCCCGGGTTGGACAGCTCCGGATGCTGGGCTGTTCCCGACCGGATGAATATGGCGACGCAGTGTCTGGCGCACGATGCCAACAGGGTCGCGATCATTGATCTTACGGGTGCGGCGCGGCGCGATGTCAGCTTTGGTGAATTGACCGTTATGGTTGATGGCTTGGCGCGGGCCCTGCGGCAGCGCGTACAGGCAAACGACCGCGTTGGCGTATTGCTGAGCCAAAGCCCGTGGTGCGCGGCGGCACATCTGGCTATCTGGAAAATAGGCGCAATTTCAGTACCTTTATTCAAACTGTTCAAGCATGACGCGCTGGCATCCCGGGTGCAGGATGCGGGAATCACGCTGGTGTTGACCGACACCGAAGGGCGCGACCTGTTGGGGGATTTGGCGCAGGCGGAAATGGCCGATAGTTTTGGCATCGCCGGCGACCCTGTCGCAACTGCCGACACCGGGCCCGAGGATCCGGCTGTGCTGATCTATACATCGGGCACCACAGGCACACCCAAGGGTGCTGTGCACGGGCATCGGGTCTTGACGGGCCATCTGCCGGGCGTATCCCTAAGCCACGATATCCTGGGGCAGGATGGCGATTGTTTATGGACGCCGGCCGATTGGGCGTGGATCGGCGGATTGTTCGACGTACTGATGCCCGGGCTGGCGCTTGGTGTGCCGGTGGTGGCGGCACGGTTGCCGAAATTCTCCATAGAAGCTTGTGTGCAAATCATTCGCGATGGCGATGTGCGCAACGTCTTTTTCCCGCCGACCGCGCTGCGGATGCTCAAGGCTGGGGCGTGCAGCATAGCGGGGCTGCGTTCAGTCGCATCGGGCGGCGAGCCACTGGGGGCGGAGATGCTGGCGTGGGGGCAAACCGCGTTTGGCCTGTCGATCAACGAATTCTACGGGCAAACCGAATGCAACATGGTGGCATCCAGCAGTGGCACACAGTTTCCACCGCGCCCGGGCTGTATCGGCAAACCGGTGCCGGGTCATGACGTCGCGGTTTTGGACGCCGACGGTACCCCTGCGCAAGGCGAAGGCGACGTGGCCATCCGCAAAGGGTCGGCGTCAATGATGCTTGGCTATTGGCAGCGCCCCGAAGAAACTGCGCTAAAATATCGTGGCGACTGGATGCTGACAGGTGACCGCGGGATGTTCGACGGCGAATATCTGCGGTTTGTAGGACGCGAGGATGACGTGATTACCTCGTCAGGGTATCGCATTGGACCTGCCGAGATCGAAGATTGCCTGCTGACCCATCCCGATGTGGCAACCTGCGGTGTCGTCGGCAAGCCTGACCCGCTACGTACCGAGATCGTCAAGGCATACGTGGTGCTGAAGGAAGGGGCGACAGTTGACGCAGAAACGTTGCAGACATGGGTGAAAACCCGGCTCGCCAGCTACTCTTATCCACGAGAGGTGGCCTTTCTCGATGCGTTGCCGATGACCGTGACCGGCAAGGTCATCCGACGCGAGCTGAAAGCCCGCGCGATGTCTGAAACCAGCCAATGACAAGCCCGTTCGCCGACAGATATAACCGACCAAGGAGACCTAAATGAAGCTTATTTCGCAGGCGTTACCCTCATCCGAAAGCTTCAGGGCCAACGAGGCCGCGCATCTGGCGGCCTTGCATACCATCCGCGAAGCGGCGGATGCGGCAGAGCTTGGCGGCGGCGAGAAGTCGCGGGCGCGCCATGTCAGCCGCGGCAAGATGTTGCCGCGCGAAAGGGTCGCCAACCTTCTCGACCCCGGATCGCCGTTCCTTGAGGTCGGTGCGCTGGCGGCGCACGGGCTCTATGGCGGGGCCGCCCCAGCGGCGGGTGTGATCGCGGGTGTCGGCAAGGTGCAGGGCATCGACTGCATGATCGTGTGCAACGACGCGACGGTGAAGGGCGGCACCTATTTCCCGATGAGCGTCAAAAAACACCTGCGCGCCCAAGAGATCGCCGAGGAAAACCATCTGCCCTGCATCTATCTGGTCGATAGCGGTGGCGCCAACCTGCCCAATCAGGACGAGGTCTTTCCCGACCGTGACCACTTTGGCCGGATTTTCTACAATCAGGCGCGGATGAGCGGTAAGGGCATTCCCCAGATCGCTGTGGTCATGGGATCATGCACCGCGGGCGGGGCCTATGTGCCCGCGATGTCGGATGTGTCGATCATCGTGAAAGAGCAGGGCACGATCTTTTTGGCCGGTCCGCCGCTGGTCAAGGCCGCCACGGGCGAGGTGGTCAGCGCCGAGGATCTGGGCGGCGGCGATGTGCATACCCGTCTGTCAGGAGTGGCGGACTATCTGGCCGAGGATGACGCCCACGCGCTTGCTCTGGCGCGGCGCGCTGTGGCGGGATTGAACCGCGCGGTGCCGATGAACGTGCAATGGCAACCTTCGGAAGAACCGGCCTATGACCCGGCCGAGATGCTGGGTGTCGTGCCCGCCGATGCCCGCACACCCTATGACATTCGCGAAGTCATCATGCGGCTTGTCGATGGCAGCCGGTTCGATGAATTCAAATCGCGCTTCGGCGAGACGTTGGTCTGCGGTTTCGCCCATGTGAAAGGCTGCCCCGTCGGTATCATCGCCAACAACGGCGTATTGTTCTCGGAATCCGCCCAGAAAGGCGCGCATTTCGTCGAGCTGTGTTCGCAGCGCAAGATCGCGCTGGTCTTCTTGCAAAACATCACCGGCTTCATGGTCGGTCGCAAATATGAGAACGAAGGCATCGCGCGCCACGGGGCCAAGATGGTGACGGCGGTGGCATCAACCAATGTGCCGAAGATCACCATGCTGGTGGGCGGGTCGTTCGGGGCCGGTAACTATGGCATGGCGGGACGCGCCTATTCGCCACGGTTTATGTGGACATGGCCGAATTCGCGCATTTCGGTCATGGGCGGGGCGCAGGCAGCCGGCGTTCTGGCCACGGTAAAACGCGACGCGATCGAGCGGGCGGGCGACAGCTGGACCGAGGAAGAAGAGACCGCGTTCAAGCAGCCCACGATTGATATGTTCGAGAAACAGTCGCATCCGCTTTATGCGACCGCGCGGCTTTGGGATGACGGGGTGATTGATCCGCGCCACAGCCGCGAGGTGCTGTCTCTTTCACTGCGCGCCAGTTTGAACGCACCGATCGAAGATACGAAATTCGGTGTGTTCCGCATGTGAGGGGGCTTGGAGAGACTTTCCGGGGGCCAGCCCCCGGACCCCCGGAGTTTGTCTGGCAAAATGAAGATGAGAAGGTTTTGAGGGAGCTGCGCGATGTTTGATACGATCCTGATTGCGAACCGGGGCGAGATTGCGTGCCGGGTGATGGAAACGGCGCAAGCCATGGGCGTGCGGTGTGTCGCGGTCTACTCTGACGCGGATGCCGAGGCAAAACATGTGCAGATGTCCGATACGGCGGTTCATATTGGCGGGTCTGCCCCTGGGGACAGTTATTTGCGGGGTGACGCGATCATTCGGGCAGCCCAGGAGACCGGGGCACAGGCGATCCATCCGGGATATGGTTTTCTGTCCGAGAACCCCGATTTCGTGGAGGCCGTCGAAGCGGCGGGGTTGGTATTTATCGGACCGTCGGCAAAGGCCATTCGCGCGATGGGGCTAAAGGATGCTGCCAAGGCATTGATGGTCGAGGCGGGTGTGCCGGTGGTGCCGGGATATCACGGGGCCGATCAGGATGACACGCTGCTGGCGGCAGAGGCGGACAGGATCGGTTATCCGGTGTTGATCAAGGCGGTCGCCGGGGGCGGTGGCAAAGGCATGCGGCTTGTCGAGGAGGCGACCGGTTTTCAAGCCGCGCTCGACAGTGCGCGGTCCGAGGCGAAGACTGCCTTTGGCAACGCCGATGTGCTGGTCGAGAAGTTCGTCACCAAGCCGCGTCATATCGAGGTTCAGGTCTTTGGGGATGGGTCGCGGGCGGTGCATCTGTTCGAGCGCGATTGTTCGTTGCAGCGTCGCCACCAGAAGGTGATCGAGGAAGCCCCGGCACCCGGCATGACCGACGAGATGCGCGCGGCGATGGGGCGGGCGGCGGTGACCGCGGCCGAGGCTATTGGCTATGCCGGGGCGGGGACCATCGAGTTTATCGTGGATGGTTCCGACGGTCTGCGCCCGGACGGGTTTTTCTTTATGGAGATGAACACCCGGTTACAGGTAGAGCATCCGGTGACCGAAGCCATCACGGGGGTTGATCTGGTGGAATGGCAACTGCGTGTGGCGGCAGGAGAAGGACTGCCGTTGCGTCAGGAGGAATTGCAGGTCAACGGCCATGCCTTTGAAGCGCGGTTATATGCAGAGGATGTGCCGAAGGGGTTTTTGCCGGCGACGGGGACATTGACACACCTGATCTTTGACGAACGCTGTCGCGCCGATAGTGGGGTTCGCGCCGGCGACACGATCAGCCCTTTTTACGACCCGATGATTGCAAAGGTGATTGTACACGGGCCGACCCGCGACGTCGCCCTTTCGAGGTTGCGTACGGCGCTGCGTCGATGCGAAGTCGCGGGGACTGTCACGAACCTGGCATTTCTGGGCGCACTTGCCGCGCACGAAAGCTTTGGCGCGGGGGATGTGGACACGGGGCTGATCGGGCGCGATATCGACGCACTCACGGTGCCGCCTCGCGTGCAGCCGCATCATGTTGCATTGGCGGGGATGGCGGCACTTGACCTGCTTGAGCCTCGATCGGACGCCGGGTTTACCCTGTGGCACCCGTTGCGCCGTCAGGTAGGATTGAACTGGCAGGATGAGGATCATTTCGTGCATGTGCAGGTATTGTCGCCAGATCATCAGCTATGGCAGATCGGCGACGAAGAGATTGTCGCGCGGCGTGTCGCAGGGCGCTGGTCTGTCGGGGGGCAGCCGGTGCCACGGGTGGCCAAGGCAGGGGATCGGGTGACCGTTTTCGCCGACTATGGGATAAGTTTTGCGGTCATAGATCCGTTGGCGCGTGCCGCCGGCGGGTATGGCGATGGCAATCTGATCGAGGCACCGATGCCGGGGCTGGTGCGGATGATCGATGCCAAGGTGGGGCAGGCAGTGGAAAAGGGCGTTCGTCTGGCAATATTGGAAGCGATGAAAATGGAACATAGTCTGCTGGCAGCGCGGAGCGGGATTGTTGCCGAGGTTCTGGCTGCGGCCGGGGATCAGGTGGAAGCCGGGGCAGCGTTGGTCCGGCTTGAAGCCGCACCGGACGAGACCCCGACATGATTACCTTGCACCACGTCGAACAGACCCGTTCCATGCGTACGCTTTGGCTGCTGCACGAGCTGGACGTGCCTTTCGAGGTTTCGATCCACGCTTTTGACAAATCCCTGCGCGATCCGGGTTATCTGGCCATTTCTCCGGCCGGCCGCGTGCCGTCGCTGGAGATCGAGGGGGAGCGGATGTTCGAGACCGGTGCGATCGCTGAATATCTGTGTGAACGGTTCAGCCCGGATCGGCTTGGCCGGATGCCGGGGGCGCCGGACCGGATGGCCTGGTTGGTATGGATACATTTCGCAGAGACCATTTCGCAGCATTGTGCGGCACTGACCCAGCAACATGTGGCCCTGCGCGAGGACACCATGCGCAGCCCGATCGTGATGAAGCTGGAAGCCGCGCGGATCGTGAAATGCTATGATGCGCTGGAAGCGCGGCTTGGTGGCGGGATCGTTCAGCAGGATCACCTATTGATGAGCGGCTTTACCGCGGCGGATGTGAACGTGGGTCAAGCGGTTTATATGGCACGGTTTTTTGCGAAGCTCGATAACCATCCGAATGTTGCCGCCTGGTATGACAGGATCACCGATCGCGAAGCGTTTCGCAAATCACTGCCCAAAGATGTACCATTGTTCGATCAGGCATTCTTTGAGCCTTGGCCGGTCGAATGAGGCCGGGGTTGGAATCTTGAGTTTATTTGGCAAAATGAATGGGAGGGGTAGGGATGGACAACGGCTTTTGTGAGATTTTCGAAGTGGGGCCCCGTGACGGGCTTCAGAACGAGAACCGAGAGATACCGGTGGCGGAGAAAATCGCGTTGGTGGATATGCTGACGCGGGCGGGGTTCTCTCGGATAGAAGTGGCGAGCTTTGTAAGCCCCAGGTGGGTGCCGCAGATGGCGGGGTCGGCTGAGGTTTTAGAGGGGATCACCCGGGGAGAAGGCGTACGCTATGCGGCGCTGGCCCCGAATCTGCGCGGATATACGGAGGCGGTGGCCGCCAAAGCGGATGAAATCGCGATATTTGCCTCTGCCAGTGAAGGGTTCAGTCAGAAAAACATCAACGCAAGCATTGACGAGGCGTTCGAGAGGTTCGTGCCGATCCTCGAAGAGGCGCGGCATGTCGATATCCCCGTGCGCGGCTATGTATCGTGCGTCATCAAGTGCCCCTATGATGGCATCGTGGCCCCGTCAAAGGTGGCCGAGGTCGCGGATCGCCTGTTTTCAATGGGATGTTATGAGGTTTCGTTGGGTGATACGATAGGGGCAGGCACCCCGGACACGATTGCGCGCATGTTGCTGGCGGTGCGCGACGTCGTCCCGGCGGGTCGGCTGGCGGGACATTATCATGACACCAACGGGCGGGCGATCGACAACATAGATGCCTCTCTTTCCCTGGGGGTCCGGGTTTTTGACGCAGCCGTCGGAGGGCTGGGGGGGTGCCCCTATGCACCGGGTGCCGCAGGCAACGTGGCGACCGAGAAGGTCAATGCCCATCTGGCGACGCTTGGCTATCGTACCGGGCTGGATCAGGAGTTGATCGAAGAGGCCGCGGCAATGGCGCGTGCGATGAGGGCTGATTGATGTACGATACCCTGAAGCTGGAAACCGACACGCGCGGGGTGGCGACGCTGACGCTTGCGCGCGAACCGAAGCATAATGCCATGTCGGCGCAGATGATCGCAGAGCTTACCCAGGCCGCGGCGGCGTTGGCGGCGGATGACGCCATACGCGTGGTGGTGTTGACCGGTGCTGGCAAAAGCTTCTGTGCGGGCGGCGATCTGGGCTGGATGCAGGCGCAACGCGACATGGATCCAGCGACACGATCGGCTGAGGCGGGCAAGCTCGCGGCGATGTTGGGTGCTTTGAACACCTTGCCGAAACCGCTGATCGGGCGTGTGCAGGGCAATGCGTTTGGTGGGGGGGTCGGCATGGCCTCGGTTTGCGATGTAGCGATCGGAGTGGACACGTTAAAGATGGGCTTTACCGAGACCAGGCTCGGCATCATCCCCGCCACCATCGGGCCTTACGTGCTGGCCCGTATGGGCGAAGGACGGGCGCGGCGCGTATTCATGTCGGCACGCCTGTTCGGCGCAGTCGAGGCCGTAGAGCTGGGCCTGCTGGCGCGTGCCGTCCATGCGGACCAGCTGGATGAGGCGATCGAGGCTGAAGTGACGCCATATCTGTCATGTGCCCCCGGTGCCGTGGCGGCCGCCAAGCAGCTGGCGCGTGATCTGGGCCCGCGCATCGATACGCAGGTGGTCGACCACACCATCGCGGCACTCGCGGCGCGTTGGGAAACCGACGAGGCCGCTGAAGGAATCGGGGCGTTTTTTGACAAACGCACGGCGGCTTGGGTTTCGGGGTAATCGAACTGGATTAAACCTGGAGACTCCACGACCCCCTTTCCCAGACGCGAGAGGACACCGCCGCGTCGATCACCTCCGGACATTCGTTCCCCAGGCCAAGGTTCCGGTAGCGCGACGCGTTGAATGCAACCGGTTCACAAGGAGGTCGATCGCCGAGCGAGAAGGGGCATTTGGTGCCCTGAAACGGGGTGATGCAAAAGTGGCGGGCTCGGTTGACCCTGACGGGACAGCGGAGTAAACCGAGCAGAGCCGATGGTGCCGATTGGCTGACATGGCGCGTGGCGCGTCGCATTCGCAAAAGGAGCTTCCCCTTGGACGACATGATGCGGGAATACCTGCCGATCCTTATTTTCCTAGCCGTGGCAATTGTCCTTGGCATTGTATTAATTCTTGCCGCCGTCGTTTTGGCTGTGCGCAACCCGGACCCCGAAAAAGTGTCGGCCTATGAATGCGGGTTCAACGCGTTCGACGATGCGCGTATGAAGTTCGACGTGCGTTTCTATCTTGTGTCGATCCTGTTCATTATTTTTGACCTCGAGATCGCATTTCTCTTTCCCTGGGCTGTCGCTTTCAAAGACGTGAGCATGGCGGGCTTTTGGTCGATGATGGTGTTCCTGGCCGTGTTGACCGCCGGTTTCGCCTATGAATGGAAAAAGGGGGCATTGGAATGGCAGTAGCAGCCGCCGGGACCTATACGGCCGGAATGGACCGTGACGTGGCCACCCAGAATCTCAATAAAGAGTTGCAGGACAAAGGTTTCCTGCTGACCTCGACCGAAGACATCATCAACTGGGCACGTACCGGATCGCTGCACTGGATGACTTTCGGTCTGGCGTGCTGCGCGGTCGAAATGATGCACACCTCGATGCCGCGCTATGACCTTGAACGCTTTGGCACCGCACCCCGTGCCAGCCCACGCCAGTCGGATCTGATGATCGTGGCCGGCACATTGACAAACAAGATGGCACCCGCCTTGCGCAAGGTTTACGACCAGATGCCGGAACCGCGCTATGTGATCTCGATGGGATCCTGTGCCAACGGCGGCGGGTACTACCACTACAGCTATTCCGTCGTGCGCGGCTGTGACCGGATCGTACCGGTCGATGTGTACGTGCCAGGGTGCCCCCCTACGGCTGAGGCGCTGCTATACGGCATCTTGCAGTTGCAGCGAAAAATCCGCCGCACCGGCACAATTGTTCGCTAAGGGGCTGATATGTCAGAACAACTGAACGAACTGGGTTCTTATATCGAAGCAAAACGCCCCGATTGCATACTGGGGTGGGAAATTGCCCATGACGAGCTGACGATGGATGTGACCCAGGCCAACCTGCCGGGGCTTGTCGAATTCATCAAAAGCGATGCGACCTGCCGGTTTTCGTCGCTGGTGGACATCACGGCCGTTGAT
This sequence comes from Sulfitobacter sp. L-8, assembly GCF_056859255.1. Classification (NCBI taxonomy): domain Bacteria; kingdom Pseudomonadati; phylum Pseudomonadota; class Alphaproteobacteria; order Rhodobacterales; family Roseobacteraceae; genus Sulfitobacter; species Sulfitobacter sp. L-8. The sequence continues at coordinate 244,590 of NZ_JBSXOD010000056.1, forward strand.
TACCCGGGCCGCGCCAAGCGGTTCGATGTGGTCTATCACTTTCTGTCGATGTACCAGAACCAGCGCATCCGTTTGCGCGTCGCGGCACGAGAAGAAGACATGGTCCCGTCGATCGTCGACATCCACCCGTCGGCCAACTGGTTCGAACGTGAAGTGTTCGACATGTTCGGCGTCATCTTTGCCGGCCACCCCGATCTACGCCGACTGCTGACCGATTATGGTTTCCGGGGCTATCCCCTGCGCAAGGACTTCCCGACCACCGGCTATACCGAAGTGCGCTATGACGAAAGCGAAAAGCGTGTCGTGTATGAACCCGTCAGCCTGGTGCAGGAATACCGCCAATTCGACTTCATGTCGCCTTGGGAAGGGGCAGAATACATCCTGCCCGGTGATGAAAAGCCGGAGGCCAAGTAATGGGCGGTATCTGGTGGCTGATCCTTTCTGCCCTAGCGATCATCCCGATGGTCAAGTTACTTCCCTTTTTCGGGATCAATAAATACTGGTCTGTTGCCTGTCTTATCCCGTTCGGGACGATCGCCTTGTTATGGTGGATGGGTGTCAAACTGACCGAGCTGGAGCGTAAATGATGGATGGTACCAAAGGTTTCGACGACGCCCTGACCGGCGAACAGAAAATCCGCAACTTCAACATCAATTTCGGCCCGCAACACCCTGCGGCACATGGGGTTTTGCGCCTTGTGCTCGAGCTGGACGGTGAAATTGTCGAACGCTGCGATCCGCATATCGGCCTGCTGCACCGGGGCACTGAAAAGTTGATGGAAAGCCGGACATATCTGCAAAACCTGCCGTATTTCGACCGGCTGGATTATGTGGCTCCGATGAACCAGGAACACGCCTGGTGTCTGGCCATCGAAAAGCTGACCGGCGTCGAAGTGCCCCGTCGTGCCTCGCTGATCCGCGTGCTCTATTCCGAAATCGGCCGCATCCTGTCGCACCTGCTGAACGTCACCACCCAGGCGATGGACGTCGGCGCGTTGACGCCGCCGCTCTGGGGCTTTGAAGAACGCGAAGACCTGATGATCTTCTACGAACGCGCCAGCGGTGCGCGTCTGCATGCGGCATATTTCCGTCCGGGTGGGGTGCATCAGGATCTGCCCCCTGCATTGCTGGATGATATCGAAGCCTGGGCCGAGAAATTCCTCACCGGCTTCATGGTCGACATTGATCTGCTGCTGACCGAAAACCGCATCTTCAAACAGCGCAACGCCGATATCGGTGTGGTGACCGAACAAGACATTCAGGACTGGGGCTTTTCCGGGGTCATGGTGCGCGGCTCGGGCCTCGCGTGGGATTTGCGTCGCGCCCAGCCTTACGAATGCTATGACGAGTTCGATTTCCAGATCCCGACCGGCGTGAATGGCGATTGCTACGATCGCTACCTCGTCCGGATGGAAGAAATGCGCCAGTCCACCTACATCATCCAGCAAGCCATCGAAAAGCTGCGCGCGCCCGAAGGGCAGGGTGATGTATTGGCGCGGGGCAAGATCACGCCCCCCAGCCGGACCGCGATGAAAACCGACATGGAAAGCCTGATCCACCACTTCAAGCTCTACACCGAAGGGTTCCACGTCCCCGCCGGCGAAGTCTATTGCGCGGTCGAGGCCCCCAAGGGCGAATTCGGCGTATACCTCGTGGCGGATGGATCGAACAAACCCTACCGTGCCAAGCTGCGCGCGCCGGGCTACCTGCACCTGCAAGCGATGGATTATCTCGCCAAGGGTCACCAGCTGGCGGATGTCGCGGCGATCATCGGTACCATGGATATCGTTTTCGGTGAGGTCGACCGTTGAGCCGACCTCACCGTTTCATTTTGCCTAATAAACTCCCGCCGGAGGCGCCCGCCGTTTCCGCAAGAACGAAAGCCTGATCTGATGCTGCGCCGTTTGCACCCTGACCAACCGACAAGCTTTGCCTTTACCCCTGCCAACCAGGCCTGGGCCGAAGCGCAGATCACCAAATACCCCGAAGGCCGTCAGGCCAGTGCCATCATCGCGCTGCTGTGGCGTGCACAGGAACAGGAAGGCTGGCTGAGCCGCCCGGCTATAGAACACGTGTCGGAAATGCTGGGCCTGGCTTATATCCGGGGTCTCGAGGTTGCGACATTCTACTTCATGTTCCAGCTCCAACCGGTTGGGTCCGTTGCCCATTTCCAAATCTGCGGGACCACGTCCTGCATGATTTGCGGTGCCGAAGACCTGATCGCCGTTTGCAAGGAACGTATCGCACCGAAGGCACACCAGATCAGCGACGACGGCAAATTTTCCTGGGAAGAAGTTGAATGTCTCGGGGCCTGCTCCAACGCCCCGATGGCGCAAATCGGCAAAGATTATTACGAAGACCTTACCGTCGACCGTTTTCGCAGCATGATCGACGAAATGGCGGAAGGTCAGGTGCCTGTACCCGGTCCCCAGAACGGGCGTTACGCGTCTGAACCCCTGTCTGGACTGACCAGCCTTGTCGATCATGACAGCGGCAAGACCCAGTATAATGCCAGTGTCCAGTTGGCCGTGGATATCGGCGATACGCTCAAGCGGATCGACGGTACCGAAGTGCCGCTGACTGCACCGTGGCAGCGCGGCGATGAGTCATCGGCCGGGTCGGATGGGGCCGCGCCGGCACCTGTGCGCGATGACAATCTCGGGCCGGCCGGCCCCGACGGGGCGCAGGGCGGACGCACCAGGAGCGAAGAACCGGCACCGCGCAATGTCGGGGACAGTTCGGACAAACGCTCGGAAGCACCCGGCGAGGCGGCGGATGTAGAGGCTGTTGCGAAACCTGAAACCGGCAGTGTCGCGCGGCCGACAAAATCTGCGGTCGGCAAAGCTGCGGTCGCGGCCCCCACGCCCGATAGCGCTGCGGCGGCCGGAAGCCGACCGCAAGTGCTGGACGCGCCAAAGGACGGTGCCGGAGATGATCTGAAATCGATCAAGGGCATCGGCCCCAAGCTGGCAGAGCAACTGAACAGCATGGGCATCTATCATTTTGAGCAAATCGCGAACTGGGGTCCTGAAGAGGTATTCTGGGTCGATCAGAACCTGGAAGGCTTCAAAGGCCGTGCCACCCGTGACAAGTGGGTCGACCAGGCCAAGGTTCTTGTCTCGGATCAAAAAACAGAAATCTCGTCCCGCGCCGAAAAAGATGATATCTAATGTAAGTTGGATCGTTTGATGGCGTGAAAGGGATGGAAATGGCTAACTTGACACAAAAAGAGCAATGTAGACAGAAATGTACGCGGTGGGGGGCTGCGGTTGGGCTGGCTGCCGGGCTGCTGCTCTGGCTGGTATTCGGCTGGGGTTTCATCGTATCGCTCATCTTGGCCATCATTTTGGGTGCCCTTTCGATATTCGCGCTGTTGCGCCAGGTGTGTGACAAGTCATCCGTTGCGGCGACTTCACACGATGCGACAGATCCCTTGGGGTCGCGGGATGCGGCGACGGGCGAACCGGTTGACCAAGCGTCGCCGATCGGTGGGCACGCTGCGCGGGTTGGTTCGGGTAACCCGATCGCGACGTCAGAGCCGATTGCGATGTCGGCAAGTTCGGAAAGTACCGATGCGCTTGCCGCGGCACCGTGGCAGGTATCTGACGATCCAGCGGCAGACGAACCGACTTTGGATGACGCTATTGTTCCCGCTTCGACCGATACCGGTACTGCCACAGCCCCGGTCGGTGGCGCGGCACGCGAAGCGACGGCAGGCACGTCCGAGGCGGCTAAATCCGAAAAGCCGGTATTTTCGGGCATAAAACCAACCGCGACCTTGAAGGGTCAACAGGAACTGGCCTCTCGCAAGGGAAGCTACAGGTATGCAGCACCCAAGCCGGAGGTGGCCGAGCCTGATGACGCATCGGTTATTGCGGATATCACAAAAACGGTCTCGCAAGAGATCGAGACATCCAATGAAAGCGAGGCCAAGCCTGTGACGTTGGATGGGCCGCGCGCGGGCGGGGCAGATGATTTCAAATTGATCAGTGGCGTTGGTCCGAAGATGGAGCAGACGTTAAACGAACTGGGCATCTATCATTTTGACCAGATCGCGCAGTGGGGCCCGCAGGAAGTTGCTTGGGTGGATGCTCGGCTGCGGTTCAAGGGACGGATCAAGCGCGACAACTGGATAGGGCAGGCTGCTGCCTTGGCCGCGGGTGGTGCGGTCGACCCGTCCAAACGCCGTCAGTAGACAGACCTGGATCTGACATGGAACAAAGCAAATGACCCAACAACAAGACATCGCACTGGCGCGCAAGGGCCGTCTGGTCGCCGTGGTGATCGCCGTGACAATATTGCTTTGGATCGCGGCGCAATGGATCGCACCGCAGTTCGGCCTGCCCGGTCGCTATGCGCTGTTGTTCGATTTTGCTGCTTTAGCCGCGTTGGTCTGGGCAATGGTCAATATATATCAGATGAGGCGGGCCCGCGCGGCCAGCCGTGACACATAAAGGTTAGCTTCATGCTTCAGGATCAAGACCGCATCTTTACCAATATCTACGGTATGCACGACCGCACGCTGAAAGGCGCGCAGGCGCGGGGCCATTGGGATGGCACGGCGGGCATCCTCAAGAACGGGCGCGACTGGATCATCGACCAGATGAAGGCGTCGGGTCTGCGGGGCCGTGGTGGTGCGGGCTTCCCCACGGGCCTGAAGTGGTCCTTCATGCCCAAGGAAAGCGACGGTCGCCCCAGCTATCTGGTGGTGAACGCCGATGAATCCGAACCCGGTACCTGCAAGGATCGCGAGATCATGCGCCATGATCCGCACACGCTGATCGAAGGCTGTCTGATCGCCAGTTTCGCCATGCAGGCCAACGCGTGCTATATCTATATCCGTGGCGAGTATATCCGCGAGCGCGAGGCGCTTCAGGCGGCCATTGACGAAGCTTATGATGCAGGGCTGGTCGGCAAGAATGCCTGCAAGTCAGGGTATGACTTCGACATCTACGTGGCCCATGGGGCAGGTGCGTATATCTGCGGCGAGGAAACAGCGTTGCTTGAAAGCCTTGAGGGCAAGAAAGGTATGCCGCGCATGAAGCCGCCGTTTCCGGCGGGCGCAGGTCTTTATGGCTGCCCGACCACCGTAAACAATGTCGAATCCATCGCGGTTGTACCCACCATCCTGCGGCGCGGGCCTGAATGGTTCTCGAGCTTCGGGCGCCCGAACAATGCGGGTACAAAGCTGTTTGCGATCTCTGGTCACGTCAACAACCCCTGTGTTGTCGAAGAAGCGATGAGCATCACCTTTGAAGAGCTGATCGAGAAGCACTGCGGCGGAATTCGTGGTGGGTGGGATAACCTCAAGGCGGTGATCCCCGGTGGGTCGTCGGTACCGATGATCCCCGGCGGCCAGATGCGCAACGCGATCATGGATTTCGATTACCTGCGCGAACAACGCTCGGGGCTCGGTACGGCGGCGGTCATCGTGATGGATAACTCCACCGACGTGATCAAAGCGATCTGGCGATTGGCGAAGTTCTACAAGCATGAAAGCTGCGGTCAGTGTACGCCGTGCCGTGAAGGCACCGGCTGGATGATGCGGGTGATGGAGCGTCTGGTTCACGGCGAGGCACAGCCTGAAGAGATCGACATGCTGCTGGACGTGACCAAACAGGTCGAGGGTCACACGATCTGCGCGCTTGGCGATGCGGCTGCTTGGCCGATCCAGGGCCTGATCCGGCATTTCCGGGATGAAATAGAAGACCGCATCGCGCATAAGCGCACTGGCCGGGTCAGTGCTGTCGCAGCGGAATAGTTTAAATTGCCAGCCCGCCCGGAGTATCGACGCCGTGCCGGCACCCTTAAAGGGGCCGCAGCGATCACTGGGTTGGCTGGATGGACTGGATGCATCTGCAACAGGCATCGCGCGGGAAAGCGGCGGCTGTCAGGCCCTAATGGCGGAGAGAAAAGATGAAACAGATAATTTTTCTAATAGCCGGGGCCGTGTTGCTGTCTGGTTGTACCGCTCAGGAAGACCGGTTGGCTTTTGATGGCAAGTATTTCAACACCAAGGTCAGCAAGGTGGATGGCCGCCGCGATGTCTTTGCCGTCCGGGTGAAAAATGCGGCGCAATCAATAGAAGGGGCGCGCGAATCCGCGCGTTATCACGCAACGGCGTATTGCATCCGAAATTACGGCAGCTCGGACATAAACTGGGTGATCGGCCCTGACGCCCCCGCTGAAAGCCTGCGTCTCGACGGTAGTGCATTAACGTTCCAGGGGGCTTGCTCTTCCTGACATATTGGGCGACATATCGCTGGAAGTTGGCTGATTTCGAGATGTTATTGAATATCAGTGCTGTCAATTCCCATGTGCATCAGGGGCAATCTGCCTCATGCATAAGGAGAGTATAATGCGAAATTTGTTGATAGCTGTTACGAGTGTGGCGTTGCTGGCCGGGCCGGTCGCCGCGAAACCACCGCTGCACGAGGTGGCTGCGGTGGATGATGCCTTGCTTGATCTTGGCATTGCGGACCGTATACGCAACGAATGTCCGGATATTTCCGCCCGGATGTTTCGCGCCCTGGGTTATCTGAACAACGTCAAGCAAACAGCCAAGTCTTTGGGATATTCCGATGCCGAAATTGACGCGTATCGGAAAAGCGACAGCAACAAAGCACGTATGAAAGCCCGCGGTGCTGCATATTTACAGGCGAATGGGGTCGATACTTCGGATCCAGAAAGCTATTGTGCGCTTGGGCGTGCAGAAATCCAAAAATCGAGCCGGATCGGTTCGTTACTAAGAGCGAAATGAGCATATGAGCGATACCCGCAAGATCATCATCGACGGTAAGGAAATCGAAGTCGAAGGGGCGATGACGCTCATTCAGGCGTGCGAAGAGGCCGGCGTGGAAATTCCGCGTTTTTGCTATCACGAACGTTTGTCGATTGCGGGTAACTGTCGCATGTGTCTGGTCGAGGTCGTGGGCGGTCCGCCCAAGCCTGCGGCGTCCTGCGCCATGCAGGTGCGCGATTTGCGCCCCGGCCCCGAAGGCCAGCCGCCCGTGGTCAAGACGAATTCGCCCATGGTGAAAAAGGCCCGCGAGGGCGTGATGGAATTTTTGCTGATCAACCACCCGCTGGATTGCCCGATCTGCGATCAGGGCGGCGAGTGTGACTTGCAGGATCAGGCCATGGCCTATGGCGTCGATTTCAGCCGCTACCGCGAACCTAAACGCGCGACCGAAGATCTTGATCTTGGGCCGCTCGTTGAAACCCATATGACGCGCTGCATTTCGTGCACCCGCTGCGTACGCTTCACCACCGAGGTCGCGGGCATTCACCAGATGGGCCAGACCGGCCGTGGAGAAGATGCCGAAATTACCGCCTATCTCGGCGAAACGCTCGATTCCAATCTCCAGGGCAACATTATTGATCTATGCCCGGTGGGTGCATTGGTATCAAAGCCCTACGCATTTACCGCCCGCCCTTGGGAACTGACCAAGACTGAATCCATTGATGTCATGGACGCGCTCGGGTCGAATATTCGAGTCGATACCAAAGGGCGCGAGGTCATGCGCTTCTTGCCGCGCAACCATGATGGCGTGAATGAGGAATGGATTTCCGATAAGACGCGTTTCGTCTGGGACGGTTTGCGCCGCCAGCGTCTGGACACGCCCTATATTCGTGAAAACGGCAAGCTGCGCAAAGCGGACTGGCCCGAAGCGCTCGCGGCGGCGGCCGCGGCGATGAAGGGCAAGAAAGTAGCAGGGCTGATCGGTGACCTTGTGTCCGTCGAAGCAGCATTTGCATTGAAACAGCTGATTGAAGGGCAGGGAGGCGTCGTTGAATGCCGCACTGACGGTGCCAAGCTGCCTGCGGGCAACCGGTCCGGGTATGTCGGAACGGCGCGCATCGAAGATATTGATACAGCCGAAGCGATCATGTTGATCGGTACCAACCCCGCCGTTGAGGCACCGGTATTGAACGCGCGTATCCGCAAGGCCTGGCTGCGTGGCGCAGGGGTGGGTGTCGTCGGTCCCAAAGCCGACCTGACCTATGACACGATGCACATCAGCGACAATCCATCGGTGCTGAACGATTTGCTGGACCGTGATCACAGCGAGGTTGCCGGCAAGAATTCCGTTATCATCATCGGTATGGGTACCTTGGCGCGAAGCGACGGTGACGCGATACTGGCTGCAGCGATGGCGCTTGCCGACAGCACAAAATCCGGCCTGCTTGTGCTGCATACCGCTGCGTCGCGCGTCGGAGCAATGGACATCGGCGCGACGGCTGACGGCGGTGTCGCCGACGTGGTCAGCGCGGATGTGGTGTATAACCTTGGCGCTGACGAAGGCGACATTCCCCCGGGGCCGTTTGTAATCTACCAGGGGTCGCATGGTGACCGGGGTGCTCATCGCGCCGATATCATCTTGCCGGGTGCCGCCTATACAGAGGAAGCCGGGCTGTTCGTCAACACCGAAGGGCGTCCGCAGCTTGCGGCCCGCGCGAGCTTTGCCCCGGGTCAGGCCAAGGAAAACTGGGCGATCCTGCGGGCGCTCAGCGCCGAGCTGGAGGCGACGTTGCCATTTGATTCGCTGGCAGCGTTGCGAAAGACGTTGGTGGCCAAGGTGCCCCATCTGGGTGATATCGATCAGGTGCCTCAAAACGACTGGCAAGCCACGGCCCGAGGGACGCTGCAAGACGGTGCATTACGCTACGCGGTTGCCGATTTCTACCTGTCGAACCCAATTGCCCGCGCCAGTCAGTTGATGGCAGAGCTATCGGCGAATGCCAAAGCCCGCCGCGAAAGACCAATGGCGGCGGAGTGAGGATTTTGGGGATGATATTGCCTTTGATCATAGCGGCCTGCGATGCGCAGGCTCCTATGGCCGAAGACTTTATTCCCGAATACCAAGGTATAGAAACCAAGCTGCTGGACGGGGATCTGGTTCAGTTCAACGTTGCGATGACTAAGGCGCAGTCGGCTGAAAATGTCGCGCAATATGCCGAATGTGCAGCAGCACGTTATACTTTGATCCGGGGCTTTGGATTTGCCCGCCATGTGCGTACAAATGTTGAGATCGAGGGTGGTGTCTGGCGTGCAGATGCTGTTTACACCATCTCGCCGAGCCTGCCTGCGGGCTTGAAGACAATAGATGCCGAAGTAACCGTGCAGAACTGTACGGAAAAAGGCATTCCGACGGTGTGAGGACCTATGGCTGACTTCTTTTTCAACACCACGCTGGGGACGATTTTGCTGATCATAGGTCAGATTTTCCTGGTTGTGATTCCCCTGCTTCTTGCACTCGCCTTCCTGATGTACGCCGACCGCAAGATATGGGCTTCGGTGCAGTTGCGGCGCGGGCCGAACGTTGTCGGTATCTACGGTCTGCTCCAGTCTTTCGCGGATTTTGCGAAATACATCGTCAAAGAAGTCGTCGTTCCAGCCGGTGCTGACCGGTCGGTGTTCTTTATGGCCCCTATGGTCACGCTGGTGATGGCGCTGGTCGCATGGGCCGTTATCCCCTTCAACGACGGTTGGGTCCTCTCGAATATCAATGTCGCCATTCTGTACGTCTTCGCGATTTCCTCGCTCGAAGTATACGGGGTGATCATGGGCGGATGGGCCTCAAACTCGAAATACCCGTTTCTGGGCTCGCTGCGCTCTGCCGCGCAGATGATTTCTTACGAGGTATCCATTGGCCTGATCATCATCGGCGTCGTCATCAGTTCGGGTTCGTTGAACTTCGGTGATATTGTCAGATCGCAAAGCGGTGATCTGGGGCTGTTGAATTGGTATTGGTTGCCGCATTTCCCGATGCTGATCCTGTTCTTTATCTCGGCACTGGCCGAAACAAACCGCCCGCCGTTTGACCTGCCCGAAGCGGAATCGGAACTGGTTGCCGGTTATCAGGTCGAATATTCGTCGACGCCGTTCTTGCTGTTCATGATCGGTGAACTTGTCGCCGTGGTTCTGATGTGTGCCTTGATTTCGCTGATGTTCTTCGGCGGTTGGCTGTCGCCCATTCCTGGTCTGCCTGACGGTATCTTCTGGATGGTGGCAAAGATCGGGCTGGTGTTCTTCTTCTTCTCGTTGGTCAAGGCGATCACACCGCGGTACCGCTATGACCAACTGATGCGTCTGGGTTGGAAAGTATTCCTGCCATTCAGCCTGTTCTGGGTTGTCTTCGTGGCGTTCGCTGCAAAATTCGATTGGTTCTGGGGCATCTATGCCCGATGGACAGTAGGGGGCTGATATGGCTGGCATCGACTATACCCGTCACGCGAAATATTTCCTGTTACAGGATTTCTATCATGGCTTGAAGCTGGGCATTAAATACATGTTCAAGCCCAAGGCTACGATCAACTATCCGCACGAAAAGGGCCCGCTGTCCCCGCGTTTTCGCGGTGAACATGCGCTTCGTCGTTACCCCAACGGCGAAGAACGCTGCATTGCGTGCAAACTGTGCGAGGCGATCTGCCCGGCGCAGGCGATCACGATTGACGCGGAACCACGTGATGATGGCAGCCGCCGTACCACGCGCTATGACATCGACATGACCAAATGCATCTACTGCGGTTTCTGTCAGGAAGCCTGCCCGGTCGATGCGATTGTCGAAGGTCCGAACTTTGAATTCTCGACCGAGACCCGCGAAGAGCTGTTTTATGACAAGGCAAAGCTGTTGGATAACGGCGAACGCTGGGAAGCCGAGATTGCACGCAACCTCGAATTGGACGCGCCGTACCGATGACCGACAAGAGCAATCCTTTCGAAGAGATGATGCGGCAGATGCAGGAACTGGCAAAGTCCTTTCCGGCGATGGATGCGTTTTCGCCCAAGGGGTTTGAGGCGATGATGGGCAAGATGCCCAAAGACATGATGGAAACGTTTTTTGGCAATACGATGAACCCGAACGGGTTGGACGCCAAGACGCGGCTGTTGTTGACGATTGCCGGGCTGACGATGCAAGGCGCGCAGAATGACCTTGCGTTGAAACAGTCAGTCATCCACGCGATCGAAGCCGGGGCGCACAAGCAGCAAGTGATCGAGACAATAGGGCAGATGGCAGTGTTTGCCGGCATTCCCGCCATGACCCGCGCAATGCAGATCGCGCAGGGTGTTTTGGACGACAAGGAAGGTGACGCATGAGCGTTTTCGCATTTTACCTCTTCGCGATCAGCGTGATCACCGGTGGGCTTTTCACCGTTATCAGCCGTAACCCTGTGCATTCGGTACTTTGGCTGATCCTGGCGTTTCTCAGCGCGGCGGGCCTGTTCGTCATGCTGAACGCCGAATTCGTGGCGATGTTGCTGATCATCGTCTATGTCGGGGCCGTTGCGGTCCTGTTCTTGTTTGTGGTGATGATGCTTGATGTGGATTTCGCCGAACTCAAGGCCGAGATGGCGCGATACATGCCGTTGGCGCTGTTAATCGGCCTGATCATCTTGATGCAGTTCGTAATGGCCTTTGGTGCGTGGGATGCAAACGTAGCCGCCGAAACACTGCGCACACAGGTGGTCACGGACGAGGTGCAAAACACCGCTGCCTTGGGCATGATCCTGTATGATCAATATTTCCTGCTGTTCCAGCTTTCGGGATTGATCCTGCTGGTAGCGATGATCGGGGCAATTGTTTTGACGTTGCGCCACCGTGTCGATGTAAAGCGGCAGAACGTGGTGTCGCAGATGATGCGCGACCCCAAGCTGGCTATGAAACTGAACGATGTGAAACCTGGGCAGGGCCTTTAGGGCACTGTCCGAACAAGGATGTGAACCATGTCAAGAACTACCATTGTTGTATTGATTGTCGTGCTGATTGTCGTCTTGGGCGGCTACAATATCTTCGGATGACGGTACCGGGCGGGTGATCCTCGCCGCATCAATGACTTAAGAACGCCCGGAACGGGCAAGAAAGAACCGAGGGACGACATGATCGGAATTGAACATTACCTGACGGTGGCGGCGACGCTATTCGTCATAGGCATTTTCGGGCTTTTCCTGAACCGCAAGAACATCATCATCATGCTGATGTCCGTTGAACTGATGCTCTTGGCGGTGAACATCAACTTTGTCGCGTTCTCGTATTATCTGGGCGATTTGGTGGGGCAGGTTTTTACGCTTTTCGTCCTTACCGTGGCCGCCGCCGAGGCTGCAATTGGTCTGGCCATTCTGGTCTGCTTCTTCCGCAATCGAGGCACGATCGCGGTTGAAGATGTCAACGTGATGAAGGGCTAGGATCATGGAAACGATCATTCTTTTCGCGCCATTGGTTGGCGCATTGATCTGTGGTTTCGGCTGGAAGCTGATCGGCGAAACAACGGGCCAGTGGATAACGACCGGGCTGTTGTTTCTGGCGGCCCTGCTAAGCTGGGTCGTCTTTTTCCGATTTGACGGCGTGACCGAGCACATTCAAATCCTGCGCTGGATCGAAAGCGGCAGCCTATCCACCGATTGGGCGATCCGCATGGACCGTTTGACGGCGATCATGTTGATCGTCATCACGACCGTCTCCAGCCTCGTGCATCTGTATTCTTTCGGTTACATGGCGCATGACGAAAACTTCTCTGACAGCGAACCTTACCGCGCCCGTTTCTTCGCATATCTTTCGTTCTTTACCTTTGCGATGCTGATGCTGGTTACCGCCGATAATCTGGTGCAGATGTTCTTTGGCTGGGAAGGCGTCGGCGTCGCGTCGTATCTCTTGATCGGGTTCTACTATAAAAAGCCGTCTGCCAATGCGGCGGCGATCAAGGCGTTTGTGGTTAACCGGGTCGGCGACTTTGGGTTTGCTCTTGGCATTTTCGGGCTGTTCTATCTGACGGATTCGATCCGGTTTGACGATATTTTCGCCGCGACGCCAGAGTTGGCTGATACGTCCTTGCGGTTCCTTTGGACCGATTGGAACGCGGCCAACTTGATTGCAATTTTGCTTTTTGTGGGCGCTATGGGCAAATCGGCGCAGCTGTTCCTGCACACATGGCTGCCTGATGCGATGGAAGGTCCCACACCCGTGTCGGCGCTGATCCACGCCGCGACGATGGTAACCGCCGGTGTGTTCCTGGTCAGCCGCATGTCGCCGCTGATGGAGGTCGCGCCGCAAGCGATGATGTTCGTCACCTTTATCGGGGCAAGCACTGCGTTTGTTGCCGCCACGATCGGCTTGGTTCAAAACGACATCAAGCGCGTCATCGCGTATTCGACCATGTCGCAGCTTGGGTATATGTTCGTTGCGGTTGGCGTCGGCATGTACTCGGCCGCGATGTTCCACCTGTTGACCCATGCGTTCTTCAAGGCGCTGTTGTTCCTTGGGGCCGGGTCGGTTATCCATGCGATGCACCACGAGCAGGACATGCGCAACTATGGCGGTCTGCGCAAAAAGATCCCTTATACGTTCTGGGCGATGATGATCGGGACGCTCGCGATCACCGGGGTTGGTATCCCGCTGACCTATATCGGCTTTGCGGGCTTCCTATCCAAAGACGCGATTATCGAAAGCGCCTATGGCGGCGGGTCGATGTACGGTTTCTGGATGTTGGTTCTGGCCGCTGCGATGACGAGTTTTTATAGCTGGCGTCTGATGTTCCTGACGTTCTTCGGCACAGCGCGCGGGGACAAGCATACACATGACCACGCGCACGAAAGCCCGATGGTCATGCTGATCCCGCTCGGAGCGCTGAGCCTTGGCGCGGTCTTTGCCGGCATGCTCTGGTACGGCAGCTTTTTCGGCCATGCCGAAGAGGTCGCTGACTTCTACGGCATTCCGATGGCACAGGCCGCTGCCGGAGGCGAAGCCCATGTCGAAGGCGCTGAAAGCGCCACGCCGGCGGTCGGCGATAGCGCGACTGGCGACGAAACGCATGGCGAAGCCGGGCTAGCTGACGGTGCCGCCGAATCCGCGCATGGTCCGGTATTTGCCGGGGCACCGGGTGAAGGTGCCTTGTATTTCGGCCCGAACAATACCGTGTTGGAAGAAGCCCACGCATCCCCGGTCTGGGTCAAGGTCAGTCCGTTCTTCGCGATGCTTGCTGGTCTGGTCCTTGCGCTTTGGTTCTATATCTGGAACCCGACCGTGCCTGGACGCTTGGCGGCGAACCAGCGGCCACTGTATCTGTTCTTCCTCAACAAATGGTACTTTGACGAAATCTATAACGTCATCTTTGTAAGACCGGCGTTTATGATCGGCCGCTTCCTATGGAAGCGTGGCGACGGAGATGCCATCGATGGCACTCTCAACGGTGTCGCCATGGGGATCATTCCCTTTCTCACCCGGCTCGCTGGACGGGCGCAATCTGGATATATCTTTACCTACGCCTTCGCGATGGTGATCGGCATCGCGGTTCTTGTGACCTGGATGACGATGAGCGGGGGGGCACACTAATGGATCATCACTTGCTTTCCATCATTACCTTCATGCCCAGCTTTGCTGCGCTTATTCTCGCTATTTTCCTGCGCGGTAACGATGCCGCCGCGGCACGCAACGCCAAATGGCTGGCCCTGATCACCACGACGGTGACCTTTCTGATTTCGCTGTTCATCCTGTTCGATTTCGATCCGTCCAACACGGGCTTTCAATTTGTCGACGAAGCGCAGTGGCTGATGGGGCTGAAATACCGGATGGGGGTAGACGGCATTTCGATCCTGTTCGTGATGCTCACCACTTTTATCATGCCGCTGGTTATCGCCGCGAGCTGGAACGTCGAAACGCGGGTCAAGGAATACATGATCGCGTTCTTGCTGCTGGAAACCCTGATGCTTGGTGTTTTCATGGCGCTGGATCTGGTGTTGTTCTACCTTTTCTTCGAGGCCGGGTTGATCCCGATGTTCCTGATCATCGGTATCTGGGGCGGGGCCAACCGGATTTATGCGAGCTTCAAGTTCTTTCTTTATACCTTCCTTGGCTCGGTGTTGATGCTGGTCGCCATTGTGATGATGTACGCCGAAGCGGGTACCACCTGCATAGGCGGGTGCGAGGTCAGTCTACTGACCCATACCTTTGCATCCGATACATTCTCAGTCGCCGGGATCACGGTTGTGGGTGGATTGCAAACCATGATGTTCCTCGCATTTTTTGCGAGCTTCGCGGTCAAGATGCCGATGTGGCCAGTGCATACCTGGTTGCCGGATGCGCACGTTCAGGCCCCGACGGCGGGCTCAGTCGTGCTGGCGGCGATCCTGCTTAAGATGGGCGGCTATGGTTTCTTGCGGTTCTCGGTGCCGATGTTCCCCGTCGGGTCCGAGGTCATGGCACCGCTGGTGTTATGGTTGTCGGTAATTGCCATCGTCTATACATCGCTGGTGGCGCTGGTTCAGGCCGACATGAAAAAGCTGATTGCTTATTCTTCGGTGGCTCACATGGGTTTTGTGACCATGGGTATCTTTACCTTCAATCAGCAAGGTCTGGATGGTGCGATCTTCCAGATGATCAGCCACGGATTTATCTCGGCTGCGCTGTTCCTGTGCGTCGGTGTGATCTATGACCGGATGCATACTCGCGAGATCGATGCCTATGGTGGGTTGGTCAACAGGATGCCGGCCTATGCGCTGGTGTTCATGTTCTTCACCATGGCCAACGTCGGTCTGCCGGGGACATCGGGGTTTGTCGGTGAATTCCTGACGCTGATCGCGATCTTCCAGGTTAACACCTGGGTGGCAGTGGTGGCGACATCCGGGGTTATCTTCTCGGCGGCCTATGCCTTGTGGCTGTACCGTCGGGTGGTGCTGGGTGATCTGATCAAGGAAAGCCTGCGCACAATTACCGATATGACCCGTCGCGAGCGCTGGATATTCGCGCCGCTGGTCGCCATGACGCTTTTGCTGGGCGTCTATCCGGCGCTGGTGCTCGACATCATCGGGCCGTCGGTTACGGCTCTTGTTGCAAGTTATGATACGGCTCTGGAGGCGGCGGATGCCGTTGTCCAGACAACTTCAAAGTAAAGGACCGCGAGATGATTTCCGCTGATCTGAATGTCATCCTGCCTGAAATAGTGCTGTCGCTGTTCGCGATATTGGCCCTGCTTGTGGCGGTCTATACCACCAAGGATGCGACTGCCGGGCTGATGGTCTGGACAACCTCGGGCGTGATGGTCCTGTTGGCGATATGGATCGGCATGACCGGAGGCGGGGCGACCCGCGTCGCCTTTAACGGCCTGTTCATCGAAGACGGGTTCGCACGCTTTGCCAAGGTTACGGTGCTGCTAAGTGCCGCCGCCGTGTTGACCATGTCCGAAGCCTATATGAAAAACCGCGGACTGCTGCGTTTCGAATACCCGATGCTTGTCGCCCTTAGCGTCGTTGGCATGATGATGATGGTCAGTGCCGGTGACCTGATGACCCTGTATATGGGGCTGGAGCTGCAATCGCTGGCGCTTTATGTGATTGCGTCGCTGCGGCGTGATAGCGTGAAATCGACCGAAGCCGGGTTGAAATACTTCGTCCTGGGCGCATTGTCATCGGGGTTGTTGCTGTATGGCGTGTCGTTGGTTTATGGCTATGCCGGGACGACCCAGTTCACCGGGGTGATGTCTGTTGCAAAAACCGGCGAGACATCATTGGGGTTGCTGTTTGGGATCGTGTTCATCGTATCGGGCCTTGCGTTCAAGGTATCGGCAGTGCCGTTCCATATGTGGACACCCGATGTTTACGAAGGTGCACCTACGCCTGTGACGGCGTTCTTTGCCACGGCGCCCAAAGTCGCGGCAATGGCGTTGTTTGCCCGCGTGCTGCATGACGCATTCGGTAATGCTATTCCGGATTGGCGCCAGATTGTCGGGCTGCTTTCGGTGCTGTCGATGTTTCTGGGCGCGATTGCCGCGATTGGCCAGACCAACATCAAACGGCTGATGGCCTATTCCTCCATCGCTCACATGGGCTATGCGTTGATCGGTCTGGCTGCCGGTACCCAACTGGGCATAAAGGCCATGCTACTGTATCTGGCCATTTACGTGACCATGAATATCGGTACCTTTGCCTTTATTCTTGGCATGGAAAAAGACGGCCAGCCCGTCACCGATATTTCGGCGTTGAACATGTACGCCAAGCGCGCCCCGGGCAAGGCGCTGGCGATGCTCGTATTGCTGTTCTCACTTGCCGGTGTGCCGCCGATGTTGGGGTTCTTTGCCAAGCTCGGGGTTTGGCAGGCCGGTGTGGATGCGGGCCTGATCTGGTTGGTGACGGCCAGTGCGATCGCGTCGGCGATCGGTGCGTACTATTACCTGCGCATCGTGTTCCTGATGTATTTCGGTTCTGAAAACGATGACCGTCTGGACGAAGGCAAAAGCGGTTTGCTGTCCACCTTCCTGTTCGCGTCGGCGGTGATCATGGTTGTCGGTATCGTGAACACCTTCGGTGTCGAAGGTGCCGCAATCTCTGCCGCTGCGACGTTGGTGAACTGATCCGTTGATGGACCCGGTGAATCCAAAAGCCGCTGAAACAGGGTCGTCCGCCGCATCCAGTCGCAGTCTGTCCAAGCCGGGGGCGTCATGGCCCGACGGCTACGGACGCTTGATATTCGACAGTGTTGATTCCACGCTCAGCGAAGCAGCGCGGCGCGCTTCCGAACTGACGGGCCCCACCTGGATCCTGGCTCAAGAGCAGACCGCGGCACGGGGGCGGCGGGGGCGATCCTGGGCCACGCCACGCGGCAACTTCGCGGCAACCTTGATGTTGCGCCATGGCGAAGAACCCTCCAGCGCGGCGTTGCGCAGTTTTGTGGCGTCGCTGGCGCTGCGTCGGGCGTTCGTGGCGACAACGCGTGACGAAAGTGCTTTTGCTCTGAAGTGGCCAAATGACGTTCTGTTGAACGGGGGTAAGGTCGCCGGCATCTTGCTGGAAAGTATCGGCGATCATCTGGCTATCGGGATCGGGGTGAATCTGGCACATGCTCCGGGTGCCGATCAGGTAGAGGCAAACGCATTACGCCCGGTCTCTTTGGCCGGGGAAACCGGGGTCACGGTCGCCCCGACCGCGTTTCTGGACGTATTGGCGAAAGAATATGCTGAATTGGAACAGCAATTCCGGACCTATGGCTTTGCGCCGATCCGGACGGCGTGGTTGGCCCATGCCGCCCGTTTGGGCGAACAAATCGTGGCACGCACCATGAAAGACGAAACCCGCGGCGTGTTCGAGGACGTGGACACCATGGGAAATCTGATACTGCGTACGCCCAAGGGGCGTGTGTCGATAACGGCGGCGGATGTGTTTTTCTAACTTAAGCGGAGGGCTGTCACATGCTTTTGGCAATCGATTGCGGCAATACCAATACTGTTTTCTCGGTTTGGGACGGTGAACGGTTTTTGGGCACCTGGCGCACGTCGACAGAATGGCAGCGCACGGCGGATCAATATTATGTCTGGCTGAGCACGTTGATGCGGTTTCAAAAGGTAGAAGCCGACATCACCGATGTCATCATCAGCTCGACCGTGCCGCGGGTGGTGTTCAACCTTCGTGTTTTGGCGGACCGGTATTTCAACACACGACCAATCGTTGTCGGAAAGCCGGAATGCCTATTGCCGGTCGATGTCCGTGTCGACGCCGGTACGGCCGTGGGGCCGGACCGGTTGGTAAATACCGTGGCCGGTCACGATCTTTACGGCGGGGATTTGATCATCGTGGATTTCGGAACCGCCACAACCTTTGATGTCGTGGCCAGCGACGGGGCTTATATCGGCGGGGTGATCGCTCCCGGCGTGAACCTCAGCCTCGAGGCACTGCACAACGCCGCCGCGGCCTTGCCGCATGTGGATATCTCCAAGCCGCAGGCTGTAATCGGCACAAATACCGTGGCCTGCATCCAATCTGGTATCTTTTGGGGTTATGTCGGCCTCGTACGTGAGATATGTGCGCGGATAAAGGCGGAACGTGACCGCGAAATGCGCGTGATCGCTACAGGCGGGCTGGCCCCGTTGTTTCAACAGACAGTAGATCTGTTCGATGCCTATCAAGATGATCTGACAATGCACGGTTTGACCGTGATTTATACTTATAACAAGGATACCGCTTAGTCATATGAGCAGCGAAAGATTGATCTACCTGCCCCTCGGTGGGGCGGGTGAAATTGGCATGAATGCCTATGTTTATGGCTACGGAAAGCCCGGCAAGGAGCGACTGATCGTGGTCGACCTTGGGGTGGCGTTTCCGGACATGGACACAAGCCCCGGCGTGGATTTGATCATCCCCGATATCGCCTGGCTGGAAGCCCGTCGCAACCAGATTGAGGCGATCTTCATCACACACGCACACGAAGACCACGTGGGTGCCGTGGCCCATACCTATGACCGTTTGCGCGCGCCGATCTATACGCGCAAATTCACCGCGAATATCGCCAAGCGCAAGATGGATGAGTACGGCCACCCTGAGGATGCCGTGACGACCGTCGCCCCTTGGCCCGCGCAAACCACGGTTGGTCCGTTCACCGTGGGCTTTTTGCCGATGTCTCACTCGATTCCTGAATCGTCATCCTTGGTGATCGACGTGGCAGGGGACCGTCTGATCCACTCGGGTGACTTCAAGATAGACATGACACCCGGTGTAGGCGAACCCTATGATCCCGACGTATGGGCAGAAGTGTCTAAAGACGGCATCAAAGCGTTGATCTGTGACAGCACCAACGTGTTTTCGCAGCATGCCGGTCGGTCCGAAGCGACGGTCGGCCCCGAGATCGAAAAACTGCTCGGTTCGGCGCAAGGCATGGTTGTGGCGACAACGTTTGCATCCAACGTCGCACGGGTGAAAACCTTGGCCGATGCGGGCGAACGGGCAGGGCGTTCGGTTGTTTTGCTTGGGCGCGCGATGAAACGCATGGTTGAGGCGTCGCTGGAGACCGGCGTGATGAAAGACTTTCCGCCCGTGGTCAGCCCCGAGGAAGCGCGTGGTATTCCGCGTGAAAATCTGATGCTGTTGGTGACAGGATCGCAGGGGGAACGTCGTGCGGCCTCGGCGCAGTTGGCGCGCGGAAAATACATGGGGCTTGAGATGAAGGAAGGGGACATGTTCCTGTTCTCGTCCAAGACCATCCCCGGTAACGAGCGTGGCGTGATCAAGGTGATCAACGCGTTTTCCGAAATGGGCGTCGACGTCGTCGATGACAGTTCTGGTCTCTATCACGTGTCCGGCCACGCCAACCGCCCCGATCTGGAAACACTGCACGATGTAGTAAGGCCGCAGATCCTGATCCCGATGCACGGTGAACACCGTCACCTGCGCGAGCATGTGAAAATCGCCAATGCAAAGGGAATGAAAGGCGTTCTTGCCGTGAATGGCATGATGATCGACCTGTCAGGCAACGAACCGAAAGTTGCTGAATATGTTGACAGCGGTCGTACCTATATTGATGGATCGACTCAGATTGGTGCGCTGGACGGGGTCGTGCGCGACCGTATCCGCATGGCTTTGAACGGGCATGTAACCGTGACGGTCATTCTAGACGAGAATGACGAAGCTTTGGGTGACCCTTGGGTCGATACGATGGGCTTGCCCGAACAGGGAAGGTCCAAAGCATCGCTTGTGGACGTCCTGGAGGCTGATTTGGGTCAGTTCCTTGGCCGTGCCAACGCCAAGACGTTGCGCGACGATGACAAGCTGCATGATGGGTTGAAGCGCACTGTGCGCCAATCCGCAAATGACGAGATCGGGAAAAAACCCGAAGTAACGATCGTGGTCAGCCGTTTAAGTTAAGACTGTTTCGATTACCCAGGAAGCGCCGCGCAGGTCACAGGGCCCGCGCGGCGTCTTGCGTTCATGGGCCGGCTTGGACACCAAGCGCTGGATGCGAAAAAGGCGCAGAGAATACCCTGCGCCTTTGTGAATTCAGATATTGATCGACGATGATCTATTTGTTGCGCTGCTCAAAGCTCAGTTCGATAAATTCGGGCGTATGGTCGCCAAGACCCACAACCCGGTTGTCATTGCGGCCGTTTTGCTGACGATTGTTGTCGTTGCGATTGTTGTCGTTGCGCCCACCACGTCCGCCCCGGCGATTTTGGTGTTGCTTGTCATCTTGCGGCTTGTCGTCCGGCGTTGGTGCCTTTGCTTGGGCTTGCGGTTCGGCTTTCACCTCTGGCGATGCCTCCGCTTTCGGCGTATCGGCTGCGCTGCTCTGGTCCTCTACTTTTGCGGAATCAGGCTTCTTGCGGCTGCGGGTTCGTGTGCGCTTGGGCTTTTCCGGTTTCGCGGTGTCCTTCGCGGTATCGTCCTGTGAAGCTTCTTCGGATGCCGGCTGTTCAGGTTTGGCGGCGTCCTTGGCCGTTTCCTTGGCCGGCTTCGCGGCGGGCTTGTCACCCAACGGGTTCTCTAGGCGGGGAATCTCGCGCTGAACCAAGCGTTCGACATCAGCAAGATTTTTTTCATCTCGTGGAACGCAGATCATGATCGCCTTGCCATCGCGACCGGCGCGGCCTGTGCGGCCAATACGGTGCACATAGTCTTCGGCGTGAGAGGGGACGTCAAAATTAAACACGTGACTGACCGATGGCACATCAAGACCCCGTGCAGCCACATCCGATGCCACAAGAAAACGGAGATCGCCGTTACGGAACCCGTCAAGGGTTTTGGTGCGCTGACTTTGGTCCAGATCACCGTGGATGGGCGCGGCGTCATAGCCATGCTTTTTCAGGGACTTGGCAACTGCGTCCACATCCATCTTGCGATTGCAAAAGATGATCGCGTTGGTGCATTTGTCGCCTTCGGCATCAATCAGCGCCCGCAGGACTTTGCGCTTTTCGGTGGCTTCGCGGTCTTTGCGTGACGCGGTCAGCATCAGCACGCCCTGTTCGATGTTTTCGCCTGTGGTGGCCTGGCGTGCGACTTCAACCCGCACGGGGTTAGACAGAAAGGTATTGGTGATACGTTCAATCTCGGGGGCCATGGTAGCCGAGAAAAACAAGGTCTGACGGGTGAATGGCGTCATCTGGAAGATGCGTTCGATATCAGGAATAAAGCCCATGTCGAGCATCCGGTCGGCTTCGTCGACAACCATGATTTTCACGTCGGAAAGAATCAGTTTGCCGCGCTCGAAGTGGTCGATCAAACGGCCAGGTGTCGCGATCAGAACATCTACGCCCTTGTCGATTAGCTTGTCCTGTTCACCAAACGATACGCCGCCAATCAGCAACGCCTTGGTGAGCTTCAGGTGCTTTGTGTAGGTGTCAAAGTTCTCGGCAACCTGTGCGGCCAACTCGCGCGTGGGGCACAGGACCAGGCTGCGCGGCATCCGGGCGCGCGCACGGCCCCGGGCCAGCATCGTGATCATTGGTAGGGTAAAACTGGCTGTTTTGCCAGTACCGGTCTGGGCGATTCCCAGAACGTCTTTGCCTTCAAGAGCGGGGGGTATGGCACCGGCCTGGATTGGAGTGGGCGTTTCGTACCCGGCCTCTTCGATGGCTCTAAGTACTTTAGGATTAAGGTTAAGATCTGAAAATTTTGTCATGTGTGTCCGATGATAGCGGACATGCACTTGGCCCGCGGCAGCATTCATGTCGGCCCGAATGGCCCAAGGGGCGGAGGGTCTCCGCGACATGTTCAGCACCGCTTACCAAAGTCTCTGGTGCAGGTCAAACGGATGCGCTAAAGCCCTGTGAATTCGGGGAAATGTGTTGCCAGATGTTTGGGCAGGTCCAGATTGATCTGCCGCAGCAGTCCGTGCTTTGCCAAACGGTCGCGTAATTGCGGGGTATCGGCGCACACCTCGTTGAAAAAGGCGCGAAGTCCGGCTTCACCCGCCTCGGTCTCGATCATCATGAACAAGTCATTCATTGAAAGCCCCCCCCTTTCATAAGGTTTGTTGGGCCCCAGTTCCGGGCGATAGCTGCCTTTGGTCACGCGATATCGATAAGCGTCGATCCAGTCTTGCCAAGATTTTGCGTGGGCATGGGCCAGGTCGATGCCGGACTGGCGGTCCTCGCAGGGCATCATGTCACCATTCTGAAAGACGTTGTGGATGCGTACATGCACCGACGGCAGGCCGGTGCGCACAAAGACCTTGCCAGCCAGATGGCTTAAAAAACCGCCCTTCAGATACTGCCCATATGTCGGATAGATATCCGATACGATGCGCGCGCGATCAGGGCCGTTCGGGACAAACGCCTTGTAGACCGACGCTGACCCTGAAAGCTGTTCCATCGGGCGAATTCTGGTGGCGACAGGGTGGGCGGGCCGTTGGCCAAGCAGTTCAGCGACAGGGCGGTCCGCGACAAGAAATTCGTCTGCGTCCATATGAATGAGCCAATCCACCTCGGGGCGGCGGTTATAGGCATGAGTCGCATTTGCGGTTTGCCGGACTTGATGGGTTTCAGGCCGCACGCGTTTGCGCTGCTTCCAGTACGCCGCATCACAGGTAATGACCCGCACCTTGGAGTGGGCATCCAGCAGGGCGTATGCTTCGGGGTTGGGTACGTCCAGGTAGATGTAAAGACGATGCGCCCCCGCAGCCAGATGATAGGCAGCGAAGGCCAGAATATCGCGCGTCGGCGCAAGTATGGTCGAGGCGACGCCCCACTTTATCTTATCCATCGCTACAGCCTGAGCATTCGCCACAGTGCTGACAAGGGGAAACTAGACCATCATTTCCTTTGTCGCGGTTAATTTCACATCGGGGTAATCACGATCTACCCGGTCGATATCCCATTGCAGGCGGGTCAGATACACGATGTCGCCGTCATGATCATGTGCGATATGCTGTTTGTTGGCTTCTGTAAACTTATCAACAGCTTGTCGGCTACCGTTCACCCACCGGGCCGATGTGAACTGCGAGGCCTCGAAGCGGACCGGCAGGCCATATTCCAGTTCGATCCGGCTGGCGAGGACTTCGAATTGCAACTGTCCCACGACGCCAACGACAAAGCCTGATCCGATGACGGGTTTGAAAACCTTGGCGGCACCTTCTTCGGCAAACTGCATCAACGCTTTTTCCAGGTGCTTGGATTTCATCGGGTCGCCTGCGCGTATGCCTTGCAGCAATTCGGGCGCGAACGAAGGAATACCGCTGACACGGATCGCTTCGCCTTCCGTCAGGGTGTCGCCGATGCGCAGTTGTCCGTGGTTGGGAATACCGATGATGTCACCGGCCCAGGCTTCCTCGGCCAGTTCGCGGTCAGCCGCAAGGAACATGACCGGGTTGGTAACAGACATCACTTTTTTCGAACGCACATGGGTCAATTTCATGCCGCGCAGAAAGTGACCCGATGCCAGACGCACAAAGGCGACGCGGTCGCGATGCTTGGGATCCATGTTCGCCTGAACCTTGAAGACAAAGCCGGAAACCTTTGGTTCTTCAGGTAAAATCTTGCGTGGTTCGGCAGATTGAATTTGCGGTTCCGGCCCGTAGGTTGCGATGCCATCCATCAGCTCCTTGACGCCAAAACTGTTGATCGCCGAACCGAACCAAATCGGCGTCAACGACCCTTCAGCCATCAACCTGGCGTCCAGCGGTGGCATCAGCTCGCGCACCATTTCAAGATCTTCGCGCAATTTGTCGAGCAAGACGGCAGGCACGTGTTCGGCAAGCTTGGGGTCATCCAATCCTTCGATTGCGATGCTTTCAGCGACCTTGTTCCGGTCGGCACGGTCCATCAGCTCTAGCCGGTCACGAAGGATGTCGTAGCAGCCGATAAAGTCGCGACCCACGCCGATGGGCCAGCTTGCCGGGGTCACATCAATGGCAAGGTTTTCCTGAATCTCGTCGATGATCTCGAACACATCGCGGCTTTCGCGGTCCATCTTGTTACAGAAGGTCAGGATCGGCAGGTCGCGCATGCGGCAGACCTCGAACAGCTTTTGCGTCTGGCTTTCCACGCCTTTCGCGCCGTCGATTACCATCACAGCCGCGTCAACGGCGGTCAGCGTGCGGTAGGTATCTTCGGAAAAGTCCGAGTGGCCGGGCGTATCCACGAGGTTAAAGCGGAAATTCGTGCCCTTGTTCATGAAATCGAACGACATGGCGGAGGCGGACACCGAAATGCCACGGTCTTTTTCCATCGCCATAAAGTCCGAGCGTGTACGGCGTGCCTCGCCCTTGGCGCGAACCTGACCGGCCATCTGGATCGCCCCGCCGAACAGCAGAAATTTCTCGGTCAAAGTCGTTTTGCCCGCATCGGGGTGACTGATGATCGCAAAGGTGCGACGCCGGGCGATTTCGGCGGGCAAAGCGGGGCGGTTTGAGGGGGTGTCTAACATGGGTTGGCGTATATCCACGCCCGATGATGCGCGCAAGCCTGCGCGGAAGGCGGTGCTGTCGCATTTACTAGGTTTCAACGCCCGGCGGGCGTATAGTGAATGGTATCAACCATCGCGAAGGGATGTGGGTATGGAACTCAAGAAAATAGCGGAGGAACTGGTTGCCGGATGCCGTGAGGGGCGTGCAACCGAAAACTTGGACAAGCTTTATGCTGAAGATGCGGTTTCGGTTGAAGCCGTCGATCAGGGTAACGGGCGTGAAACCAGGGGCCTTGACGGGATCAAGGGCAAGCATGCTTGGTGGGAAAACGCAATGGAGGTTATCGAGGCGAAAGTCAGTGACCCTATGCTGCACGGCGATGACCGGTTTGCAGTTACCTTTGAGATGCAGGGAAGGGAAAAGGAAAGCGGCAAGGTCTTTGATATGAAGGAAGTGGCGATCTACCACGTGGCAAATGGCAAGATCGCCCGAGAAGAATTCTTTTACGGCTGATCAGCGCATACTTGCTTTGCGCAGCAGTTCCGCAGCGTCGGGCCGGTCCAGCAAGGGCGCGCTGACGTCCAGACCCGCGTGAGGCAAATCGGAGTGCCCGGGAATGACATCGCCCATGGCGTCAGAAAGCTCTTGGGGCAAAACCGCTTTGGTCCGGCTGTCTATCAGCATGGATTCAGCGGCGATACCTTCGGCATAGATAATCTGGTGGCTGTCAAACAGAAGTTGGAAATAATCGACGAAACCGCCATCCTGCACGCGCACTGTGTCGCCATTGACAAGATGGCGTACCTTTACCAGAAGCTCTGACCGGCCTGCACCCAGCCGGTCCTCGCGTTGGTAGATAAACAGACGGTGATCCGGGCTGACGATAAGGTCGGTATCATTGTTAAGCGTACCTGCGCTGATGCATATGGGGGCGAATTCGCCCACGGCGCGCACAGTGCTTTGGCCGATCCATCTGACCGCCTGCACGCCATCGTCGCGGGTAAGCACCTTGTCACCCACTGCCAGGTCTTCGATCGGGCGCTGTTCGCCGGTGGCCATGGTGATGCGGGTGCCGCGGGTGAACGATACACAGGCGACCTGTGCGAATTTCTGGCGTGCGGTTGTCGTATCTATACCGACAAGCCGATATTCGACCTTTGAAGACAGCGCGTTCAACGGGATCAGGTAAATGTTTTCGGCGGTGTTGTTGTCGTCGACTTCGACCAGCAAGATTGCATCATTGGTTTGACCGTCAGAAGACATGAAGGTCAGCGCGCAATCCAGATGCAAGGTAGCGCCGGGCGTACCCGTTTCGGTATCCGCAGCAATGCTCAACCGGTTTGTGTCGTCGGTTTGCACCGACAGGCGCACAGGTTCGGCCCCGAACGACAGTTCGTAGACGTCATCCAAAAGCAGTTCGGACGCAAACGATAGCGTGTCCCCCATATTCGCGCCGTCGGTCGCAGATATCTGCGAGGCGTGGTAGACAGGCACGCTTTGCGGCGGGGCGGGAAGCGGGGTGGTCATGCTGCGGGTGGCCTTTGCGCGGTACCGAATGGGATCTTCCTTTGAATGGAATAGGATTGTGGCACTATCGGGTCAAGCCTTTGGTCTTTTGCTGGCGTTTCCACGAAAACCAATGCTACCACTACGCCAATCATCAAGGGGAGAGAACGCTATGGATTTGGGAATCAAGGGAAAACGTGCGTTGGTATGCGCTTCGTCAAAGGGGCTTGGGCTAGGCTGCGCGGAAGCCTTGGCCGAGGCGGGCGTCGATCTGGTCATGAACGCGCGTGGTGCTGCGGACCTGGACAGTGCCGCTGAAAGAATTCGACAAAGCTACGGCGTCGAAGTGACCACAGTGGTTGCCGATATTGCCACGGCAGAGGGGCAAAACGCGGTTTTGGACGTGGTCGGGCAGATCGACATATTGGTAAACAACGCTGGCGGCCCGCCTCCCGGAATGTGGCACGATTGGGACCGCGAAGATTTCATCAAGGCGCTGGATGCCAACATGCTGGCCCCGATCGCGATGATCAAAGCTCTGGTGCCGGCGATGATGGAACGCGGCTGGGGGCGTGTGGTCAATATCACGTCGCAATCGGTCCGCGCACCGATCGGGGTGCTGGGGCTAAGCAATTCCGCCCGGACCGGCCTGACCGGATACGTCGCGGGGACTTCGCGCCAAGTGGCAAGCAAGGGCGTTACGATCAACAACCTGCTGCCGGGCATCCACGCGACCGACCGCGCCGATGCGCTGGACGGCGGCGTGGTCAAGCAAAAGGGCATCACGTTGGAGGAAGCGCGGGCGCAGCGGGCATCGACAATTCCTGCCGGTCGCTACGGTACCCGCCACGAATTTGGTGCTGCCTGTGCGTTTTTGTGTTCGCAGCATGCCGGCTTTATCGTGGGGCAAAACCTGTTGCTTGACGGCGGGGCGACCAACCTGACCATGTAAGGCGCTTTGCGCTGTCACAGTCATCACGTTTACGGCAGACCGTCGTGCCGAATATGGCGCGGCGGTTTCTGCTCGACTACCAGTTGGAATGAACCCGTAGTCCTGAAAGGTACCCTGCGATGTATCCTCTTTTACTAATTGTCATATTTGGTGCGATTATCGTAGCGAGCGTGCTTGCGGCACCGCGCCGCGCATCGATCGACGGATTCTTTGGCGGAATGACGGCCCAAGGCAGGGCCCCGGGGCTTTGGACATTGGTGCTGAGCCAGGTCACAACCTGGATTTTCGCCCGCAGCCTGATGAACGCGGCGATCTTGGGGTATTATTACGGCATCGCGGGCACGCTGGCCTATGCGGCCTATTACGGGTCGTTCCTGACGGGGGGCTTTATCGTGGGACGCCTGCGGCAACAGGGGGCCATGTCGGTGCAAGGCTGGCTTGGCGTGCGTTTTGGGGCGGCGGGCAACGGGTGTTACAATCTGGTGATCGCCTTGCGCCTGTTGTCCGAGGTGTTCGCCAACCTGCTGGTAGTGGGGTTGATTTTCAACGCTGTACTGGCGGGGAGCGGGACGCCTGCGATACTGATCGTAGCGGGGGTTGGGCTGGGCTATTCCGCATGGGGCGGGCTAAGCGCGGCCCTGCGCACCGATGTGGTGCAGATGGTGGTGTTTCTGGCTGTGTTCGGCGTCGCCTTTATGGCGCTGGTTGTGTCGCCGGGCTTTGATCTGGGCGCGGTTATCACGGCCCCGGGCACCGCGGGGGCCTATAACGGCTGGGTGTTGCTCGCGGTGGCGCTGTTGCAGGTGTTCTCTTATCCCGCGCATGATCCGGTGATGATGGACCGCGGGTTCATCGCAGACCCGGACACGACCCGGCGGTCGTTCTTGCATGCCTTTTGGATATCCACACTTTGCATCATCGGTTTCGGCTTTTTCGGTATCCAGGCCAGCCTGACCGGAGCCGCCTATGAGGGCGAGCTGATCGGCACATGGGCCGGTATGTTCCCGGGGTGGATTTTCGGTGCGCTGATGATTTCGCTTTTGATATCGGCGCTTAGCACGCTGGATTCGGCGTTGGCATCTGCGGCGCGGCTGGTGGTCGAGGAACTGAAACTCGCACCGCGCAGCCTGACCGGGGGACGGATGGTGATGCTGGGTTTCATGTCGGTGGGAACGGCCCTGACACTGTGGGGAAGCTCGACCCTGTTCGATGCCGTAGCCGTGTCGGGCACGGCGTCGATGTTTTTGACGCCGGTGCTGATTGTCGGGCTGGTGATGCAGCGCCGGATAGCGCTGTGGGCGTATCTGGTGGCGTTTGGGGCGGCGATGTCGGGCGCTGTCGCGTATTTCGGGCGCGACTGGGGGGTGTTTGCCGCGCTGTTGCCGGACGCGCATAAATACGAGCAGTTATTGGTGATTTGCGTCGCCGTTCTGGCCACAGGATTTGCGGCAGTGCTTGCGGGTGCACGACGAGGCTGATAGCGGTCTTAGCCGAATGAATTGACCGGATAAGACCGCAGCCATGACCGAAACACACCCCCGGCTTGAAATCCGAAACCTCAAGCGTGCCTATGGTGGGCGCGCGGTGGTGGACGACGTCAGCCTGAAGATCATGCCGGGGCAGGTCACCTGTTTGCTGGGACCGTCGGGATGCGGAAAGTCCACGACACTGCGGATGATTGCCGGGGTCGAAATGCAAGACTGCGGTTCGATCCATGTGGATGGAAAGTTGATCTGTGACACCGTGTTCAACGTGCCGCCAGAACGGCGTGAAATTGGCCTTATGTTTCAGGATTTCGCGCTGTTTCCGCATCTGAGCGTCGCTGACAATGTGGGTTTCGGGCTGAAAACCGGCACCAAGGCCGACCGGCGCGCCCGTATCGAGGAACTGCTGGAGCGTGTGGACCTGTTGCGGTTCATCGATGGCTATCCGCATCAGCTGTCGGGCGGCGAACAACAGCGCGTGGCACTGGCCCGGGCCTTGGCCCCACGGCCCAAGATCATGTTGATGGACGAACCTTTCTCGGGTCTTGATAACCGCTTGCGCGACGATATTCGTGACGAAACGCTGGGAATACTCAAGGAGGAAGGTACAGCCGTGCTGCTGGTCACTCATGAACCCGAGGAAGCAATGCGGATGGCCGACGAGATCGCGTTGATGCGGGACGGCAAGATCGTCCAACAGGGCGCACCCTACAACGTTTATACGCGCCCGATCGACCGGGCATCCGTCGCGTTCTTTTCGGATGCCAACGTGTTGCGGGCCGAGGTGTCGGGCGCATTGGCGCAAACGCCGTTCGGCCGGTTTCTTGCGCCAGGTGTCCCGGATGGAACCAAGGTTGATATCGTGTTCCGGCCGCAGCATGTGCGGATTGATTTTGACCGCGCGGGCAAGGGGCCCTTGCCCACGGCGACGGATGGCACCGCTGCGCGCGGGGTAGTGTCGCGGGCGCGGTTCATGGGGAATGAAAGTCTTGTCGAGTTTGTCATGGATTACGACGGCAGTATCTTGCGGGTCACTGTGCCCAATGTGTTCTTGCCGCAACCGGGGGCGGTAATGTGGCTGACCATTCGCCGCGACAAATGCTTTGTCTTCCAAGCCACATAGCCGGAGAGTCCGTATGCAAACGCTCATGATGGAATTCGGGATGGGATCGTCGTTACGCAGGGGTGACTATACCCAGGCCGCCGAACGCGCGGTCCGCGATGCTCTTTGGCGGAACTCCATCAATCTTGCAGAGCTGTTCGGCTTTGACCGTGCCGCGATGAAAATCACGTTGGATGTGGGCGTACAAAAGCCCGAGCACGTCGATCGCGACGCGCTGAGGGCAGTATTTCCCTATGGCGATGTAACCGTGAACGTCGTCCCCGGGGGGCTGGACATTGAACGCCCCGATGGTGACGGCCCCCGACAATCATGGCCAACGCAGCACTATCGATCGCTTTTGACATGGAGCGAGGCAATGACTGAGCAACGTATCATTATCGAAATGGGGATGGGGAACGACCTGCACGGTATGGATTATACCAAAGCCTGTGCACGTGCGATCGAAGATGCTTTGCGACATTCGTCCCTGCCATTATTCGGCGTGCTGGGGTTGAGCCATGACGAAATGCGGGTCCGGGTAACGGTAGCGGTGCAGGAACCCGATCTGGTTGATACCGATACGCTGGTGGCCGGTTTGCCGCGTGGGCAGGCAGAGGTAGAGGCCGTGTTCGGTGGGCTGAACGTGCCTAGCGGCGACGAAACGATTGTTATTGCTCAGGCCAGTGTTCAGGCATTCTTGCCAAAGCAGAACGGTTGGCGGCTGCGGGCCGGAGCGTAAAAGAGATTTAATGCCTTCGGCGAGGATTTTAATCCATTTGGAAGCCGGACGCCTGACTGAAGAGTTCCGGTAGCGGGTCTGCGGTTTCAATGAGGTCAAGGCGAAGGATCGCCGGGGCCTGTGCGGTTTCGTCCCAGCCTGACAAGAGCCAGCTGCGTGCCTTATGGGTAAGTGTTCTGGGGTGGAGGATTGATGTTTTTACCGCCCCGTGTTCGGCGTTATAGACTATTTTCAGCTTTTGACGCGCTTTGATCGCGGCGCGCAGCACCGGTAGGTGGCCCAGCCCTTTCGCTGCATTGGCAAAAGGGTGTTCAATATGCTGCCAATCGGCCGCTTGCGGTTTTGCATCGAGCGGCAAGGCGGCATCGATTTTTGCCACCAGACTTTGAACGGCGGCCAGCAGGTCGGGGTCCGTGGTTTCAAGCACCACTGCAAGGCCGAGTTGCAGGGCCTCTATCTCGGGGTCCGTCAGGGCAAGAGGGGGCAACGTTGTTTCCGTGGACAGTTGGTAGCCTGAGCCCCGCGTGCCATGAAGTGGGACGCCGGAGGCTTTCAGCCGGTCCATGTCGCGAAAGAGTGTGCGTTGCGAAACCGACAAAACGCGCGCCAGGTCTTGAGATCGGTGACGTTGATGGTCTCCCAGAATCTCGAGTAACCTGAAGAGGCGATCGGAGCGGCGCATGGGCATTATATGGCACGGTTTGACAAAAGCCACAAGGCAACTGCCAAAAAACTGTCAGTTGAAGGTGGGCTTGGAGATTGAGATCCGGAAAAACGCTGTCGAGGAGGGTTTTGGGGCGCTTGGTCTCTTCTAGCCAAGCGCTGCTCGGCATACACAAAGCTTGATTTGGGCGCCCAAGGTGCGTTCTTGGTTTTTGGATATGGAGATGGACTATGTTGAATAATATCGGCCTGCCGGGGCTTTTGCTTATCGCTGTGGTCGTGCTTGTGCTGTTCGGGCGCGGCAAGATTTCAAGCCTGATGGGCGAAGTCGGCAAGGGTATCACCAGCTTTAAGAAGGGTATCAGCGAAGGCGAAGACGACGTAAAGAACGCGAACAAGGAACCGGCCGAGCTGACCGATGACACTGTTGTTGTGACAGAAGTGAAAACCGATAAGGACCGGGTGTAAACCATCATGTTTGATATGGGGTGGTCTGAGTTGCTGGTCGTGGGCGTCGTTGCGTTGATCGTGGTGGGCCCGAAGGATCTGCCGATACTGTTCCGCAAGGTTGGGCAGTTCGTGGGAAAGGCCAAGGGCATGGCGCGCGAGTTCAGCAATGCGATGAATGACGCGGCTGACGACACGGGCATGCGTGAAATTTCCTCGGGCTTGAACAAATCGTTGAAAGCCGCCACGAACCCGCTGGGCAGCGCCATGGACGGCGTAAAGTCGGCAACCAAGTCTTTGACCGATATCGACCCGAACAGCGAGACGGGCAAAATGGCGGCCAAGCGGGCCGAGGATGTCAAGAAGATACAGGCAGCAACGGCGCGGGCCGGGGCAGAGCGTAAACAGCGCGAAGCCGCAGAAGCCTTGGCACACGCCGAGGCCGCCGAGGCAAAACTGACGACCGGGACACCCCAGATCGAAGCGTCGCCTGCCACGGAGCCAAACGCTGAACCAACGGCAAAGACGTCTCCGGTGAAAAAGCCACCCGCAGCAAGAAAGGCCGCGGCCCCCAAGGCGGCGTCGGTATCGAAAGCCGCCACTGAAAAGGCACCTGCCAAGAAACCCGCCGCGCGTAAAACCGCAGCCAAGAAAACCGCAGCCGAGAAGCCAGCGGCCAAAAAGAGTGACTCATGAGTGCTTCGGACGATATTGACGACAGCGCAGCGCCGCTGATCGAGCATTTGGCAGAACTGCGCACGCGGCTGATCCATTCGGTGATCGCATTTATCATCGGTATGGTGATCAGCTTTACTGTCTGGAACCCGATTTTCAACTTTTTGACCAGCCCTTTGTGTACTGCCATGGCAGAACGCGGGCAGAATGATTGCGGGTTGATCCTGATCAAGCTGCAAGAAGGCTTTTTTGTCGCGATTTCGATATCCCTCTTGGGTGGGTTGATTTTGGGGTTTCCCTATATCAGCTATCAACTTTGGCGGTTTGTCGCGCCGGGATTGTACAAGAACGAAAAGGGAGCTTTCCTGCCGTTCCTTATCTCAAGCCCGATCATGTTTTTCCTGGGGGCGGCATTTGCGTTTTACGTGGTAACCCCACTGGCATTCGATTTCTTCCTGGGGTTTCAGCAGGCGGGTACGCTTGTGAACCACGAGGGCGCTGACGGCATATCAAAGGGCGGGATCGCTGCGATTGCCTTTCAGGGGTCCGCGCAGGAATACCTTAACTTGACCATCAAGTTCATTGTCGCGTTCGGCCTGTGCTTTCAGCTTCCGGTATTGTTGACGCTGATGGGCAAGGCCGGGTTGGTCAGTTCCGAGGGGCTTGGCAATGTGCGAAAATATGCCGTGGTCGGTATTCTGATTCTGGCGGCGTTGGTAACGCCACCGGATGTTGTCACTCAGATAATCCTGTTTGTTGTGGTGTACGGGCTGTACGAGATCTCGATCTTTCTGGTCCGCCGCGTCGAGCGTCAGCGCGATGAAAAGCTGCGTGCCGAAGGGTATTTCGACGATGAAGAGGAAGACCCCTTGCTGGCCGAGTTCGATGACGAGGACAAGTCGAATTGACCTCTGACCCGATTGAACGCATTGCAGCGGCGCTGGAGCGGATGTCTCCGCCGCCGCTGGAGGCACCGGATTTTGACGCGGCGGGGGCTTTCGTTTGGCATACCGCCCCCGACCGTCTGGTCCCGGTGAAGAATGTCAGCAAGGTAGATCTGTCATTGCTTATCGGTGTGGATCGCGCCCGCGATACCCTGCTGGCAAATACAATGCAGTTTGCTGCAGGGTTACCGGCGAACAATGCTTTGCTGTGGGGGGCGCGAGGGATGGGAAAATCCAGTCTGGTCAAAGCTGTACATTCCCATGTTCATGCGTCGCTTGATGCGCTGCGCATCGTTGAATTGCAGCGCGAGGATCTGCCCTCGGTCGGGCGGCTACTGGCATTGCTGCGGGGCGCGCGCCAACGGTTCATCCTGTTTTGCGATGATCTGAGTTTCGGGCACGATGATGCACATTACAAATCGCTCAAGGCGGTGCTGGATGGTGGTATAGAAGGGCGACCCGACAATGTCGTGCTTTATGCGACGTCGAACCGGCGACATCTGATGCCCCGTGACATGATCGAAAACGAACGGGGTTCTGCGATAAACCCCGCCGAAGCGGTTGAAGAAAAAGTGTCGCTGTCGGATCGTTTTGGCCTGTGGCTGGGGTTTCACCCTTGCGATCAGGATCAATATTTATCGATGATCCGGGGCTATTGCGATGCGTATGGGGTCAAGGTGGAGCCCGACACGCTGCGCGCCGAGGCAATTGAGTGGCAAGCCACCCGAGGTGCCAGATCAGGACGCGTCGCATGGCAGTATTTTGTTGATCTTGCTGGGCGGCACGGGGTCACATTGTAACCACGTGCCTTGGCTTTAGTTCAGGTAAGGTGCCGGATCGACGCTGTCGAAGCCTTTGCGTACCTCGAAGTGGACGAATGAATCGTCGCCACCGCGCAGTTTGGCGATTGAGGCACCTTTTGAAACGTTGTCGCCCTTGGCCACGCTTACGTCACTGACATTCGCATAAACTGTCAGTAGATTATCGGGATGGCGTATCACGATGATCGGGACACCTTCGGCGCTTTGGGTGATTGCAGCGACCGTGCCGCCGTCAGCAGCTTTGACAGCCGCCCCGGCGCTTCCCTTGATATTGATGCCTTCATTCTTACCCTTGGAATAAGCGCGGATAATACTGCCCTGAACCGGCGAAATCATTCGGGCCGATGATGTCGGCTGCGTGGTTTTGCCGACGTCGGCCACCGGTTTGGCGGCGGCTGGCGCCGTCGCCGGCACGGGCTTTGCATCAACGGGGGGCAGTGGTTTGGCAGCGCTTGGCGGCGTCGGCGTCGGTGATCCGGCACCGGGTAGAGTTGTTTGAGCGGTGGCGCTGGCGGGTACGGTTGCGTTGCGCGGCGGGGCGCTTTGCTGTCCGACAGGTATCAGCAGAAACTGACCTTCCCGCACCGAGAAATCCGCGCCCAATCCGTTCCATTCGGCAAGTGTGGCCACGGGCACGGCGTACAGCCTTGCAATGGTATAGGCGGTTTCGCCCCTTTCAACCCGGTGACGTACCGGTTCAACCCCTGTCTGCTTTTGGGGATTGCTGCGCGCCACGGTCTGGGCCGGCGGTAACGTGGAGGTTTGAACACCTGCACTTGCCGATGAGCGGTTGATGGCACCGCCCGCCAGCGTCTGGATATCGACGGCAGCCGTAGAGATGGGGCCGGTACCTGACGCGCCCGTGGCAGGGGAAGGTTCCGCGACGCGGGTGGGCAAGGCGATGATCTCGTCCTTGCGAAGCGTTATTGTGGGATCGATACCGTTGTAGCGCGAGAGGCTAGAAACGTCTGTACCGACGCGGTTGGCCACGTCAGCAAGCGTGTCACCCTGTCGGGCAACCGCCACCTGGTAATTGGGGTAAGAGATCACGCCGCGATTGTCCGGTGCAGGGCGTGGTGCCAATGGCCCCGTCGCAGCATCAGCTGTGGTGAAACCGTCACCAAAGCCACCGCGCAAATCCACGTCTAGCGGCCTTTCGCAGGCTGCGAGTAAAACCGCAGAAGCACCCGCCAGTACCGTCAACTTGAAGGTCCGGATCGCATATCGTTGGATCATCTGCTCGTCCTCGTGTTCGATGCCTCTACCGGCCACTGGGCTCCATGTGGTCTGGAGTTCCCTATGCTATACAGCATTTAGCCGTCTTTGCCCAATCCTTCAAGCAAAGGAACAAACCGCACCTTGCGAAGTTCGTCGTATTCAAGACCGCTTTCGGTTTTACGCACCCGGATCAGGTGTTGGACGGCGTCAGATTGTCCAACCGGAACGACCATGATGCCACCGACCTTGAGCTGGGCAAGCAATGGGCCGGGGGGGTCTTCGGCAGCAGCGGTGACGATGATGCGGTCAAACGGTGCCTGTTCGGGCAAGCCAAAGCTGCCGTCGGCAATGATCGCGGTGATATTGGTCAGCGCGAGATCCTCGAAGATCTGACGGGCCTCCTGAACCAGACGACGGTGGCGGTCTATCGTATAGACGCGGCGTGCCAATTTGCTGAGGATCGCGGCTTGATAGCCGGAGCCGGTGCCAACCTCGAGC
The DNA here is from genome assembly GCF_056859255.1 of Sulfitobacter sp. L-8. Classification (NCBI taxonomy): domain Bacteria; kingdom Pseudomonadati; phylum Pseudomonadota; class Alphaproteobacteria; order Rhodobacterales; family Roseobacteraceae; genus Sulfitobacter; species Sulfitobacter sp. L-8. The sequence goes on from NZ_JBSXOD010000056.1 coordinate 280,734, forward strand.
ACTTTGTCGCGGGGCGTCACCTCAAGAGCCTGGGTCATCAGAGCCACCACCGAAGGTTGACTGATGGTCTGCCCGCAGGCGATTGGCAAAGGCATGTCTTCATAGGCGCGTGACGCAAACAGGCCGCGAATGAAAGGTCCACGGTCGATTTGTTCCATTGCGTTTAGCACACGGGTTTCGGTCACGCCCTTCGAGCGTAGGGCATAGAGAAATTGCATTTTACGTTCTGCGTTTGTGATGTTTTCGTCGTCGCTCATGTATTGATGGCTTCGAGAGCCGCGAAAGTATCGTGGGCGGTCAGGTCTGCGCGCATCGGCGTCACCGATATGTACCCCTCAAGGTTCAACGCGGCATCTGACCCTTTTTCTGTCGCTATCTGCTGATCTGCCCCCCGAATCCACAAGAACCGACGTCCAGATGGCGAGATCTGCGGCTGCGTGGAAAAACTGGTATTCCTGCGGATACCTTGCGGGGCCAATCGTGTGCCCTTGATATCGGCAGACGCGACGGGGGGAAAGTTGATGTTGTAGAACAACCTGTATCCGCTTTCGTGGTCGGGACTGGCGTTCAAGATGCGGCGTATCACCTGTGCACCATGTTGGGCGGCCCCTTCAAAGGGGTTTTCAAGCCCGCGGTTGCCGGGCCCGTAATATTGCGACAGCGCCATGGCGGGAATCCCCTGAAGGGCGGCTTCCATCGCACCGCCGATCGTACCTGAATACAGTGCATTCTCTGCCGAATTGTTCCCGCGATTCACCCCGGAAAGGACAAGATCGGGCGGGGCGTCAAGCATGCAGTCGTGAAGAGCGGCCAAGATGCAATCGGCAGGGCTACCTTCGACCGAAAAACGTTGCGTGCTGACCTGTTCCACCATCATCGGCTTTGTATAGCTGATGCAATGGCCCACTCCTGACTGTTCATATGCGGGGGCGACGGTCCAAACTTCACCCTGGGGCCCGGCCAGATCGGTTGCGATCGCATGAAGTGTTTTCAGGCCCGGTGCGTGAATGCCGTCATCATTGGTGATTAGAATGCGCATAAATTCCCCTTTGTGCTTTGATAAGCGAGGGATGTGAGCGCGGCAAGGTGGCAGCATCTGACAGAGGGTTTTTTACCCCAGAACTTCTTTTAATTGTGCCAGAATTACAGCGGCTTGCGATTGTGGGCTGTTCAGCGCATCGCGATCTTCGCCGGGATGAAAGCGGGCACGGGTTGCGGTCGGCATCGGTGCGGGTGTCAAGATGCTCACTTTTGGCCCGATTGACGCGGTTTCGCTTTGCCAGCTTCGGGCAAGCGCAATCTGCGCGGCCTTTGTCGCACCGTAGCTGCCATAGAAGCTGGTGCCGACGACCGGGTCGTCAAAGAACACCGCCTGACCCGAGTGTCCCAGCAGGGGCGCTATATAGGTGATCAGGGTTGATGTCGCGGTGATATTGGTGGCCACGGATTTGGCCATATCCTTGCCGTCGATGTGGTCACTGGGGGCAAGCGGCGCGGCGTGTATCGCTGTATGCAGCCAAAGGTCAAGGTTGCCCCAGCGGTCATAGATCCCACGACATAAGGTCGCCATCGCATCATTGTTGGTGATGTCCATCGGGGCCAGTGTCGCGCTGCCGCCACGGGCCTGAATGCGGTCGTCAAGCTCCTCCAGGGCACCGGTTGTCTTGGCTACGGCAATGATATGGTGGCTATCGCAAAGCTCTTGGGCGAGGGCGGCACCAAGACCGCGTGAAGCACCGGTGATGAGGGCTGTTTTTGTCATGCGACGGCTTTGCCCCAGCCATCACGGCCCGTCAAGGGGGTGGGCTTAACCGTTGGGCAATTTCAATGTCACCGTGCGACCGCGCCGCAGCAACACGACGCTGTTGTCGCCGATGGCGGCCACGACGCCGTCGCTGATCTTGTCGTTAAGCGACACGCGTTGAATACGTCCCTTGCCATCCCGGATCAAAGCGCCCGGTTGGGTCAGGCTGCCAAAAGTCCCCAATAGCGTAAGCTTGGGAAGGGTAACGTGTTCGGTTGCTAGGTTGATCACGTTCTGCGGTGTGGGGGTGCCTTTTTCGTCGGTCGACATGGAAGCCTCTTTCAGCCCTGACAGGTCAGGGGGGGTCAGTATTGCGGTGCTGCTAACAAAGCCCCAACCTGACTGAAAGAGGGGCCAATTCAGGCTGGCGAAGACCGGCCCAACTGTCGGCAAAGCTTTGCCTGATACGGGCTGAAAAAAGGCGGGCAAGGGGTTGAATCCGTGCCCGCCCTAACAAAAGCGACGTTGATCAAGGTTATTCCGCTGCGGGTTTCATCTCAAATCCCTGCGCGATCTGGTCACTGGGCTTGACAGGGTATTCGCCGGAAAAACACGCGTCACAGTATTGCGGACATTTGGCGTTGCGGCCTTCGGCCTCACCTACGGCGCGGTACAGCCCATTGAGCGAGATGAACTTGAGGCTATCGACCTGTAAATGCTCGCGCATTTCTTCTTCGGACATGGTTGCCGCCAACAGCTTTTCACGCTGAGGAGTATCGACGCCGTAAAAACAAGGCCAAGCCGTAGGGGGGGACGCAATGCGAAAATGCACTTCCTTGGCACCCGCATCAAGGATCATTTCCTTGATCTTGCGACTGGTGGTACCGCGCACAACCGAATCGTCGACGAGAATCACCCGCTTGCCTTGGATCAGGGCGCGGTTGACGTTGAGCTTGAGGCGCACACCCATGTTGCGGATCTGTTCTGTCGGTTCGATGAAAGTCCGCCCCATATACTGGTTGCGGATGATCCCCATCGCATAGGGGATACCGGATTCAAGGCTGAAACCGATGGCCGCCGGCGTGCCGCTATCGGGGACGGGGCAGACCAGATCAGCGTCTACCGGTGATTCCTTGGCAAGCTCGCGCCCAATCGCTTCGCGGGTCTCATACACGGACCGACCACCAAGAATACTGTCGGGGCGGCTGAAGTATACATGCTCAAAGATACAGAACCGTGATGGGACGCGGCGGAATGGAAAGTGGCTTTCGACACCTGTCGAGGTGATAACCACCATTTCGCCGGGCTCTATCTCGCGGACGAATTCAGCCCCGATAATGTCCAGCGCACAGGTTTCGGAGCTGAGCGCCCAACCATCGCCGACCTTGCCCAACACCAACGGACGCACCCCCAGCGGATCACGCACACCGATCAGCTTGGTACGGGTCATGGCCACGACGGAAAACGCCCCTTCGACACGGCGCAGCGCGTCTTCCATACGTTCGGGGATGTTGCGCTGAAGCGAGCGGGCCATCAGGTGGATAATGCATTCACTGTCCGACGACGACTGGAAGATCGACCCGCGCTCGATCAGCTCGCGGCGCAGGGAATTGGCGTTGGTGATGTTGCCGTTATGGGCAATCGCGGCCCCACCCATGGCGAATTCACCAAAGAACGGCTGTACGTCGCGAATGGCCGTTGGGCCTTTGTTGCCGGATGTGGAATAGCGCACGTGTCCTATGGCCAGTTCGCCGGGCAAGGTTTCCATGACTTTTTGAGACGTGAAGTTATCGCGGACATAGCCAAAGCGGCGCGCTGACTGAAATCCGGCGGTCGGATCGTAGCTGACGATCCCGCCTGCTTCCTGGCCGCGGTGCTGAAGCGCATGCAATCCGAGGGCCACGAAATTCGAGGCATCAGCAACGCCAACGACACCGAACACCCCGCATTCTTCTTTTAGTTTATCAGCATCATCTACGTCGCGCAGATACGAGGAATCAAAGGGATGAGCGGGGGGCATGATCTTGGACAACGGGGCAACTCCGAATCCGATTACTGGATGGCCCGTATGTAGGCATTCGGCGCATGAATGTCACCCCACTGTCACATTTAGACGAAGATAACGGAACGCCACGCGCAAGCCGCATAAACAACGCCCCCCTGAAAGGGAGGCGCAGGTGAAAATCGGGAACAATGCCCCTATTCAGGCACCGCAGTTACCGACGAGCGCTTCGTAACGGGAGGTGATCCAGCCAAGCGCCGCTTCGGGGTTCTGCTCTTCGATCTGGCCGGTAAAGCGGCTGAATACCTGAGCAGAGCGGCTTTCATCAACGATGGTGAAACGTTGACCCGTGATGACCGTATCATAGACGAAAAAGGCAATAATGACGAGCAGGATGCCGCGCGCGACACCGAACAAGAACCCCAGCCCTTGATCCGCGCCCCCGAGCACCGAACGTTGCACAAGCGACGAAAACAGCGGTGTGAACAGCGATACCACAATCAAGGCGATGGCAAACACAATGGCGAAGGCCCCGATAATCGACAATTCGCAGCTATCTGCCAGGAATTTGCCCACCACCGGCAGTTCCGAGACAAGCGGTTCGACCTGCGGGGCAAACAGAAAAGCCAGGATAGCCGCAGCGATCCAGCCGACAATCGCCATGAATTCGCGGACCAGCCCGCGACCATATGCGAGCAACGCAGACAGGATAATGACAAGAGCCACGACCCCGTCAATAATGGTAAAGCCTTCCATGATCGTCTTGCCTTCCTTGAGGGGGTCGTTATCCAGCCCCGAAAATTTCGCCTACAAATCCGGTTAGATCGCTCATGGTGTTAAGCGTTATTCCGTTCTTGCCCACGGGTTTACCCCCCGCAGGTGCAATCGCATTGGTAAAACCAAGTTTTTGCGCCTCTTTCAACCTATTTTCGGTCTGGGTGGCGGGGCGCAGCGCACCCGACAGGCTAATTTCCCCGAAAACGACTGTTTCGGCGGGCAGGGCCACGTCTTCGCGCGCGCTTAAAAGCGCGGCCGCCACTGCCAGATCGGCCGCGGGTTCGGATATCTTCATACCACCGGCCACGTTCAGATAGACGTCCAGCCCGGCAAATGGGATGCCGCATCGGGCCTCGAGCACGGCCAGAATCATCGCCAGACGCCCGCCATCCCAACCCACGACCGTGCGCCGCGCCTGGGAATGCGGAGAAGGCGCAACCAGCGCTTGCAATTCACACAAAACCGGGCGGGTGCCTTCTATACCGGCGAATACAACGGACCCTGCCGTCGGTTCGCCGCGTTCGGACAAAAACAGCGCTGACGGGTTTGTAACCTCGGCCAGGCCTGCACCGGTCATCTCAAAGACGCCGATCTCGTCAGCCGGCCCGAATCGGTTTTTGACGGCGCGCAGGATGCGGAACTGGTGTCCGCGTTCGCCTTCAAAATACAACACGGTATCAACCATGTGTTCAACCACCCGAGGGCCGGCAATCTGGCCATCCTTGGTGACATGACCGACCAGAATAACCGACACACCCCGACGTTTGGCAAAGCTCGTCAGTTCATGGGCTGCGGCGCGTACCTGGCTGACCGACCCCGGCGCGGATTCAACATTGTCGGCCCACATGGTCTGGATCGAGTCGATGATCACCAGATCGGGTTTTTCCGCATCGAGCGTTGTCAGAATATCGCGAAGGTTTGTTTCCGCGGCCAATTGTACGGATGCGTCGGTGAGCCCCAAACGTTGGGCCCGCATGCGCACCTGTGCGGATGCTTCTTCGCCGCTGACATAGATCGTTTTCAACCCGTTGCGCGCAAAATGCGCAGCGGCCTGCAACAATAGGGTCGATTTGCCGATACCTGGGTCACCGCCCACCAGAATTGCCGAAGCCTTGACCAACCCTCCGCCCAGAACCCGGTCCAGTTCGGCAATTCCTGACTGGCTGCGTGGCGGTGGCGGCTCGTGCGTGGTCAAATCGGTCAGGACCATGGCAGAGCCACGTTTGGTGCCTAAAGATTTGCTCGGTGGTCCGGTCGAGATGCCCTTGTCTTCGTGAATAGTGTTCCACTGCGCGCAAGCGTCACAGCGGCCCGACCATTTGTTATAGGTCGCGCCGCATGCGTTGCATGAAAATGTAATGGATGACTTGGCCATATGCCCTTGTGTCTGACCCCAGGGGCGAGGTCAAAGCAAAAAGCAATTGCGCTGAACGACTTACTCGGCCGCCTTTGGTTGCATCTCGATGATACGACTATCGTGGTCTCTGCCGTCGTTCGTATCGTTCAGGCCATCGGTCGCGACCACACGTTCAATGCCGAGTTCGGGCATGACTTCGCGCATTTCCGCACGCAGACGCTCAAGCTGGGCAGAGGCGACGCTTTCCTCGAGTTCGACTTCGTGCAGCCAGTGTTTCATCTCGTTCGAGATACCCTTGGCCTGGTCAAGGCGGCTGTTGAACAGGTCAACTTCTTCCTGACGCTGCTTGAGGAACGAACGCGCACGGTCAATCTTGTCGTCAGCATAGAGTGTCGCGAGTTCCTTGGAAATGTGGCTCATCTGCGCGGCTACTTCGAGAAGACCAGGCTCCAGTGTGCTAAGATCGGGGTGATCGCGCAGATAGGACAGGCGTTCGCGAACGGCGTCAAATTCAGACGACATGCGAAAGGTGCTGGCACGATCAGCCGCATGCACGGCTGCATAGGCCCGCGCGACGTCGTCCATATTGATGGAAAACTTTCTGTGCGAGTTTTCAAGTTGCATGATCCGGCGATTGGTAGGGATGAAGAAGCAAATGCCGATAGCTAAAACGGTGAGACCGATCTGCGCGTACATACCCGCATTTTCGACAGGCTGACCATTGTAGTTGAGAGGGATTTCCAGCCAAGCCAACTGACCCGTTGCGGCCATGATCGTGAAGACCGTCAAGGCGAGTGCCGCGAGACCGAAGATCGCAAAGGCGAGCCGCTGGAGTAAATATTGAAACATATATGCCAAAATTCTAAATTGCTTCACCATACATCTCCTCAATGTCCCTATCGGCAAGATTATGCCTATTTTCGCGTTTCTTGAAAGGAAACTTCACGATCGGCGAAAATGTTCCGAAATCGGGCAAAGAAAGCACGACTCGGGCAGAAAACCTGGCTCCCGAGTTAACAAAGTGGCCAAGGCACTGCGATTGTTGCGCATTACGCTTACAATCCCGGACTTCGATTTAGAGGCGGGAATTGAGAAACCGCTAACGCGCGGCACATTTTCGACTCAATCCGCCTCCAATCCCCCGGAAGGAACGCGGCGCATCTCGGTCTTCAGGCAATGAACGATCTCAGGGTTTCATCGCGAGACTCAGACAGCTGGGGTACGGTTCCCTGCCAATGCACCTTGCCTTGGTCCAGCAACATCACTGTATCGGCAATGGTGCGTACCGTGGTCATGTCGTGGGTAATGGTCAATGTGGTGGCGTGGGTTTCGCGGACAATATCGCGGATCAGATCGTTGATCGCCCGCGCCATGATCGGGTCAAGCCCGGTGGTTGGTTCGTCAAAGAACAATACGGAGGGGTTTGTAGCGATGGCACGGGCAAGTCCGGCGCGTTTTTGCATCCCGCCCGACAGCATGGCGGGCAAACGGTCGGCGACATCAGCCTCTAACCCCACACGCCCGAGCTTTTCCAGCGCAATGGCGCGGGCCTTGGCCTTTGGCATTCTACGCAACAATCTAAATGCGACGTTCTGCCAAACCGGTAAGCTGTCAAACAACGCGGCGCCTTGGAACAACATGCCGAAATCGTCCAGAAACCGCGTTTGATCCAGCGGAGCGCCATCTTGCAGGATCGTGCCGCTGTCAGGCTTGACCAGTCCCAGAATGGACTTCATGAGCACCGATTTGCCGCTTCCTGATTTGCCGATGACCACCGTGGAAGTGCCCTTGGCCAAGGTGAGTGTCGCGCCGCACAGCACGGGCGTCTGGCCGAATGACTTGAACAGGTTGGAAACAGTGATCATAGCGAGAATATTACCGCGGTAAGCGCGAAATTGGCCGCGAGTATCAAGACGGCGGTGGCCTCGACGGCAGATTTGGTGGCCCGGCCAACGCCGCGTGCGCCACGCCCGGCGTTGATGCCGAAGTAGCACCCCATGGTTGTGGCGATCAACCCAAAGGCGGTGCCTTTGATAAGCGACGACGCGATGTCCAGCGGTTCAAGAAAGTTTACCGTGTTGCGCAGATAGGCGGCAGGGCTGAACCCCAGTGACCCGGTCGCGACCCCGTAGCCGCCCATGATGCCGATGATGTCGCCGACGGCGACAAGCAGCGGGACAACCAAGATGCCTGCCAGAACGCGCGGCACCGTGAGGTACCGCATCGGATCGGTAGAAAGGGTGATCAAGGCGTCGATCTGTTCGGTGACCTTCATCGTTGCGATTTCAGCGGAGATGGCTGCGGTTACCCGCGCTGCAACCATCAGACCTACCAGCACCGGCCCCAGTTCGCGCACCATTCCGATGGCGACAATCTGTGGCACCACGGCTTCGGCATTGAAACGTGCCCCCCCTGCATAGATCTGCATCACCAAAGCGCCACCGGTAAATAGCGAGGTCAGGCCGACAACGGGCAAACTGAGCCAGCCGATCTGCACCAGAGCAAGGCCGAACTGACGTGGATAGAACGGCGCGCGAAAGATGTGCACAATCGCACTGAGCGTAAAAAGCGTGATCCGGCCGATGGCCGCGACGGCGAGTAGTGTAGTGCGACCGACTGCTGCGAGGGGATTCAAGTGATATAGACCCTGTCATATCGGCTTCCCAACGCGGTCAGCACTTCGTATCCGATGGTACCTGCGAATTCTGCCACGGTGTCGACCGATTGGTGCATTCCGATCAGTTGCAGATGCTCTGGCACCTGTTCCAGATGGGTAACGTCGACGGTGATCAGGTCCATGGACACGCGTCCGACCACCGGGACCTTGCGCCCTTTGTGGGTCAAGGTGGCGCCATTCCCCATGGCCCGGATCAGCCCGTCCGCGTACCCTCCCGAAACCGTTGCAATCTGCGAGGGGCGCGGTGCCACCCACCCGCAGGCATAGCCGACCGCGCTGCCCGCACTGACATCGCGTGTCTGTATCACCGGCAGATCCAGGGAAACGACGGGTTGCGCGTCTACAAATGGCATGCCCCCGTACAGACCCACACCGGGACGGGTGAGATCAAAGTGATAATCAGGCCCAAGCAGCGTGCCCCCCGTCGCCGACAAGGATCGCGGGACGTTGATGCCCGCGGTCATTTCGCGAAAAATCTCAAGCTGTGCGGCGTTCATCGGATGATCGGGGTCATCCGCGCAGGCGAGGTGCGAAATGATCATGGTCGGGTTTTGGCTGAGGGCGATATCGCGCAACGCGGCCCATTCGGCGGGATCCATCCCAAGCCGGTTCATGCCGGTATTGAGCTGTAGTCCAAAACGGTGACCGGGCAGGGCTTCTACGTGGCCGATCATCTGGTCGACAGTGTTGATCATCGGCGTCAAATCCGCAGACCGGATCATATCGGCATCGCCCGGCATATGACCGCTGAACACATTGATTTCAGGACCAGACCCAAGAACGCGGCGCAGGGCGACGCCTTCTTCGGCGACCGCGACGAAAAACTGTCGCGCGCCTGCCTGCGCCAATACGGGGGCAACCCGCTCGATCCCCAACCCATAGGCGTTGGCCTTGACGACCGCCCCGGTCTCGGATGCGGTCATGCGGTTCAACGCCGACCAGTTGGCCGCAATAGCGTTGAGATCGATGGTGAGAGTTCCAGTTGTCATGGCGTCGGTTTTGACAGGATGGGCCGCAAGGTCAAGCGCCAGTGCGCGCGTCGGCACGATAAATCCAACAGCATGCGAACCGATGCCGCAGGCTGCTGGCAAATGCTGCCTGTCATGGGGTACCTACACGTCGACCTTGGCCCTCAAAAAAAAAACTGACGGCGATGGGGCGTGCAACGCAGATGACATATTGCCGTAACGAAACTTTTGCATCGCGCTTGCATGGTGCGACGAACAAGATAGCGTGGTACTGACAAAAGTCAGGTTGCGCAAAGTAACCTATACAAAAAGGGAGGAGACCTAATGCGTTCCCAGAGATACCTGCTGGCCCCTGTGCTTGCCATGATGGCTGGGCTGACGGCCCCGATGGCGATGGCGGAAAACCGGATCGACACACAGCTGCCCAACGCGCCTGATATGGCTGCTTACGGCAATATGGGGGTAGGCGTGCGCCAGATCGATCTGGTCAACACCGATCAGATCGATATCCTGGCGATTGATCCAAAAGCCCCCAAGCCGGAAACCATGCCGCGCTATGACCGCCCACTCGCTGTCGAAGTCTGGTATCCAGCCGCGGATGGTGCGACCGGCGACACCGCGCTCAAAGCCTTTATTCGTGACGGCAAGACCGAAGTCACGCTTCAGGGCAAGGCGATGCGCGATGCGGAACCGGCACAACCCGATGCAGCCTATCCGTTGGTCATCATCTCGCACGGATATCCCGGCAACCGGTTCTTGCTGTCACATCTCGCGGAAAACATCGCGTCCAAAGGCTATGTCGTCGCGTCGATCGACCACACTGATTCAACCTATCGCACCAAGGCCGCGTTTGGGTCGACTTTGGTGAACCGGTCACTGGATCAACTGTTCGTGCTGAACGAAATGGCGCGGATGTCTTCCGAGGACGGATCGTTTCTGAAAGGGTTGGTCAACACCGATGATACCGGGCTGATCGGCTATTCAATGGGTGGATACGGTGCTGTCATCACGGCGGGCGGCGGTGTGACCGAAGCGTCTGTCGGCTTTGGCTGGGGTGGCCCGCACGGCACACTGGCGATTCATCAAGCAGGGTCCGACACCCATAACAAACTGCCTGACCCGCGCATAAAAACCGCGGTTGCAATTGGGCCTTGGGGAATGAACACAGGGTTCTGGGATGCCGAAGGGCTGAAGGGCATAAAGATCCCAATGCTCTTCATCGCCGGCTCCGAGGATATGGTGTCACTTTATGAGAAAGGCGTGCGCGCCATATGGGAGAACGCAAGCAGCGTGGACCGTAGCCTGCTTACCTTTGAAAACGGTGGCCATAACACAGCCGCCCCCATGCCCGCACCGGAGGAATCGTTTCGTGATGATGCCGATCTCGGGTTCAACGTCTCTTCGCATTATACTGATCCGGTTTGGGATACGGTCCGTATGAACAATATCGCGCAGCATTTTATCACGGTCTGGCTGGGCAAATACCTCAAGAGCGATGCCGCTATGGACGACTATCTTGACCTGGTCGAGAATTCCAACGACGGGGTTTGGTCAATGAACGAAGACGGGACGCCGAAAGAAGACCATACCTATTGGAAGGGGTTCGACAAGGACACCGCCAAGGGTCTGCGGTATGAAACCAAGTCGCCAGAGTAAGGCCTTCACCCGATGATGCGTTTGCGTATCATGTTTTCGCATGCCGCCGTCATTGTCATGGCGGCGGCATGTGCATCGGGTCTGATCGTGCTTGCTGTGTACGCTCCGCTGTGGGTGTGGGCGCTGGTCCCTCTCGGGGTTGTCGCGCAGATAGTTAACGAATACAATTTGCACCGGTTTGTGTTTCATCTACCCCCGCCGCGCCGCCAATGGGCGTTTGATCTGCTTTATGTCGCGCATTACGGGCATCATGATTTCCCGACCAACACGAAACTGTTCTTCGTACCGATCTGGGTCGCGTTGCCCATGCTTTTGGTCAATGGTTTGGCCCTGTGGGGCATTCTGGCGCTGTTTGGTGTCAGCCAGGCACTGTGGGTGGCGATCGCCATTGTGCCCGTCGGGGGTGTGCTGACCTTTCTGGGGTATGAATGGTTCCACATGACAGCCCACGTCAACGTTCCCAAAAGCCAAGTAGAACGCTATGTCACCCGGCTGCACAATCAACACCATTTCAGGGATTTCGGAAAGTGGTTTCACGTCAGTCCAGGCGGCGCGATCATCGACCGTGCAATGGGTACGGCCATAGACCGCGATGCCTTGAAACATCAGCAACGGATCGAATTTATCCGAACCTTGGGTCTGGCACCTGATGATCCGCGACTGGTCGCCGCCCGGCACAGGTTTTCCGGCAAATATGGTCTTTCATCAGCGGAAATAGCGCGCGCGGCACATGTCTAAGGTTCAGGCAGGGGCCGAGATCAGAACTCCTGACCCCCGCCGTTGCCGTTTTGCCAGGGCTTCACAAGGTTTCCAAATCGGGTAAACCGACCCTCAAAGCTAAGCTCTACGGTGCCGATTGGGCCGTGACGCTGCTTGCCGATGACGACTTCGGCGCGACCATGCAGACGCTCCATTTCCTCTTGCCAGATCGCCATCTTGTCCAGTTCATGATCGCCGGGTTTTTCGCGCTCTTTGTAGTATTCCTCGCGGAACACGAACATGACCACATCGGCATCCTGTTCGATGGAACCGGATTCACGCAGATCCGACAGCTGCGGGCGCTTGTCTTCGCGGTTTTCAACCTGGCGTGAAAGCTGTGACAGGGCGATGACCGGTATATTCAGCTCTTTGGCGATCGCCTTGAGCCCCATGGTAATTTCCGAGATCTCGTTCACGCGGTTTTCGTTCTTTCCGGTACCACGAACCAGTTGCAGATAGTCGATGATCAACACATCCAGCCCGTGGGTCCGCTTTAGCCTGCGGGCGCGTGCCGCCAACTGGCTGATCGGCAGGGCCGGGGTGTCGTCAATATAAAGCGGGCAAGCCTCAAGCGCTTTGGCCGCGTCGACGAAACGGCGGAACTCGGTCTCGCTCATATCGCCGGATCGAATTTGCTGTGACGGAATTTCCGCCGCTTCCGACAGGATGCGCGCAGCGAGCTGTTCTGCGCTCATCTCAAGGCTGTAGAAACCGACCACGCCGCCCTCGACGGCACCTTGGGTGCCGTCATGCAACGTGCCGCGACGATACGCCTTTGCTACGTTAAAGGCGATATTCGTCGCCAGCGAGGTTTTCCCCATTGACGGGCGACCGGCAAGAATAAGCAGGTCGGACGGGTGCAGGCCCCCCAGTTTTTTGTCCATGTCGATCAGGCCCGTCGAGACACCTGACAGGCCCCCGTCACGCTGGTATGCGGCATTTGCCACGTTCACAGCATCCGTCACCGCCTTGAGAAAGCTTTGGAATCCGGTTTCGGTTTGGCCTTGTTCCGCCAATTTATAAAGCTGCTGCTCGGCCTCGACGATCTGTTCGCGCGGTTCGGACGCGACGTCGACCTGTGCGGCCTTCGCGGAAATGTCGCGGCCCAGTTGAATGAGATCCCGCCGCACCGAAAGATCATAGATCATCTGTGCATAATCGCGCACGGCAAAGGCACTGATGGCAGCCCCGGCGAGGCGTACAAGATAGGCCGGGCCGCCCAGTTCCTTCAGCCCCTCGTCGTCTTCCATGAACGCCTTGAGCGTGACAGGCGATGCAAGATTGTTCTTGGCGATCCGGGCGCTGGCGATCTCGAAGATGCGGGCATGCACCGGGTCATAGAAATGCTTGGGGCCAATGATCGATGCCACACGATCATAGATGTCGTTATTGGTTAGAATGGCCCCCAAAAGCTGTTGTTCGGCCTCAATCGAATGAGGCATGGTCTCGGCTGCCTGAACAGTCAGTTGATTGCCGTTGATGCTGGAAATCTCGTTCATACTACCTGGTGTCCCACCTGTTATCTGCCCAGAGCTTCTCATATCCGAGCCGACGACCGACCTGCAAATTGTATAACTTGTGGATAACCTGAATTATGCGCTAGTGGACATTATATAGCATGGTTTTGCGTGTAACGATACTACATGTTGACGTTTCATCACTTGTTTTTTCGGGCGTCCTGCCAATCCCGGGGTGCGTTGAGGAAGGTCTCAACCTCGGCCAGGGTTGCTGCATCGAACGCCGCCTGTGCCTTGGCTTCGGCAAGTACATCCCACCAGGTGCATAGGCTGTGCAAGCTAACACCATGGTCGCCAAGCGTCTTTTCGGTCTGCGGAAAAATGCCGTAATAGAAGATCACGGCGGTATGGGCGCATGATGCCCCGGTCTCGCGAATCGCGTCGACAAAGCTGATCTTCGAGCCGCCGTCCGTGGTCAGGTCTTCGACCAAAAGCACACGCTGTCCCGGCGTCATTTCACCTTCGATACGGGCGTTGCGTCCATAACCTTTCGGCTTTTTGCGTACATATGTCATCGGCAACGCCATCCGTTCGGCGATCATCGCGGCAAAGGGTATCCCGGCGGTTTCGCCGCCAGCCACGTTGTCAAACGCCTCGAACCCCGCATCGCGCATCACTGTCACGGTCAGAAAGTCCATCAAGGTTGCCCGAATGCGCGGATAGCTTATCAGTTTGCGGCAATCGATGTATGTGGGGCTCGGCAGGCCCGACGCCAGAGTAAACGGATCCTCGGCGTTGAAGTGAACGGCCTTGATCTCGAGCAGCATCCGCGCGGTCAGACGCGCCATTTCTGTTTTATCTGGATAGCTGGAAGGGATCATGTGCAGGTGTCCTGTGGTTAAAGCTGTTCTGGTTTTGCGCCTTCAAATACTCCCGGACGCAGTTCAAAGTCTATGGGTGCAGCGCGGATACCCCCGACAATCGGCGCAGATCAGGAGCTAGGTTGCCTCTACCGTCCAGTTCAGAGGCATCAGAGGGTCAAAAACCGTAACCGGTCCCTCGGGCGTTTCGATGTGGTCGGGATAGTGCACTGGCGTACGGATCAGCGTTATCGTCGTGTCGTTTGGAGGCAGTCCGTAAAACGCCGGGCCGTTCCGCGAGGTGAATGCCTCGAGCTTGTCCAGCGCATGTTCCTGCTCGAATACCTCGGCGAGAATCGACAGGGTGTTCGGGGCGGTGAAACATCCGGCGCATCCGCAGGGCAACAGCTTGTTCGCGTCCGTGTGCGGGGCTGAATCCGTCCCCAGAAAGAACCGGGTATCGCCGGACGTCGCGGCAGCCCGCAGCGCTAGACGGTGTTCTTCGCGTTTGGCCACCGGCAGGCAATAATAATGTGGCTTGATGCCACCGGCCAGAATGTGGTTTCGGTTGATCACCAGATGATGCGTCGTGATCGTCGCCCCCAGTCCGGAACCGGCAGAACGGACATAGTCGGCGGCATCAGCAGTGGTAATATGTTCCATCACCACCTTGAGCCCGGCGTGACGGGCGCGGATCGGGTCAAGCACCCGCTCGATAAACACCGCCTCGCGGTCAAAGATATCGACCTCGGGGTTCGTCACCTCACCATGGGTGCATAGGGGCAGACCAATTTCGGCCATCCGTTCAAGCACGGGGGCAACCTTGTCAAAGTTCGACACCCCGCTGGCGGAATTCGTGGTCGCACCGGCCGGATATAGCTTTACCGCCTTGATCAAACCGCTGGCATGGGCCGCCGCCACGTCATCGGGATCGGTGTCTTCGGTCAGATACAGGGTCATCAGGGGGGTGAACTGCGACCCTTCCGGCAGCGCGGCCAGGATCCGGTCCCGGTATGCCGCGGCATCGGCGCTGCGCACCACGGGGGGAACAAGATTGGGCATGATGATCGCGCGGGCAAAATGGGCAGCGGTATAGGGCAACACCGCGCGTAACATGTCGTGGTCGCGCAGGTGCAGGTGCCAGTCGTCAGGGCGTATAAGCGTCAAGGTCTGTGTCATGCGCGTTCGCTAGCATAGCGTCGCTTGCGGCGCTAGGGGGCGCGGGGGCACGTCGGGGGTATTTGTTCCCTCAACAGGCGACGAATCGAAACGGTAGCAACGCAGCGCTCTCACTATCCGTTTTTGCTGATGTTACGGTTCTGGGCTTCGTCTTGCGCCTGCTCCATCACCATCTCGGCCTCAAGCAGCTTTTGCTTGCGTACAAAGCGCGGCGCTTGCATGCGGGCATTCACATGGCGGCACAGATGCAGGATCAGCTTTTTGCGGTCATCCGCTTCAAGTGTCACCAGCAAGGTCTTGAGATAGCTGCGGTGTTCGCGCCGTGATCGATACAGCCTGGCAAAATTAAGACGGGTCAATTTGCCCGCGGCTGCAAGGCTCAACACTGTTTCGAACTGATCAAGCTGAAGCAGGTCTGACTGCAACGCGAGCCCCATATGCCGCATCCTGAGCTTTGTTACATTGGGACGGGTGAACAGGCTCGCGTGCATCGCGTCCAGCGCCACGTTTGGGTCGTAAAGAATAAACGCCGCTTCGGCAGCTTCCAGCATATCGGGTGCATAGCCGAACCTAGAGCCGAAATCGGTTCTGCGCATTTCCTTGAAGCGGTCGTCCCACTCCGCTATGCGCGAATCCAGAGTTGCCTGCGGCTGGATCGCCACCACAGTGGCACCGGGTGCCGCAACGGAAAAGGCAGCTGCACCGTACCCGCCCGGTCCCGCGCCATAGAATATCACTTTTTCAAACTCATCAAAGAAGCCATCATCGATCAACCGGTCAAAAAACGCATATACGTTTTCGTCCCGAAACCAGGTGTCACCTTCGGACGCGATACACAGATGCGACCATCCGTAGGTGCGCACCATCTCCCAGCCCAAAGGGTGCGACATGGCGGATAGCGACCGCATGCCGCTCAAAGATTCGAAAGTGACAAGCAAAGTGGGTTTGCGTTCAACATAAATGGCATGATGTTTCGCCCCAAGTGTCTGATAGTATCCGGAGTCTTCGGCGATTTCCGCGATGGCGAGCAACCATTCAGCCTTGGGAAGGTCAGCCAATGAGGTATCGATCGTAAAGGGTGCCTCGATCATGGTTGTGTCCTTGCTTGGAATGGCGCGCAGATCATATGCGCTGTTGGTCACTGGCTATAAAAATATTGCGGCAGAAATGCGGAAAAATGTTGCGCATTTTAGGTAAGGTTGCAGAGGTTGCGAAGAATGTGCAATCGCCCATGACGGGCCGTTGACCCGGATGGCGTTCTCTCGAGACATGCGCCCCAGATAAGAGAACGCTGATCAAATCGGACCGACAGCCTTACATGCACTTGACCCCGGCGGGATCAAAACGCACCCTGACGTTCTAAACAGGAGCCCCTATGACAGAACCCATGTCCATCGATACCGTGCAGACTTTGCTTGAGGGACAGGGGTATGTCAGCGATCGCGCCCTCGCGACGGTCGTTTTTCTAAGCCTGAAGCTCGGACGCCCCTTGTTCCTGGAAGGTGAGGCGGGCGTCGGCAAGACAGAAATAGCCAAGGCACTGGCAGCCGGCCTGGATCGAAAGCTGATCCGTCTGCAATGCTACGAAGGGCTCGATGCGTCGTCGGCGGTATATGAATGGAACTTTGCGGCCCAGATGGTCGCCATCCGTGCCACCGAAGCCACCGGACATGCCGCCGACAACTCACGCACGGCACTGACGGCAGAGCTTTTCAGCGAAGAATTCCTGATTGAACGCCCGCTGCTCGAGGCGATGCGCCCCGATGAACGCGGGGCACCCATTCTGCTTATCGATGAACTTGATCGTACCGACGCCCCATTCGAAGCGTTCCTTCTCGAAGCGCTCAGTGATTTTCAGGTGACGATTCCCGAATTGGGAACCATCAAGGCACCAGAGCCACCCATCGTGGTCCTGACCTCCAACCGTACCCGCGAGGTGCATGATGCGCTCAAGCGCCGTTGCCTGTACCACTGGGTGGATTATCCTGATTTCGACCGCGAAATCGAAATACTCGCAGCCAGGGCCCCGCACGCCTCAGAGGCGCTCAGCCGCGAGGTCGTCGCCTTTGTTCAACAGCTGCGCACCGAAGACTTGTTCAAAAAGCCAGGCGTCGCTGAAACCATCGACTGGGCAAAATGCCTGCTCGCCCTCGACGTCATAAACCTCAGTCCCGAAGTAATTTCGGACACGCTCGGCGCGATCCTGAAATACCAAGATGATATCTCCAAGCTGCAAGGCTCTGAAGCCAAGCGCATTCTCGACCAAGCCAAAGCCAGCCTGGATCCGGCAGGATGAACGCTGGCGCCCTTCCAAATGGTTCATCATCCTCGGGGGTATGGGGGCAGACAGCCCCCATGACTTGATTTCATCATGGAGCACCTCCCGCTTGATTTGCCA
The DNA here is from genome assembly GCF_056859255.1 of Sulfitobacter sp. L-8. Lineage (NCBI taxonomy): Bacteria > Pseudomonadati > Pseudomonadota > Alphaproteobacteria > Rhodobacterales > Roseobacteraceae > Sulfitobacter > Sulfitobacter sp. L-8. The sequence goes on from NZ_JBSXOD010000056.1 coordinate 298,568, forward strand.
GATAACCCCAGGCTTGCCGGCAACATCACCCATTTTGCCCGCGCGTTGCGACGTGCCGGATTGCCGATCGGGCCGGGACGGGTAATCGACGCGATCCGCGCGGTCGAGGCCGCGGGGTTTTCCAACAAGATCGATTTTTACTGGACGTTGCACGCTTGTTTTGTGAACCGGCCCGAACACCGCGCGATATTTGCGCAGCTTTTTCGGCTCTATTGGCGTGATCCGCGTTATCTCGAACACATGATGGCAGCGATGCTCCCCGCTATCCGCGGTGTCCAGGAAGACCGACCCGCCCAGGCCGCGGAAAAACGCGCTGCCGAAGCGTTGCTGGATGGTGCCCAGGCCCCCCAGGACGACGACCGCCACGACGAAGACGACGAGGATACCCGGATCGAAGCCGACGCCAGCCTTACCATGTCGCGCAAAGAGCGTTTGCGGACACTGGATTTCGAACTGATGAGCCTTGCAGAAATGACCGAGGCCAAACGGATGTTGGCGCGTCTCACCTTGCCGGTAAAGCCAATGCCGTCCCGGCGCAGCATGGTATCTTCTATCGGGGGTATCGACGTGCCGCGCACCATGCGCGCGGCGTTGCGGCGCGGGGGGGATCTGCACAGCCTATCGCTCAAAAAGCCGCGCCTGCGGTATCCTAACCTGGTGGTGCTGTGCGATATTTCCGGTTCAATGAGCCAATATTCGCGCGTGGTGCTGCATTTTCTGCATGCGGTCAGCAACGCGAAAGGCGCGGGCTGGGCCAAGGTCCACGCATTTACCTTCGGCACGCGACTGACCAATATCACGCGTCATCTCGCCGCCCGCGACGTTGACGCGGCTCTCAAGGCGGCGGGTGCCGAGGCGCAGGATTGGGAAGGCGGCACGCGTATCGGAGCCAGCATAGAAGCTTTCAACCGTGACTGGTCGCGACGGGTGATGGGGCAGGGCGCGGTAGTGCTGCTGATCACCGATGGCCTCGACCGCGATGCTCCAAACGAGCTGGCGCTGCATATGCAGCGCCTCCACCTGACCGCACGTCGGTTGATCTGGTTAAACCCTTTGCTGCGATGGGACGGGTTTGCGCCAAAGGCCGCTGGCATTCGCGCCATGCTGCCTCATGTTGACAGTTTTCGGGCGGGGCATTCGATTGCGTCGCTCGAAGAACTTGCCGGGGTGATTTCCCGCCCGGATGATCTGGGCGAGAAAACGCGACTTATGGCAATGATGGGCGACTGACCCTCAAGCAAAGGTTTTTTCGAAAGCACCGCGATACGTGGCAGACATTTCCGCCAACGGCGCTTTGACGCCACCAAAGCTGATCTGATCCCCGCCAAATTTTCCGACAGATTCCAGATGCAGACCTGCATTTTGTGCGTTGACCATCAACGCTTCGGCTTGATCGAAGTTGCATGCGATCAGATAGCGTGCCTGATCCTCGCCGAACAACGTCTGGGTGTCTCCGGAATCGAGGGTCACGCCAACCCCGGCCTCTTCGGCCAGTTCAAAGGCGGCGAGCGCAAGGCCGCCATCCGACAGGTCGGTGCAGGCTTTGATCAACTCGCGGTTTTCGCGGATAAAGGTTCCGTGTGCCTTCTCCAGCGCCAGATCTACATGAGGCGCGTCGCCATCGCGACGACCGAATACCTCCAGCAGCAGGGCGGATTGGCCCAGATGACCCTCGGTTGTGCCCAGAACCAGCGCCACATGCCCTTCGCGTACTTCTTTGCCGATGATCTGGTCGGTATGTGTCAGCAGACCTACGGCACCGATAGTGGGGGTAGGGAGAATGCCGACACCGTCGGTTTCATTGTAAAGCGAAACGTTGCCGGACACGATCGGCATGTCCAGCGCTGCGACCGCTTCGCCGATGCCCCGAAGCGCCCCGACGAACTGCCCCATGATCTCGGGTTTTTCGGGGTTGCCGAAATTCAGGTTGTCGGTCGTGGCCAAGGGCAGGGCGCCTACGGCGCACAGGTTGCGGTAAGCTTCGGCCACCGCTTGCTTGCCGCCCTCATAGGGGTTGGCCTTCACATAGCGCGGCGTCACGTCGGACGTGAAGGCCACGGCTTTGTCGGTCCCGTGAATTCGCACGATGCCCGACCCCAGACCAGGGGTCCGGGCGCTGTCGCCCATCACCATGGTGTCATATTGCTCGTATACCCACGCTTTTGATGCGTAGTTGGGGCTGGATATCAGCGCGTTAAGCCCATCGATCGGGTCAATGCCAGGTACATCGGACAGTGGCGTGGCCGCGGGGGTTTCGATCCAGGGGCGATCATATTCCGGAGCGTTGCCAGACAAAGCCTTGAGAGGCAGGTCGGCTTTAAGCTCGCCGTTATGCATGATCAGGAACCGGTCTTCGGCAATGGTTTCACCGACGATAGCAAAGTCTAGGTCCCATTTATCGAAGACGGCCTTGGCCTGGGCTTCAAGTTCCGGGCGCAAGACCATCAGCATGCGTTCCTGGGATTCCGACAGCATCATCTCGTATGCGGTCATGGCGTGTTCGCGTGTCGGCACCTTTTCAAGATCAAGCCTGACGCCGAGATTGCCCTTGTCGCCCATTTCCACCGCAGAGCACGTCAGCCCCGCAGCGCCCATATCCTGGATCGAGATCACAGCACCTGTCGCCATAAGCTCTAGCGTCGCTTCCATCAGGCGTTTTTCAGTAAAGGGATCACCCACCTGAACGGTGGGGCGCTTGTCTTCGATGGTGTCGTCGAATTCGGCGGATGCCATCGTCGCACCACCCACACCGTCCCGACCGGTTTTTGCACCCAGGTACACCACGGGCATACCCACGCCCGACGCCGCCGAATAAAAAATCTTGTCCGTATCGGCCAAGCCGGCAGCAAACGCGTTCACAAGGCAGTTGCCGTCATAGGCGGTATCAAACCGGACTTCGCCGCCAACCGTGGGCACCCCGAAGCAATTGCCGTAGCCCCCCACACCTGACACGACGCCATGAACAAGCTGTCGGGTCTTGCGGTGGTCGGGGGACCCGAAGCTGAGCGAGTTCATCGCCGCGATAGGACGGGCACCCATGGTGAATACGTCGCGCAAGATACCGCCTACCCCGGTCGCGGCACCCTGATAGGGTTCGATATATGATGGGTGGTTGTGGCTTTCCATCTTGAAGACCAGCGCCTGACCGTCGCCGATATCCACGATACCTGCGTTTTCCCCGGGGCCGCAGATGACTTGCGGGCCGGTGGTCGGCAAACTGCGCAACCATTTCTTGGAGGACTTGTAAGAGCAGTGCTCGTTCCACATGGCCGAAAAAATGCCCAGCTCGGTAAAGCTTGGCTCGCGCCCGATGATATCAAGTATCCGCTGATACTCGTCCGCGTTTATTCCATGGCTGGAGATCAAATCTTGGGTGATGGCTGGTTCGGTCATGATGCACATATTTCCCTAGCAATTTGGGCGTACTCTTAGATCAAGCGCGGCGCGGGGAAAAGGCCAAAGGGAAACAGGCCATCCAGTCAAAAAAAAGGCCGAGCGCGAGGCTCGGCCAAGTCCAACAGGGAGGTATGAAGAGACAGCCGTGAGGCGTCCGTCTTCATAAAGCTCAATTAGGTGGCAGTTGTGCACGGATCAAGACAGGAATTGAATAAAATGAGCATGCCCGCTATGCGCATTTCGCATAGCTCAAAGGTTTGCCTTCTCGCGCAGCAGTTTTCGATGGGTGATAATCTCGTCTTGGACAAAATCCTTGAACGCTGCGACCCGTTTCGATGCGCGCAATTCTTCGGGATAGGCAAGAAAGACCGGCACGTCGGCAGATTCGGTGTCGGGCAGCACCTGTACCATTTCCGGAAAGTCCTGAATCAGGTAATCCGGGAGCACCCCGATCCCCAGGTTATTGATGACAGCCTGGAGCACTCCGAAATAATTGTTGACCGTCAGCATCGACCGGACATCGTACATCATCAGTTGTTGAACCAGCTGTAACCCGGCATTGACTTGGTTGCTGTCGGTATTTTGGCAGATCAACCGGTGTTCGGACATGTCCTCAAGCCGTTGCGGTGTACCGTTGGCCGCCAGGTAGGCCGGTGACGCATACATACACATCTTGATCATCATCAATTTTTTGCGGACCAGATCAGCCTGTGATGGTTCTTTCATGCGGATCGCGACATCAGCCTCGCGCATCGGCAGGTCCAGCACGCGTTCCTCCAGCATCAGGTCCACCCTGAGGTCGGGGTATTTCTCGTACAGTTTTGTCAATCGCGGAGCGAGCCAAAGCGTGCCAAACCCCGTCGTCGTCGTGACACGGAGTTCGCCAAAGACCTCTTCTTCGCTGTCGCGAATACGCGCCGCAGCTGTATCGAGCCGCTTGGTCATCGCGACAGTGGCATCGAACAACAGCTCGCCCTGCTCAGTCAGGATCAAACCGCGGGCATGGCGGTGGAAAAGATTGGTGTTCAGCTGTTCTTCAAGGCCGCGGATCTGCCGGCTCACCGCCGATTGCGACAGGTTCAGCTTGTCACCAGCATGGGTCAGGCTGCCGGCGTCTGCGACCGCATGAAATATTCTGAGCTTGTCCCAATCCATGAGGACCACCTTTTCCCGCTGTGGCGCATTTCGCACGAACAACCGTGTCTGCGCTTATTATTGACCAAAAACAAGTCTACGTCACGTTTAGCCGCATTAAATAGGCGCTCTTGTATTGCTCGCAACCATTGAAGCCTTATTTCTGAACTATCTTGGGCAAGGGCTGATACACAACGCTAGACAGGTCAGCTTTTGTGACCTAGTATTACCCTATCGCTATTGATTGCTCGTACGGGAGGACGCGCCATGGGTACGCAGAAGATTTCACTGAATGATCGCTTTGACCTTGAGAAGTCTCCGGTGCTGTTGAACGGCACGCAGGCGTTGGTTCGAATGATGATGATGCAAAAAGCCCGTGATCGCGCAGCGGGGTTGAACACGGCCGGATACGTGACTGGTTATCGCGGGTCGCCTCTTGGTGCGGTCGATTTGCAGATGGAACGGGCAGCCAAATCTCTGGCCGCATATGACGTGATTTTCGAAGCCGGGCTGAATGAAGATCTTGCCGCAACCGCGCTTTGGGGCACGCAGCAGGCTGAATTGCGCGGCGAAGGCAAATATGACGGTGTATTTGGCTTGTGGTACGGCAAGGGCCCCGGAGTGGACCGGTCGGGTGACGTGATGCGCCATGCCAACATGGCCGGATCGTCGGCGCACGGTGGTGTGTTGATGGCAATGGGGGATGACCATACCGGCGAATCCTCTACGGTCTTGCATCAGTCCGAATGGGCAATGATGGACGCTTATATGCCGATCGTCAGTCCGGCGGGTGTTCAGGAGATCATGGATTACGGCATCTACGGCTGGGGGCTGTCGCGGTTCTCGGGTCTGTGGGTCGGCTTGAAGACTATGAAGGATACCGTTGAAGCGACATCGGTGGTCGATGGTGACCCGCATCGGATGCGGTTGGTCACGCCGACATACGATATGCCTGAAGGCGGGTTGAATATTAGGCTGATAGACACCCCCCACCTCCAAGAGGCGCGGATGATCGACCACAAGCGCTTCGCGGCCGAAGAATATAGCCACGCTAACAAGATGGATAAACGCATGTGGGGTAAACCCGGTGCGAAGATCGGTTTCGTGGCTGCCGGTAAGAACTGGCTTGATCTGATCCACGCGATGAGCCTGCTTAACATTGATGAAAACGAGGCCGAACGGCTAGGGATCACCCTTTACAAAGTAGGGCAGACCTTCCCGCTGGACATGAGAGGCTTCCACGCTTGGGCAGAGGGTCTGGATCTGGTCGTCGTCGTGGAAGAAAAGCGCAAGCTTATCGAAATACAGATTAAGGAAGCGTTGTTTTCAGACACCCATCGCCGCGTGTACGGCTGGCACAAGGGCGGCGGTGCCGGGCTTGAACATGGTGAAGAGCTGTTCCCGACCCGTGCGGCATTAGACCCTATCTGGATCGCCGAAAAGCTGGGCGGTATCCTCATCGAGGAAGGCCGGAACACCGATGGTATCAAGGCGGGAATGGAATCGCTTGATACCGCACGCCGTGCCGATAACGCAGAGGATATCGCCGCGCGCACCCCGTATTTCTGTTCCGGCTGTCCGCATAATTCGTCCACCAAACTACCCGAAGGCAGCCGTGCCTATGCGGGCATCGGATGTCACTATATGGTGCAATGGATGGACCGGGAGACCACCGGTTACACCCATATGGGAGGTGAAGGGGCCAACTGGATCGGCGAATCGCATTTTTCAAAGCGCGATCATGTGTTTCAGAACCTTGGCGACGGTACCTATAACCATTCGGGCATTCAGGCGATCCGGGCCGCGGTGGCAGCGCGGACCAACATCACCTATAAGATTCTCTATAACGATGCGGTCGCCATGACAGGTGGTCAGCACAACGAAGGCGATCTGGACGCGCCGCGAATAGTTGCAGAGCTAAAGGCGATGGGCGTCGGGAACATCGCCGTGGTCTACGACGAAAAAGAGGACGTCGACAAGAATGCGTTTGATGGCGTTCCATTGTATGAAAGGGCTGAACTGCAATCGGTTCAGAACAATTTTACCCAGCACAAAGGCGTCAGCGCTATTGTCTACATCCAGACCTGCGCCGCCGAAAAACGACGCCGCCGCAAACGGGGACAGTTTCCGGACCCTGATAAGCGGGTGTTTATCAACACCGATGTCTGCGAAGGCTGTGGCGACTGTGGTGTGCAATCAAACTGTGTTTCGATTGTGCCCGCAGATACCGAACTAGGGCGCAAACGTGCGATTGATCAATCGTCGTGCAACAAGGATTATTCCTGCGTCAAAGGGTTTTGCCCGTCTTTTGTGACGTTGGAAGGGGCTAAGATCCGCAAGGACCCGACGACCGAAGTTAAAATTCCGGAGCTTCCCTATCCGGTTCTGCCCGTAATCCACGGGACGCATAACGTGATCATTACCGGTGTAGGCGGGACGGGTGTTGTCACCATCGGCGCTGTACTGGCTCAGGCTGCACAGCTTGACGGTAAAGGCGCAGGGATGATGGAAATGGCCGGGCTTGCCCAAAAAGGCGGTGCGGTGCATATCCATTGCCGCATTGCCAATCGTCCCGAAGATATCAGCGCCATTCGTGTTGCCACCGGTGAGGCCGACGCCTTGATCGGCGGCGATCTGGTCGTTTCGGCGGGTACCAAAACCCTTGGTTTGACCCGCGCTGGGCGTACCGGCGCTGTGGTGAACTCGCATCAGATCATCACCGGCGATTTTACTCGCAATACAGAATTCCAGATGCCCTACGACAGGCTGACCTTGGCTTTGGAAGCCCGGCTCAAGGAGGACGTGGCCTTGTTCGACGCGTCCGATCTTGCCAAGGCGACCTTGGGCGATTCAATTTATTCCAACATGATGATCTTTGGCGCTGCCTGGCAACGGGGATTGGTGCCGCTGTCTTTGGACAGCCTGCAAGAGGCCATAAAATTGAACGGTGCGGCGGTAGAACGTAATCTGCGCGCGTTTGAACTGGGTCGCTGGGCGGTGTTGTTTCCCAAGGAAGCTGCCAATCTGTTGTGCCCTAACATCATCAAGATGCCGAAATCACTTGAGGACAAGATAGATTATCGTAAAAAACACCTGATTGCGTATCAGGGCAAGGGGCTGGCCAAGCGCTATGGCGTGCTAGTCGATAGCATCGAAGACGCCCGTCTGCGCGAAGCCGTCGCCTTAGGATACCACAAGCTGTTGTCTTACAAGGATGAATACGAGGTCGCCCGCTTGCTCAAATCGACCCGTGAAAAAGTTGCGCAGGAATTCGATGGCAATCCCAAAATGACGTTCAACCTTGCGCCACCGGTTCTGTCGAAAACCGGTTCCGACGGACGGCCCGTCAAACGGACCTTCGGAGAGTGGCTGGAAAGACCGCTGGGTATGCTTTCGCGCATGAAATTCCTGCGAGGAACGCCGTTTGACCCGTTCGGCCATACGAGTGAGCGGAAAATGGAGAGGTCTTTGATCCGCCAATACGAGGCGGATATGAAGGAAGTATTGCCCCGGCTTACGGACGCAACCCGCGATGCGATCATTGCTTTGGCTGAACTCCCCTTGCAGATCCGCGGGTTTGGCCCGGTAAAGCAGGCCAACGAGGCAAAGGCCGCAAAGCGTCGCGAAGAGCTTTTGGCGACGATCCGGGCAGGAGGGTCACATACCGCAAAAGCGGCAGAGTGATGGGATATGTCACGCCTGTTTCATGAAAGTACGGTAAGGCGTGTGGTGAACAACCGCCCATGAAGGAAACTGCTTTGTCGTATTCAGGTTGCCAAACCGCGCGGGACCTAAGCTATGCCGATACTTCAAAGTCCCGGTATGGCAGGTCGATTATCCGGTTGATGGAAAATAGTACGGGCCGTCAAAAGCTGATAAAAAGGGCGGTCGGCTATGAAGCCGAGGTGGCACAGGGGCAGGGCTTTTTCGAAGTGATGGCGCGCCGCTATGGTTTGTCATTGCAGGTTGACGCCGGAAGTCTGACCCACATACCACGCAGGGGCCCTGTTATCATGATAGCAAACCATCCATACGGTATACTGGACGGTTTGATGATGGGTCGGATTTTGTCGCACAGACGCGATAATTTCAAAATTATGGCCCATTCCGTTTTCAACAAGGTGCCGGAGCTGAGTGACAAGTTGTTGCCGATCAGTTTTGATGGCGACAAGCCGGCGCTGGCGATGAACCTGGATACCCGCAGGACGGCGCTGGATTATCTTACGCAGGGCGGTGCAATCGGCGTATTTCCCGGTGGCACGGTAAGCACGGCGGCCCGCCCGTTTTCCGAACCCATGGACCCGAGTTGGCATGGCTTTACCGCAAGGATGATCGCTAGATCACAAGCAGTGGTCATTCCGGTCTATTTTGACGGACATACGAGCCGGTTGTTCCAGATCGCCAGCCATCTTAACCATACGTTGCGCATGGGTCTACTTGTCCAGCAGTTCAGAAAACGGGTCGACAAGCCTGTGCGTGTCGTCATTGGCGAACCGATCGGCAGGAATGTGCTGAACCCGCTGATAAAAGAGCCAAAAGCGATGATGGATTTCCTACGCAAAGCCACGTATGAGTTGTCACCAAGGCCCACAAAATCATTCGGTTTGGGGTTGGAGTTCTAGCTCGGCATCATGCCGACAGGTGACGGCAAGGTGACATGGCAGTTGGTATTTTTGATTCAGGACTAGGTGGGCTGACCGTATGGGATGCTGTACAGACGCAGTTGCCCGAGGTCGATTTCGTGTATCTGGCTGACAGCGCACATGCGCCTTATGGTGTGCGAAACGCGGACGACATCTATAACCTGACCGTCGCCGCGACGCAGCGGTTGTTCGATGCCGGGTGCGATCTGGTGATCCTGGCGTGCAATACCGCATCGGCGGCAGCATTGCGCCGGATGCAGGAAAACTGGGTACCCTCTGACAAGCGCGTTCTGGGTGTGTTCGTGCCATTGATCGAAGCCATGACCGAACGGCAGTGGGGCGACAATTCACCCCCCCGAGAGGTCGACCTTAAGCACGTGGCTTTGTTCGCGACCCCGGCAACTGTGGCCAGCCGCGCTTTTCAACGCGAACTGGCGTTTCGGGCGATCGGTGTGGATGTCGAAGCGCAGGCCTGTGGCGGTGTCGTCGACGCCATCGAGGACGGGGACTTTATCCTCGCGGAAGCGTTGGTGCGCAGCCATGTGGACGCGCTAAAACGCAAGATGCCGCACCCGGAAGCCGCGATTCTGGGCTGCACACACTATCCGCTGATGCAGGAAACCTTCCAGGATGCGCTTGGGGCAGATGTGAAGGTGTTCAGCCAAGCCAACTTGGTCGCCCATAGTCTGAGCGATTATTTACAACGGCATCCCAAGATGTTGGGCGGCGGAGAGGCTGCATTTCTGACGACTGGCGATCCCAAGAAGGTCAGTAGCCGCGCCACACAATTCTTGCGACGACCGCTTACCTTTCAGGCCGCCTAATCTTTACACCAGTTATTCCGAACGGAACCCGACATGACACATAACATCGCCATACTTGGTGCCTCTGGATACACAGGGGCGGAGTTGATCCGGTTGATCGCGAACCATCCCAACATGCAGATCAAGGCTTTGGCCGCCAATTCAAAGGCCGGCCAACAGATGGCCGACGTGTTTCCGCATTTGCGTCATCTGGATTTGCCCGCCCTTGTCACAATCGAAGAGATCGACTTTGCCGACATCGACCTGTGCTTTTGCGCGTTACCGCACAAAACAAGCCAAGAGGTCATTGCCGGCTTGCCAAAAGATTTGAAGGTCGTCGATCTGTCTGCGGATTTTCGGCTGCGTGACCCCGAGGCCTATACAAAGTGGTATGGCAACAAACATGCCGCCGTCGAACAGCAAAAAGAAGCGGTATACGGGCTGACAGAATTCTATCGGTCCGAGATCAAGCAGGCGCGTCTGGTGGCGGGAACGGGATGTAATGCAGCCACAGGTCAGTTTGCGCTGCGTCCCTTGATCGAAAAGGCGGTGATTGACCTTGATGACATCATCCTGGATCTTAAATGCGCTGTTTCCGGTGCGGGACGGTCGCTGAAAGAAAATCTGCTGCATGCAGAATTGTCCGAAGGCTATCATCCTTATTCGGTCGGCGGAACGCACCGGCATCTTGGTGAATTCGATCAAGAATTTTCGGCAATTGCCGGGCGGCCCGTGAAAGTGCAGTTCACGCCACACCTTATTCCGGCGAACCGTGGTATCCTGGCGACCGTGTATGTCAAAGGCGATGCGCAGATTATCCATGACACCTTCAAGACCGCATATGAGGCTGAGCCGTTCATCGAGTTACTACCTTTGGGCGAAACCCCCAGTACGCGCCATATTCGCGGGTCCAATTTCTGCCACATCGGCGTTGTGGCCGACCGTATCGAGGGCCGGACCATTGTAGTCGCCGCATTGGACAATTTGACAAAAGGGTCTAGCGGGCAGGCGTTGCAAAATGCTAATCTGATGTTAGGTCTCGACGAAACCGAGGGGCTGATGATGGCTCCGCTTTTCCCTTGAGGTTGCATGAAAAGTCTTAAAAAGCAGCGTCGCATCCAGATTATCGGTGTAGCCGTCGTGGCGTTGGTGCTGTCTACGGCACTGATCGGATATGCCATGCGCGACGGCATCAATTTCTTCCGCGCGCCTAGCCAGGTGATCGCAGAGCCTCCGGGGCCCGGCGAGGTATTTCGCATTGGCGGGTTGGTCGAAGAGGGGTCGCTGGTGCGCAGCGACGGCAAGACGATACGGTTTTCCGTAACCGATGGGGGTGCCGTCGTACCGGTGGTCTATACCGGCGTTCTTCCGGATCTGTTTGAAGAAAAACAAGGCATGATCGGCACGGGGCGTTACATCAACGGTACCTTTGAAGCCACTGAAATACTTGCTAAACACGACGAAACCTATATGCCAAAAGAGGTCGTGGACGCTCTGAAGGCGCAAGGTGTGTATGTCGCCCCCGAGGGGTGATGCGACCGCACCGATCGGTTTGTGTTAACCATATAGGCCCCAAGTTCTACGCCAGATAACAGCGTAAGGGGCCTTGGTATGCAGACCGTCCAAGATATTGCTAAATCAATCGTCGCCCGCGAGGGGGGCTTTGTAAATGACCCTGATGACCCCGGAGGGGCAACGAACTTTGGCGTCACCATCCACACATTGCGCCGACTAGGGCTGGACCTGAATAAAGACGGCAAGGTCGATTTGCGTGACGTTCAGAGCGTCACACGCGACCAAGCCATCGAGATTTTTATCGAACATTATTTCGATCGACCCTCGATCTCTGGTTTGCCCTTGGCGTTGCAACCCAGCGTTTTCGATATGTATGTGAATGCGGGATCGAACGCGGTAAAGATCCTGCAGCGATTATTGGGTCAGATGGGGTTCGAGCTGGCCGTCGACGGGGTGCTGGGGCCGAAGTCACTAGCGGCGGCGGTTACCGCTTACGAAAAAGCACCTGCACAGATGGTGGATGCGTATGGCATCGCCAGGCGGAATTATTATTTCAATCTCGCCGACGGACGCCCGCCCAGCCGAAAATATGCCCGGACCAGAAGCGGCCAAAAGGGCGGCTGGATCAGACGAGCAGAAGAATTCATCACACCGAAATACCATCTAAGCCAAGTAGAATTTCAAAAGAGGATCGCAGCATGGGGATGATTGAAAAAATCTTGGGGCTGGTGTTTGGTGGCGGCGGAAACATCGTGCGCGACACGGTTGAAGTTTTCCGCGAGAATACCGAAGCGGGCGCGCAACGTGCGGCCTCTGCGCAGAATCAGGCAATGACTCAATACGCCTCGGAATACGGGACAGCATCCAGAGGTCGATTTGACCGCTTCATGGACGGGTTGAACCGCTTGCCGCGCCCTGCCTTGGCGCTTGGCACGCTGGGAATGTTCGTTGCAGCAATGATAGACCCGATCTGGTTTGCATCCCGGATGCAGGGAGTATCGCTTGTTCCCGAACCGCTTTGGTGGCTGTTAGGGGTGGTGGTTTCGTTTTATTTCGGAGCGCGCCACCAGATAAAAACACAAGAATTCCAACGCTCTATTGCCCGCACAATTGCGAATGCCCCGCAGGTCGCGCAAACGATCCAGAGCATTCAAGCTATGCGCCTTGATGTTCAGGACAGTGCTGCTATCGAACATGACGCGCCGCTGCGCCCGTCAGGGGGTCAACCGTCTGCGAACCCGGCGCTCGAGGACTGGCGCAAAGCCGCCCTCTGACGCAGGTGGCACGGCAGCAGACCTGCGACGCTTTGTTACGCACAAGAACGTGATTAATGTGTAAAAGGGCATGGAAAGTTTTCAAACGCCACCTATGATCGCGCCATGATTACAGAGCTCGGACACTTCGCCCTCATCCTCGCCTTCGGTGTAGCCATTATTCAAATGGTCGTGCCCATGATCGGTGCCTATAAACGTTGGCCGGGCTGGATGGCCGTCGCCGAACCAGCGGCAGGGGCACAGTTTGTGTTGACCGCTTTGGCCTTTGGCGCGTTGATGTGGGCCTTCGTGACCTCTGATTTCTCGCTGCGCGTCGTGGTTCTCAATAGCCACTCGCTCAAGCCGATGCTGTACAAGATCAGCGGAACCTGGGGTAATCACGAAGGCTCGATGTTGCTGTGGGTGCTGATCGTGTCGCTTTTCGGTGCGATGGCGGCGTGGTTTGGGGGCAATCTGCCCGAAACATTACGAGCCCGCGTGTTAGCGGTACAAGCGACGATAGGCGTGGCATTCTATGCCTTCATTTTGTTCACCTCGAACCCGTTTTTGCGTCTGGCCACGCCGCCGTTTGACGGTCAGGACCTGAACCCGCTTCTGCAAGACCCGGGGCTGGCTTTTCATCCGCCATTTTTGTACTTGGGCTATGTCGGTCTGTCGATGACGTTCAGCTTTGCGGTTGCCGCCTTGATAGAAGGCCGTGTCGACGCCGCATGGGGTCGCTGGGTGCGCCCATGGACGCTGGCAGCCTGGATATTCCTTACGATTGGTATCTCGCTCGGCTCATGGTGGGCCTACTATGAACTGGGCTGGGGTGGTTTCTGGTTCTGGGACCCTGTTGAAAATGCGTCGTTCATGCCTTGGCTGCTTGCCGCTGCGCTGCTTCATTCGGCTATCGTTGTTGAAAAACGCGAAAGCCTGAAAAGCTGGACAATCCTGTTGGCGATCCTTGCCTTCGGCTTTTCGCTGATCGGAACGTTTATCGTGCGCTCGGGGCTGCTGACATCTGTGCACGCGTTTGCCAATGACCCCGAACGGGGGGTGTTTATCTTGATGATCCTGACGTTTTTCACCGGCGGTGCATTGGTGTTGTTCGCCTTTCGCGCAAGCGTGCTCGAAGCAAAGGGTGTATTCAGCATGGTCAGTCGGGAATCAGCGCTGTTGGTGAATAACGTCCTGCTGGCCGTGGCTTGTTTCGTGGTGTTCACAGGTACGATGTGGCCCCTGCTGGCCGAGATGTTCTTTGAACGCAAATTAAGTGTCGGCCCGCCGTTCTTTAATGCGGCATTTACGCCCTTCATGGTGCTTTTGGGGCTGCTTCTGCCGGTGGGGTCGGCGATGCCGTGGAAACGTGCGTCGATCGCGCGGTCCCTAAAGCCGCTCCGCTATGTATTCGTGCTGGCAATCGCTTTGGGTGGATTGGCCTATGCCGTTCAAAGCGGGCGTAGCCTGCTTGGGCCGATGGGGCTGTTTCTGGGAAGCTGGGTCGTCATGGGCGCGGTTATGGATCTTTGGGGGCGGACCGGTCGGGGCAAAGATCGGCTTGGTCGGCTGACACGTCTGCCTCGCGCCGATTGGGGTAAGATGCTGGCCCACGCAGGGCTTGGTATCACCATGGTAGGTGTCGCGGGGATCACCGCGTGGAACACCGACGATATTCGCGCGGTCAAACTGGGTGAATCCTACGACGTGGGGCGCTATACGATCCAGCTGGATGATGTGACCCGTCAACAGGGGCCCAATTACATGACCACAATCGGCAGTGTCACGCTTTTTGAGGATGGAAAAGAGATCTCTCAGCTGCGGCCGGAGAAACGGTTTTATCCGGTGGCTCAGATGCCAACGACCGAGGCAGCGATCGATTATAATCTGGCGCGGGATGTCTATGTGGTGATTGGCGACGAACAAGATGCTGGTGGATGGGTGGTACGCACCTACATCAAACCACTGACGAACTGGATATGGATCGGTTGCGCGCTTATGGCGCTCGGCGGTTTGATGAGCCTGACCGACCGTCGCTATCGCGTGGCCGCAGGGGCGGCGAAACCCTCTCGTGCGGTGCCGGCAGAATGAGGGGGCTGGTTCTTGCGTTGATGTTGCTGGTTACGCCGGCTTGGGCGGTACAGCCTGACGAAATCCTGTCTGACCCGGTGCTTGAACAACGCGCACGAGACCTCTCCAAGGGCCTCAGGTGCCTTGTTTGCCGCAACGAAAGCATTGATGAGAGCAACGCCAGCCTTGCGCGTGATTTGCGCATCCTGTTGCGCGAACGTCTGGTGGCCGGCGACAGCGATACCCAAGCCGTGGGATATATCGTGGACCGTTACGGTGAATATGTGCTGCTGAGTCCGCCAGCGACCGGATCAACCTGGTTGCTGTGGGGGGCAGGGCCTTTGATGCTGCTGCTGGCAGGGGGTGCAAGCCTGCTCTATGTGCGGGGACAAGCTCATGCGAAAACGCCAGACCAAACGCCTCTGAGCGCTGAAGAGCAAACCCGTTTAGATAAAATTCTGAACGGGTAACGCGCGGTTTCACTGGCCCTGACCAGCGGCTCGTCTAGACTGCGGCAAAACCTAGCTGAAACGGACCTGCATGATGGATTACCAAACTCTCATCTTTGATGTCGCGGATGGATTGGCGGTTGTTACCTTGAACCGCCCCGAACAGATGAATGCCTTGACCACGCAGATGCGCGCGGAAATAGAACATGCTTTTACCCAAGGGGCAAAGCTGGCGCGCTGCGTCGTGGTTACAGGGGCGGGGTCGGCATTTTGTTCAGGCCAGGATCTGGGTGACAGCGGTTCGGCGGGTGCGATGAACCTCGAACGGACGCTTCGGGATGAATACGCCCCGATGCTGAGGGCCATTGTCAATTGCCCCGTGCCGACCATTGCTGCGGTAAATGGTGCAGCCGCCGGTGCCGGTGCGAATCTTGCGTTGGCCACCGACGTCGTTATCGCTTCCGAGAAAGCGTACTTTCTTCAGGCGTTTGCTCGCATAGGGCTTATTCCTGATGCTGGAGGCACCTATATGCTGCCACGGCAAATGGGCGCGGCAAAGGCAATGGGTGCGGCTCTGTTCGCCGACAAGATCAGCGCCCGCAAAGCCGATGAATGGGGGATGATTTGGGAGGCGGTTCCCGACGATACCTTTGCCACCCATTGGCGCGACCGCGCGATGCATCTGGCTATGGGCCCCACAGCGGCTTACGCCGCGACCAAACACGCCATCCGTGCAAGCTGGGGCAACAGCCTGGAGGATCAACTGACGCTGGAAGCCCGCGAGCAGGGAAAAAGCGGCCAGACACGAGATTTCAAGGAAGGGGTAATGGCCTTTATGCAAAAGCGCCCCGCCCGTTTCGAAGGGCGTTAGATGTTTCGTCAGACGGAACGTTCAATCAAAAGCACGTCAGCCGGTTCCAGCGTCGGTCGCGACGCACCCGCAACGATGGCAACTGCGACGCCGTCGGCGTGGACGGTGTGCACTGACCGCGAAATTTGTGTCACGGTGATGTGGGGCGGAGTCTCTCCCTTGTTGTAAACGACCGCCACCTGGTCACAGTTGCGCCGTGAATCGTGGACCAAAGACCCCATCGGAGAAATCTGTTCCCGGGCATGTTCAGATGCAAGGCTGGTCGCAGTTTCCCATTCCAGGCTGGTATCTCGTGTAGCCATCACGGTAATCTCCTTGCTCAGTCGATAAAAGGCGCAGGCTTTGGCCAGTGGCACCATTCACAGTAACTAGTGAAATATTTGGGCTTTTTAATCAGGGGGCGTCAATGTTTTTGCAACATTGTAGAGCAAGTGGAAACATTATTGTAATTTCCCCAAGGTCACACCGCTGGGCGGGATTTTTGGAAACCGAACCACGAAACAGTGGCTGATCAAAGGGGCTTTTGATGACGGTGCCCCGTCACAAATGATTCTTTGCCACACCGCCTTGGGGAAGGTGGCCTGACGCCTGCGCAAGCACTTTAGCACGGCTTGCAAAAAGAAACGCCCCGCATAATCGCGAGGCGTTCCGTTGCGATCTGGCGATCAGCGGTTTTCAATATCGACGTAGTCGCGGCTGGTCTCGCCGAGATACAATTGACGCGGGCGCCCGATTTTCAGCTGCGGATCGCTGATTTGCTCTTTCCATTGCGAAATCCAGCCGACCGTCCGCGCCAGCGCGAAGATCGGTGTAAACATCGACGTGGGGAAACCCATGGCTTCCAAGATGATACCCGAATAGAAATCAACATTCGGGAACAGCTTCTTGTCCGCAAAATACGGGTCTTGCAGGGCTTGTTTCTCGAGCTCTTTCGCGACTTGCAGCACGGGGTTGTTTTCGACGCCCAACAGCTCGAGCACTTCGTCTGCGCTTTCCTTCATCACGGTCGCGCGCGGGTCGAAATTCTTGTACACGCGGTGACCGAAGCCCATCAGACGGAACGGGTCGTTCTTGTCTTTTGCACGGGCGATGAATTCCGGAATACGATCAGGCGTTCCGATTTCCTTGAGCATCTCAAGGCAGGCCTGGTTTGCACCACCATGCGCCGGACCCCAAAGGCAGGCGATCCCAGCAGCGATACAGGCGAAGGGGTTGGCACCGGACGAAGATGCAAGGCGTACCGTAGATGTCGATGCGTTTTGTTCGTGATCGGCGTGAAGCGTGAAGATCCGGTCCATCGCGCGGCTCAGGATCGGGTCGACGACGTATTCCTCGGCGGGTACGGCAAAACACATGCGCAGGAAGTTACCCGCATAATCGACATCGTTGCGCGGATAGATGAATGGCTGACCGATGGTGTACTTATATGCCATCGCAGCGATCGTAGGCATCTTGGCGATCAGACGGATCGTCGCGACCTCGCGTTGGTGTGCATCGTTGATATCGGTGCTGTCGTGATAAAATGCAGACATCGCACCGACGACGCCAACCATGATGGCCATCGGATGTGCGTCACGGCGGAAACCACGGAAGAAATTAATCATCTGTTCGTGGATCATGGTATGGTTGGTGACCAGAGCTTCAAACTCTTCCAACTGGGTGGGCGACGGCAGTTCACCATACAAAAGCAGATAGCAGACCTCTAGATAATGCGATTTGCCTGCCAGTTGCTCAATCGGGTAGCCGCGGTGCAGCAAGACACCTTCGTCACCGTCGATGAAGGTAATTGTGCTGTCGCATGCCGCAGTTGATGTAAAGCCGGGGTCATATGTAAAAACATTGGCTTGGGCATACAGCTTGCGGATGTCTACCACTTCCGGGCCAACCGTCGGCGAATAGATAGGCAACTCAAAGCTCTTGCCGTCAATGGTCAACGTTGCGGATTTTGTACTTTCGGCCATGAAGTCCCTTCCTGTCATATGCGGCGTGCAGTCTGCCGCCGTCTGGCATGGCCCTGAATTGGTCCATGCCGTGTGTTTGTTGCGCTATCTGTAAATGTGCCGAAGCATAATTCAGATAGCTGCATCGTTCAGCCTAGCAAGGCTTTCTTCGCGCCCTAGCACCAGCATCATGTCAAAAACCGATGGGGTTGCTGCCCGTCCAGCCAACGCTGCACGCAGCGGCCCCGCCAATTTGCCAAATTTGGTGTCATGGTCTGCGGCAAAGCCGTTCAGCGCCTCTTCCAGCGTTTCTCTGTCCCACGTAGCATTCTGCAACTGCGACGTCAATTCTGTCAGTATACTACGGGATACATTATCAAGATTCCGAGCAGCCTTCTCGTCGGGCACAATCGGTCTGCTGGATAGGATAAACTGTGCTTTTTCAAGAAGATCGGGAAATGTTTTCGCACGATCCTTGAGGCAATACATTGCCCTTTCCAGACCGTCGCCCTGATCTTTTGTCAGAGGTGGAAGATCCGCCGCATCCAGATATTGCTCGATTTCGTGCCGCAATGCGGCATCATTGCTGATCGCCATATGCTGTCCGCAAATATTCTCGAGCTTCTTCAGATCGAATTGTGCCGGGCTCTTGCGAATTCCATCAAGGTCGAACCACTCCTGCGCCTGCGCGTCGGTAAAGAATTCATCATCGCCATGGCTCCATCCCAAGCGGGCAAGATAATTGCGCATGCCCGCTGCCGGATAGCCCATCGCCTGATATTCCTGAGCGCCCAAGGCTCCATGGCGCTTGGAAAGCTTCTTGCCGTCAGATCCGTGAATAAGGGGGATGTGCGCCCATGTCGGCACATCCCATCCCATTGCATCATAGATCATCATCTGTCTTGCCGCGTTATTCAGGTGGTCATCCCCCCTGATCACATGGGTCACCCCCATGTCATGGTCATCGACAACGACGGCCAACATATAAACCGGTGTGCCATCGGACCGGAGCAAAACCATGTCATCAAGCTGTTCATTGCTTATTTTTACGTCACCCTGTACCTGATCCCGAATAACGGTATCGCCCGTCAGCGGTGCTTTGATCCGCACCGCATACGGCGCATCCGGATGGGTGTGCGGGGGCGCATCACGCCAGGGCGAACGGTACAGCGTGCTGCGTCCCTCGGCCTTGGCCGCATCACGAAACGCGGCGATCTCGTCTTGGGTCGCGAAGCATTTATAGGCTTTCCCTGACGCAAGCAGTTCAAGCGCGACCTCGGCGTGGCGCGGCGCGTTGTCAAACTGGCTGACGATATCTCCGTCATGGTCCAGCCCCAACCAGGCCATGCCTTTCAGAATCGCGTCGGTCGCCTCGGGTGTGTGGCGCAGCCGGTCGGTATCCTCGATCCTGACAAGGAATTTCCCGCCGCGCCCCCGCGCGTAAAGCCAGTTGAAAAGCGCTGTGCGTGCGCCACCAATGTGCAGATAGCCGGTCGGTGATGGGGCGAAACGGGTGACGACAGGCGATGTCATAAATCTGTTGGTCCTTTCAACGGGAATGTCGGCTAACGCGCGAAACGATGTGCCGTTTATCTTTTGCTAACCAGCGTTGGGATAGCGTCACCCACTATCTATCCAGTGCGATGATCGGGGGCAAGTATGGGCCTGAGGCTTGGCCTTGCGCAGATGATGCAACAGCAGCGTGGCCACCTTGTGGGTTGGGTGCCGGTATGTCTGGCCGTCGGCATCGGGTCGTATTTTGCCCTGGGGGCTGAACCTTCAAACATGCAGCTCCTTGGCGCTGCGGCATTCGCTTTTTGCGCTGGTCTTGCATCACGATTTATCCCGGAGGCCGCTTCGCCCTTGATCGTAGCTGTCGCGCTTGTGCTGGTAGGGTTTAATGTCGCAGCCTGGCGCGCTCACTCGGTTGCGGCACCGGTGCTGGGTTGGCGCTATTACGGACCCATTGACGGCCGCGTTGTGGCCATTGATCGCAGTCAGTCCGACGCCTTGCGTCTGACGTTGGACCGTGTGGTTCTGGCCCGTGTGGCACCCGAGCATACGCCAAACAAGGTACGGATTTCACTTCATGGCGACCAAAGCCACAGTATCGCAGCCGCGCCCGGGTTGCGGGTGATGACCACAGGGCATCTGTCCCCTCCCAGCGGGCCGGTCGAGCCGGGCGGCTTTGATTTTCAACGCTACGCCTGGTTTGCCGGACTGGGGGCTGTGGGCTATACACGCAACCCGGTACTAGGCGCAGCGCCTGCGTCGGCGGGGCACGCCGGTCTTGCGATATTTCGCCTGCGTATGGCGGCTTCCGCAAGAATTCAATCGGTTTTGCCGGGCGATGTCGGTGGGTTTGCGACGGCCATCACCACCGGCGACCGCAGCGCAATGAGCCAAGCCGGACTCAGCAACCTTCGCGCCAGCAACCTGGCGCACCTTCTGGCCATATCAGGGCTGCATATGGGCCTTCTCAGCGCAGTGGTGTTCGGCACGCTACGCACGGCACTCTGTCTGGTTCCCTGGGTCGCCTTGCATTGGCCGACCCGCAGTATAGCTGCGATAGGTGCCATGGGGGCAGCCGGAGTTTACCTGGCGCTGTCAGGGGGCAATGTCGCGACAGAGAGAGCCTTCATCATGGTGCTGGTCGCACTGGGCGCGTTGGTGATCGGACGCAGAGCGCTGACCCTGCGTGCAGTGGCGATCGCTGCTATCATCGTGTTGACGTTGCGCCCCGAAGCATTGACCGGCCCCGGTTTTCAGATGTCATTTGCAGCGACGACAGCATTGGTTGCCGTGTTCGGATGGCTACGCAATGCTGGCCGGACGCTTGGGCCAGGATGGCTGGCACCGGTCACTGCGACTTTCCTGTCATCGGCGGTGGCCGGGGTGTTCACTGCGCCTGTCGGCGCGGCACATTTCAATACGATCGCTCATTACGGCTTGGTCGCGAATCTTTTGTCGGTACCCTTGATGGGATTGATGGTGATGCCGGCAGCGGTGGCGGCGCTTGGCCTGGCCCCCTTGGGGCTCGATCATCTGGCGTTTTGGGTTATGGGACTGGGCCTGCGCTGGATTTTGGGGGTCGCCGAATTCATTGCACAGATCGATGGTTCTCAGAGCCGCGTAAAAGCCCCCGGCCCGTGGGTTCTGCCTCTGCTCGCGATGGGGTTTCTTTGGCTGCTGCTCTGGCAGGGAAAACTGCGCTATGCGGGGTTGGGCATGGTCGTGGCGGGGTTCTTCCTGTGGCAAGAGGCCGAGCGACCGGCTTTGCTGATTGCAGACAATGGCGGTATCGTCGGATTGATGTCACCCGAAGGGCGCGTGTTAAGCAAACCGAAAGGGGCAGGGTTCATCGCGCTTAACTGGTTGGAAAACGATGGGGACAGTTCCGATCAAGCGCAAGCGGCAGCAGGTTGGTCTAATCGGGGTCTGCTGGCGGGGAAAGAGATCATTCATCTGTCAGGAAAACGTGCCTTGGCCCGGTTCACAGCCTGTCATGAGGGTCAGATCGTTGTCACGTCAACCGTCGTGGAAACGCCCCCGACAGGCGACTGCGATCTTTTCGACCCCAGGCGGCTGGGTACCACCGGAGCCGTCGCGCTATTTGTGGCAAATGACGGTATAGGCATGCGCACTGCCCGTCAGATGACGGGCACACGACTATGGACCAATTGGCCGGATGCCGAGGTTCAGTAGGTCCGAATCAAGCCAACCAAACGTCCCTGGACCTTGACCTTGTCCGATGGAAACACCCGTGTTTCGTAGGCCGAGTTGGCAGCTTCGAGCGCGATGGAGGATCCATGCCGCTTGAACCGCTTAAGCGTCGCTTCGTGATCGTCGACCAATGCCACGACGATTTCGCCATCCTGGGCGACTGACGTTTCGCGGATCACCACAACGTCACCGTCATTGATCCCCGCATCGATCATCGAATCGCCTTTGACCTCAAGCGCGTAATGTTCGCCCTTGCCGCTGATCATATCCCCTGGAACGGCGACCGATCGGGTCATCGTGCTTATCGCTTCAATCGGCACACCCGCAGCGATCCGCCCCATCACAGGCAGTTCATAAGATGCAGCGGACACCGGGGCGGCAGAGAGAGGCGGGGGCGCGTCGGGGCGGTCGCCATCAATCACCCGCGGCGTAAAGCCTGCTTCGGAATGCCCGCCCAGTGAATCGGGAAGTTTCACCACTTCGATAGCCCGAGCCCGATGCGCCAATCGGCGGATGAACCCGCGCTCCTCCAGGGCGGTAATAAGCCGGTGAATCCCGGATTTTGATCGCAGATCCAATGCTTCCTTCATCTCGTCAAAACTGGGGGGGACACCATCACGCTGAACGCGTTTATGAATGAAAGCCAGCAGATCGAGTTGTTTTTTGGTCAGCATGCAAACGGTCCCTGTGATTATCAATTAGGGTTTGTTCTATAGTTGTTCCCGTTTTGTGTCAACTATCATAGGCGGATGCAGTCGATCATCTCTCCGGCCATGCGCGCGGGGTCGTCGGGGGGACGCACAACCAGCACATCGGCGCGCGACAGAACACCCAACAGTGAACTGTCCTGGTTGCTTTCCGGATGTACCATGCCCCCGTCATACCTTGCCCGCATATAATGTTCACGCGGTCCATTGGGACGTAGATCAACCCCCAGGGGCAAGCTGACACGCGGCGCTGCCGCAGCGGGCAAACCCAGCATCTTGTGCACAACGGGTACCACAAACACCACACCACAGACCATCGCGGATACCGGGTTGCCGGGCAGGCCGATCATTGGCACATCCCTCAGTTTTCCCGCCATCAGGGGTTTGCCAGGGCGCATTGCAACCTTGTAAAAGGATTGCTCCATACCCATTTCCGCCGCGACAGGCGCGACGAGATCGTGATCGCCCACCGATGCGCCGCCAATGGTGATAATCAGATCGGCGTCCTGAGCCATCGTGAACGCCTGTGTCAGCGAGGCCACGGTATCGCGGGCAATCGGAATCATCCGGCACCGTGCACCGGCCTGTTCAAGCAACGCTGCCAATCCATAAGTGTTAGAAGCTATTATCTGATCCGGACCTGGGGTTTCGCCAGGTTGAACAAGTTCGTCTCCGGTGGCGATAATCGCGACCCGAGGTGCAGCGTGCACAGGGACGTCAGCGATATTCATGGAGGCAAGCAGCGCAATATCAGAGGGGCGCAAACGGCGCGGGGCCGGCATCACGTCACCTTGGGTGAAATCGCCGCCAGCCGGACGGATGTTGGTCTTGCCGTCGATGTCGTGACCCAGCATCAATAAATCACCGCGCCGGGTCGTATCTTCCTGGATCACCACGAAATCGGCCCCGTCTGGCACCGGGGCACCGGTGAAGATCCGAACGGCCTGGCCTGCTTTTACGGTGCCCTCGAACCGGTGCCCGGCAGCGGCTTCGCCAATAACTTTGAACATCGCGTCCGGCTCGACCTCGGCTTGGCGCAAGGCATATCCATCCATTGACGATACCGCGAAAGGCGGCTGAGAACGGGTCGCCACGACATCGCGGGCCAACATCCGGCTGGCGGCCTTGCGCAACGGAACGGTCTCGACGTGGTTCGGGGTCACAAGATCGAAAAGCTGTGCCAGGGCGTCGTTTACAGAAATCATGCTGCAACAAAGCGCCCGGATTTGCCGCCGTCCTTCAAGATCACGCGCAGACCGCCGATCTCCATCGCCTTGTCCACTGCCTTGGCCATGTCGTAAACCGTCAGCGCCGTGACGGAGGCGGCTGTCAGTGCTTCCATCTCGACGCCGGTCTGACCGGTGGTCTTGACGGTGGCCTCAATGCGGAAACCGGGTAATTCCGGGTCGGGGGTCAGTTCAATTGACACCTTGGTAATCGGTAACGGATGGCACAGCGGTATCAGATCGGCCGTGCGTTTGGCGGCCATGATGCCAGCCAAACGGGCAACGCCCAGCACGTCGCCCTTTTTGGATTTTCCTTCCGCAATGATATCAAAAGTTTCCGGCCGCATCTTTATGTAGTTTTCGGCAACGGCTATGCGCGATGTCACGGCCTTGTCGGATACATCGACCATGTGCGCGTCGCCCTTTCCGTCAAAATGCGTCAGCGCCATTTACATGCCTCCGGGACGAAGTGGGTTGGTCAGCAGGTTCCGCGTGGCGGTTTCGATGTTGGTCTGACGCATCAGGCTTTCGCCGATCAGAAAGACACGCGCCCCGTATTTGGCCATCTCTGCCAGGTCGGCAGGGGTGTTGAGACCACTTTCCGACACAATCATCTTTTCTACATCCACGTGTTTCGACAGTGCGCGTGTGGTGTCCAGAGTGGTCTCGAAGGTCCTGAGATTGCGATTGTTTATACCGATCATCCGGCTTTTCAAAAGACCTGCCCGATCAAGTTCCGCCTTGTCGTGGACCTCGATCAACGCGTCCATACCCCAATACGCGGCGGCATCTTCAAGTTCGCTCGCCTGTTCGTCGCTGACCGAGGCCATGATGATCAAGATGCAATCAGCCCCAAGCGCGCGGGCTTCGGCGACCTGATAGGTGTCATACATGAAATCCTTGCGCAAAACCGGCAAAGAGCAGGCATCGCGGGCGGCGGTCAGATATTTTTTAGACCCCTGAAAGCTGGGTGTATCGGTAAGGACGGACAAGCAGGTCGCCCCTCCGGCCGCATAAGCGGAGGCGATTGCAGCCGGGTCGAAATCCGCGCGAATAAGTCCCTTTGACGGGCTGGCCTTCTTGACTTCCGCGATCAGCCCATAGCCTTCTCGCGAAGCGTCAAAGAGAGCGTCCGAAAAAGGGCGGACCGGTGATGCAGCGCGGGCGTCTGCCTCGACCGCCTCAAGCGGTTTCGCGGCTTTGTCGGCGGCGATTTCTTCCAGTTTGTATGCTTTGATCTTGTCTAGGATGGTGCCGTCTGAAGTGTCAGTCATGTTGTCTCCGGGGTTGCCCATTCTATGCAGTTTTGGCCTTGGGCATGCAACCAGTCATTCGTACGGGAAAACGGACGCGAACCAAAAAAGCCGCGGCGTGCGGATAGTGGCGAAGGGTGCGGGGTTTCAAGCTTGAAGTTGACGGTGCCATCCACGGCCTTAGCCGCCTTTTGGGCTGGCCTTCCCCATAGTAGGTAGGCACGGGGGCGGTCAGCCAGCCGTGCAAGTACCTGTGCCGTCAGGCCCTGCCATCCCAATTGGGCATGGCCACCGGCCTGACCCGCGGGGACGGTCAACGCGGCGTTCAGCAAAAGCACGCCTTGATCCGCCCAGAACCGAAGATCGGCATGTTGAGGCGCGACGCCAATGTCGTCTCGCATCTCGTTGAAAATATTGCACAAAGAACGCGGTAGCGGGGCGGTGTCGGCAGAGGCCGAAAATGCAAGCCCGTGGGCATGGCCGGGCGTGGGATAGGGGTCCTGACCCAGGATGACCACTTGAACGTCATCGGGCTGGGTATGCTCCAACGCCGCGAAAACCTGAGGTGCAGGGGGCAGGAACATGCGCTCATCCTTTGCCAATGCGGCTTGGATGGCGGGAAGCGTGTCGTCAAAAAAGGGCAGATCGCGCCAGGTGCCAAGCCGGGACAGATCAAGCGCGGTCATGCAGTCTGGGTGATGCGCGCGACTTGGGTGACCTTGTCACGAGCGGCACCACTGTCGATGCTGTGGCGGGCCATTTCGACACCTGCCTTCAGATTCGGGACGGCATCGGCAATGACCAAGGCGGCGGCTGAATTCAACAGCACCGCATCACGGTAGGCCGACGCAGTGCCATCAAGCAAGGCACCGAGGGCACGGGCGTTTTCCTCGGGGTTGCCGCCTATGATGTCTTCAAACGGATGAACCGGCAGGCCGGCATCTTCGGGGTGGATTTCCATCTCGGTGACCGTCCCGTCGGGGTTCAACGCCGCCACCCAGCTTATGCCCGCGATGGTTAGTTCATCTGTACCGTCGGACCCGTGCACCAACCACGCTTTTTCGGACCCGAGTGTACCCAGCGTTTCTGCCATAGGGCGTATCAGATCGCGGCGGTAGGCCCCGGTTAGCTGGCGCTTAACGCTCGCAGGATTGGTCAGCGGCCCGAGGATGTTGAAGATGGTTCGGGTGCCCAGTTCGGACCGGGTAGGCATCACATGCGCGATGGCGGGGTGATGCATCGGGGCCATCATGAAGCCGATGCCAGCCTCGCGCAGCGCAGCCTCGACCACTTTCGGGCCAACCATCACCTTGATCCCCATCTGGGTCATCGCATCAGCAGTGCCGGACTTCGAACTCAGGTTCCGGTTGCCGTGCTTGGCAACAACGACCCCCGCACCGGCGACGACGAACGCGGTTGCGGTTGAAATGTTCAGCGTGCCTTTTCCGTCGCCTCCGGTGCCAACGATGTCCATGGCACCATCAGGGGCGACAACCGGATGGCATTTGGCACGCATGACATGGGCGGCGGCGGCATATTCGTCCACTGTCTCGCCACGGGTGCGCAGGGCCATCAGGAAACCGCCAATCTGGCTGGGGGTCGCTTCGCCATCAAATAGAATCTCGAACGCATCTTCAGCCTGCGCGCGACTCAATGGGCCGTTGGCCGCGGCATCAATCAGCGGTTTCAATGCGTCGCTCATGCCGGCACCTTTATGTCGTTCAGAAAGTTTTGCAGCATCTTGTGCCCGTGTTCGGATCGGATCGATTCAGGGTGGAACTGCACCCCGTGCAACGGCAGGTCACGGTGCTGCAATCCCATAATCGTACCGTCTTCAAGTTCCGCCGTGACCTCGAGGCAGTCAGGCAGGGTGGCGCGGTCGACAACCAGTGAATGATAGCGCGTCGCCGCGAAGGGTGAGGGGAGGCCTGCAAAAATGCCACGGCCCTTGTGGTGCATCTGGCCCATCTTGCCATGCACGATATCATTGGCCCGAACGACCTTGCCACCAAAAGCTTGCCCCAGCGTCTGATGCCCCAGGCAAACCCCCAACAAAGGGGTATGCGTTTCTGCCGCAGCCGCCGTCAGGGCCAGACAGATACCCGCCTGGTCAGGGTCGCATGGCCCCGGCGATAGAATGATACCCGCAGGGTTCAGCGCCATCGCCGCCTGCACGTCGATTGCGTCATTGCGGCGGATGTCGACCTCGGCCCCCAGGTCGCCCAGATAGTGAACGAGGTTATAGGTGAAACTGTCGTAATTATCTATCAGCAGCAGCATTTGGTAATTCTTTGTATTGAGGCTGGGTTTAGGGCTAGAGGAACTGCGCAAAAACGCGGTATAACGTTGGGCAGTACATGTTCAGGCTTAAGACCCATCGTCAAGGGCAGGTGGCCCCAGAGCCACGCAATCCGGAACAAAAACAGGAGCGATCATAATATGGCACGCGGATTCATTGCTGGCATCCTGATTGGTGGCGTCTTCAGTGTTGTCGTGGCCGGTTTTGTGTCGTTCTTGATACCGATGGGCCCGACGCTGGAACAAGCCGAGGTGAAAGCCGACGGTCCTGTCGGAACCGATCGCGACGTGTCAGACCCGATTGTCCCGGTAAAACCCGCCGAACCGGTCCAACCTGCCGAACCGGTCGAACCTGCCACGCCTGCGGCAGACAACGAACCGATCAAACCCGTTGCGCCTGCGGCCGCCGCCGAGCAAGCTGCATCCGAGGAAACCGCTGAACCTGTCAGCCCCGCCGTAACTATAGCCCCCGACGCTCCTTCCGGTGATCGCGCGCCTGCGGAAAACGCGCAGGCCCCCGAGGAAATTTCAAACCAGGTTGCTGAAACCACGCAAAGCGAGGTCGTTGCAGCGATTGCAAACGATATAGATGCTTCGCAAGAAGCACCCGAAGCCCCGGTGCCGCCGCTTGATACGCTTACTCAGGAATTGATGTCTGACGATCTGACGGAAAAAACGGCGGTTCGCAGTTCAAAGGTGGCCCCACCAGGCAACATGGTGACACCGCAGGGGACCTTTGCAGTTGCACCTGACACGGCCATGCAGCCGCAGGTTACCGCCCCCAGAGTATTACCCGACGCGACGCGCAACATCGAACGCCCGACGCCGTCGAGCGCGCCCGAAACCAACTTGCCCGTCATTGGCTCGGACGCCCCCGTCTTGCCCAACCCGATGGCACTCGCCCCGATGGAACCCTCTGCACCTGACGCCGTGGCAGTTCTGACAGAACCCGCGGCACCTGTCCCGGCGCGTGACGCTACACCTGACGCTTCGCCTGGTGTAGCAGTAGACGCGCCCGTGTCCGACCGTGCAAACCTGGCCGATGACGGCGCGCTTCGCGCGCCGACTGTTGCGCCCGACCCGGTGGATACCCAAGGGCGCCCGACCATCGGCGCACCGGCTTCGATCACATCGGACCGCGACACCGGGGTGACGGTCAACCGCCTGCCAACGGCTTTGTCAGCCGAGACCGCGCCGACCGTCACGCCGCAAGCGACCGCAGGCGGGGCGCGCGCGATCAAACGCTACAGCCAACCCTTCGCCAATCCCGAAGACAAACCGCTGATGGGCATCTTGTTGATAGACTCCGGCAGCGACCTTGATGGGGGCGAGGTGGGAATTGCCGCACTGCGCAGTTTTCCCTATTCGATCAGCTTTGCCGTTGACGTGTCCCTTCCGGACGCGGCAGAGCGCATGCGCATTTATCGCGACGAGGGTTTCGAGGTCTTGGCAATGGTCGATTTGCCTGAAGGCGCCCGGCCCACCGATGCGGAAACGACGTTAGGGGTCGCGTTCACCCGCATGCCCGAAGTCGTCGGGGTGCTGGAAGGAAACCGCACGGGCCTTCAGCCGAACCGCGAAGTCGCAGATCAGGTCACGGCGATCCTTGAGCAGGGCGGATACGGGCTTGTCACGCAGGACAAGGGGCTGAACACCATGCCCAAGCTGGCAGTCAAGAACGGCGTACCCGCCGCGGCGATCTTTCGGGACTTTGACAGCAAGGATCAGACGCCGACGGTAATCCGCCGCTTTTTGGACCAGGCAGCATTCAAGGCAGGCATAGAAGGATCGGTGATCATGCTGGGACGGATGCGTCCCGAAACGATCTCTGCGCTACTGGTTTGGGGCTTGCAGGATCGGGCAAGCCAGGTTGCGCTGGCACCGATTTCAGCGGTGTTGCAAAGCCAGATGACTGAATGAAGCAGACGTTGCGAACCGCTAGATAATCTCGTCCTCGTCAAAAAGGGGATCGCTTTCAAGCTGCGTGATCATGTCTTCTACGGTATTTGCCACGGCCCGTGGTAACAACTTGGCCAGGTGAAACACCGCGTCACCCTCGTTGACCACCGGCAGAATGGCACGACCGATCAGGATGCCGTCATGGGGTGCAACGATGTCCGTTTCTGTCTTTCCAAACGGGTCGGATACAGTGGCCAGTGCGTCGCCGGCCGCGACTGTTTCGCCTTCAGCGCGAAAGGTACGCAAGAGACCTCCAACGGGCGCACGCAACCAACTGGAGCTCGAGCAGACATGGGGCTGACGGCGCGACGACGCGATACCTTTGGCGGGCAACATGTCTTCGGCCCGCATCACCCGCAGAATACCTGCCACGCCGGCCCGCACGGCCATTTCATCGAACCGCAGCCCTTCACCCGCTTCGTACAGCAAAACCGGTGTTCCCTTGGCCGCCGCGACAGCGCGCAACGATCCATCGCGCAGCGGCGATGTCAGCACCACCGGTGCGGCAAAGTTGATTGCCATACGGCGCGTCACTGGATCAGAGGGTGAAATGCGCACCTGAGGCAGGTTGGTGCGGTGGATCGCTGCCGAATGCAGGTCGATGCCGAAATCGCAACGCAGCACGACTTCGTTCAGAAAGATATGCGCCAGTCGAGATCCCAGTGACCCAGACGGATGCCCCGGAAAACACCGGTTCAAATCGCGCCGGTCGGGCAGATAGCGCGACCGGTTCAGAAACCCGAACGAGTTGACCACCGGTATCACCAGCAGCGTGCCTCGTAATGATTTGAGCTGGGGGGCGCGCAACAGCCGGCGGACGATTTCGACTCCGATCAATTCGTCGCCATGCACAGCGGCACTGACAAACATCGTCGGGCCCTGGCGTTTGCCGTGAACGACCTCTAGCGACAGGCCGACAGGTGTATGATCGGGCAGAGTGGAAATCGGGAGGTCGATCTGCGCCCTTGTACCCGGAACAACCTTTTGATCCGAAATTTCAAAAGGGGCTTGGTTGGGCATTATGAGGTGTTCCCTTGGCCGGCAAACCGCGCGGCATCAGCCGCGGCACGGCGGATCGCATCGGATTTATGGACCGTTTCCATGTATTCGGCTTCGGGGTCACTGTCGTAAACAACGCCACCACCTGCCTGAATATACAGGGTATTGTCCTTGATCACGGCGGTGCGCAAAGCGATGCACATGTCCATGTCGCCGCCAGCACTGAAGTACCCGACGCCGCCGCCATAGAGCCCGCGCTTTTCCGGCTCAAGCTCGTCGATAATTTCCATCGCCCGGACCTTGGGGGCACCTGAAACCGTTCCGGCTGGCATACCGGCAAAGAACGCATCCAACGCATCGCGGTCTTCACGCAGTTCACCCACCACGTTCGATACAATATGCATGACGTGGCTATAGCGTTCGACGATGAATTCTTCGGTCGGGCGTACGGTGCCGATCTTGGCGACGCGGCCGACGTCGTTACGACCGAGGTCCAGCAGCATAAGGTGCTCCGCCAGTTCTTTCTGGTCCGCCAGCAGGTCTGCTTCAAGCGCGCGGTCTTCTTCGGGGGTGGCTCCGCGGCGGCGTGTGCCTGCCACGGGGCGAATGGTTATTTCGTTGCCAAACACCCGCACCAGGATTTCCGGACTGGCCCCGACCACATGAAAATCGCCGAAGTTGAAATAAAACATGAAGGGCGACGGGTTGGTCCGCCGAAGGCTGCGGTAAAGTGCGAAAGGTGGTTGCGAAAACCCCTGCGCCCATCGTTGCGAGGGGACCACCTGGAATATGTCACCCGCAACAATATACTCTCGCGCCTTTTCGACTGCCGATTTATATTCCTCGCGGGTAAAGTTGCTTACCGGCGACGATTCTTCATGCGCTTCGCCCAAATCACGACTGGCACCCGGCATCGACCGTTCGAGATCGCGCACCGCGTCCATCACGCGCTCTGCGGCCTGCGCATAAGCAGCTTTGGCGGATTGACCGTCAGACACCCAGGCGGGGGACACGATCGTGACCTCGCCCTTTACCCCGTCCAACACGGCAATGACCGACGGGCGCACCATCATGGCATCGGGCAACCCCAATGGATCGGGGTTCACATTCGGCAGGTGTTCGATCAGCCGGATCATGTCATACCCCAGATAGCCAAACAGACCGGCCGCGGCCTGAGGCAGGTCACCGGGAAGATCGATCCGCGATTCCGCGATCAAGGCACGCAAGGCATCCAACGGATCGCCTGGTGCATCTTCAAAGGCGTCGGCATCATATCGTGCGGCACGGTTAACCGCCGATGCGGTGCCGCGACAGCGCCAGATCAGGTCCGGTTTCATGCCGATGATAGAATAGCGTCCACGAACCTCGCCGCCCGTCACGGATTCCAGCACAAAGGCATTCTGCGCAGCACCGGTCAGCTTGAGCATCAAGGACACCGGCGTGTCCAGATCTGCGGCCAGCCGGGTATAGACAATCTGGTTCTTGCCCGCTGCATACCCTGCGGCAAAGCTGTCAAAATCGGGGGTCAGGGTCATGGGCAGCCTAGCTTATGGGAAATTCACATGAACCGCGTTGATCGCTTGCTGATCAATCTGCGGGCTGGATCGGCGCACGACATCCGCCGCATAAAGCGCAAATACATCATCGGCGAGCTGGGTGTTCAATTGGGTACCCAACTGTTCAAGAAGCTGCTGCGTCTTGGCGTTCTCATCCGGCTGAGAAATATCATCAAGCCGCACCAGAACCACGCTGTCGTCACCCTCGACCACCTGAACGTCACCCGGCGTTGCCTTGAAAACCTCGGACATGAAAGCTTCGGGCGCACCCTCGATGAACGCGTCGCGGGTCTGTCCCTCGGTGATTGTGGGTGTCAGACCGACAGCTTCGAAATCGGCCCCATCGACCAGCTGCTTTTGCAGCGTTTTGGCTTGGGCGGTCAACGCCGCGATAAGCTGGTCTGCCATCCAGTCGGCTTTGACCAGATCCCGAGCGTCTTCGAACGGGTTCGGACGTTCGGGCTTGGTGCCATCAAGGCGCATCGCATAGATGCTGCCGTCATCCAGCTGGCTGATTTTCGGAAAGTCGCTTTCCTTCAGCCCCGCGGCCGCTTCGCGGAACCCCGCATAGGCGGCAATATCCTCGGTGCTGTCCTGGGTCCACTCTATGGTGTGCAGGGTCATCTTGCTGTCCTCGGCGATCTGCTCAAGGCTGGCACCCCCTGCAAGCTGGTCGTCAAGTTCGCGGGCCTTGACCTCGACCAGGCGCCCGGCACGGTCTGCGGCCAGATCTTGCTGCAACGTCGGGCGCGCCTCCTCGAACGAGGTTTCCAGCGCAGGTAATACACCATTTACCCGAAACAGGGCCGGTCCCAGGTTGGTAGGCACAGGCCCGACGATATCAGTGACCTGGGCTGCGAAAACGCTGTCTCCTGCCGCCCCGAGTTCGTCTTTGCTGACGTCCCCCATGTCGATATCTGCAAGCGCCAGACCGCGCTCCTCGACCAAGGTTTCAAACGTAGTGCCTCCGACCTCAAGGGCTGCGGCTGCCTGATCCGCTGCCTCCTGATTCTGGAAAACCAATCGCTCTACCAACCGACGCTCGGGTTGGTTGTACTCTGAGGAACGATCGTCATAGGCCTGTCGCAGTTCTTCGTCGCTGACCTCCACCTCGTCCAGCAAATCTTGCGGTGACAACGTGACATAGGTGATGGATTTGCTTGCCGGAAGCATGAACATCCCGGCGTTTTCGTCGTAGTAGGTCTTGAGCTCTTCGTCGGTCGGCTCGCCAAGCGGCGTGGTCAAATCATCCTGCGTCAGTTTGGCCCAGGTAAAACTGCGCTTTTCAGCGACATAGTTGATCAGGGTGTCGGCATACACCGACGGCATGTCGACGCCGGCGGTGATCGCTTGCTGCAACAGCGCGCGCCCGGCTTCCTCGCGCAAGGATATCTCGAAGGCGGCTTCGCTCAGCCCTGCTTGCTGAAGCGCATAGCGATATCCCTCGCGGTCAAACTTTCCGTCGATTCCCTGAAAGGACGATATTTCCACGATCCGTTCGCGCAGGTTCTCATCGCCGATCGACAGGCCCATTTGATCGGCCTCGTTATCCAAAGCCCGCAACCGCACAAGCCGCTGCAACACGGCGCGGTCAAGGCCGATGGTCTGCGCTTGTTGAAAGCTCAACGGCTCGTTGGTCTGTGCTTCGATGGCGCGGATTTGCTGTTGCAGCTCTCGTGCATACTGATCGACCGAAATCGGCTTGTCGCCGACGGTGCCAACGGTGCGTATGTTGCCGGTGAAACTCACTGCGCCAAAGCCACCCAGACCCAACACCAAAAGGCCCATCAGCCCCCAGACTGCGGTTTTCGTGATGCTGTTACCTTTGGCTTTCATTGTCTTATCCCTTACACGCACGTTTGGACCTGTCTATGCGGTGCGCCGCACAGGGGCAAGAGCCGGTTAAAGCTGTGACAGACGATCAAACAGCACCCCTATGCCGGCGACATCCAGATTGGCGAATGCCAAGCGCAACCGACGTTGGCCGGTTACGTCCCCTACGGGGGTGAACATGGTGCCGGGCAGGGACAACACACCCGCATCACGGACCATGCGCGGTGCCAGTTCTCCCGAGCTTTCGGGAAACGGATGCTCGACATAGGCGAAATAGCCGCCCAAGCCCA
Organism: Sulfitobacter sp. L-8; assembly: GCF_056859255.1. Taxonomy (NCBI): domain Bacteria; kingdom Pseudomonadati; phylum Pseudomonadota; class Alphaproteobacteria; order Rhodobacterales; family Roseobacteraceae; genus Sulfitobacter; species Sulfitobacter sp. L-8. Next base: position 332,486 of record NZ_JBSXOD010000056.1, read on the forward strand.
ACAGTTTCCAGCCATTGGCGGTGAGCGCGGGCATATTGTCGGTGATGGCTTGGCGGCGGGCTAAAATCTCTTGGCGTTCGCCCGCCAGCCACCGGCCCAGGTTCTGCATCCCCCAAAGTGCGGCATGCTGGCCGATCTGGCTGGGGCATATGGCGACCGTATCAAGGAATTTTTCGACCTCGGCCAACCGCGTTTCCGAAGCCGCAATCGCGCCGACCCGGTGCCCGGTCAAGCGATAGGCCTTGGAGAACGAATAAAGGTGTATCAGATTATCGTCCCAGCCAGGGTCCTGGAACAGGCGATGGGGCGGCCCCGATCGGCTGTCGAAATCCCGATAGGTTTCATCCAGGATAAGCGCGATGCCGCGGTCCCGCGCCAGATCGAAAAATGCCTGCACCAACCCTTCAGGGTATTCTGCACCAGTGGGATTGTTCGGGGTGACAAGCGCTATGGCGCGGGTCCGGCGAGTGATCAGCGCCGCGGCCTGTTCGGGATCGGGCAGCATGCCCGCTCCCGCGGGCAACGGTACCGCGGCCACGCCCGACATGTCCAACCACATCTTGTGGTTGAAGTACCACGGCGTCGGTATGATGATCTCGTCGCCCTCTGAACATAAGCTGGCGACTGCCGCCGCGAACGCCTGATTGCACCCCGAAGTAATCGCGGTCTGCGCGGCGCGCACGGGGCCCGCATAATGCGCGGAAATCCGCGACGCCAGTTCATTGCGCAGCTCCGGCAATCCCAACACGGGACCATAAAGATGCGCGTCATCGCGGTTAAGCGCAATATCCGCCATGACTTGCCGCATCTCCCGAGGCGGAGGCTCGACCGGGGCCGCCTGGCTGACGTTGATCAAGGGGCGGTCATCCGGAAAAACGACCCCCGCCAGCCACCGACGCGCTTCCATTACGGGCGGAGAGAAGGTTGCAGCGGTACGCGTCGACATTCGGTGGGTCCTCCTAAAGACTGGCACATATCAGCGACACTCAATGCAGCATCACATGGAAAAGCGGAACAGCCCCGGCTTCCAAATGGTCTGAAATCCTCGCCGAAGGCATAAATCTTTTTTGATACTGCGTCAGTCCTTGCCGCGGTAGGGTTCTACATATTGCAACGCCATGTCCCATGGAAAGAATATCCAGGTGTCCTGACTGACCTCGGTGATAAAGGTATCGACCTGCGGCCGTCCCTTGGGTTTGGCATAGACAGTCGCCAGATGCGCGTTGGGATACATCCGGCGAACAACTTCAAGCGTCTTACCTGAATCGACAAGGTCATCAATCACCAGAATACCGGTTCCATCGCCCATAAGTTCCCGATCTGGCGACTTGAGAACGACCGCTTCCGACTGATCCTGGTGGTCATATGACTTGATCGAAATGGTATCGACGGTTCTGATGTCGAGCTCGCGCGCGGCGATCATTGCGGGGGCCATGCCGCCGCGGGTGATCGCGACCACGGCGCGCCATCCGCCATTGTCGGGGCCCATGCCGTCAAGCCGCCAGGCCAGCGCCCGGCTGTCGCGGTGTATCTGGTCCCAACTGATATGAAAGCCCTTCTCGTGGGGCAACCTCGAGGCATCCTTGCTCATGACGTTACTCCTTGGCCATATCGGGCGCGTCTACAGCTTTCATGCCGACAACATGATATCCTGCGTCGACATGCAGGTTCTCTCCGGTGGTGCCGGATCCCAGATCGCTGAGCAGGAACAATGCGGATTTGCCGACATCGTCGATCGTCACGTTGCGCCGCAGCGGTGAATTATATTCGTTCCACTTCATGATATAGCGAAAGTCGCCGATCCCCGAGGCGGCCAAGGTCTTGATCGGCCCGGCACTTATCGCGTTGACCCGGATCCCATCCTTGCCAAGGTCTTCGGCCAGATATTTCACCGACGCCTCCAGCGCCGCCTTTGCCAGGCCCATGACGTTGTAATGTGGCATGACCTTTTCCGCACCGTAATAGGTCAGGGTCAGCGCGCTGCCACCATTCGTCATCATCTTTTCGGCGCGCTGCATGACCGCCGTGAACGAATAGACCGAGATATCCATAGACATCGCAAAATTGGCCCGCGTGGTGTCGACATAGCGGCCGCGCAGCTCATTCTTGTCCGAAAACCCGATGGCGTGAACGATAAAATCCAGACTTTCCCAGCTTTCCTTCAACGTTTCGAACAACGCATCAATCGATTCTTCCGATCCGACGTCGCAGGGCAGCACCAGGTTGCTGCCTAATTGAGCAGCCAACGGATCAACGCGTCTTTTCAGGGCGTCGCCCTGATAAGAGAAGGCAAGCTCGGCACCTGCATCAGCAAGACTGCGCGCGATGCCCCAGGCAATCGACTTGTCGTTGGCAAGGCCCATGATAAGCCCACGTTTTCCCGCCATCAGGTCATTTGCCATCTCTATTCCTTCGACTATATTTATTGGCCTAGGATGTGGTCTAATCTATTGCCTGTTGGGCATCAAGACTGCTCCGTTAGATGCACATCTGCAATTCAGGGATGCAATTTGTCAAAATGTGCTATTTTGCGTTGTTTGCCTGTGTCATTTAGTATTTGTCTGTGTCATTTATTGTAGGCACTTTCTACAATTGACCGATCTAACATCAAAAGAGGGTAGGCTGAAACGCATCATGGACGCGCGCAAAGGAATATTTGCCGGCGACAACCCATTCGAGATTTCGCAAAGGTGGTTGGACGAAGCGGCACTGACCGAGATCAACGATCCCAATGCCATAGCCTTGTCCACCGTGGACGAAAGCGGGATGCCGAACGCGCGGATGGTGCTGCTCAAGGAGATCGAGGCAGACGCCTTTGTCTTCTATACCAACTACACCAGCGCGAAGGCGCAGGAACTTGACCGTGCGGGCAAAGCGGCATTTGTCATGCACTGGAAGTCGTTGCGCCGTCAGGTGCGGGTGCGCGGCTTGATCACTAAAGAAGACGGGCCGAAAGCCGACGCGTATTATCGATCACGGTCCCTGAAAAGCCGTTTGGGGGCATGGGCATCGGACCAGTCAAAGCCGCTTTCAAGCCGTGCGGCTCTGATGGCCGAAGTCGCAAAAGTTACCGCCAGGCAGGGCACCGATCCCGACAGGCCACCGTTCTGGGGCGGGTACCGGATAGCGCCGCTTGAGATTGAGTTTTGGGCAGACGGAGAGTTTCGTCTTCATGACCGCTTTGTCTGGCGCCGGCTGGATGAACGCACAAACTGGACGATAACACGATTAAACCCGTAAGTAATACGCGGCATTCCTGCCGAATTTGAAATACTAGATAGCGCCAAGGTACATTTGTGTCAGAATTAGAAAACGATACCGCCGTGATTTCAGGTGTGGTGAAATGGTTCGACCCTTCAAAGGGGTTTGGGTTCGTTGTCTCTGACGGTGGCGGGCCTGACATACTTTTACATGTTAACGTATTACGTAACTACGGGCAAAGTTCAGTTGCCGACGGGGCCCGCATAGAGCTTTCTGCCCACAAGACCGAAAGGGGGGTGCAAGCGACGCAGGTACACGCTGTGCATCCTGCCCAATCTTCTCAGTCACAAGTGTTGTCGGATATTGTCGGTGTGGACCCCGACGTGGTTGCCGCGATACCGATCGAGCCTGCTCGGGTCAAATGGTTCGATAAATCCAAAGGGTTCGGATTTGCCAATGCCTTTGGGCGGAACGATGATATATTCTTGCATATAGAAGTGCTGCGCCAGTCGGGCCTATCCGATCTTCAACCCGGAGAAGCATTGGCGTTGCGTGTGATAATGGGTGAACGCGGTCATATGGCCGCAGAGGTACATGCATGGGAAACCGTAACAATACAAAATGCAGAGCAGGGCGAAAACTAGTCCTTTCTGCGTGTTTCATACTTTCAAGTTGGCTCGCCATTCCGGTCGCGGCGGCGGTGTGCGAGCAACAGTCGGTCTCCCTGCGTGGCGATTGGGGCCAAGCCCGTTTTTCGGTCGAGATCGCTGATGATGCGGCCGAACGTGCCCGTGGCCTGATGTTCCGTGAAAGCCTGCCCGGCAGCGCCGGTATGCTGTTTGTCTATGACAGCCCTCAGACACTTAGCTTCTGGATGCGAAACACGCTGATCCCTCTCGACCTGCTTTTCATTGATTCTAGGGGCGTCGTGCAGCGTGTTCACGAAAACGCCATTCCCGGTGACGAAACGCCGATCCCGGGCGGGGACAACCTGCTTGGTGTGTTGGAAATCAACGGCGGTCTGGCGCGGCGGATAGGCATTTCACCGGGGACGCAGCTGCGCCATCCGGCGTTTGCGGGGCGTAATCCTGCTTGGCCGTGTTAATCTGCGATTTTCGTGAAGTTAGGGCTTTTCAATCAGATCGCTTCTAGCTAAAGAGGCCGCAGTCGGGGCGTGGCGCAGCCTGGTAGCGCACCTGTTTTGGGTACAGGGGGTCGGAAGTTCGAATCTTCTCGCCCCGACCATTTAAGACCAACCACATATAGTGTTACTGATCTGCATTTTTGCGGATCAGAACGCTATATCTGTGTTTTCATGGCATCCAAATTTAGCATCTGCATATAATTTGCGCACTACATCTTGGGGTCGCAGATTTTTTTCTCGTTGCGCTTCGACCAAAGATTATCCCCAGTCTCTTGTGAGGTAAATTGTGGATATCTCGTCCAACGCATCAACCCACCTATCTAAACCCGCGAGTTTGTTGACTTATCCACAACAGGATAAATCCCAGCTTCCAATCCGTGTATTGTGTATATCAGGCGATTGAATCACCACTTTCCCGCGTGCCTCAAAAAATGCTGCATCGGTCAAGCGCCAACTTCCCAAAATTTGAGAATAAAGCCGTTGACCGAAGCAGTGAATATACGTCAGTTTGTGTAAGTCGGCGGCGTTGATACTATATATAGTGTGATGCGCTACGGGGCGAACCATCAGATATCAAGAACTGGCTCGGTGTTTCAGAGCGTTGGACAGTTCAGATTGATACCTGATCCGGTGATCCTTTTGGCGCTGTGTGTCGACGTCATCGGGGCGGTCTGCGAGGCCAGACATAGCCCACTGTTATGAAGAGCTGAAAACAAATGGGGCAGCTGATATGAAGATCGAAAGAAAATTTACCACTTCCGGACAAGATGCTTATGCAGATCTTGATTTTGTCAGCACGATCTCTGAAATCCGCAACCCGGATGGATCGGTGGTTTTTCATCTCGATAACGTCGAAGTGCCTTCAAGCTGGAGCCAGGTCGCATCGGATGTGATCGCTCAGAAATACTTTCGCAAAGCGGGCGTGCCGTCGGCGACCAAGAAGGTAAAGGAAAAGGGTGTCCCGGAATTCCTGTGGCGTTCTGTCCCCGCAGACGGTGCCACCATGGGTGGCGAAACCTCATCCAAGCAGGTGTTCGACCGCTTGGCCGGTGCCTGGGCCTATTGGGGCTGGAAGGGGGGCTATTTCACCACCGAAGCTGACGCCCAGGCTTACTACGACGAAATGCGTTATATCCTCGCCTCGCAGAGCGGCGCACCCAACAGCCCCCAGTGGTTCAACACCGGTCTGCACTGGGCATACGGGATCGACGGGCCGGCGCAGGGCCACTATTACGTCGACTACAAGACCGGCGAACTAACCCGCTCCACGTCATCGTATGAGCATCCGCAACCACACGCATGTTTCATTCAATCTGTCGCGGATGACCTGGTCAGCGATGGCGGTATCATGGATCTCTGGGTCCGCGAAGCCCGCCTGTTCAAATACGGTTCCGGCACCGGCACCAACTTCTCCAGCCTGCGGGCCGCGGGCGAAAGCCTGTCGGGGGGCGGTAAGTCTTCGGGCCTGATGGGGTTTCTCAAGATCGGTGACCGTGCTGCCGGTGCCATCAAATCGGGCGGCACCACACGGCGCGCGGCCAAGATGGTCATCGTCGATGCGGACCACCCCGATATCGAGGATTTCATTAACTGGAAAGTCATCGAAGAACAAAAGGTCGCGTCGATCGTGGCGGGTTCCAAGATGCACCAACGCGAGCTGAACAAGCTGTTCGCGGCGATCAAGGCATGGGACGGCGCGCAGGCCGACGCCTATGATCCCGCCAAGAACGACCAGCTGAAGGCCGCGATCAAGGATGCGAAAAAATGCGCAATCCCCGAGACTTACGTCAAGCGTGTGCTGGATTATGCCAAGCAGGGCCACACCTCGATTGAATTTCCGACCTATGACACAGACTGGGATTCAGAGGCCTATTCCTCGGTCTCCGGACAGAACTCAAACAACTCAATCCGGGTGACCAACGCGTTCCTGCATGCCGTCGAAAAAGACGCGGATTGGGAATTGCTGGACCGCACCACAGGGCGCGTGTCGAAAACCATCCGCGCCCGTGATCTGTGGGACCAGGTTGGCCACGCCGCATGGGCCTGTGCCGACCCCGGCATCCAGTACCACGATACGGTAAACGAATGGCACACATGCCCCGAGGACGGCGCGATCCGTGGGTCAAACCCTTGTTCCGAATACATGTTCCTTGACGACACGGCCTGTAACCTTGCGTCGATGAACCTGCTGACCTTCCTCAAGGATGGCGCGTTCATGGTCGAAGACTATATGCACGCCAGCCGTCTGTGGACCGTAACGCTCGAAATCTCGGTGATGATGGCGCAGTTCCCGTCCAAGGAAATCGCGCAGCGGTCCTATGACTTCCGCACATTGGGTCTGGGCTATGCCAATATCGGCGGGCTGCTGATGAACATGGGCTTTAGCTATGACAGTGATGAAGGCCGCGCGCTTTGTGGTGCCCTGACTGCAATCATGACCGGTGTCTCCTATGCCACGTCCGCCGAAATGGCGGGTGAATTGGGGGCCTTCCCGGGCCACGCCAAGAACGCCGACCACATGCTGCGCGTCATCCGCAACCATCGCAACGCAGCCTATGGGAAATCCGATGGCTACGAAGCATTGGCGGTAAAGCCTGTCCCTCTGGATCACGCCAGCTGTCCACAGGGCGATCTGATCAAGGTCGCGACGACCACGTGGGACGAAGCTTTGCGCCTTGGTGAACTGCACGGCTATCGCAACGCACAGGTTTCGGTTATCGCGCCGACCGGTACCATCGGGCTGGTCATGGATTGTGACACCACGGGAATCGAGCCTGACTTTGCGCTGGTGAAGTTCAAGAAGCTTGCCGGTGGCGGATACTTCAAGATCATAAACCAATCCGTTCCCGCCGCTTTGGAAAAGCTTGGGTATGGCTCGGCTCAGATCGAAGAGATCGTCGCCTATGCGGTTGGACACGGGTCTATCGGCAATGCACCGGGCATCAACCATACCACGTTGGTCGGCCACGGCTTTGGTGCCAATGAATTGGCAAAAGTCGACGCTGCACTGGCGCAAGCGTTCGATATCCGGTTCGTCTTCAACCAATGGACCCTCGGCGAGGAATTCTGCACTCAGGTGTTGGGTATCCCGGCTGACAAGCTTAACGACCCCACGTTCGACCTGTTGAAGTCGCTGGGATTTTCCAAGAAGGACATTAACGCGGCAAACGACCACGTTTGCGGCACGATGACGCTGGAAGGCGCGCCGCACCTCAAGCAAGAGCACTACAGCATCTTTGACTGCGCCAACCCGTGCGGTAAAAAAGGTAAGCGGTATCTGTCGGTGAACAGCCACATCTACATGATGGCCGCCGCACAGTCGTTCATCTCGGGGGCTATCTCCAAGACGATCAACATGCCGAATGACGCGACGATCGAAGACTGCCAGAAGGCCTATGAACTTTCGTGGTCATTAGGTGTCAAAGCCAACGCTTTGTACCGCGACGGATCGAAATTGTCGCAGCCTTTGGCCTCTGCTTTGGTTGAAGATGACGATGAAGCAGCTGAAACCCTTGAACAGGGCAGCATCCACGACAAGGCCGTGGTTCTGGCTGAAAAGATCGTCGAGAAGGTCATCGTCAAAGAGATCGTCAAATCGCACCGCGAAAAGATGCCTCAGCGCCGCAAGGGCTATACCCAAAAGGCGATCGTTGGCGGCCACAAGGTCTATCTGCGTACCGGCGAATACGAAGAAGGCAAGCTGGGTGAGATTTTCATCGACATGCACAAGGAAGGCGCGGGCTTCCGGGCGATGATGAACAACTTTGCCATCGCGGTGTCCGTGGGCCTGCAATACGGCGTGCCGCTCGAGGAATTCGTCGACGCGTTCACCTTCACCAAGTTTGAACCGGCTGGCATGGTGCAGGGCAACGACAGTATCAAGAATGCAACGTCCATCCTTGACTATATCTTCCGCGAACTGGCCGTGTCCTATCTTGACCGCACCGATCTGGCGCATGTGCAGCCCGAAGGCGCATCGTTCGACAGCATTGGCCGTGGTGAAGAAGACGGCGTCCGTAACGTCGCAGAGATATCCGAAACCGCTGCCACCCGTTCGCTGGAAGTGTTGAAGCAGATCAGCTCGACGGGTTACTTGCGCAATCGCATGCCGCAAGAGCTGGTGTTGCTTCAGGGCGGGCAGGGCGACAGCAACCTCGCCACCCTCGAGAAAATCGCCCCTCAGATGGCATCGCAAGCGGTCGCGGCGGCGATCGGGTCCTCTACCGCGGTGTCCAGTGGATCGGTCGGCATTGATGCCCGTACCAAGGCCAAGATGCAGGGCTATGAGGGCGAAGCGTGCGGGGAATGTGGTAACTACACGCTGGTGCGCAACGGTACATGCATGAAGTGCAACACCTGTGGCGGGACTTCGGGTTGTAGCTGACAACACGCCCGGCTTTCGGGTCGGGCACCTTACACGGGGCGGGTGCGCTCGCCCTTTGACGCTATTTTGGCCGCAGGCGACGACAATATCGAGCAGATAACAATATCTGGCCTGAATAGTGAAACCTCAAGGGAGAGCCTCGGCTCTCCTTTTTTTTGCGCGCTGCTGGGGGATACGCCACCACCCTGGGGGCTGTTCCAGGAGAGCCACATCAGCGACCGATGTCGGGGGCAATCATGGGCAAAATGCCTGTCTTAGTGTTGATTTATCAGGGACATAGGAATAAACCCCGGTGTGATTAAAACTTATGCGCTATTCCAAGCGGCACTGCCAGTTGAGCGTCAAGAATCCTGTATCTTGACCATTTGGTAAAAGACAGCTTGACCCGTTGCGGTAAATCAAAGCACGTTATGGTCAATAACAATCAATAAGGGGGTCGAAAAACATGAAAATTCTTCAAGGTTCTATCAACAGACGCCGCTTTCTGGCGACAACTGCCACTACAGCGCTGCTTGCGACTGCGTTCGGTTCCGCCGTACTGGCCGCTGAACCAATCAAGGTTGCTGGGGTTTATACCGTGCCGGTAGAACAGCAGTGGGTCAGCCGGATCCACAAGGCAGCGATGACAGCCCAGGAGCGCGGCGACATTGCTTACGTCTATTCTGAAAACGTCAGTAACACCGACTACGCCCGCGTGCTGCGGGAATATGCGGAAGCGGGTAACAAGCTCATTGTGGGCGAAGTTTTTGGTGCGGAAGCAGAAGCACGCGAAGTCGCTGCGGAGTATCCTGAGGTGGCTTTCCTCATGGGGTCGAGCTTTAAGGAAGACGCCGCGTTGCCGAATTTTGCCGTGTTCGACAACTACATTCAGGACGCATCGTACCTGTCTGGCATTATCGCTGGATCGATGAGCAAGACCGGCAATATCGGCATGGTCGGCGGTTTTCCTATCCCCGAGGTGAACCGGTTGATGAATGCGTTCATGGCGGGGGCGAAAGAGATGAACCCTGACATCAAGTTCCAGGTCAGCTTCATCGGCTCTTGGTTCGATCCGCCGAAAGCCAAGGAAACGGCGTTCGCGATGGTCGAAAACGGCGCTGACATGCTTTATGCCGAACGGTTTGGTGTGTCTGATGCCGCCAAGGAAAAAGGGGTGCTGGCGATCGGTAACGTCATCGACACGCAAAGCGAATATCCCGAAACCGTCGTGGCGTCGGCGATCTGGAATTTTGAACCTACCCTGGACAAGGCAATTGCCGAAGTAAAAGCGGGTACCTTCAAAGCTGCTGACTACGGCGTCTATTCATTCATGAATGAAGGGGGCAATGTACTGGCCCCGCTGGGTACCTTTGACGGAAAGATTCCGGCCGAAGCGATGGATATGGTCAAAAAACGCGAAGCCGAGATCATGTCAGGTGATTACACGGTCGAGATCAACGACGCTGAACCTGCATCGTCCTAACCCGATGCGAGACACAGCGGACGTTGTTCTTCGTCTCGATGCCATTACCAAGCGCTTTGGCAAGCTGATTGCAAACGATGCAATCAGCTTGTCTTTGCGTCGTGGTGAGGTCGTCGCCCTGCTGGGTGAAAACGGCGCGGGCAAGACCACCTTGATGAATATCCTGTTCGGCCAGTACACGGCGGACAGCGGAACGGTAGAGGTATTCGGACGTGTCCTGCCACCGGGGAATTCGCGCGCTGCGCTGGATGCGGGTGTGGGAATGGTACATCAGCATTTCACCCTTGCCGATAACATGACGGTTAAGGAAAACATCTCTCTCGGGGCGCAGCCGTTGTTCGCGCTCAGCATGAATAACGTGGAAATAAATAAAAAAATCAAAAAGATATCAGACGATTTTAATCTTAAAGTGGAACTAGAAGCCCGGGTCGCCAACCTGACGGTCGGAGAGCGGCAGCGCGTTGAGATCCTCAAGGCGTTGTACCGCGACGTCAAGATTTTGATCTTGGACGAACCGACAGCGGTGCTGACGCCGCAAGAGACTGACGATCTGTTTGCAACGCTCCGGCTTGCGATTGCGAATGGTTTATCGATTGTTTTCATTTCGCACAAACTACACGAGGTCATGGCTATCTCAGACCGCGTATCCGTGTTGCGCCACGGCAAGCTGGTCGCCGAGGTCGATACCGCCGACACCGATAAGGAAGCGCTGGCAACCTTGATGATGGGAACCGGTGCGGTCGCCCCCGATATCGCCGTCGCTACACCTGGTAGAGACCTGTTTTCAATAAAAAATGTCAGCACCCCAAACATAGGAAGCATACCTGGTCTCAAACGGGTTTCGCTGAACCTGAAAGCGGGGCAGATTGTGGGGCTGGCCGGTGTGTCGGGCAATGGGCAGGCTGCACTGGCTGATCTGGTGGCAGGTCTGTGCACACCTGCCGAAGGGACGATTGAACACCATGGCGAGCCCGTGAAAAACTGGTCTGCCCGCGATGCGGTCAACAAGGGCATCGCCCGCATTCCCGAAGATCGGCACAAGACCGGTACAATCGCGGATTTCAGTCTCACTGAAAATGCTATTCTCGAATGCTACAACTCGGATGACTTCAGCAACTCTGGGTGGATGTACTGGAAGAAAGCACGCGCCTTTGCCGTTGATATAATTGATAAATACGATGTTCGTTGTCCGGGTCCAGACACCCGTATCAGGCTGCTTTCCGGCGGCAACATGCAAAAGCTGATACTCGGTCGCGTGCTTGAAGCGGCACCTGATATCGTCCTTGCCAATCAGCCGGTGCGTGGTCTTGATATCGGAGCGGTGAATTATGTGCATAGCCAACTTCTGGCTGCACGCGATCGTGGCGCGGCGGTGTTGCTGATATCCGAAGATTTGGACGAAATCATGCGGCTGTCAGATGTCATTCATGTCATTTCAGGGGGGCGCTTATCGCCGGAGTTTCTTCGCGGTACCAAATCGCCATCCGAACTGGGCGGCTGGATGGCAGGGCAAGGGTTTGACGAACAGGTGACACATGCGTCTTGAACCGATCGCCAACCCTTCGTTTGCGCGCAGCGTCGTCCCGCCGGCACTGGCCATTGCGGCAACCGTGGTGATTGCTTCGTTACTTGCAATGATCGCGGGCGCAGATCCTTTTGCGGTGCTGGGTTTGATCATCAAAGGGGCCTTCGGAACGAAGTTCGCCCTGCTGGAAACGCTGAACAGGGCAACGCCACTGATTTTCACCGGCCTCGCTGTTGCGGTCGCGTTTCGTGCCCGGTTTTGGAATATCGGGGCCGAGGCACAATTATATGCGGGTGCGCTTGTGACTGTTGTATTGGGGACGGGTGCCTTACCCTGGCCCGGTTTCGCATTGATCCCGACGCTGGCGCTCGGTGCTGTTCTGGCCGGGGCGCTGGTTCTGCTGGTCCCTGCAATCTTGAAAACCCGTTTCGGTGTAGACGAAGTCGTGACCACTTTGTTGCTAAATTTCATTTTCTTACTGTTCATCTCGATGTTGCTTGAGGGGCCGTTAAAAGACCCGATGGGAATGGGATGGCCCAAGTCGGCGCGGTTGATTGCGGACGCGCGCTTGCCGCGGATGTTTGAAGGACTGAGACTTCATTGGGGGTTCGGCTTGGCGATCCTTTGTGCCGTGGCAGTGTGGGTGATCCAGACGCGCAGCACTTTAGGCTATGAAATGCGCGCCGTGGGGCTGAACCGCGCGGCGGCGGCTTTCGCGGGCATCCCGGTGAACAGGGTTCTGGTCAAGACGGCCTTGCTATCGGGGGGACTTGCGGCCCTGGCGGGGTTCAGCGAAGTGGCGGGACTGAAGGGCAGTCTGACGCTCGATCTGTCTCCGGGGTTTGGCTACACCGGCATTATCGTCGCGATGCTGGCGCTGCTAAATCCCTTGGGTGTGATCGTTACCGCGATGTTCGTAGCCGGTATCTTCGTAGGAGCCGACAGCATGAGCCGCGCCGCCGCGGTGCCGACCTACCTTGCTGACATGATGCTGGCAACGGCGCTGTTGCTGATGGTGCTTGCAATCATGCTGACGCGATTTCGGGTGCGGAGAGAATAATGGAAATCGTCGATATCCTCATTTCCGCCAGCTTTTGGGCGGCGGTCATCCGCATAGCCACACCGCTTATCCTCGCAACCATGGGCGAATTAATCTGCGAACGCGCCGGGGTTTTGAACCTCGGCATCGAAGGGATCATGGTCGCGGGCGCATTCGCGGGTTGGATGGCGGTATATTCCGGTACCGGGCTATGGATGGGCGTCGCGGTGGCGATGGTGGTGGGGATGCTGTTTGGGTTGCTGCATGCCGCCTTGACGGTGCCGTTCGGGCTATCGCAGCACGTGGTGGGCCTGGGTGTAACCCTGCTTGCGACATCATCGACCTATTATGCGTATCGGCTTGCGTTGCCGCAGGTAACCAGCCCGCCCAAGATCGCCGCGTTCCAAGCCTACGAGATCCCGATCCTGTCCGACATTCCGGTGCTGGGACAGGCCTTGTTCTCGCAGACCCCGTTTACCTATCTGGCGTTTGCATTGGTCGCGGCGACCGGCATCATGCTGTACCGCACCCCGTTGGGGCTGGCGGTGCGCGCCGCCGGCGAAAGCCCCGCGGCGGTGGCCGCGCAGGGGCTTTCTGTTACGGGCATCCGCATGGGCGCGGTGATTGTCGGCAGCGGCTTCATGGCGATGGGGGGCGCATTTTTAACCATGTCGGCGTTTGACAGTTTCTTTTTCGAAATGGTGAATGGCCGGGGTTGGGTGGCGATTGCGTTGGTGGTATTCGGGTCATGGAAACCCGGCAAGGCGCTGCTCGGCGCGGTGTTGTTTGCCGGTTTCGATGCGTTGCAGATCCGGGTCCAGCAAACCAGCCTTGGTGCCGATATCCCATATCAGATATTTCTGATGACCCCGTATATTCTGTCGATTGTCGCTTTGATTCTGGTGTCGCGCCGCGCACAGGTTCCTGCGGCCCTGATGATACCGTTCAACAAAGGAGAGCGCTGATGTTTGACCTGATCGTCAAGGGGGGGACGCTACCCGACGGGCGCGTGGCCGATATTGGCATGTCTGGCGGCAAGATCCGCGCTATTGACGTGCTCGGCGATGCTGAGGCCGCTGAAGTCATTGATGCCGGCGGTGATCTGGTCAGCCCGCCGTTTGTCGATCCGCATTTTCACATGGATGCTACCCTGTCCTATGGCACGCCCCGTATCAACGCATCGGGTACGTTGCTGGAAGGGATCGGCCTGTGGGGCGAACTGAAACAGGTGATGACCCAGGATGAGGTCGTCGCAAGAGCGCTGGATTATTGCGATTGGGCGGCATCCATGGGGCTGTTGGCGATACGGTCGCATGTCGACACCTGCGATGACCGGCTTTTGGGGGTCGAGGCGCTGCTACACGTTCGCGAGCAGGTAAGCGATTATATCGACTTGCAGTTGGTGGCGTTTCCGCAAGACGGATTCTATCGTGATCCGACCGCGCGCGACAATACCATCCGTGCGTTGGATATGGGCGTCGACGTCGTGGGCGGTATCCCGCATTTTGAGCGCACAATGGCTGACGGTGCGGCATCGGTGCGCGAACTGTGCGAAATCGCCGAAGCCCGTGGCCTTATGGTTGATATGCATTGCGACGAAAGCGATGACCCTTTGTCGCGCCACATTGAAACTCTGGCGGCTGAAACCTCGCGCCTGGGGCTGCACGGTCGGGTTACGGGGTCACACCTGACATCCATGCATTCGATGGACAATTATTACGTGTCCAAGCTGTTGCCGTTGATTGCCGAAGCACAGATCAACGTTGTTCCAAACCCCCTGATCAACATCGTTTTACAGGGGCGTCACGATACATTCCCCAAGCGCCGCGGGTTGACGAGGGTCAAGGAAATGCTGGCGATGGGGATCAACGTCGGCTGGGGACAGGACTGCGTTCTTGACCCGTGGTATTCATTGGGTACGGCTGACATGCTCGACGTGGCGTTCATGGGGCTGCACGTGGCGCAAATGACCAGCCCGGATGAAATGCGTACATGTTTCGACATGGTCACCAACGCCAATGCGCGCACGATGGGGCTGCACGACTATGGTCTTCACGTAGGGGCGAAGGCGTCGCTGGTGGTGCTGGACGCCGGTGACCCCATCGAAGCGTTGCGCCTGCGGGCCAACCGTCTGTGCGTTATCGCCAATGGCAAAGTTATCGCACGTGGCCCACGATCTGATGCGACGCTTAGCTTGCCTGGGCGCCCCGGCAGTGTCGTGCGGCGGCACAAGAACTCAGTCTGACGCGTGTTGGAAATCCAGCCATATCGGAAGGTGATCCGAGGCCCGTTGCGCTTCGGGCGTATCGAAGACGCCGCCGCCCACCAGCTTTAGCGCATCGTCTATCGCGATCCGGTCTAACGCGGCAAGGGGCAGGCGGGCGTGAAAGCTCTTACCCGGAGCGTGGATCGTGAAGTGATGCGCCAGCCGTCCGAGCCCAACATTCAAAGACCATTCGTTCATGTCCCCGGCGATCAGGGTCGGGCGGGTCGATCGTTCGTCGAGGTGGGCAATAAGTGCCGAAAGCTGGGCACGGCGGGACCGGCGCATCAGGCCCAGATGGGTTGCGATGATACGCAAGGGCGTCCCGGTGATGTCGACATCAACGACCATGGCACCGCGCGGCTCTGCGCCTGGCAGGTCCAGGTGTTGAACTTCCACGATCTCTGCCTTTGGGTTCAGCAGCACAGCGTTACCGTGCCAACCTATGCTAACCGGACTGGGAACAGGGACGGCGACCAACCCGGTCTCAGCCGTTAGTGCATCCACCGGCAATGCGGAAGGACGGGCCCCCAGTCGCATATCGGCCTCTTGCAACACGACAATATCGGCGGCCAGTTCACGCACGATACGCATGGTGCGATAGGGGTCGCGTTGCCGGTCCGTCCCCTTGGCCTTGCGCATGTTATAGCTGGCGATGCGAAGCGGTGGCTGGGTCACAAGACTGGTGCTCCGATGCGAAAGACGCCTTCGGCCAAGCGTCTGATCAAGGTGACGTTGCGTACGACGTTGTGGCAATCGCCTTGCCGCTCCAGAAACCATTCCGTCAGCGTCGTCACGCTCGGTGCGTCATAAAGGAACAGCATCACCTCAAAGTTGAGAAGCATGCTGCGCACGTCAAAGTTGGCGGTGCCGACGATGCCGACATCGTCGATCAACGCGGCCTTGGCGTGGATCATCGACGGTTTGAAAAAGTGAATCTCTGCCCCGGCTTCCTGAACGTCACGCAAAAACCCCCCGCGCGCGAAATCGGCGATCCGCTGATTGGATTTCTGAGGCACGATTATCCGAACATCCACACCACGGCGTGATGCGATACGCAGGGCATTGGCCAATGCCTCGGTCGGGACGAAATAGGGGGTCGCGATCCAGATGCGCGATTCCGCCAGGTGGATGGCGCGGATCAGTCCGTCATGCAGCGGGTCTTCGGCAATGTCGGGCCCGGAAGGAACAAGCTGCACCGTAGCGTTTCCGCCTGTCGTGGGGGCTGGGGTGACAACCTGTGGCGTCGGCGTGCCCGAGGCGACTTCCCAATCGGACCGGAACACATCGCAAAAGGACTGCACCGAAAGCCCTTCGAGGGTGAA
This sequence comes from Sulfitobacter sp. L-8, assembly GCF_056859255.1. Classification (NCBI taxonomy): domain Bacteria; kingdom Pseudomonadati; phylum Pseudomonadota; class Alphaproteobacteria; order Rhodobacterales; family Roseobacteraceae; genus Sulfitobacter; species Sulfitobacter sp. L-8. The sequence continues at coordinate 348,829 of NZ_JBSXOD010000056.1, forward strand.
CGCGAGGTCCACCCAATGCCCCGGTTTTGGCGTATGGGTCATGTAGTGGTCCGCGACATTCATACCGCCGGAGAAAGCCCGCGCATTATCGGCGATGATCATCTTACGATGGTTGCGCAGGTTCAGATGGCCTGTGCCCGGCAATTGCAGGATCGGCGAGAAAAACAAAACCTCTCCGCCTGCGGCCTTCAGCGCCTTCAATGCCTCATGTGGACCTCGCAGCGTCCCCAGACGGTCCATGAGCAATCGGACATGAACGCCTTTTCTGGCCTTGTCGGTCAACGCCTGGACGAAATGTTTCGCGGTGCCGTCATTCGCGATGATATAGAAAAGCACATCAATGCTGTGTTCCGCACTGTCGATCGTGTCCAGGGCCGCCTGAAACGCCAGTTGCGGCGTGTCAAGCAAAGTCAGCCTTTGAGCCTCGAGAGCTGGGGGCATCATGAAGTGCTGAAAGGTCGCATCAAGCGCGTGAACGGGTGTGGGCGGCTCTTCTTTCGTGGTGAACAATACCGGCTCATACCGGTTTCCCTGCTTGCGAAATCCGAGACCCAGAAACAACGGGGCCGCAACATACGGCAGCATGATAAGAAACAATATCCATGCGACAGTAGATTGTGGGCTGCGGCGCTGCTGCAAAAGGATGAAGGCCACGAACAAAGTCAGAAAGATAAGACCTACGACTTCGATGTGGGTGGTTATAAACGAGATCACTGGCAACCCTTGCGTCATGCTTGGGGTCGTGACCCCTGTGGCCGGGAATTTAGCACATCAACAGATGAAGGCCACAGGGTGGTGCATTGTTTTATGCAGGCAGATGAATGTTGAACCGATCACGTATCATCTGGTCTGTCTGCGGGTCGAACCTCGCTGCTGACCGCTCTGACAAGATCTGGTCCTTGCGAACCTTTGCCTTTGCAATCAGGTCGGGCTTGCCCAGTTCGGCCCATTCCTTGGGCGAGGTGCGATCACCGAGCGCGGGATAGATGTATTCGGTCTGCATCAGGTTCAGCGTCTGGTCCGATCCCAGATAGTGACCCGGACCGCCGATGCATGTCGCTCGCATCACTTCCAGGCTGACGCTGTCCTCGGTGACTTCGATGCCGCGTACGCAGCGCAACGCCTGTCCGATCAGATCATCGCCCAAAATCAGCGATTCGAGACAAAACCCCAACAACGACGCGTGCATGCCCGCTGCCTCGTAGACCATGTTCAAGCCCGACATGCCGGCCATGACATTCGACATCGCCTGTTCCCATCCTGCCTGCATGTCCGGCAGTTTGGCGTCCGCGATTCCCGCCGCCGCCCCGCCGGGCAGGTCGTAGTAGTGGTGCATCTGGGCACAACCGGCCGTCAGCAGGGCCTGTTCGCCAGATCCCCCTGACATGGCACCGGTGCGCAGGTCGCTGACAAACGGCCAGGTACCAAAGATCGCGGGGTGACCGGGTTTGATCGCGTTGACATAAACCAGCCCGGCAAGACATTCGGCGACGGCTTGAACGATCGCACCGGCGATGGGGGCAGGGGCGGTCGCACCGGCCTGACCAGCCGAAAGCAACAGGATCGGCATGCCGCCTTCGATCAATGCCTCCATCACCAGGCAGCTTTCTGTGGCGAATTTCATCGGCGGTACAACAAAACAGTTCGAGTTCGACACAAAAGGTCGTTCACGCCATTTGTCCTCGCCGCCGGCGATCATATGCAGCATCTCGAGGCCATGCGGCACGAAAGAGGGTTCTGTAAAAGAAACACCGACGTGTTTGGTGGTACCGGCACAGCAGGCATAGATCGTGTTCAGGTCCATCTCGAGGTTATCGGGAATATCGCGGCACACCATGGGGCGCTGAACAAAGTGCAGATTGTCGAGCTGGTCGCAGATCCGCGCGGCGTCATGAAGATCCTGCACCCCGCATTCCCGATAGGTTCGTCCGTCCACATCAACCAGATGCACAGCCGCACCGGCGGTACCGTAATGAACCTTGGTGCCGCTAAGGTGCAGGTCATGTCTGGGGTCACGTGCATGCAGGGTGACAGACCGGTTGGCCTTGGCAATGGCGTCTTCGATCAGCGCCCGGGGGAATCGCACCCGGCCGTCATCACCAAGGATGGCACCTGCGCGCGTCATATGGGCGATGCCGGATGGCGGTGCGTCGGCAAGCCCGATCTGCTCCAGCGCATCGAGCGCGGCTTGATGGATCCGGTCCATGCCGGCCTGGGTCAACGGAGTGTAAGTGCCGCCAGACTGTCCCGGGCGCACCGGGCGCAGGTGATCGGCTAATGGGGCGGCACGCGCAGCACGGCGGGCGGCGCGACCACCTGAGCGATGAGGAGTAAGAATGGTCATGGGATAGATCCAAGGTTGGGAAGGTTGAAAAGCTACATTCCAGTCCCTTGGAGAGGTGCACCCCGTGCTGCGCGACCTCGTTCTGCGCCGATGGTTCGGGCAACGCAGATAGCTATGCAACGCTTTGTTTCCATACGGCACCCTCCTTGATGGTTCCAATGCTGCGAAAATAAATTCGGCGCTTCTATCCTGTTTGCGACGTAAAAGCCTTTAACGACCTGCCATGATTGCCTTTGACGCTATCGACACCCAAAAAGCGGTGACGCAAATCGGCAACAATATTCCGATCACCAATCTGTGATTGGGCTAAATCGCAACCAGATCCTAGGTGCAGCGTTGTGTCGTTGAAGTGGGAAACGCCCGCTCGGATACGTTTTTATCGAGGAGTTATGATAATGAAACGCACTATGAAATTCGCCTCCGCCGCAGTTCTGGCCTCCACCGCATTTACTGGCGGCGCTTATGCCGGCAGCCTTGCCGAGCCAGTGGTTGAGCCTGTAATGATGGCCCCAATGCCTGCGCCAGATTTGGGTAGCGACTGGACCGGTTTCTACACTGGTTTGCAGTTGGGCTATTCCGATGCGGACGGTCCGGGTGCCCTGGACGGTAACAACGGTTCGTATGGTTTCCACGCCGGTTACGACTATGACTTCGGTCGCTTCGTGCTGGGTGGCGAACTTGATTATGACAAGACCAACATGGACCTGAACAACGGTGTTGCTCAGCTTGATTCCATGTCACGTGCCAAACTGAAAGCTGGCTATGATCTTGGTAACACACTGGTATACGCAACCGGTGGTTATGCTCGTGCCGACACATCCTTTGGCAACGAAGATGGCGCGTTCTATGGTATCGGTATGGCATACAAAGTCACCGACCGTTACACCGTGGGTGCCGAACTGTTGGAAAACAAATTCACCGACATCAACAACACTGCCGGTGCAGATCTTGACGTGACAACGTTCAACCTGCGTGGCTCCTACCGCTTCTAAAGCGCATGTAGCATTGCACGCTCGGGGATGTCTTCAGCGACATTTCCGAGCCAGACAGTCACATGATGATACGTTGTCACGTGATCGGGCAGTGTGATGCACCCGAAAGGGCCAAGGCCAGGAGCTGTTAGCACCTGGCCTTTTCTTATGCGGCGCGTTCTTCAGCAAATTTGCATAATGTGCTGACAGCGTTGCCGAATTCGCCGTCTTCGATCGTCATCGCCACACGGATGTGACCCGCAGCGGCGTCACCAAAGCTTTCGCCCGGCATGACCGCGATATGGTGTTGATCCAACAGCGCATTGGCAAATTCTTCGCCCGTCATGCCGGTGCTGCGGATATCGAGCATCAGATACATTGCACCATCCGCGGGGACGAGCGAAACAGCGTTCTGACCGGCAAGGATCTCTCGGGCGAGCTGGCGGCGGCGCGCGAACGGGGCGGCTATTTCCGCTTCGAATTCGGGGCCTTGCGACAGGGCGAACAGAGCCGCGTCCTGAATATAGCCCGGCACGCCGTAAGTAGTGTGCGTGGCCAGGTTGGTGAGGTGTTCAATTGCCTCGACCGGGCCGACGATCCAGCCACAGCGAGACCCGGTCATTGCATGGCTCTTGGACATGGATCCCACGACAAGCGTACGATGCGCCATATCAGGCAGGGCCCGTGGCGACACGTGCTCGCCGGTCCAGACTTGCGTGTCGTATACTTCATCCGAAATCAACCAAAGATCGTGGTCGATGCATACCCGCGCGATACCTTCCAAGGTGGCACGGGAATAGACGACGCCGGTCGGGTTGTTGGGTGAATTGATCAGCAGCGATTTAGCCCCGGCAGCCACGGCGGCGATGGTTTCGGGCCGGGGTTGAAACGCGTCCTCGGCGCGGGCCGGCACGCGCTGTGGGACCGCGCTGACACCCCGGATCGTGCCGGGATACGTGGCATAGTAGGGGTCGATATAAAGCGCGGTGTCACCTGGGTCGCACGCAGCCACATGCGCCGCGAACAAGGCAGCCTGCCCGCCGGGGGTGATCAGCACATTGTCGCGCGTCGTGGAAACGCCGGTGCGTTCACGGACCCGTACCGCCACCGCGTCGCGCAGGCTGTCGGTACCGGGCACGGCGGCATAGCCGGTATGGCCGGCAATTGCCGCACGGTGCATTTCCTGCAAGATCGGGGCGGCGGTACGGATGTCGTGTTCGCCGATGGTCAGTTCGGTAACCGATACGCCGTCACCGATCATGCGGCGGGCCTTTAAAAACACACCCCAGCCGTCAGAACCGCCACCAAGTAGATCTGTTATGCGTGATGAAAGTTGCATGGCCTGCCTCCGTTATTCCAGATGAAGGACGCAGGGGCGCAGAGCAAAGGTGATTTGTCAATCAGGCTTGACCCTCGGGCCATGCTCGGGCTACGCAAGCAGTATGAACACGAACACACTCATTATTTGCTGTATTTCCTGCTAAGACCTTCCGGCGGGCCTGTTCACAACGTTTTCTTCCCGAGATTTCTGTGCCATGCCCGCGCCATCCTTGCGTAAGGACGCGCCACATGACCACGATCAAGCTGCACAACACCAAAACCCGCCAGCGCGAGGTTTTCACGCCCATCGATGACAAGAACGTGCGGATGTATGTCTGCGGACCGACAGTCTATGACCGCGCCCATCTGGGCAACGCGCGCCCCGTCATCGTGTTTGACGTGCTCAACCGGCTGCTGCGCCATGTCTATGGCAACGATCACGTCACCTATGTGCGCAACTTCACCGATGTGGATGACAAGATCAACGCGCGCGCCGCGGAAAGCGGGCGGTCGATCGGCCAGATCACGGATGAGACAACGCAGTGGTTTCTGGAGGACATGGCCGGTGTCGGTGCTCTCGAGCCGGACCACATGCCGCGTGCCACCGCGTATATTCCCCAGATGGTCGCGATGATCGAAGGGCTGATTGCCAAGGGTCATGCCTATGCCGCCGAAGGCCACGTGCTGTTCGCCGTCGAAAGCTATAAGAAATACGGTGCGCTGTCTGGCCGGTCGATCGACGATATGATTGCTGGCGCTCGGGTCGAAGTCGCCCCCTACAAACGCAACCCGATGGATTTCGTTCTGTGGAAACCGTCAGACGCTGATACGCCCGGATGGGACAGTCCGTGGGGGCGGGGTCGTCCGGGTTGGCACATCGAATGCTCGGCCATGGCGTACGAGTTGCTGGGCGCGCATTTCGACATCCACGGCGGCGGCAATGACCTGATGTTCCCGCATCACGAGAATGAGATCGCCCAAAGCTGCTGTGCACACCCTGAAAGCGAATTTGCCAATGTGTGGATGCACAACGAAATGTTGCAGGTCGAGGGCAAGAAGATGTCCAAATCGCTCGGCAACTTTTTCACCGTGCGCGACTTGTTGGATCAGGGTGTGCCGGGCGAGGTGATCCGTTTCGTGATGCTCAGCACCCATTACCGCAAGCCGATGGACTGGACCGACAAGAAGCGCGACGAGGCCGAAAAGACGCTGCGCGAATGGAATAACCCCGACCGGATATCGATTGTCAGTGACACTGCTGCCAGCGAATTCGATCGCAAGCATATCGACAACGACGTGATGGATTGTCTTGCGGAAGACCTGAATACGCCGGGGGCGATTTCAGTGTTGCACCGGCTGTTCAAGGACGGAAACATGGAGCAATTCGTTGCTTCGGCACGATATCTTGGCCTACCAGCTGCTGATTTTGAGTATTTTCAAAAAAGCAGCATTCCGGCAATGACCGAGCAGATTAACGTGATGGTTGCAAATACCGTGAACGACTTGATGGGTGCGCGCGCCAAGGCCAAGAGCGAAAGAAATTTTTCCGAAGCAGATCGTATCCGCGACGGGCTTTTGGGGGCCGGCATCAGGGTCACAGACCGGAAGGATGGCACATCGGGCTGGGAGCTTGTTGCTGACTTTGATCCCGCGAAGCTCGAGGCGCTGAAATGACGTGGACTCAGGCGGGGGCGGCGCGAGTGCGCGATTGCCGGAGTGAGGGGCCAGCCCCTCACGCTCCCCGGAGTTTATTGGGCAAAATGAAGTTGGGGGTAGGACGTGACTGAAGAGCGCCTCTATATCTACGACACCACCTTGCGTGACGGGCAGCAGACCCAAGGGGTGCAGTTTTCGACCACCGAGAAGATCAGCATCGCCAATGCGCTCGACACGCTTGGCGTTGATTATATCGAAGGCGGCTGGCCCGGCGCGAACCCGACGGATTCCGCGTTTTTTGAGACAGCACCTGCGACGCGTGCCACCATGACCGCGTTTGGCATGACCAAACGCAACGGTATTTCGGCTGAAAACGACGATGTGCTTGCCGCGGTGATGAATGCGGGCACGAAGGCCGTGTGCCTTGTCGGCAAGACCCATGATTTCCACGTGTCGGCGGCCCTGGGGATCACGCTGGACGAGAACACCGACAATATCGCGCGGTCTGTCAGGCACGTTGTTGCGCAAGGGCGCGAGGCGCTTTTTGATGCGGAGCATTTCTTTGATGGCTACCGCGCCAATCCTGATTACGCCTTGAGCGCGATCCAGGCGGCTCATGACGCGGGCGCGCGCTGGATCGTGCTATGCGACACCAACGGCGGCACGATGCCTGCCGAGGTCGGGCGCATCACCGCAGAGGTTATCGCGGCGGGAATCCCCGGCGCGCATCTGGGCATTCATACGCATAATGACACCGAAAACGCGGTCGCCTGTTCGCTGGCCGCCATTGACGCCGGCGCGCGGCAGATCCAGGGCACCCTGAATGGTCTGGGCGAGCGCTGCGGAAATGCCAATCTGACGACGCTGATACCGATTTTGCTGCTGAAAGAACCCTATGCCAGCTGTTTCAAGACCGGGGTCACGCCGGACGGGTTGGTCAACCTCACGCAGATCAGCCGGTCGCTGGATGAAATTCTCAACCGTGTCCCGATGAAGCAGGCGGCCTTTGTCGGGTCGTCGGCTTTTGCGCATAAAGCGGGGCTGCACGCCAGTGCCATCCTCAAGGATCCATCGACCTATGAGCATATCGAGCCGTCACTGGTAGGCAATGCGCGCATCATTCCGATGTCGAACCAGGCTGGCCAGTCAAACCTGCGGCGACGTCTGGAAGGTGCAGGGCTGAAGATTACCAGAGGCGACCCGGCGTTGGCGCGGATTCTGGATGAGGTCAAATCCCGCGAGGCCGAGGGCTATGCCTATGATACCGCCCAGGCGAGCTTTGAGCTGCTGGCGCGCAAGGTTCTGGGGCAGATGCCCGCCTTGTTCGAGGTAAAGCGCTACCGCGTCACTGTTGAACGGCGCAAGAACAAGTACAACCAGATGGTGAGCCTCTCGGAAGCCGTTGTCGTCGTGAAAGTAGATGGTGAAAAGCGTCTGTCGGTCAGTGAGAGCATGGATGCCGAGGGCTGTGACCGCGGTCCGGTGAATGCGCTTTCCAAAGCGCTGGTCAAGGATCTTGGGCAATATTCGGCATTGCTGGAGGACATGCATCTGGTGGATTTCAAGGTCCGCATCACCCAAGGCGGGACCGAGGCGGTGACCCGTGTCATCATCGACAGCGAGGACGGGCAGGGCCGACGCTGGTCGACGGTGGGCGTGTCGGCGAACATAGTGGATGCCTCGTTCGAGGCACTGCTGGATGCGATCCGCTGGAAACTGATCCGCGACAGCAACGGATAGAGAGTTGATTTGATGGAATTTGACGCCGATCTGGTTGCCTGTGCTGGGCTCGTTGAGCGGGCGGACTCTTTGCGATTCCGTGCCACCATGGCGGCCCCGTTGAATGCGCGGCGCGTGTTGTTTCCGCTTTATGCGTTCAACATAGAAGTGGCACGTGCCCCCTGGGTCACGCAGGAAGCGATGATCGCTGAAATGCGTTTGCAGTGGTGGCGCGATGTCTGCGAAGAAATAGCCAACGGCGAAACGGTACGCCGCCACGAGGTCGCCACTCCGCTTGCTGCGGCGATCACCGCTGACGATGCGGGGTTGCTTGACGGGTTGGTTGCTGCCCGACGCTGGGATATTTACCGTGATCCGTTTGAAGATGACGCACATTTCGACGCGTATATAGACCAGACCGCCGGGAACCTGATGTGGGTTGCAGCCCGGCGTTTGGGCCAAGCGGATGAAGCTACGGTACGCGATGCCGCTTATGGCGCAGGCGTGGCCGCTTGGCTGCTTGCGATACCGCGGTTGGTGGAGCTTGGGCGGGTTCCCTTGCTTGACGGTACCGAAGCGGGTGTCGCAAGGTTGGCCGATCGGGCGCTGAAACGGTTGGATCGCGCCCGTCGCAGTCGTGGCAAGGTTTCCAAAGCCGCCAGACCTGCAATGTACTCCGTCGCGGCCAGCGCCAGAGTTTTACGGGCTGCGATCGCGCGACCCGCGCGCGTAAGAGAGGCACAGTTGCCGCCGCTGGACCGCTTTGTGCTGTCATGGCGGGCGGTTTCCGGCCGCTGGTAGGACGCGGTCACGCGTGAGAGGGTGTGGGGCGGCGAAACATGAGCCAGAGCAGTGCCCCGCCGGCCAACACCAGAAATGGTATCATCGCCATGTTAACGGCGGACCAGCCCTGGATCGGATCGCCGCCTGAACAGTTCATGAGCCCACCGCTGGCCAGCGATGCAAAGGTGACGCCGCCAAACACCAGCAGATCGTTCAGGCCCTGCATGCGGCCACGCTCGTGCGGGGCATGCGCTCCAGCCAGCATCGACGTTGCACCGATAAAACCGAAATTCCAGCCTACGCCAAGCAGGATCAGCGCGATATAGAAGTTGTTCAGGTCGACACCCTGAAGCGCGACCACCCCTGCCAACGCTAGAATGGCGAGGCCGAGACCGACGATCTTTTCAACGCCGAACCGCGCAATGAGATGGCCGGTAAAAAAGGATGGCGCATACATCGCCAGTACGTGACCTGTCACCACGTGCGAGGCGTCGACAATGTCAAATCCAGAACCGACGACGGCCAGGGGCGTCGACGTCATCACCAGGTTCATCAGCGCATAGGACACCATGCCGCAGATCACCGCGACAGCGATGCGCGGGGTGGTCAATAGCTGCGTGCGTGTGCGGCCCTTGGGCGCATCAACACTGGGAACAGGTGGCTTGGGAATGTCGAGAAAGGCGAACAGTGCCATGCCGATTGCATTCAATACGATCGCCGCCACGTAAACCGGAAAGAAACGCATCACCGTGGCGGCCCCATTGACCCCGGTCAACATGCCCACGAGTTGCGGGCCGATGATCGCCGAGATCAGCCCTCCTGCCATAACATACGAAATGGCCTTGGGTCTGAATTCATCCGACGCCGTATCGGTTGCCGCGAAACGGAAGAAACCTTGTGAAGACATATAGATGCCCAAAAGATAGCTTCCCAGCAGAAAGAACCCAAAGCTTTGGACGGTCAATGCATAGGCGCAGATCGCGGCCCCCGTCATACCCCCGGCAGCACCGGTGACAAACCCCGGGCGCCGCCCAAGCCGCTGCATCACCGTGGACAACCACGGCGCGGTGGTCATTGACCCGAACACGATCATCGAAATAGGCAAGGTTGCAAGGCAGGCATTGGGAGAAAGCTGTTGGCCTGCCAATCCTCCGATGACAAAGTACATCGGCATTTGGCTGCCAAGAAATGCCTGTGCGGTCACCAGAACGGTGACGTTTCGCTTGGCGCGGGTATCATCAATCGCTGTCATTGCGAATGCGTAGACCGCGGCTTGAGGCGCTGCAAGCCCCTTGCGCCCGCAAGACAGCTAAACGATCATCGCGCCATGACACGCAAGCCAAGAATTCTTTTGATTGCCGGCAGTGCCGAGGCGCATGATGTTGCCACTGCGCTGTCAGGTTCCAACCTATCCGCGCAGGCGATCTTGCGCCGGGTCGAGCGCAGCTTTGGCCCCCTGAGCGTCCCTTCGCAGATTTGGACCCCCGACGGTTCTGCGCAGATGCAGCGCTATCTTGCTGACAACGGTATTACGGCGATCTGCGATGCCGGGCACGGTTTTGATGCGGATGTCTCGCTCATCGCCGAGGATGCGGCGCGGCGGTCAGGTCTGCCCTATGCACGTTTGCTGCGACCCGCCTGGACAATCAAGCCGCCTGCCGAACGCGCCGTTTCGGTTGCACAGGCCGCAGCCATGATCCCCATCGGGGCGCGGGTGTTCGCAGCCACCGGGCGCGGGACCATCGACGAATATGCACCCTTTACGGGGCGCAAGCTGTTCCTGCGTCAGGCGCGCGCCGGCACCCGCAGCCCGCTGCCCGGGTTCGCCGAAGCCGTTTATGGGGGTCCCCCGTACACCCGGGCACAGGAAGCGGCATTGTTTAGTCGGCTCGACGTTGATACATTGGTGTGCCGCAACGTAGGCGGTGAACCAAGCCGGCCCAAGCTGGATGCAGCGCTGGAACTGGGATTGCGGGCAATCGTGATTGATCGCCCTCCACCGCCGGAAGGGGCACGGCAGCTTGCCACCGCGCGGGCCGCAGTGGCATGGCTGAATGCCCTATGACCACCGGGCGTATCATCACCTGTGATGCTGACGTCGCTGAGGGGGCGGCGTGGCTGGCGGCGCGGTCCACGCAGTTTGCCGCAGCCCTAAAAGCCACCGGGCCGCTGCCACTGCGCCTGCGCAACGACGGATTTGACGCATTGATCGGGGCGATTATCAGCCAACAGGTATCGGTGGCATCGGCCAATGCGATGCGCACCAAGATGGACGCGGCAGGTCTGACCGACGAAGCGGCGATCACGGCTGCGGGCGAGGAGGGGTTGCGCAGCGCCGGTCTGAGCCGCCAGAAAATCCGCTACGCCTTGGCTCTTGCAGACGCACGGATCGACTATGCCGCCCTGCGCCACGCCCCGAATGCAGATGTGATCAAGACGCTGACGGCCGTACCGGGCGTGGGGTTATGGACAGCACAGATTTACGCGATGTTCTCACTGGGCCGCGCCGACGTTTTCGCCGAGGGCGATTTGGCCTTGCAGGAGGCTTCACGAATCCTGTTTGATCTGCCAGAGCGACCCAAGCCGAAGCAGTTGGCGGCGATGGCTGAAAGCTGGTCGCCTTGGCGATCGGTTGCAGCCCGCACATTGTTTTCGTACTACCGGATTGCAAAACAACGGGAAGGCATATCATGACACGAATTTTAAACGCAGAGCGCCGGGAACCAGTGTCGGGTGAAACGCGGTCGGCGGTGGTCTTCTTGCATGGGTATGGTGCCAACGGCGCAGACCTGCTGGGGTTGGCCGACCCGTTGGGAGAGCACCTGCCTGACACGCTGTTTGTGGCACCCGATGCCCCCGAAGCGTGCGCCGGTGCCCCGATGGGATTCCAGTGGTTTCCGATCCCGTGGATCGATAATTCATCGGAAGAGGAAGCCGAACGCGGGATGGTGCAAGCCACGCAGGACCTGAACGCGTTTCTTGATGCACTTATGGTCGATGAGGATCTGTTGCCCGAACAGGTTGTCCTGTTCGGTTTTTCCCAAGGCACGATGATGGCGCTGCATGTGGCACCGCGTCGCGAAGATGCGGTGGCGGGCATCGTCGCGTTTTCGGGGCGGCTGTTATCACCCGAAAGCCTGAAGGACGATGCTATCTCGCGGCCTCCGGTGTTGCTGGTTCACGGTGATGTGGATGACGTGGTACCGCCGCAATCACTGCCCGAAGCTGCCGAAGCTTTGCAGGAAGCCGGATGGACCGACGTTTTTGCTCATATCATGAAGGGTACCGGCCACGGTATCGCGCCCGACGGGCTAAGCGTTGCACTAGCGTTCATGCGCGATAAACTAAGTTTGTAACGACATCGTACAGGGCGATTGGGGGCAAGTTTGCGCCCCCGAGGCGGGTACCTCAAACGGGTGAGGTGTTACCTCACCACCGCGTTATGTCCCGGTCCCCAGTACTGCGACATCTTGTATCCATTTGCGGCTTGTCAGACGCAAACCACGAGATATAGTCAGTCCCATCGGTGGGGCTGTCCTGCCGGACCGGACGCGGAACGGCAAGGGGCTTATCAATACGATGGACGGCGATTTTAGAACCGAATTCACCCGAAGCCCAGCTGGGCTGAAACACAGACCGGCCCTGGTGCTGAATGCGGATTACAGGCCATTGTCCTATTATCCGCTGTCGCTTTGGCCCTGGCAGGAAGCGATCAAGGCCAAATGGCTTGACCGGGTTGATATCGTGGCCGAATACGATGACTACGTTCACAGCCCGTCGATGCAGATCAAAATCCCGTCGGTCGTTGTTCTCAAAGATTATGTCAAACCTCAAAAGCGCGTGGCCTTCACGCGCTTTAATTTATTTCTGCGCGACGAATTTCGCTGCCAATACTGCGGGGCACGCGGCGATCTGACCTTTGATCACGTGGTACCGCGTGCGGCGGGCGGTGTCACAAGCTGGCAAAACGTGGTCGCCGCGTGCAGCCCGTGCAACCTCAAGAAGGGCTCGAAGGCGCTGCATCACACCGGGTTTCATCTGCGCAAACCACCCCGCCAACCCCAAGCGGAAGAACTACGCAACATGGGGCGCAGGTTCCCGCCCAACCATCTGCACGAAAGCTGGATGGATTTCCTGTACTGGGACGCCGAGCTTCAAGCCTGAGCAACGGTTCCGGGACGGGTGTGTCGGGGGTTCTAGAAATCCAAGTCGACCCAGACCGGCACATGATCCGACGGTTTTTCCCGCGCCCGAATTTCCTTGTCGATCTGACAGTCTTTTAGCATGTCCGCAACCGCAGGGCTTAGCAGAAAATGGTCGATCCTGATGCCGTTGTTGCGATTCCAGGCACCGGCTTGATAATCCCAGAAGCTGTAATGTCCGGGGCCTTGGGTGCGCGCCCGAAATGCGTCGGTCAGACCAAGCGCAAGCAATCTGCGCCACGCTTCGCGCGTTTCAAACCGAAACAGGGCATCGTCACGCCACGCCGCAGGCGACGCGGCATCCTCTGCTTGTGGGATGATGTTGAAATCTCCGGTCATCAGGAACGGCGTTTCGTCTGCTAACAAGGCACGTGCGCGCTGTTCCAGACGCTTAATCCAGGCTAATTTATAGTCGAACTTTGGTCCCGGTGCCGGGTTGCCATTGGGCAGGTACAATCCACACAAGCGGACCGACGCCTTGTCACCCACGACGGTGGCCTCGATATATCGGGCCTGTTCATCGGTTTCATCCCCATCCAGGCCGCGCACCACATCCTCGAGCGGGAGCTTTGACAGGATCGCGACGCCATTGAATGATTTCTGCCCGTGGGTTTCAACATTATAGCCGCGATCCTCGAACAATTCCCGAGGGAAGCCTTCGTCGACGGACTTGATTTCTTGCAGGATGGCGACGTCGGGCTGTGCTTCGTCCAGCCATTCGGGCAGCGCGGCGATACGGGCCTTGATACCGTTGATGTTGAACGTAGCGATTTTCATGGCAGCCCCCTGATTGCACCGCAGCTATCGCTCAAAGTGATGTTTGGGGCAAGGGCAACGCAGCAGATTCGTCCCGGAGCGGTGGGAGTCGGTGATTGCTTTTTAACCAAATCCAGTGGGTTAGCTGATGGCGCAATCAGCGCGTGTGTGGAAAAAACTTTTTCTGACCTGTGTACAACAACAGCCAAGGTTGCCGATCAGCTCCGTATTCGGCGACCTCAATGTGGATAAGTTTATCTGTCTAAAATTGTATTCATCATCACGTTGAGTGAGCAATTTTAACGGGCAAACATTGATGTAGATGCAATTTAAAATTGTCATCTCGACTGCAACCTCAACTGCGAAGGATAAGAAATGAACAAGCTTGCATATCTGGAAGATACCTCGGTTTCGACCGATCAAAAGACACTTGATGCGCTGCATGGCGGCGAAAACACGGAGCTTTTTACCACCGGTTCGATTGCGTGCAACACGTCGATGGCATCGGGTGGCGGGACCGAGCTTTTCACCACGGGCTCGCAGCCGGTGACCTTGTCCACCGTATAGGGTGAAGGGCGGGCATTGTCCGGTAAATGACTGACACGATGCCCAAAAAGCTTACCCTGCGCCTTCGGGCACAGGGGGCCAGTTGAAAGGGATCCCATGACGAATGTTATTGATCTGAAGTCACGCAGGCAGGATCAGGCAATAGATTTTGCCAGTCTGAGCACCCTGTTTGCCCACGGGCGCCGCGCCAAGGATGATGTATTCTGGTTGAAGGAGAACGCCGAGTGGCTGGGTATATTGGCAAACGTGGACGCGGATAAACCTCGGGACGCTATAGCCCCCTATGAGGAGATTTATCAGGATTTAGCGGCGAAAATTACATTCTTTCCGCAGTATTACAGATTTTTCCTTTCGCTCTGTCTTGATCTTGAGGATCTGGGCCTAAGGGGCGACCAGGGGGCGATATTATGCCACTGGGTTGACCGGCACCAGTTTGCTCGGGCCGAGCTTTCGGATCTGCAACGCGCCGAAGCTGAACGCCTGTTGGCGCGCCGCATCTGTGTGCGTCGCGACCCGTCGTTGCAGGACCGGCTTGAGAACTTCATTTCAAGGTCAATGACATTTGCCCTTCCGAACAAGAAAGCCGCGTATGAATTGGCACATATCGTGTTTTACCTGGCCGACTATGGCCAGCAAGACCCCCGTCTGAGCGATGCCGCGCATATCAGTCTGGATAATGCAGGACTTCTGGCCTTCCTGGACCAGGACGCCGATTTGCTGGGGGAAATTTGTGCGGCAAAGCGTCTGGCCGGCGAAATCCCGGACAAGGTCTGGGAAAGCTTCGTGTGCCAGGCCCACAACGACTGTCGCATGGGGCACATCGGCATGGCGGGCAGCGCGGATGGGTATCACACCTATCTGGTGTCCGGCTGGTTGGCGCAGATGACCGGACGCAAGGCATTTGAAAGGGCGATACCAGCCGGAAAGGTCGCTATACACGCGCCTGCGGCCGGAAACGGCGCGCTGCGCGGGCTGTCACAGGCTTTGTTTGATTATGGTCGGGGCAGGTCCGCCGATTGGGGGAAGATGCGGGCGCGCCTGATTGCGACGATGACCGAGGACGGGCAAGCGGTCCTGGAAGCGGCGGAGCGATCGACCTATCGGTTCGACGCATTCTTTGAAGGGTTTTCGCGCGCTGCAGACAACGGAAATGGCCTCATTTATCAATGAGGCCAGCCTCCGGCGGGAGTTTGCGGGGCAAAATGAAAACGCGTGTGGGCTTACATCGAGAAAGATGTGCCGCAACCGCAAGCGCTTGTGGCGTTGGGGTTTTCGATGATGAACCGTGCGCCGATGAGTTCTTCGGAGAAGTCGATTGTCGCATTGGCCAGAAACGGTAAAGAAATGCTGTCGACCACGACCCGCTGACCGCAGCCTTCGAGGACAAGGTCGTCTTCTTTCGGGGCGTCAAGCGCGATGTCGTATTGAAACCCCGAGCAGCCTCCGCCCTCTACCGCGATGCGCAGGGCCTTGCCGTCGGCCGCTGCACCGATTTCGGCCAACCGGTCGAAAGCCCGGGACGTAACTTTGGGGGGCAGGTTCATAATCAGGCTCCGGTGCTATCGGTTTCCATCTGGTCTTGGGTACAATATAGAAAGTCGCAGGACAGGCTACAAGGACCACCGTATATGCGCGCACCTTTTGCCTCTGATCCGGCTGCGACCCGGGGACGGTTGCGACCAGAGGAGGAAAGTACATTTCGGTCATGCTTTCAGCGGGACCGTGACCGGATCATTCACGCCAGCGCCTTTCGGCGGCTGAAGCACAAGACCCAGGTTTTCATTGAACATGAGGGCGATTATTACCGCACGCGGCTGACCCATTCGATAGAGGTCGCGCAGGTGGCGCGCACCATTTCCGGTGCGTTGGGGTTGAATGCGGAGCTGACCGAAGCAGTCGCGCTGGCGCATGATTTGGGACATCCTCCTTTTGGTCATACCGGTGAAGATGCCTTGCAGGCGTTGATGGCACCCTATGGCGGGTTTGATCACAACGCGCAGGCGATCCGGATCGTCACCCATCTGGAGCGTCACTATGCCGAATTCGACGGGTTGAACCTGACATGGGAAACTTTGGAGGGGTTGGCCAAGCACAATGGCCCTGTGACCGGTGACCTACCCTGGGCCCTGGCCGCGTATGAGCGCCAGCATGATCTTGAGTTGGGGACTTTTGCCAGCGCGGAAGCCCAAGTGGCGGCCATCGCGGATGATGTCGCGTATAATCACCATGACTTGCATGATGGGCTGCGCGCGGAGCTGTTTTCGACGGATGAGTTGGCCGAATTGCCGATCCTGCGAGGCAACTTTGCCGAGGTCGACCGGTTATACCCGGGCTTGAATTACTATCGTCGCCGTCACGAGGCATTGCGCCGGTTCTTTGGTGTGCTGGTTGAGGATGTGATCAATGTCGCGCGGACACGGCTGAGGGAAATGCAACCCGAAACGGCTACCGACATCCGGATGGCCGGGCGCACGTTGATCCAGTTTTCAGACCCGGTTTTTGAGGATCTCAAGATGATACGCGCGTTTCTGTTCGACCGGATGTACCGCGCTGAATCCGTGGTAATCATGCGGCAGCAGGTAACGCGGGTGGTCGAGGATCTGTTCCCCTACTTTTGCGCGCATCCCGAGCAACTGCCGAAACAGTGGCGCAAGGATGTTGAAGAAGCGGACGGGAACATCGCAATGGCGCGGATTGTCAGCGACTATATTTCGGGAATGACCGATCGCTTTGCGTTGCAAGAGCATGAGCGGCTGATTGTTAACAGCTGAACTGCCCTTGATTAAGGGTGGATATTCAGGTGATACACGGGGCCAAGTCGAAGGAACTCCGTTATGAACCTATTTGCCGATATCCGCAGCCTTGTGCTGTCCACCCTCGAGACGCTGGTTGCCGACGGGTTTCTGCCCGAGGCGCTGAACTTTGACGCCATCACGGTAGAGCCACCGCGCGATGCGTCGCACGGTGATATGGCGACCAACGCGGCGATGGTACTGGCAAAACCCGCTGGCAT
Organism: Sulfitobacter sp. L-8; assembly: GCF_056859255.1. NCBI lineage: Bacteria > Pseudomonadati > Pseudomonadota > Alphaproteobacteria > Rhodobacterales > Roseobacteraceae > Sulfitobacter > Sulfitobacter sp. L-8. The sequence goes on from NZ_JBSXOD010000056.1 coordinate 366,160, forward strand.
GAAGCCGCGTGATATTGCGGAAAAGCTGGCGGGAAAACTGGCCGAGGATCCGCGTATCACGGCGGCGGATGTGGCGGGGCCGGGGTTCTTGAACCTGCGGCTCAGCGCGGATGTCTGGCAGCGCGTCGTGGGTGCCGTTCTGGCACAGGGCACCGATTTCGGTCGTGGCGATCTGGGGCAGGGCAAGCGGGTCAACGTCGAATATGTTTCGGCCAATCCCACGGGGCCGCTGCATGTGGGGCACACCCGCGGTGCGGTGTTCGGCGATGCGCTGGCGTCCTTGCTGGATTTTGCCGGCTTTGACGTGACGCGCGAGTATTACATCAACGATGGCGGTGCGCAGGTCGATGTTTTGGCGCGCTCTGTGTACCTGCGCTATCTGGAGGCATACGGACAAGAGGTGGCGTTTCCCGACGGAACCTATCCCGGTGACTATCTGATCGAGGTCGGCGTCGCACTGAAGGACAAGGTCGGCGACGCCTATCTTGACCAGGACGAGGCTGTCTGGCTTGAGGATGTTCGCAATTTCTCGACCGACGAGATGATGAAGTTGATCCGGGGCGACCTTGCGTCGCTTGGGGTTGAGATGGACGTGTTTTATTCGGAAAAGTCGCTGTATGGCACGGGCCGGATCGAAGCCGCGATCGAGGACCTCAAGTCCAAGGGGCTGATCTATGAGGGCGTACTTGAACCCCCCAAGGGCAAGAAGCCCGAAGACTGGGAGCCACGCGAGCAGACGTTGTTCAGATCTACGGCTCATGGAGATGACGTGGACCGGCCTGTGATGAAATCCGACGGCGGGTGGACATACTTCGCGCCGGACATCGCTTACCACTTTGACAAGGTGCAGCGTGGGTTCGACATGCTGATCGACGTGTTCGGGGCAGATCACGGTGGCTATGTCAAACGGATGAAAGCTGCGGTTTCCGCGTTATCGGGCGGTACCGTGCCGCTGGATATCAAGCTGACGCAGTTGGTCAAGCTGTTCAAGGATGGCAAGGAATTCAAGATGTCCAAGCGGGCAGGGACATTCGTGACCCTGCGCGACGTCGTCGATCAGGTGGGCCCCGATGTAACGCGCTTTGTCATGCTGACACGCAAGAATGACGCGATGCTGGATTTCGACTTTGCCAAAGTGTTGGAGCAATCCCGTGAGAACCCGGTGTTTTACGTTCAGTATGCGCATGCGCGGGTCAACTCTGTGCTGCGCAAGGCCGCCGAAGCTGGTGTATCGGTCGATATGGGTGCATTGAAAGCCGCAGATCTGGGCAGGCTGGATCACGAGAGCGAACTCAAGCTGGCCGCCAAACTGGCCGAATGGCCGCGTCTGGTGGAAACCGCCGCACGAAGCAATGAACCGCACCGGGTGGCGTTTTATCTCTATGAACTTGCCGGAGATTTCCATGGCCTATGGAACCGAGGCAATGACGTGCCTTCGTTGCGTTTCCTGCAAGATGATCCTGCTACTTCGCAGTCAAAAATCGCGCTTGCCCAAGCCACAGCGATTGTAATTGCGTCAGGTCTTGGTATTCTGGGGGTCAAACCAGCGGAAGAGATGCGTTAACGCACACCGGCTGGTCGGGCATTTTAAAAAATAGACCTGCGTCAATTGAACTAGTCGTGGGCAGTGAGGCAGATATGGCATATTACACGTCCCCGTCCCACGGTGGGGGGTATTCTTTCGAATCCGATGCTAGCGCGACACTTAATGTGCAGGCTAAGCCTTTGTCAAAATTGGCAAATATAGCCGGGGCTGCCATGTCGGTCGCGTTGATCATAGGCATCGCGGTGTGGGGCTATAAGCTGCTGATGCGCGATGTCACGGGCATACCCGTCGTTCGCGCGGCAGCCGGTGACATGCGCGTTCGTCCCGAGAATCCGGGCGGTCAGCTTGCCGACAATCAGGGGTTATCCGTCAATGCCGTGGCATCGGAAGGAACCGCCAGCCAGTTTGCGGAGCAAGTGATATTAGCCCCCAAACCGCTGGATCTTGAGGACGAAGACCAGCCCATTGCCGTCGCAATGGTGGCATCTGAGCCACAGGTGCCGGCACTGAACAAGCCGGAACCTATCCAGGTGGCGGCTTTGCAAACGGGGAATATCAGCGACGTCACGGCGTCTTTGCCCGTCGGCGTTGACCCGATAGCCGACGGGGTTGACCCGTTAGACGAAGGTGAAGGCACAATCGAACCGGTTGCCGAAAGCGAAACACTGGATATGGACCCGCTTGAGCTGGCGGTGTCGCAGGCGGTTGCGCTCGCGATGGGTGGAGAGCCGGGCGTTCACAGTTCGCTGCGGCCTAAACGTCGCCCCGCAACTTCCGAACTGGTGACGCGTGCATCGTTTCAACCTGTTGACACTCCGATGATCGCGACGCCGGCAACCGTGACAGAGCTTGCCGCCGATAGTTTGCCAAAAGGGACGCGTCTGGTGCAGTTGGGTGCTTTTGATACCCCACAGACCGCGCGGGCGCAGTGGGATACGCTGAATGGCCGGTTCGGGGCCTATCTGGATGGCAAATCGCGAGTGATCCAAGAAGCAAGCAGCGGTGGTCGCACCTTCTATCGCCTGCGCGCACATGGCTTCGAAGATATCGCGGATGCACGACGCTTTTGTTCTGCCTTGGTTGCGGAAAACGCCGATTGCATCCCTGTCGTCACCCGGTGACACGCTTCGGGGCGACGATACTGGATGCGTCGGGGTTACGATTGACGGCGCAGGAGAAAGCGCTTTTTCGCGAAGTTAAGCCTTTTGGGTTCATCTTGTTCAGCCGCAATGTGGACACACCTGAACAGGTTCGCGCGCTGTGTGCAGAACTGCGCGACGCCGCTGGCCATGATGCGGTGATAACGGTCGATCAGGAAGGCGGACGGGTGCAACGACTGCGCCGGCCGTTTTGGCGTGACTGGTCGCCTCCACTGGATTTCGTGAAGGCCGCTGGTGAAAATTCCGTCGAAGCGATGAAACTGCGTTATCGTCTTATCGCACACGAGCTGCATGATCTAGGCATCGACAGTAACTGCGCGCCGATGGTCGATGTGGCCGGTCCGCAAACCCACGAGTTTTTGCGCAACCGTTGCTATGGTACGGACGCGGAGCAGGTCACCAAACTGGGAAGAGCGGCGGCAGACGGGATGTTGGCCGGTGGTGTTTTGCCGGTCGTCAAGCATATGCCAGGTCATGGCCGTGCTACAATGGACAGCCATTTTGATCTGCCCCAGGTCAGTGCCGGTCGTGACGATCTGATCGGCACTGATTTCGCACCTTTCAAGGCGTTGAACGACCTTCCGATGGCGATGACCGCGCATCTTGTGTATGAGGCTCTTGATAAACGTCCTGCAACGTTATCGCCGGTGATGATGCAGGTTATTCGCGATGAAATCGGGTTCGACAATCTGATCATGACTGATGATATATCAATGCAGGCGCTAAAGGGGCGCAATGACGATATCACCCGCGATGCATTGGCGGCCGGATGCGATGTGGTGTTGTATTGCAATGCATCGTTGAAAGACCGCGCTCTGGTCGCCGACGCTGCGGGTGAGATGACGCAAGCCGCACAAACACGGGCCGAACGTGCATTGGCTGCGCGTGTGGTCCCTGATGATATTGACATTCCCGCCCTGACTGCAAGGCTGACCAGGCTTGTCGGCGAGGATGTGCATGGCTGAAACACTATTCGAGGAAGATCAAAGTACCGTGGCCGAAAGGCTGGCTGCCGAAGCGCTGATCGTCGACGTGGATGGGTTCGAAGGACCTTTGGATCTGTTGCTGACGCTGAGCCGCACCCAAAAGGTCGACTTGCGCAGGATATCGGTTCTGCAACTGGCACGGCAATATCTTCTGTTTGTCGAAAAAGCAAAGGCATTACGGCTTGAACTTGCTGCTGACTATCTGGTGATGGCGGCTTGGTTGGCGTTTTTGAAATCCCGTCTTTTGCTACCCCCTGACCCCGATGAAGAGGGACCGACCGGCGAGGAACTGGCAGCGCACCTGGCGTTTCAGCTTGAACGATTGCAGGCCATGCGGGACGCGGCGGCGCGGCTGATGGCGCGCGACCAGCTGGGACGCGACTTTTTTGCCCGTGGGCAGACTGACGAGGTGCAGCGGACCCGCCGTATCACCTATACCGCGACGTTGCTGGACCTCATGCAAGGCTATGCCCGCATCCGCACCCGGGATGACTTCAGGCCCTTCGTCATGGACCGTGACAAGGTGTTCACGATGGAACAAGCCCTTGATCGCATGCGCGGCCTGATCGGGTATGCGGGCGATTGGTCGGACCTGACCAGTTATCTGCCCGAGGGGTGGTCGGTTGACCCAGTGCAGTTGCGTTCCGCCACCGCGTCTACGTTCGCGGCGTCGCTGGAGCTGGCCAAGGAGGGGCACATAGAGATCAGACAAACCGAGCTGTTCGCGCCCATCGAGTTGCGCAAAAGGGAGAAGCAGCGTGGCTGAAGCCTATGACGACCAAGAGGAAAGCCTGTTTGATCCGCCGCCCATGGCTGAACAAGAACGCATGCTGGAAGCCATTCTGTTTGCGACCGTCGGTCCGGTGACCCTGCGCGATATTGAACAACGCATGCCGCATGGTTGTGATGCAGGCGAGGCGATGATCCATCTGCGCCGACGGTACGAAGGGCGGGGTGTCGAGGTGGTGAAAGTCGGAGATGCCTATGCGATGCGCACGGCTGCCGATTTGGGGTACCTCATGCAGAAAGAGACTGTCGAGGTGCGCAAGCTGTCGCGGGCGGCGATAGAAACCCTTGCTATCATCGCCTATCACCAACCGACCACGCGGGCAGAAATAGAAGAAATTCGTGGTGTGTCCGTGTCGCGCGGCACGCTGGACCAACTGCTTGAACTTGACTGGATCCGGTTTGGACGCCGCAAGATGACCCCGGGGCGGCCGGTGACTTTCGTTGTCACACAAGAGTTTCTGGCGCATTTTGGTCTGGAAAGCCCACGCGACCTGCCAGGTTTGAAAGAACTGCGATCGGCAGGATTGCTGGAGAATCGCCCGGCATTCGGGGCAATGCCCACATTGGGAATCGAAGACGAAGATGAACCCGAGCCAACAGAGGGTCAAAGCGAATTGTTCGAGGATTAACGACGAGGGCCTGAAAAACGCCGTATTGAATGCTATATTAAGCACTGACAGTGATTTTGCCGTAGCAACCGGGGATAAACGATGAACCAGATTATCAATATGATTATGCGTCAGGTTATGGGGCGGCTGATCAACAAGGGTGTCTCGATAGGTTTCGACCAAGCGTCCAAGCTCGGCAAGGGGCGGAAATCCGATGGTAGTCGGAACACGGGGGGTCCTGATATCAGTGCCGCAGAAAACGCAAGTCGTGACAAGATGGGACGCGACCAAGGCAAGCGTGCGCGGGACATGATGAAGAACATGCGCCGACTCAACAAGTTTTAGGGTTTGTTTCTATTGTCTGCGGCTGCGCGGGCGGTGCCTGCGGCAGTCCATTTGGGTTGCGTCAGGCCTTGCAATTGAACAGACCGAACCGCGTGGGTCAGCCCGGCGCGTGGAAATGCTTGCTTAGCTTGAGACCTTGCCCCTGATAGTTCGAAGCAATTCCCGCGCCGTACAGCTGCGTGGGTATTTCGGACATTTTCTCGTAAATCAGGCGTCCAACGATCTGGCCATGTTCAAGCACGAACGGGGCTTCGTGACAGCGCACTTCCAGAACACCGCGCGACCCTGCGCCGCCGGCTGTGGCATGGCCGAAACCCGGGTCAAAAAAGCCTGCGTAGTGGACGCGGAACTCTCCGACCATGGCAAGATATGGGGCCATCTCGGCTGCGAATTCTGGTGGTATGGTGACGGCCTCGCGGCTTACCAGGATGTAAAACGCTCCTGGGTCCAGGATGATCTGCCCGTTGTCGCTGTGAACTTCTTCCCAAAAGTTTGCGGGCGCATAGTGGCCGATGTTGTCAAGGTCAATCACGCCGGTATGGGGTTTGGCCCGGTACCCGACCAAGGTCGTGCCAGGCAACCGCAAGTCGACCGAAAAGCCCAACCCGTCATCGATCACGGCGTCGCCATCGACAAGCGGCGTTTCGGTGTGCAGGGCACGCAGCGCCGCATCATCCAGCGCCGCATTGCCGGAGGAAAAGCGAATCTGGTTCAACCGCATGCCGGGACGTACGAGCACCGAAAAAGACCGGGGACAGATTTCGGCGTAAAGCGGCCCGGTATAGCCATGCGCGATACGGTCAAATTCCGTACCGCCGTCTGTGATGGTACGGGTCAGCAGGTCCAGCCGCCCGGTCGAGCTTTTGGCATTGGCGACCGCCGATATATCATCTGGCAGGGCAAGACTCTCCATCAAGGCTACGACATAGACGCATCCCTTTTCCAACACCGCACCGCTGGTCAGGTCAACGCGGTGCATCTCGAATTCGGTTAGACGATCAGCGACCTTTGCGCCGTGCCCGGTCAGAAACGAGGCCCGCACGCGATACGCGACGGTTCCAAGCCGCAGGTCGAGACTGGCGGGTTGGACCTGGGCAGGATCGACCTCGGGGGTGCCGATGATCTGGCCGGCACTGATCATATCGTTGATGTGTTGGTTGGGAATAACACCGCCCATAGCTGGACCTTTCAAATGCAAACACCCGCAGCCACAAGGGCGCGGGCGTTTGTTTTATGTCGGTTGGTCGGGCTAGCAGGACTCGAACCTGCGACCTTCCGTCCCCCAGACGGACGCGCTACCAGGCTGCGCCATAGCCCGACATGCAGCGGTTCATACCTGATAATCGCCGGGGCGCAAGGGGGAATTGCCGCAAACTGCACCAGTGGTTTCAGTCAGCAGCTGCGGCGGGTTCCGCATTGGACATCGAATCGCGCACGGCGGTCAATCGCTCCAGCAGCGGGGCGATTTCGCGGGCGGTGTCTGGAGATAGGCTCCGACATTGCAACACAGCTGCCAAGGCATGTGGTTTGACGATGATATCAGCTTCGACAGGGAACACCGGATCGGGAATGACGCGTGGTTTGGGCAGGGGGGGCGTGACTGGGTGCTTGGCTGCCGCTTCATCCAGGTCTTCGGGCCCCGAGGCTGCTTGGTCTTGTACGGGATCAGCCTGTGATGGGGCTGGCCTGGTCGCGCCATCGTCGGGCGTGTTGTCACTGGACGGGGGCGGGGATTGGGTCATCGGCCGCCGCAAGAAAGTCGGAAGGTCTTCGTGCCGGGTATCGGTTGTTTCCGGCGTGGACGCATTCTGCACAGGCATGTCGGAAGACGAAGAATCGGCTTGCTCATCCGCTGGTCGGTCGGCGGTGTCGGGCGCTTTGGCGGCGGTCTGATCGGACGCGGCAAGCAGTTCGGCAACCGCAAGATCTTCGGGATCTTGAGGTGCCGGCATGTCCGGTTCGTCGCGGGCAGGCCCACTGTCATCCGGCGGCACCGATGTGGCATTCGGCGTATCCTGTGCAGCGACAGGGTCGACCGGCTTGGGCGGCTGAGGTTGGGCGGGGGCTGATTTGGCCGGCAGATCAGCCCGCGCAGCTTCAAATGAAAGCACCACGCCTTCCTGTTCCGAAGGAGTGGGTTCAACGACAACCATATCAATGGTATCGGCTGATACGTCACTATTTACCATGTTCAGTTCATCAAGCGGCTGTGAAAGCCGTGCGACGTGACTCATGCCTTCTTCGCGTAGAACCTTTTGAACGCCTTTGATGGTTAATCCGTCATCATGCAGCAGCCGTTTGATGCCGCCAAGCAACAGCATGTCGGCAGGGCGGTAATACCGCCGTCCGCCGGCGCGTTTTACCGGCTTCACCTGCGTGAATTTACTTTCCCAAAAGCGCAGCACGTGGGCTTGGATACCAAGCCATTCCGCAACTTCTGAAATCGTCCTAAAGGCGTCCGGAGACTTGGGCATCAGGCTATCGCTTGTTCCCGTTTGCGACCCGGTCCTTCATGAGGTGGGACGGGCGAAAGGTCAGAACCCGACGCGGATTGATCGGCACTTCTTCACCGGTTTTGGGGTTTCTACCAACCCGAGCCGTTTTATCGCGGACTGAAAATGTACCGAAAGATGAAATTTTAACTTGTTCGCCTTGGACCAAAGCATCAGAGATATATTCGAGCACAGCTTCAACAAGTTGGGCACTTTCATTACGCGAAAGGCCAACCTCACGAAACACTGCTTCGCTCAGATCCATCCGGGTCAACGTCGTGTCTGCCATTCCATCCCCCATGTATTTTGGGCAGCATAGGCCGCAGCGATTTCACGTGTCAACAACAATGGGTTCTAAGGTGCTGTTTGCGCGAAGAAAAGCCACCTTACCATCGCAGGACAACGGCACCCCACGCCAGGCCGCCGCCAATCGCTTCGGTGACCAGAAGGTCACCTTTCTTGATTTGGCCCCGTTCCTGGCCCACCGACAGAGCCAGCGGAATCGAGGCGGCAGAGGTGTTGCCGTGGTCTTGAACCGTCACGACAACCTGTTCGATCGGCAGGTTCAATTTCTTGGCGGTACCTTGAATTATTCGGATATTGGCCTGATGCGGCACGATCCAGTCAATGTCGGAAGATTCGATACCGGCCCGCTCCATAGCCGTGGTTGCTGTGGCGGCCAGTTTTTCCACGGCATGGCGAAACACCTGATTGCCTTGCATGCGAACATACCCCGTCGTGCCGGTACTCACACCCCCGTCGGCAAACAGGAGATCATGCAGGCGGCCATCGGAGTTCAAGTCAGTCGACAAGATGCCCCGGTCTTTGGACGTGCCGTCGCCTTCCTGGGCTTCAAGCAATAATGCACCGGCACCATCGCCGAACAGTACGCTGGTTGTGCGATCCGTCCAGTCTATGATCTTGCTGAATGTTTCCGCACCGATGATCAGCACACGTTTGACCTGCCCCGAAGCGATCAAGGCATTGGCATTGGCCAGGGCGAATATGAAGCCGGCACAGACCGCTTGGATATCAAAGGCGAAACCGCGCTCCATGCCGAGCTGTGCCTGCACCATTGTCGCTGCGGAAGGAAAGGTCAGATCGGCAGTAGAGGTCGCCAAAATAATGGCATCAACATCCGCAGCGGTCTTTCCAGCATCCTTGAGAGCGGCCAATGCAGCCGCTGTTGCCATGGTTGAGGTGGTTTCACCTTCGGATACGAAATGGCGTCGTTCTATGCCGGATCGTGATCTGATCCACTCATCATCGGTATCGATCTTGCCCTCAAATTCAGCATTTTCGACAACGCGTTTCGGCAAATAGTGTCCGGCACCAATTACAACAGCTCTGATTGTCATTCCGTGGCCTCTTTCATCGGGGGAGCTGCGGCGACGCGGGCTGCCAACCGATCGGTAAATTCACTTTCGGTAAGACGTACCGCCAGCCTGATGGCCGAGGATACGCCCGTTGCGTCGGCTGCACCATGAGACTTAACAACGGTCCCATTCAGCCCCAGGAACACGCCTCCGTTGACCCGCCGCGGGTCAAAACGCTTGCTCACGCGGCGTAGCGATGTATAGGCCAGCACAGAAGCCATGCGTGACCAGATCGAATTCTTGAAAGCCTGGCGCAGACCATCGCCGATCAACGTGGCAGTCCCTTCGCCGGTCTTGATCGCGATATTGCCGGTAAATCCGTCGGTTACAATCACATCGGCAACGTCACCCGAGATATCGCCACCTTCGACGAAGCCGACGAACTCAAACCCGGCATCGTCGGCGGCGTCACGAATCAACTCGTGCGCCTCCTTGAGCTCGGTACGCCCTTTATGCTCCTCGGTGCCTACATTCAGCAACCCGATCCGCGGACGTTCGATGTCCATGCCGTTGCGTGCATAGGATTTTCCCATCAGCGCAAAGCGCAGCAGGTCATCGGCATCGGCACGGACGTCTGCGCCCACATCAAGCAAAACGTTGAATCCCTGAGGATTCGTTGAAGGATAAAGCACGGCGATCGCTGGACGATTGACGCCGGGAAGCTTCTTCAGCCGGATCATCGACAGAGCCATCAAGGCTCCCGTGTTGCCGCAGCTTACAGCAACAGATGCCTCACCTGTGCGCACCGATTCGATGGCCGACCACATCGAGGTTTCCTTGCCATTGCGGACCACGTTGCTGGGTTTGTCATCCATCGTCACGATGCCTTGGGCATCTCGAATGATGCAGCGTCCCGTCAGTTCAGGGCGCTTGGCGACCAACTGTTCCAAAGTATCCGCCGGGCCGTGCAAAACAAAGGTTATGTCAGGATTCTTGCTCGCAGACTCAGAACACCCGGCAACTACGATTGCCGGGCCCTGATCGCCCCCCATCGCATCAACTGAGATTAGGGTGCGCTGAGTTCTCGCGCTAGGCTGATCGGACGTGGCCGTCATCTGGTGCGATGCCTCTTATGAACTGCGGTTGACGGGACCAGCTTACGCTGCGTCTTCGTCGAGGTCGATCTCTTCGTTCATAGCAACGACTTCGTTGTCGTCATAGTGACCGCATGCTGCACAAATGTGGTGGGGGCGCTTCAGCTCACCGCAGTTCGGGCATTCGTTTGGATTCGCAGCAGTAAGCGAATCGTGGGCGCGGCGGTTGTTGCGGCGCGATTTGGAAACTTTATTCTGTTGGACAGCCATGTCTGGTGCCTTTGCCTTCGGGGTCGTTCATCGGCTTCCTGCCAAAGACGACCGTGTTTCAGATCAACTCCCGGTTTGGGCGTGACGTGCGTTTAGGCCGAAGCCTATCCGATGTCCAACCTTAATTGGGGTGAAGGGCGCAAAATACTGTGAAATTTCGCTGATGCAACCCTGTTTTCCCGTAAACCCCCACCATTTTCAGTCTTCGTCATCTTCCAGCTTTTGCCGCAACCCCGCAAGACCGGCGAAAGGTCGTGCATCTTCATCGGTCATCGCGATCTCACCGGGCTTGGTATATACGACCTGTCCCAGTTCCGCACCATTTGCCCGTGGATATTCAGGTATCTCGAGCGCCAGTGCCTCTACCATAACCGCGGCCGGGTCGATCCATTGTCCAAGCGGTTCGGACTCGTCATCTTCGGGCATTTCGGCCTCGGGTTCGTCCGGCTCAACGTAATCTTTCACAAAAAGCCGGGTAATCTTGGCGTCGATACGGGTCTGTACAGGTTCCAGCGTGACCACACATGGCTGCACGACAGTCGCGCCCAACCGTGCATCCATCTGCCAATCCGTGTTGCCAAGAGCGGTTATTGTCCCCTCGAACGCGAGTTTACGCACAGACGTCAGGCCGAGCTCCTGCGCGATCGCCTTCAGGGATTCCGCATCTGGACGCAGTGAAAAGGGGGTTGAGGCATTTTGCGACAGCTCTGCTACGCGCAATGCAGAAGGGCTTGGGGGCGTGCGAGACATGATGTTATGCTTTCGTTTCTTGAACCATGGGGTCTGCTTGGTGTATGCGAGATAAAAGCCATGATCTCCAAGGGCAAGAGGGCACCAATAATGCGTAACGATCGCCATGCCAAAAAGACACTGCTGATTGTCACCTTGCTGAGTGCGGGATTGGCACTTGGGGCCTGCACGCCGCAGTACAAGAATCACGGATATATTCCGCCGCAGGAGGATCTGGACAAGATTGCCATAGGGCGGGATACGCGCGATACTGTTGCCCAGACCGTCGGCGTACCGGTTTCGGGCGGGCTTTTGACGAACTCAGGCTATTACTATGTCCGGTCGCGTCACAGGGCGATCGGGTTCATGGCCCCTATCGAGACCCAGCGAGAGGTCGTTGCCGTGAGCTTTGATGCAAACGGTGTGGTGAACAACGTCGAGCGCTTCGGTCTGGAAAGAGGCAAGGTCGTCACGATTGACCGCCGCGTCACCAGTTCTCCGATCAGCGACAAATCGTTCTTGCGCCAGCTTTTGGGCAATCTGGGACGCTTTAACCCGGCGGCATTCGGGGGCTGAGGCGCGGGAATGTTGCCGTCAGGCAGCACGGATAGCTTTGGGATGATCAAAGGGCACTATCGGGCCGTTGCAGCGACGAGCGAGCGGGATGTCGAAGCCGCACAAGCCTTGCGCGCAGTTTGTTTTGGTGTACCTGCGCGTTTCGACGCCGATGTTTTTGATCGACACAAGCAGCACATACTGATCCGGGATCTCAGAACCGGTCGGTTGGTGAGTTGTTTTCGGCTTGAAGTTCTTACCGGGTCGATGCTGGAACAGAGCTATGCCGCACAGTTTTATGACCTGGCAAAACTGTCGCGCTATAACGAACCGATCATGGAGCTTGGACGGTTTTGCGTACGTCCAGGCGTCAATGACCCTGACGTGGTTCGGATAGCATGGGCGGCACTGACGCAATATGTCGAAGCGCATGGAATAAAATTGCTTTTGGGGTGCACGTCTTTTGCGGGGACCGATGCGGACCGCTATGGCGATGTGTTCGCGCTGCTGCATGATCGTTATCAGGGACCGCCCGCATGGCGACCCGATGCTAAGGCACCCGAAGTTATGCGGTTTCGTCCGCGCGCGCTTGGCCCGTCCGCTTTGAAACTGGCGATGCAGGGGATGCCGCCGTTGCTGCGCACGTATCTCATGATGGGCGGGTGGGTGAGCGATCATGCGGTTGTCGACCGTCAGTTAAAGACACTGCATGTTTTTACCGGCCTCTCGATCGATGCGATTCCGGAAGCCCGCAAACGGTTGTTACGCGGGTTGGTTTGAAGAGATTCTATGCCTTCGGCGAGGATTTTGAACCATTTGGAACAGCGGTCATTGACCCGGACGCAACGTGGCGCTAGCTGGCGTGCATGGCACGCGCACCCCTTTTACAAGTAAACGAGATTTCCCTGACTTTCGGCGGCGATCCCGTATTCGAGAACATGTCCCTTGTGGTTCAGACCGGCGACCGACTGGCGCTGGTGGGCCGGAACGGGTCAGGCAAATCCACATTGATGAAAGTCATGGCCGGATTGGTCGAGGCCGACAGCGGCGACGTGATCGTCGGGCCTGGCGTTTCGGTAGGCTATATGGAGCAAGACCCGGATCTGACCGGATTCGAGACTTTGGGTGATTTTGCGTCGCATGGGCTGGACCCGAGCGAGATGTACAAGGTCGAACGCGCCGGCGAAGGGTTGAAGTTCGACCCCGCACGCCCTGTCAGCACCGCGTCGGGGGGGGAGCGTCGCCGCGCGGCACTGGCGCGTCTGATGGCGTCTGAGCCCGAGCTGATGTTGCTGGACGAGCCGACCAACCACCTGGATATCGAAGCGATCCGCTGGCTTGAAGACGAGCTAAAAGCGACGCGGGCCGCCTTCGTTATCATCTCTCACGATAGGGCGTTTCTGCGCGAGTTGACACGGGCGACGTTATGGGTCGACCGCGGCGTTGTGCGCCGGCAGGACATCGGCTTTGGCGGGTTTGAAGCCTGGCGCGACCAGATGTGGGAAGAAGAGGACATGCAGCGCCACAAGCTGAACCGCAAGATCAAGGCGGAAGCACGGTGGGCTGTCGAAGGCATTTCAGCGCGGCGCAAGCGCAACCAAGGCCGCGTGCGCGCCTTGCAAGACCTGCGGGCCGAACGCGCCAGCCAGATCAAGCGTCAGGGCACAGCCGCCATGGCGCTGGAAGCGGGCCCGAAGTCCGGCCGCAAGGTGGTCGAGGCCATGGGCATCACCAAGGCCTTTGGCGACAAGACGATTCTGCGCCCCTTTGACATCACGATCCAGCGCGGTGATCGCATCGCCTTGGTCGGGCCGAATGGTGTGGGCAAGACGACGTTGCTGAACATGCTGATCGGGAAAGAACAGCCCGACGGGGGCGAGATCAAGCTTGGCACCAATCTGGAGATCGCGCTGTTTGACCAGGCGCGGGCGCAGCTGGATGGGGATATGACCCTGTGGGACAGTCTGACCGGCGATCCGGAAATGCGTGTTTCGGGCAAGGCGGACCAGATTTTGGTGCGCGGGCAGCCGAAACACGTGGTTGGTTACCTGAAAGAATTCCTGTTCGACGAAGGGCAAGCACGTGCGCCCGTGCGGTCGTTGTCGGGTGGTGAAAAGGCGCGGTTGCTGCTGGCCAAGATCATGGCGCGGTCCAGCAATATGCTGGTCCTCGATGAACCGACCAACGATCTGGACGTCGAAACCCTTGATCTGATGCAGGAGTTGCTGTCGACCTATGACGGCACCGTGCTGCTGGTCAGCCACGACCGTGACTTCCTTGACCGGGTTGCCGCGACCACCATCGCGATGGAAGGTGACGGCAAGGCGACTGTCTATGCGGGCGGGTGGACGGATTATCTGGCGCAGCGCCAGCAGGATGATTTTGACCAAAGCGTCGCCGCCAAATCAAAGCCCGGGGCGAAATCCGAAAAGCCCAAAGCGGCGCAGCAATCGGGCCTGAGCTTTACCGAAAAGCACCGGCTTGAGGCGCTGCCCGCCGAGATTGCGCGTCTGGAAGCCGAGATTGCGAAACTGGAAGAATTGATGAGCGATCCGACACTGTATTCCGACAATCCGGTGAAATTCCAGAAAGCGACCGATGCCTTGGTCGAGCGGAATGAAAAGCTGCAGGATGCAGAGGCCGAGTGGCTGATGCTGGAAGAAAAAGCCGAAAGCTGAAGGGGGCAGGGCGACCCGCCCCTCTCGCAAGTTGCGGGGTACCTAGCCCAGTTGTACCAGCGCGTGGCGTTTCTTGCCCGCGCTGAGCTTGATCGGTGTGGCCAGCGTGGCGGCATCGACCATCAGGCCTGCGTCTGTCAGCGGTTCGTCATTGTACCGGGCACCGTTTTCGGTGATCAGACGCTTTGCCTCTTTGCCCGAACCGGCCAGGCCGGATTTCACGATCAGCTGCACGATAGAGATGCCGTCGCCGATATCCGCCGCGCTGAGCGTCAGGGTGGGCAGGTCATCGCCGACGCCGCCTTTTTCAAACACTTCGCGTGCCGTGGCTTCGGCATTCTTTGCGGCTTCGGCACCGTGCAGCAGGGTCGTGACCTCGTTCGCCAGAATGATCTTGGCCGCGTTGATGTCGGAGCCTTCCAGCGCGCCCAGACGTTCGCATTCCTCGACCGGTAGTTCGGTGAAGATCTTGAGGAACTTGCCCGTGTCCGCATCGGTGGTGTTGCGCCAGAACTGCCAGAACTCGTAAGGCGACAGCATGTCCCCGTTCAGCCAGATCGCGCCGCCCTGGGATTTGCCCATTTTGCGGCCGTCGCTGGTGGTGAGAAGGGGGGTGGTCAGGCCGAAAATCTCTTGATCCAGCACGCGGCGGGTCAGGTCGATCCCGTTGACGATATTACCCCATTGATCCGAGCCACCCATCTGCAGCAAACAACCATAGCGGCGGTTGAGTTCAAGGAAATCATAGGCCTGCAGGATCATGTAGTTGAATTCGAGGAAGGACAGCGACTGTTCCCGATCCAGGCGGGATTTGACGCTTTCGAAGGACAGCATCCGGTTGACGCTGAAATGCCGCCCGATGTCGCGCAGGAATTCGAGGTAGTTCAGGTTGTCCAGCCATTCGGCATTGTTCAGCATGATCGCGTCGCTGGCACTGTCACCGTAGGACAGGTATTTCTCGAACACCTGCTGCATGCCGGCGATATTGGCGTCGATGGCGGCATTGTCGAGCAGGGGGCGTTCGTCCGACCGGAAGGAGGGGTCGCCCACTTTGGTGGTGCCGCCGCCCATCAGGGTGATCGGTTTGCCGCCGCATTTCTGCAACCAGCGCAGCACCATGATATTCATCAGGTGCCCCACATGAAGGGATTTCGCTGTCGCGTCATAGCCGATATAGGCAGGCACAGCCCCCTTCATCAGCGCGTCATCAAGGCCCTGATAGTCGGTGCAATCGGCAAGAAAGCCGCGTTCCATCATGATGCGGATGAATTCTGATTTGGGGTGGTATGTCATGGTGCTTGCCCTCAGCTTGGGTGGTGGTGCACTCTATAGGTGCTGAGCAGACAAAGGAAAAGGCCATGAATAAGGCCCAAGGGGCAAGAACCCCGACACGGATCGCGAAAACAGGCCCGCTGCGGGTCGCAGGCGCGATGAGCGGTACATCGCTCGACGGTGTGGATATTGCCGTGATTGACACCGATGGGCACGATATTCTGGGCTTTGGCGCGTCGGGGTATCGGGAATATTCTGCGGCGGAACGAAAGGTTATTGCGGCGGGCTTTGGGAAATGGGCGGGGGCAGAGGTTCAGGCTGCTGCGCAAATCGTAGAGTCGGCGCATCTTGAGGCATTGGATGCCTACCGTGAAGTCGACCTGATCGGGTTTCATGGGCAAACGCTGGCGCATGCACCGCGTCTGCAAGGTACGTTGCAGGTTGGATGCGGTGATGTGATCGCTGATACGCTCGGTGTCCCGGTCGTGTGGGATTTTCGCACCGCTGACGTGCAATTGGGCGGCGAAGGCGCGCCGCTGGCACCTTTTTTCCATCACGCCTGCGCGCGCTATGCCGGACTGACCGGGCCGGTGGCGTTTTTGAATCTGGGAGGTGTTGGAAACCTGACGTGGGTTGATCCGTCGATAGAACGCCCCGAGTCCGAAGGAGCGCTGCTGGCATTCGACACCGGCCCTGCCAACGCCCCGATCAACGACCTCATGCAGTCGCGACTGGGGTTGGCCTGCGATAAAGATGGCAAGATCGCTTCTGGCGGTGAAGTTGAAACCGGGGCATTGGAGCTGTTTCTTGCTGAACCCTATTTCTCAAGAATGCCTCCTAAATCTCTAGATAGAAATGACTTTTCAGAAATGATAGCGCTTGTCACCGAACTGTCAGACGCAGATGCGGCGGCGACACTGACGGCCATGTGCGCGGCCGGCGTCGCCGAAGCCATGCAGCATTGCCCGCGTTTGCCGGAACGCGTGTTGGTGACGGGCGGAGGGCGACATAATCCGGTGTTGATGCAGATGTTGGCGGTAAGCCTGGATTGCCCGGTGGTACCCGTCGAGGATATCGGCCTTGATGGTGATATGCTCGAGGCGCAAGCCTTCGGTTATCTGGCAGTGCGGGTGGCGCGCGGGATGCCGACTTCGTGCCCTGGCACGACGGGGGTCCGGGCAGCGGTTGGGGGTGGCACGGTAAGCATGCCAAGCCAGTGAACGATTAGCGTTGCGCATGCACGAAAAAAGCGCGCAGATCCTGCACGCTTTTTCCCTTTCAAGACAAACCGCGGTTGGCTGACCCAGGCTTAACCCTTGAGGATTGATCGGCCGGCGTATTGTGCCGTCAAACCAAGCGATTCCTCGATCCGGATCAATTGGTTGTATTTCGCCAGCCGGTCAGACCGCGCCAACGATCCGGTTTTGATCTGCCCGCAATTTGTCGCGACGGCGAGGTCTGCAATTGTGGCATCCTCAGTCTCACCTGACCGGTGTGACATGACATTGGTGTAACCTGCGCGATGCGCCATATCGACAGCTTGCAGTGTTTCCGACAGGGTGCCGATCTGGTTCACCTTGACCAGCATCGAATTGGCGCAGCCGCGCTTGATACCGTCCGCCAAGCGGGCGGGATTTGTCACAAACAAATCGTCGCCAACCAGCTGCACCTTGCTGCCTAGACGGTCGGTCAACATTTTCCAGCCTTCCCAATCGTCCTCTGACATGCCGTCTTCGATCGAGATGATCGGATAGCTATCGCACAACGCGGCAAGGTAATCGACGTTTTCCTCACTGCTCAGAGTTCTACCTTCACCTGACAGCACGTATTTTCCGTCATCGAAATACTCTGTCGCAGCACAATCCAGCGCCAGATAAATTTCCTCGCCCGGTTTGTACCCGGCTTTCTCAATGGATTTCAGTATGAAATCAAGGGCATCGCGGGTGGAGCTGATGTTTGGCGCGAAGCCGCCTTCGTCGCCGACACCCGTGGCCAGACCTGCCTCGGACAACTCTTTCTTCAGGGTGTGAAATACCTCTGATCCCATGCGCACCGCATCGGCGATGTTTTCGGCAGATACGGGCATGATCATGAATTCCTGAATATCGATAGGATTGTCAGCATGTTCCCCGCCGTTAATGATATTCATCATCGGCACCGGCAACATGCGTGCCGACGCGCCGCCAACATACCGATACAGAGGGAGCGACGAATAATCGGCAGCAGCCTTGGCGACGGCAAGCGAGACACCCAATATCGCGTTGGCCCCCAGGCGCTTTTTGTTTTCAGTGCCGTCCAGCTCGATCATCGTGCCGTCGATCTCGATCTGTTCGGTGGCGTCGATGCCCACCAGCGCTTCGGCGATTTCGCCGTTCACGGCTGCACATGCTTCCAACACACCCTTGCCCAGATAGCGTTTCTGATCACCGTCCCGGCGCTCGACTGCCTCATAGGCCCCGGTGGAAGCGCCCGACGGTACTGCCGCACGGCCCATCGTGCCGTCCTCAAGCGTGACATCAACCTCTACGGTGGGGTTGCCTCTGCTATCCAGTATTTCGCGGGCGTGAATGTCGATGATGGTGCTCATAGGAATTATCCTTTTGCGGGTGTCGTTGGGCGATGGTTTAGCGTGGGTTCCGAAGGATGGAAAGTGTCAGGCGCGCTGCTTGACTTTGCGTTCCCGCCATACCGTATAGATGCCCGAAGCTACAATGATGGTTGCGCCAACATAGGTAAGCATATCTGGCCTCTCTTGAAACACCGTGATTCCGACGACCATGGCAAACAACAGGCGTGAATACCGAAACGGAGTGACAAAGCTGATTTCACCTATCCGCATTGCGGCTACGATACCGTAATAAGCGACCATGCCGAATGTCAGCGCCGATACCATGAACACCCACTGCACCCCTGTCATCGCGACGAACGCGGTGCCGGTCCCCAGCATGAAAACCAGGCTGGCCGGGACCAGCGCCAGAAAAGCCAGAAACGAAAGCTGGAAGCTTGATGTGGATTTCGGCACGCGACGCGTTGCCAGATCACGCAGTGACAGGCCCAGTACCCCCAGGACCGCAAGCAGTGACAGGATCTGAAAGCTCTCCATACCGGGGCGTATCACCAAAAGCACACCGAACATGCCCACCAGGATCGCGCTCCAACGGCGCCACCCGACCGGATCACCCAGGAAAAGCGCGGCCCCCAGGGTCACCACCAGCGGCGTGGCCTGCAAGATCGCCGACGCTGAAGAAATCGGTGTCAGCACAATTGCAGAGACAAAGCCCAGGGTCCCGATAATCTCTCCGGTGGCGCGCAGCAGGATCGGCAGGGTCAACACTCCGCGGTCCAGCAGCGGTTCGCCCCTGAAGCGCATCAGTCCGCCATAGCAGACCGCGCCGCCAACCCCGAGAAGAAAGATAATTTGACCGACCGGAATATCCGAACCCATCAACTTGATGAACATGTCTTCTATGGCAAAGCCCAGCATCGACAGCACCATGATCAGCGCACCGCGCAGGTTGTCCATGTCTTATCCTTTCTCATCCGCATCTCGGGTAAACCGCATCGTGTGTTCCATGTCGCTTCGGCAGGGAATGTGCAAGCTGCGGTGTCATCTGCGTACGCGTGCCGTCGGCTCTCGTGATCTTTGTGCGCCAGGGCCGTTGACTTTGCCCGCCAAAAAGCCCATCTGGGCACCAAGCGAAGCCCTCTGCCGCGTGAGCAGTTCAGCCCTTTGGTCCGTTGGATCATCATATTGCTGAGAGACAGGGCCGCCGATGTTCCCAAAATCACGCGTGGGGCCAAGCGCAACAGACAGGGCGTTGGCACTAGGCCAGGCCCTGCGATCTGTTTTGCGTCCCTCGCGGTTCAGCCCTTCCGGGTATCCGCGTGATTGTTAGAGGCGGGGCACCCTGCACACGCCTTTGGAAAGACGAAAGAATATGAGCGATTTTGAGATGATGGGCCTGCCACGCCGTTTGGTCAAGGCTTTGACCAACATGGGTATGACGGACCCGACCCCAATTCAGAAGCAAGCCATCCCGCATGCGATGAACGGCCGCGACGTGATGGGTCTTGCCCAGACCGGTACTGGCAAGACGGCAGCGTTCGGTGTGCCGCTGGTCGCCCAGATGCTCGAGATGGAGGCGCGGCCCGAACCGCGTACCGTACGCGGTCTGGTGCTGGCCCCGACACGGGAACTGGCCAACCAGATCATGGAGAACCTGAAAGGGTTCTGCGAAGGCACCCAGCTCAAGACGATGATGATCGTGGGCGGGCAGTCGATCAATCCACAGATCAAGCGGATGGAACGCGGTGTTGACCTGCTGGTGGCCACACCCGGCCGCTTGCTGGACCTGATGGATCGCCGCGCGGTGTTGTTGCACAAGACCACGTTCCTGGTATTGGACGAGGCTGACCAGATGCTCGACATGGGTTTCATCCACGACCTGCGCAAAATTGCTTCGGTATTGCCCAAGGAACGCCAGACCATGCTGTTCTCGGCCACGATGCCCAAGCTGATGAACGAGATCGCAAACAGCTATCTCAACAGCCCGATCCGTATCGAGGTCTCGCCTCCCGGCAAGGCGGCCGACAAGGTCACGCAGGAAGTCCACTTTATCGCGAAGGCCGAAAAGAAGGCTCTGCTGATCGAATTGCTGGGCAAGCATACCGAAGAACGAGCCTTGGTTTTCGGCCGCACCAAGCATGGTTGCGAAAAACTGATGAAGGATCTGGTAAAAGCCGGTTTCAAGGCGGCTTCCATCCACGGCAACAAAAGCCAAGGTCAACGTGACCGCGCTATTGAAGCGTTCAAAAAAGGGGATGTCACCGTGTTGGTGGCGACCGACGTGGCAGCGCGCGGGCTCGATATTCCAGATGTCAAACACGTGTACAACTACGAATTGCCAAACGTGCCTGATAACTACGTTCACCGGATCGGGCGCACCGCGCGCGCGGGCAAGGACGGTGCAGCCATCGCGTTTTGCGCGCCAGATGAAATGGGCGAATTGAAGGACATCCAGAAAACCATGAAGGTTTCCATCCCGGTCGCTTCTGGTCGGCCGTGGGAAGCGATGGACGAACCGGCCAAGCCGGGCAAGGGCCGTGGAAACCGTGGCCGTGGTCAGGGCGGGCGTTCCGGAAACGGGGGGGGGCGTCCCGGCGGCGGCGGCGGCGAAGGCAAGTCGGCCGGTGCCGCACGTCGCAGACGCAAGCCCGGTGGTGCGCAGCGGGCGGCATGAATAACGCTGCCAGGCGTTTGATGCTCGGGGCGCTTTATACGTCGGTGGCGCTGCTTGTTGCAGTGCCACTGCTCTACCTGCTCATGACCGCACCGACATGTCCGACCGAACCATGCCAGATATCATCACGGTCCTACTTTACCGTCGCCATCGCGTCTGCCTGGTTGGTACCCTTCAGCATCGCGGCGGTTCTGCTCGTGCTCGTGTTCAAGCTGAAAAACCGCGCCTAAGCTCTTCCAAATGGCCAAAAATCCTCGCCCGTAGGGCGAAACCTGCGCCGGTTCCCACGGGCGCTACTCGGCTGGATCGGCTAACCAGCTGTCATCATGCCGCAAGATCCGCGCTAGGTATATCATCAACGCAAAGCCGATTCCGGCAAGGATCAACACCGACGCCACCAAGGGCGCTATCGTCCCATTGAACACCAGTCCTATCGGCGATGCGATGACCGCAGCCATCACCGTCGATGTGGCCCCGATCACAGACGCCGCCATCCCCGCGATGTGACCCAAAGGCTCCATCGCCAGAGCGTTCAGGTTGCCCATGACCAATCCGGCTTGGAAAAACAAACTCGCCTGCCATAACGCGAAAAAATAAAAGCCGAACGGTTCGGGCAGACTGCCCAGCCCAAGGCCCAGCATGATTGCCGACAGAATGATCTGAGCCCCAAGAGCCAGCGTGACGATCCGCAGCATTCCCAACCGTACCACCAGCAATGCGTTCAGCAGGCTGGAGCTGCCCGATACCAGGGCGATGACGCCAAACCAAAACGGAAAACTCTCACCGCGGTCATACACCTGGTCATAAATCGGCTGTACCAGCATCAAAACCGAAAACAAGATCGACAGCGCGAGTGTTTGCACGGTGATCGATACGCACACCATACGGTTACCGAATATTTCTTTGGTCGCCAGCCATAGCAAAGGCAACTGTAACGGGCGGCGCTTGCCTTCGGGCAAAGTCTCGGGCAGGCGCAACCACATCCAGACGGCAGACATCGCTGCGAAAACGACGAACGATATAAAGATGCCGCGCCAGTCCGAGAACCTGATTATGACCGCCCCCAAAGCCGGGGCGAACGCCGGCACAATCACGAAGATCATCATCACAAAGGACATGATCCTGGCCATCTGGCGACCGGAAAAGAGGTCGCGAATGATCGCCAGGGATACCACCCTGGGCCCTGCGGTCCCCAACCCCTGAAGCACCCGCGCCGCCAGCATGACCTCGAGAGATTGGCTGGCCCATGCAATGGTCGTGCCCAGGATATACAGGAAAGCCCCGCCGTAGACGATGTTCTTGCGCCCGAATGCGTCTGCCAACGGTCCGGTCACAAAAGTGCCCAAGCCCAGCCCAAAGACAAAGGCGGTCAAGATCAGCGGGACGCGCTCCGGAGTGTCCGGGCTCAGATCTGCGGTGATTTGGGGCAGGGCAGGCAGCATCGCATCCGTGGAAAAGGCAATCGTTGCGAACATCATTGCAATCAAGGCAATGAATTCTGGCCGGCTCATGCGAAAATCGGGTCTATCGGTTGTCATCTCTGGGGGCCTCGTTTGCGACGGATCACAAGACGCAGCCCTCGCAGGGCATTCATAAGGCTACCTTACGGAATGTGCAATCCAATTTAACGCCCGCTTTAACGCCCGCGCAATGATCAGGCGGTCAACGCGGCCCGAGGATAGTCCGATTTCGGCACCGGCCAGGCCGTCGGGATCTCCAGAACCTGCACAATTGCGTCCAACCCCTCCAGCTCCTGGCGCGCCCCTTGGGGCAGAACCAGAATGGAAATGTCGTGGTTCACGATATCGCTCCATCGCTGTTCCCACCCGTCTACCGCAATGACCCGAGAGACAAAGCGGCAGCTTTCCAGCATGGCCCGGCGTGTCTTGAAAGGGGAATGGACCGGGGTGCCGAGGTACGAACAAAAATCATCCGTGGTACAGCCAACAATCAAATCACTGCCAAGTCGGGAAAGCCTTCTCAGCCATTGGGCATGATCTACTGTCAGACCGTCAAACGCGCCGTACGTCAGCACGTTGCGAACCGGTTGCCCGGTCGTCGCGGACGGCATCGTTCCGTGACCGGCGCGGGTGGGTGCACTCGTGTGTATCATTCTGCCTGCTCATTTTTTGGGGTCTTTGCCCCTTGATTACCGCGATTCTAGGCAGATTTCCCGTCAATGGCAAAAGCTTTATTGCATGTGAAAGATATCAGTCTGTCTTGCGCAGATCGGCCAACACCTTCTTCCACAGATCCGGTGGCTGAGCACCGGGCACGGCATGTCGACCCGCCACGATAAAAGTCGGAACCGATGTGATACCCATTTTACGGCTGTGTGCATCACGATCGCGGATGTCTTGAACGTCTGCATCCGTGGCCAAAAGCCTTGATACCAAAGACGCGTCCATCTCGATGACATCAGCGATATCGCACAACACCTCGGCATCTCCGATATCCCGCGCGTCAACGAAATATGCTTTGAACAGCGCCGACACAGCGGCGGTCTGCCGTCCTTCGATGCCCGCCCAGTGAATAAGCCGGTGCGCGTTCAACGTGTTCGGGGTACGCTGCATGGCTTCGAAATTGATCTTCAGCCCTGCCTTTTCGGCGTGCTCCACTACCGGAGCGTAGGCGCGCACGGCGGCTTCCTTGCCGCCGAACTTCCCCTCAAGATAGGCCCGGCGGTCCATGCCGGCCTCGGGCATGTTCGGGTTCAGTTGAAACGGATGCCATTCAATCACGAACGGATGATCGGGTTCGCTTTCCAACGCGCGGTCAAGATGGGCCTTGCCTATATAGCACCAGGGGCAAATCGGATCGGACATGATGTCAAGCTTGATAGGGTCGGTCATTTATGTGCCTCATAGTTTGCGCGCAGGGTTCGACGCAACAGTTTGCCGTTGGCCCCCATTGGTAGCTCGGTCAGATGAATATAAACGCGCGGCTGTTTATACCGCGCCATGTTGCGTTCTGCATAAAGCGACAGTGCACTAGCGTCCAGAGCGACATCCGCCGTATAGAAAGCAGCGATGACCGTGACATCCGCCCTGACGTTGACTTCACAGACACCCACGGCAACGATGCCGGGAAATTTGGCAAGCGTCTGTTCGACTTCGATAGGAGATACGCGGAACCCACCGGCATTCATCATGTCATCATTGCGCCCCAGATAAGTGATCTGGCCATCGTCGTCCATGATGCCCTGATCGCCCGTCAAGAACCACTCACCCTGATATTTCGCCTTCGTCAACTCGGCTTGTCCCAGATACCCCAACATCAATCCCGGATCGCTTTTATGGATCGCAATCGTGCCCTCGGTTCCCAAGGCGACGGGACCATCGGGGCCGATCAAGGCAACGCGGCGTCCGTCCTGGGGCCGACCCAACGTATCTTCACGGGCAGGGTGGTCCGGTGAGGCCGAGATAAAGGTCGAACATTCCGACATGCCGTAGGCTTCGTATATCTCGGTCCCGCTCGCCTCGCGCCATGCCTTGCTGACAGAAGCAGGCAGTTTTTCCCCCGCGCTCAACCCGTGTCGAAGGTCAGGTGCGTCGACCCGGGTGTTGCGTTTCAACATCTGGCGGTAAACGCCAGGGGCGGCTGCAAAGATGCTGGGCCTGTATCGTGTCATCAGCTCGGGCAGCACGTCGGCCGGGCTCCCAGCCGCGGGTATCAATGCGGTCGCCCCCCTGGTCCATGGGTCCATCAGCCCGGTACCCAACGTGTAAGTCCAGTTGAACGCGCCCGCGTGCATCATGCGGTCGTCCTCGCGCAACCCGTACCATCCATCGAACATCATCTGCCGGGCCCAAATTGCGCGATGCGCGTGCATCACGGCTTGCGGGGTGCCCGACGTGCCAGACGTATAGATGATATAACCCAACCGGTCCGGATCACCCATATGCCACTGTGCCGGCGGCAGTCCGCGCATGTCACGCAGCTCATCGACGGTGCAAATGCACGCACGGGTCGGACAATCGATGCCGGGATCGCGCAGGATTACTTTCGGGTTCAACACATCAGCGATGCGTGTCACCTCGGGCAAGGTCAGGGCCGCAGCGGTGGGGACAGGCACCAGACCGACCGCCAATGCCCCCAGATAGGCCAGCGGGAAGTCGACGGTGTTTCCAAGGCGCATCAACACCACATCGCCCGGAACCAACCCCAGCTCCAACAGCCCCGATCCGGTACCACGCACCGCAGCCTCAAGCCTGGCAAAGCTCCAATCCTCTGTCCCACAGGGATCCACAACGGACAAAGCAGTCTTGTCGCCCAAACGTGTCGCGTGCTGCAATACATGGGCGGCCATGTTGAAAGAGCCGGGGCAGGGCGCATACCCTTCTGATCGCGAAATAGAATACATGGCTCATCGCTAGCCTGCGATGGCAGACGTTGCAAGCCAGATGGCGCAGGGATATAGGCGTCGTCATGTCGAAGGAAGCACCGAAATCCATGATCCAGATCGCACGCGAAAGCGGCGCGACCGAAACAGCGCCGCCTGTCGATCTCGGCGCACGCGTGCGCGAACTGCGCAAAGCCCGCAACTGGACCCTGGAACAGGCGGCCAACCAGGCGGGCCTGGCGCGCTCCACGCTAAGCAAGATTGAAAACGGACAGATGTCACCCACCTACGACGCCTTGAAAAAGCTTGCTGTAGGGTTGGAAATTTCAGTCCCGCAGCTTTTTACACCGCCCTCCGCAGGTCAGATAAACGGGCGCATGGCCATCACCAAGTCAGGCGATGGAACTGCCAAGGCCACGACCACCTACGAACACGAGCTGCTCGCCGATACCTTGCGCAAAAAACAGATGCTGCCCTATCGCGCCCGTATCCGCGCCCGAAATGTCGAAGAATTCGACGGCTGGGTCCGCCATGATGGCGAAGAGTTTTTGTTCGTGCTGACCGGGGTGATCAAGCTTTACACGGAATTCTATGAGCCTGTCGAAATGCGCCGCGGCGACAGCGCCTACTACGACGCCACGATGGGGCATAACGTCGTGTCAACCAGCGACGAAGATGCGACCATCCTTTGGGTCACTTCGCTCGCCTGACACGCCTCGGCCTCTTTCATTTTGCCTTTTAAACTCTCCCCGAAGGGGATCGCGGCGCGCGTATCGCACAGTGTCTCGCGGCCGGGCGGATGCACACCGACAGTGCGCATTCTTCGCTCAGTCTTGCGGATCGAGCCACCAGACCTCAGGCATAAAATTCGGGCCATCGCCGTATAGGGGCACGTGTTCGGGGTATTTCAACGCCGAGATATGGGCGATGCGGTCTTCGGTGAATTGCCAGAACGGGATAACATAGCGCCCCGCCGTCAGCACCCGGTCCAAAGCGTGCGTTGCGGCGATAAACTCGTCGTTGCTCTTGGCGCTCACCATCGTGTCTATCAGCGCATCGATCGCCGCGGATTTCACCCCCATCAGGTTGCGGCTTCCGGGTTGGTCCGCCGCCTCCGATCCCCAATAGTAGCGCTGCTCGCTTCCCGGGCTCAACGACAGGGCGCGGCGAAAGATCGCCATGTCAAAGTCGAATTCATTATTGCGCGCGACAAATTGTGCGTCATCCACCGCGTCGACGGTTACTGCAATACCCAACCGCTTCAACGCCTGGATATACAATTCGGCGATCGCCATGTTTTCAGTGCTGCCCTTGGATAGAAGGATGCTGAACGCCAGGGGGGTCCCGTCCGGGCCCCGCATGGTTCCGTCCGTGGCGCTATAGCCTGCCTCGCCGAGAGATCGCATCGCCGACCGAATCCCGGCCCTGTTGCGTGCCGACCCATCTGACACAGGCAGTGCATACCCTGCCACCGCGCCCGCGGGCAGCGTATCCTTATAGGGCGACAGCAGATCCGCCACGCGGCCCTGCGCTGGCCCGGGAAGCATCGCCAGCGGGGAGTTGGAAAAATACGACGTGATACGAGGCTGTGCGCCACCCGTCAGTGTTTCATTGATATACTCGAAGTTGAACGCGGCGATCATCGCATCACGTACTCTGATATCATCAAACGGTGCCCGACGCGTGTTCATTACAAAACCGGTCATGCCGGACGGTTTGCTATGACGAAAGGTGGATTTGACGATGTCGCCGCGTTGCACCGCAGGGAAGTCATACTGCGTCGCCCAGGTTTCTGCATTGAACTCGCGCAGCGCAGAAATCTCTCCGGCCTTGAACGCTTCGAACAGCACGTTCGCATCGCCATAAAAATCGAGCTTGATCTGGTCTATATTATGGGTGCCTTTGCGAAACGGCACATCCTTTCCCCAATACTCCGGATTGCGGGTCAGGGTCACCTGCTGGCCCGCGTCGTAATCGGTCACGGTATAGGGGCCCGAACCCATCGGAATTTCCGCCAGGGGGGCGTTGGCGAAATCGCGCCCTTCCCACTGGGCCTTGCTGAGAATCGGCCGCATGCCGGCCAAGAGCGCCAGTTCGCGATTATCGGTGTTGAAGGTCATACGCACGCTGCGCGGGCCGGTCTTGGTGATGCTGCTGATCTGGGCGCGTAATCCGTGATAGCGAGGGTGCCCTTGGGTGCCCAAAAGATCATAGCTGAAGATCACGTCTTCGGGTGTAACCGGTGTGCCATCGGCAAATCGCGCTTCGGGTCGCAACGTGAACTCCACCCACGAACGGTCCTCGGGGGTTTCGATTGATTCGGCCAAAAGACCGTAAAGCGCAAAGGGTTCATCCCAAGAACGCCCCATCAAACTTTCGTGAGTAAAGAACGGTAATTGCCAAGGCGCGGTGCCTTTGCGCACGAACGGATTGAGACTGTCAAAACCGCCGGTATTGCCCAATACGATCGAGCCACCTTTGGGCGCGTCGGGCCGCACATAGGGGAGAGACACAAAATCAGGTGGGAGAGCAGGGTTCCCATACATAGATATCCCGTGTGACGGTTCGGCACTGGCAACCCCCGCAAAGAGAATCAGTGAAGAAACTGCCGCAACCGCCCGACACATCTGGAAAAAATAATCGGCCATTTTCGCAACAATCCCGCTTTGCCCTTGTTTTATTAGGTCATCTCTTAGCGACGCAGGCCCGCCAATTCAAACTTTAAGCTTGGATTACGGCGGCGAATTGCGTATAAAGAACTCACTGCTCGATAGGTTTCTTGCCTGTATGAAACCTGCCTCAATAACTCAACGTCCGCTTCGTGCGGACGTTTTTTTTGTTTTAACGTGGGGCTAAGCCAAAAATGGCCGTCGGGTAGGGGTATCTGGGTCGATCCGCATTTAGGCGTTTTCTTTGCCAGAGGAGCGTTCCATTATGCAGTTGCAGAAAACACAGGAGAACACCATGGCCCATACCATAGATCTTTCAGGAAAAAATGCCGTTATCACCGGATCGAATTCCGGTATCGGGCTGGGTATCGCTTGGGCCTTGGCGCGGGCGGGTGCCAACGTGGTGCTGAATTCCTTCACCGATCGTGAAGAAGACCATGCGATTGCATCGAAGATAGCAGCCGAAACCGGCGTCAACGCGCGCTATCTCAAGGCAGACATGTCCAAGGCTGACGAATGCCGCCAACTGATCACCGACGCAGGGTCGTGTGATATTCTGGTCAATAACGCCGGCATCCAGTACGTCGCGGCGATTCCCGAGTTTCCGTTGGAAAAATGGGACGCGATCATAGCCATCAATCTTAGTTCTGCGTTCCACACCACGGCTGTGGCGCTACCCATGATGCGATCCGCGGGTTGGGGACGGGTCATTAACATTTCGTCGGCGCATGGTCTTACGGCATCGCCGTTCAAGGCGGCATATGTGGCGGCCAAACACGGCATTGTCGGGCTGACGAAAACCACCGCGTTGGAAACCGCCCAGGAACCGATTACCTGTAATGCGATCTGCCCGGGATACGTTCTTACCGATATCGTGGAAAAGCAAATTCCCGATACCATGAAAAAATATGACATGACCCGCGACGAGGTGATCAAGAACGTCATGTTGGAGCGCCAGCCAAGCAAGGAATTCGCGACGGTGGAACAATTGGGCGGCACCGCGACCTTCCTTTGTTCCAGCGCGGCTGACCAGATTACCGGGACCACCATTAGCGTAGATGGTGGTTGGACAGCGCTTTGATCTCTCGGGGCGTCCACGGGACGGGGGATCGGCGTGACTAAAAAGCGTATTAATCTGGCGTTGCAGGGGGGCGGCGCACACGGTGCCTATACATGGGGAGTGCTGGACCGGTTTCTCGAAGAGAACGATCTCGAGGTTTGCGGAATTTCGGGAACGTCTGCCGGTGCTCTGAACGGAGCAGCGCTGAAAGCCGGTATGGTCAAGGGCGGCAGGCAAGCCGCCCGCGATAACCTGGCCTGGCTTTGGGCCAAGGTTTCGGCGGTTGGCGATCTGCATCTGAGCGGGTGGATGGCCCCGTTTGGTCTGGGCGCGATCAGTCAGGCGATGGCATACAGCTTTCCCGTCGCGATGAGCACCGCAGTGACGCAGATTCTTTCGCCTTATGCCTACGGTCCGCTATACCGGAACCCGTTGCAGGATATCGTCGAAGCGTTTGACTACGATCATGTCTGCAAGGTTCAGGGACCACGCTTTTTTGTCAGCGCGACCCGGGTGCGCGATGGCAAGATCAGGGTTTTTCATGGGGATGAGATCGGGCCGGATGCTTTGCTTGCCTCGGCCTGCTTGCCCACCTTGTTTCAGGCGATTGAGATTGACGACCCCAAGACCGGGCGACGAGAAGCTTATTGGGACGGTGGCTATACCGGAAACCCGGCGCTGTTCCCTTTGTTTTCGCGGGACCTGCCCGATGATATCGTAATCATCAATATCAACCCGCTTGAACGCGATGCCCTACCTACGACACCGCAGCAAATTCAGAACCGCATCAACGAGATCAGCTTTAATTCGAGCCTGCTGCGCGAACTGCGCGCGATCGAATTTGTCCAGCATCTGCTGGACCACGGGATGATCCAAGAGGGTACGATGAGCCGCGTGCGGATCCACATGATTTCAGACGATGACATGATGTCTCAGTTGTCTACAGTCACGAAATCCTTTCCCAATCCGCTTGTTATCGAAGCCTTGAAAGAAGCGGGCCGCGCCTCGGCCGACAGCTTCTTGCAAGGCGATATCGACCATGTCGGGGTGCGCAGCTCTGTCGATCTGGTCAAGATGTTCAGCTAGGCGGCAGTACGTCGTTGACACTGTTGCGCGGCAGTTCATGGATCGCGGTGCTGCGCGAAGGCGGATAGACCAGACCGGCTGAAATCACGAGTTTCGCGGCGTCCTCGACAGTCATGTCGAGCTCCATGACTTCGTCTTTCGGCACAAACAACAAAAAACCCGACGTCGGGTTGGGTGTGGTTGGAACAAAAACACCGATCAACTGCCTGCTCTCACCGGCGCGTGTCGCAATCTCTCCCTTTGCGGGGATCGAGATGAACCCGAGGGCGAACATGCCTTTGCGCGGGTATTCGATCATGCAAGCTGTCTCAAAGCTCCGCTCGGTCTGTGCGAAAATAGTTTCCGAAATCTGTTTGATACCGGAATAGATTGTCCGGACCACCGGTGTGCGGTTTACCAGACTTTCGGCAAAACGAATGAATGAGCGCCCGATAATCCCCTTGGCAAGCCACCCCACGACAATGGTGAAGAACAAGAATATGACCACCCCGATGCCGCGCACGTTGATTTGCGCGGATGGGTCGAGCCCGAAATAGGTCTGGATCAACCTGTCAGGGTGATACGCGACAGGCACCATCGGAAGCACAATCCCGTCGATCCAGCCGATCACGGTCCAGATCAACCAGATTGTCAGACCAACAGGGGCAATAACCACCAGACCGGTCAGAAAAGACGCCCGCAATCGCGCGAACATCGTCCGGCGCGGCGTGGGCATAGTTGGCGGCGTAAAAGGCGTATTCATTGCAGTTTTTGTTTTCTAACTAGTTAACAGGTCAGAGCTAGGGCGTTTGATACCCCGCTACAATGGAACGCCCCCATATAATTGAACTTTATGTGTCTTTTATTGCAAGAATTGTGGAAATTTCAGCCGCAAAGCGTGCGTTGTTGCGCACCAGCGCTATATTCGCAGTCAATGACCGGCCCTCGGTCAGTTCATAGATGCGCTGTAACAGAAACGGGGTCACGTCCTTGCCTTTGACCCCTTGGGCATCAGCTTCCGCTTGGGCGGCTTGAATGATCGGGGCCAACTGGCCGGCTGGAATTTCGTCTGCTGCACCAATGGGGTTCGCGATCAACTGCCCACCCCGTAACCCCATCATTATGCGGGTTTTATGAGCAGACGCGATTTGCGCTGCACTGTCCATCCGCAGCGGTGACTTCAGCGATGACGTTCTGCTCCAGAAGGCAGGAAAACTGTCTTGCCCAACCGTGATTACCGGCACACCTTGGGTTTCCAGCACCTCAAGGGTTTTGGGCACATCCAAAATCGCCTTGGCCCCGGCAGCAACCACGGTGACCGGCGTCTGGGCAAGCTCCATCAGATCGGCGGATATGTCGAAACTTTCCTCGGCACCGCGGTGTACGCCGCCAATGCCGCCCGTGGCGAACACCTCTATCCCGGCCAAGTGGGCGGCTATCATGGTCGCGGCGACGGTCGTGGCACCGGTGCCCTTGGTGGCGATGCACGCAGCGATGTCTGCGCGTGAAAGCTTGGCCACGTTGCTTGCCTGCGCAAGCTGAACAAGCTGATCGTCTTCCAGCCCGATATGCAGGACCCCGGCCACGACCGCGATGGTTGCAGGGGTGGCCCCGGCACCGCGCACATCGGCCTCGACCAGGCGGGCGACCTCGAGGTTCTGGGGATAGGGCATGCCATGAGTGATGATCGTGCTCTCCAGAGCGACAATGGGGCGGCCTTCGGCATGGGCTTTCGCAACTTCAACAGACCGGGATAAGGGGATCATATTTTCGTTTCTCCTGAAACATACTGCGCTGCGGCAGTCAGCGCTTGCGCCAGCGCCGCCTCAGGGTCGGCCCCGTGAAGTTCGGCGGCAATATGCGCGGCCATAAAGGTATCGCCCGCGCCGGTGATACGGGCAACGGTGACAGAGGGCGGGCTTTGGGTCACCAGACGATCGGTCATGGCCATCGTGGCGCAATTGCCGCCGTCGGTAACCACCGCGCGCACCGCCCCGCGATCCAGCAAGGCACGTGCCGCCGTGCGGGAATCACCGAACTCCGTCTGGCACAGCAACGCTGCTTCTTCTAGGTTCACGTATAATGTTCCGCGGCTGGCCTGAAGAAAGGGCACCAGGCGCAGGGCCTTGCCGGGGGATGCAGGCGCGACACGCAGGTCCGCCTGAGCCAGCAACGGGCTGTGGGCCATTATCGAAAGCAGTTCCAGCGTCAGGTTTCCATCCAATGCCACCGCACCGTGATATGGTCCGGGCAATGTGCCATCTGCAAGCGGTCGCAAGATCTTGTCGCCCGCGGCCTCGAGAGAATGGGCGTCGGCGATCGCGGCGATCAATCCGTTCGCACCCTCGACAGCCATATAGCGGTCGGTCGGCAAATCATCGGATCGGTAGATGTAGTCCGTGTTGAGCCCGCGTAGTATGCATGCGGCGATCAGTTCATCGCCTTGGGTGTCGCGCCCGACCGCGCTGATCAAGGCGGGCGACATGCCGAACCTTGCCAGCGCCATTGCGATGTTCAACGCCACTCCGCCCGGCAGTCGGGTGATCCGCCCCGGCATATCAGAACCTTGGCGCATGGCAGTATCGGCACGGCCGATTATGTCCCACAGCACAGAGCCGATGCAAAGTATGTCTGGTACGTCCCTCATGGCGCACCTTGTGCCCAGACCAGGCTGGTTGCGCAAGCCCCGTTAGGGGATGGGTTGTACGGCAGAGCGCAGCGGTGGTGTGGTGCGCTGTAGCGACAAGGCGCGCAACCGACTATTTCTGGGGAACCGCGAAAGTCAGGGATGCCCAAAGGCTTTCCCATTGCGGACTGTCTTTGGTCTTACCCACATCGGGGGCAGGGCGCAGCACGACTGAATCAACCATGTAAGTCATGCCAGGGACCACCGGAAACGTCGCGTGGCCGTTATCATCGGTACGGTATTTGGTAACCGTGACCTGTTTGTCGGCATCACGTTCGTAGACTTCGATCTGCACGTCCTGGCGGGGAGCCTGCTGATAGGTCAGAGCGATTTCCATCTGATCGTTAAAATCCGCGTCGTAGGGGTTGGTGATTGCCGTCAATTCGGTTTCCATACCCATCGCGCTGTCGTTGCCCCGCCCGTCGCCGACCGCGATCAGCGCTTTTGAATAGCGGCTGTAGCGTTCGCGCACGTGGTCTTGCGGATATCCCGCTGCCTGGTGTTCGGCGACGGCGGTTCTGAAGTCCTTGTGTTCGGTGAAGCCGACAAAGGTTTCCCAGTCGTCGTACACCAGAGAGGTCGGCGATGCCTCGTGAACCACGGTCAGCAATCCGTCGCGCGGCGGAGCGATAATACGCAACGCGGGGATGTCGCCCAGACGACCCGCGACCGGCACGACCTTGCCTTCAAAGCTGAGATCGAACCGGTTGGTGCGATTGGGAAAATACGGGAGCTTGGCCCCGTCGAAAAGCTGGCCGTTGCGCAAGTCGGTTGTCATTTCCGCACCGGGCTGTACTTGATATGCGGGTGCCTCTAGCCAATATTCGTGCGCCGTGGCCGCGGAAGCTGATACAGCACAGACGACTGCGATAACAAAACGGGATAAAAACATGCGCAAGACCTTTTCTAATCTGATGGTAAAGCTGACCTATGCGCTGATTTTGTCAAGTGCCGTGTTCGCGGGGTCCGGCGGAGGCGTCCGCGCGCATGAGGTCATGCCAACCATCGCGGACCTGTCGGTTTCGGACGGGAGCGCCCATTTGACGCTGCGCATCAACCTCGAAGCGTTTCTGGCCGGCATCGACCTGGATACGGTGGTCGATACAAATAACGCTGAAAATGCAGGGGATTACGACAGTTTGCGGGCGCAGCCCGCGGGCCAGATCGCGGCGCGTGCGCCTGAACTGCTTGACACCTGGAACAAATTGCCGGTGCTGCGGGCCGACGGACAACCCGCGGTGCTGGAAACAGTGTCGATCACCATTCCCGAAGATGTGAACATGAGCCTGCCGCGTGTCGCGCAATGGGAACTGTCGGCACCTGTGCCCCCCGCGACAAACGGCATCGTGGTATCCTGGCCAGCGGGGGCGGGGGCGCTGGTGGTGCGCCAGCAAGGCGTCGAGGAACCCTATACCGGGTATCTGGAGGGAGGGAGCCAAAGCCCCGAGATCGTTTTGGGTGGCGGTGGCCAGCAAACTGCATGGCAGGCTTTCACGACCTATATCCCTGTGGGCTTCGACCATATTGTTCCCAAGGGCCTGGACCATATCTTGTTCGTTTTGGGACTGTTCTTTCTCTCGAGCCATATCCGCCCGTTGCTGTGGCAGGTGTCGGCTTTCACCGCTGCCCACACCGTCACGCTGGCACTTGGTGCCATGGGCTGGGTGGCGGTGCCTGCGTCGATTGTCGAGCCGCTGATAGCCGCGTCGATTGTCTATGTCGCAGTCGAGAATATTTTCACTTCCAGACTGTCGCGGTGGCGTCCTTTGGTGATCTTCGGATTTGGCTTGCTTCACGGGCTTGGCTTTGCATCGGTGCTTGGCGCGTTCGGTCTGCCGCAAGATCAATTCATTCCGGCACTGATCGGCTTTAATATCGGGGTCGAGATTGGCCAGCTCACGGTCATCGCGATCATCTTTCTTTGTGTCTGGCAGGCACTGCGAGTGGCGCGGGGACAAGGCGCGGAGCGGATGGCGAAAGTGTTGTACCTGACGTTGGCCGCTGTGGCCCTGGGGCTGAGCCTGATGCCGATGCCGCGGCTCGCCCAAGTACTGGATGCGCCGGTCACACTGTTCCTGATCCCCGGGGCTTTGATTTTCGGCGCTTGCTTTCTGTCGGTACAGTTTCGGCATACCGCAGAGCCATATCGACGTTTCGTGGCCGTGCCGGCCTCGATCGGCATCGCGCTTGTCGGAGCGTATTGGTTTGTCGAGCGGGTGTTCCTGTAACACCCGCCGCGAGGCTTAGTTCATCGCGGCGATGAGATCCGCCAAAGCCGACACCGGGTCGTCAGTGTTCCAGATCTCTTCTCCGACACCGAAAAAATCCGTGTAGGGGCCGAGGCTGCGGATCAGGTCTGTATCCAGGCCGCCTTCGGCAACAACCGGCACTTCGATCACTTCGGACCACCACTGAAACAGGTCCAGTTCAGCATGGCTTCCGTCATCCAGCGCCGAGGCGAGCACCGGGCCGAAGCTGATATAGTCGGCACCGGCTTCGCCAGCGGCCATGCCGTCGTGCCGCGAGCCGCCGCAAAAGCTGCCGACAATCGCGTCTTCCCCCAAGGTTTTGCGCGCATGACGGACAGAGCGCGCAGCATCGGTCAGGTGTACACCGTCAAGCCCGATCCGTTCAGCAAGCAATGTGTGATCGGCTATCACCAGAGCAATGTCACGGGCATCGGTCACCCCCCGCATGGCGTCGGCCGCGCGCAGGAGGCGGTCTTCGTCGCGGGTGCTGAGGGCGAGCCGCACGCAGGCAACCGGGTGCACATCCAAGACGCGCGCCAACAGGTCGGGAAAGGCGGAGAGTTCGATCTCGGGCGGGGTAATAAGGTAAAGCTGCGGTTGATCGGGCGTATCCATGGCGGGCTGTCCTTTGCATTGTTGCGCGTCAATTAGCGGATCGGCACGGGAAAGAAAAACTTTTATGCCTTCGGCGAGGATTTTTTACCATTTGGAACAGGCCGGCCTGCTTGCGACGGCTGGTGGTGGGGGATATGAGGCGAAAATGGAAAACAGTTTGGAAAATCCCAAGATACCGGCGTTTGTGTTGGTGCGCCCGCAGATGGGTGAGAATATCGGTGCCGCTGCGCGGGCCATGTGGAACTTTGGGTTGGACCAGATGCGGATCGTTGCACCGCGTGACGGCTGGCCGAACCCGTCAGCCGTGGCGCTGGCGTCGGGTGCCGGACGATTGCTGGACCAGGCTGTGATTCATGATGATGTGGCGCATTCGGTGGGCGAT
This sequence comes from Sulfitobacter sp. L-8, assembly GCF_056859255.1. Classification (NCBI taxonomy): domain Bacteria; kingdom Pseudomonadati; phylum Pseudomonadota; class Alphaproteobacteria; order Rhodobacterales; family Roseobacteraceae; genus Sulfitobacter; species Sulfitobacter sp. L-8. The sequence goes on from NZ_JBSXOD010000056.1 coordinate 402,308, forward strand.
GCGGCATTCGTGTTCGCGACAACGGCGCGGAGTCGTGATTTGACCAAGCCGGTTTTCAGCCCTGAAGCGGCGATGACCAGGGCGGCGGAACTGATTTCCCAGGGTCGAAGGGTGGCGGTCTTGTTCGGGCCGGAGCGGGCCGGGTTGGAGAATGATGACATAGCGCGCGCCAATGCCCTTGTTTCGGTACCTGTGAACCCCGAGTTTGCGTCGCTTAACCTTGCGCAATGCGTTTTATTGATGGGCTATGAGTGGATGCGGGCACAAGGTGCGGTCGTTCCCGAACAGGTGGAAATGGCCGGTACTGTGTGGGCTGAAAACAGTGAGATCGAGCATCTAGCGCGGCATTTTGAAGACCGGCTGGATGCGGCCGGTTTCTTTTACCCCGAGCACAAGGCCGCCAGCATGAAGGTCAATCTGCGCAATATGTGGTCACGTCTGCCACTGACGCGGGCGGATGTGCAAACGCTGCATGGTACCCTGCGACAGATGGTACGTTGGAAAGAGCGCGGCTAGACCTTTGGGGGCTTGTGGCTTAGTTCTGCGTAGAAACCAGCGGATAAGAGGCAACATGGCCGAGAAACGTAAGCTTTTCGAAGAAGTAGGCGACGCGCAGGTCGTGCGTCCGCCCGCAGATACCGGGATGATCGACAGGGGAAGAGGAGGAGCGCGGGGCGCCATTCGCCTGTGGCTTTTCGTGTTGTTTGCCCTTGTTTTCGTGATGATAGCGGTTGGCGGGTTGACGCGGCTGACCGATAGCGGGTTAAGCATTACCGAATGGAAGCCATTTACCGGAGCCATGCCCCCCTTGAGTGAGGCCGATTGGCAGGCGGAGTTTGCGAAATACCAGGCGATCGACGAGTTTCAGGTGCAAAACTCCTGGATGCAACTTTCTGATTTTAAGGCGATTTACTGGTGGGAGTGGGGGCATCGCCAGCTTGGCCGTCTGATCGGTATCGTTTGGGCGCTCGGCTTCCTGTGGTTCCTGGTGCGGCGGCAGATACCGGTCGGCTGGACCGGGCGGTTGCTGCTGCTGGGGGGGCTTGGCGGGCTGCAAGGGGCGATTGGCTGGTGGATGGTGTCGTCCGGGGTGACCGTTGGCCAAGCGGTTCTTGACGTGGCGAGCTATCGGCTTGCCACCCATCTGGGTCTGGCGTTCATCATTCTGGGGGTAATCACATGGTATGCATTACTGCTTGGGCGGACCGAACGGGATCTGATGCAGGCGCGCCGTACGAAAGAGCGCAGGCTGTTTGGCATGTCCACCGGGTTGCTGCACTTTGCTTTTCTCCAGATACTTCTGGGCGCTTTGGTGGCAGGTATTGATGCGGGGCGGTTTTTTATCGATTGGCCGCTCATGCAGGGACAGTTTTTTCCACCCGATGCGTTCAATATCGCTCCGGTTTGGCGAAATTTCTTTGAAAATCCGGGACTTGTGCAATTCATGCATCGCATGACGGGGTATCTGTTGTTCGCTTTTGCCATCGTGGTCTGGTTAAAGGGCCGAAAGTCGGCGCATGGCACAACCCGGGCTGCGTTCAATCTGATGCTGATCGCGATGGTCGCGCAGGTCGCGTTGGGCATTGTGACTGTTTTGAACGCGGCACCGGTACATATCGCGATTGTGCATCAGGCGCTTGCAGTTGTGGTGTGGGTTTTGATCCTGCGGGCCAGATTTTTGAGCGGTTATCCCGTTCCAACATCCCTGAGAGGACATAAACGATGACTGCCTTTGATGACCTGATGGCGTTCCAGCGCGAAACCGAAGCTTTGGCCCAGGTGGCAGGCCGCTTGAGTTGGGATCAGGAAACCGTGATGCCGCGCGGCGCAGCCCCGCAAAGAGCAGAAGAAACGGCAGCTTTGGAAACCGTACTGCATGCACGGCGGGTCGATCCGAAGGTTGGGGAGTGGCTTGCGATGATCGACGAAGCGCATCTGGACGATGTCGGGCGCGCCCAACTTCGCCACATCCGCCGCAGTCGCGAGCGCGCCATCAAGGTACCGGCGGCTTTGGCATCTCGCCTCGCGCGCGTCACATCGGAAGCGCAGGGTATTTGGGCCGCAGCACGGGCCGCCGAAGACGTTCAGGCCTTTGCGCCCACGTTGTCAGAGGTCATTACCCTGAAGCGTGAAGAGGGGCTGGCGTTGGCCGCGGGCGGCGACGTCTACGATGCAATGTTGGATGACTATGAACCGGGTGCAACCGGCGCGGAGCTTGAGGCGATGTTTGGTGCGTTACGGCCCGAACTGTCACACTTGCGCGAAGCCGTCCGAGAAGCTGAGGCACCCCCCCAGTTGGCGGGGCGGTTCGACGAAGCCGCGCAGATGAGGTTGACGCGACAACTGGCCAAGACCTTTGGGTATGACATGAGCATGGGGCGCGTGGATAAAGCCGTGCACCCGTTTTCTAGCGGGTCTGGGCTGGACGTGCGGATTACCACACGGACCAATGAGGTTGACCCCTTCAATTGCTTCTATTCCACGATCCACGAGGTCGGACATGCATGCTACGAACAAGGTATCGACAAAGCTTATTTACTGACACCGTTGGGGGCTGGGGTGTCGATGGGGGTCCACGAAAGCCAAAGCCGGATATATGAAAACCAGCTGGGCAGGAGCCGCGCCTTTACCGGCTGGTTGTATGGTCAGATGCGTGACGCATTTGGTGATTTCGGCGTGGCAGACGAGGATGTATTTTACCGCATCGTCAATAAAGTTTCCGACGGCTATATTCGCACCGAAGCTGATGAATTGCAGTATAACCTGCACGTTTTGTTGCGCTTTGACCTCGAGCGAGCGTTGATGCGGGGGGACCTTCAGGTAAGCGAGCTCGAGGCCGCTTGGAATGATCGCTTCAGCGCTGATTTCGGTTTTGAGGTCGACAAGCCGTCAAACGGGGTGCTGCAGGACGTACACTGGTCTGTCGGTTTGTTTGGTTATTTCCCGACATATACATTGGGGAATGTTTATGCTGGATGTCTCTATGATGCGCTGCGGGAGGAAATCCAGACGTTGGACGCCGATTTGGCCCGCGGAAACACGTCTGCCGCAACGGGGTGGCTAAGGCAAAAGGTGCAGGTTCACGGCGGTTTCCACGAACCCCGGCAATTGATTGCGCAAGCGGCCGGAAAGCCCGTCACTGAGGCGCCTTTGCTGGCATATTTGCAACGCAAGTTCAGCCAGCTCTACAGCCTTTAATACGCCAGCTTTATCTGGCGAAAGGTCGACCCAGATAATGCAGGTTTCTAGAGAGCTACACGTGTTTAAATCGCCTAAATCCAAATAATCACAGGTTTTTTTTGTGTACTTTGATCAGTTTTGAGATTGCGAACTCTCGAAATGACTTGGCATCCCGGGAAGAGAAGTGTAAGGCTGGTTTAAGAACGTTCCAAGTTACCGTAAATTCCGATGCAGATCGCGTTTTAGGTATTTGCCATGGTGGCTTGACTATGTAATATTAGAGCTAATATGTATTTGATTATAATCTGGAGATCAAAAATGAAACGTTTTACAGCCTTCGCAGCAGCCCTTTTGATGACGGCAGGCGCGGTTTCCGCGCAGGTTACAACACAGGTAGATGCTTCTATCGGTGCGTCAGGTGTTGCCGGTTACCCTGATACTGTTGTCGGTGCAAACGGCATCACATACGCATGTGCCCCTGCGACTACTATCGATGGTGTTCTGGCCCGTCGTTGCATCCAACCAGGTGCTGCCGGTTTTAATGCCATGAGCCCTGCCGCGATCGGCGTAGCCGCAGCAGTTGTAGTAGCTGTTGGCCTGATTGCAAACAACGATGATGACGCAACCACCACCACAACGACTACACCGTAATCCGTTAGTCTTTCAGTTACGTTAAGCCATATTTAAGATGCGCCGCTTGATAGCGGCGCATTTTTTTTGCCTTGCATTTTCATCCCCTGAGAATTTTCCTCTACAAATGAAAAAGCCGCGCAGTATTACAACTACGCGGCCTTTTTACGGTTTTTGCGGAATGCCCTAGGCGTCGTCTGCATCCGTTTCGACGGTCGCATCGCCTTGGTCAGCAATACGGGCCACACTTACCACGACTTCCCCGCGGCCTGTGTCAAATACCTTTACACCTCCTGCGCTCCGTGACCGGAAGGAGATCCCTTCTACTGGTACACGGATCGACTGGCCTTTGGACGTGGCCAGCATGATTTGGTCGTCCAGTTCGACCGGGAAGGAAGCGACGATGTCGCCGCCGCGCATTGCCCTGTCCATCGCCGCGACACCAAGCCCGCCTCGGCCACGTACCGGGTAATCATGGCTGGACGACAATTTTCCCGACCCTTTTTCGCTGATTGTCAGAAGAAGATTTTCCGCAGCAGACATCTGCGCATAACGTTCCTGCGAGATCGTGGCATTTGCATCTACTTCCTCATCCTCGGCAGGCGTGTCCGCATCGTCGGCAAGCCCGGCAACTGCCCGCCTCATCTTGAGATAGGCAGAGCGTTCGTCAGAGGTTGCGTCGAAGTGACGGAGGATCGACATGGAAACGACCTTATCGTCGCCGTTAAGCTTGATACCCCGGACACCGACCGAGGCGCGGCTGTTAAAGACGCGCACGTCTGTCGCCGGAAAGCGAATCGCCCGACCCGAGTTGGTAACCAACATGACGTCATCATCATTGGACGCGATGCGGGCATTGATCAAAGTGGTTGTTGCGTGATCATCTTCGAATTTCATCGCGATCTTGCCGTTGCGCATGACGTTTGTGAAATCCGACAGCTTGTTTCGGCGCACTGTACCTGCCGAAGTCGCGAATACGACCTGCAAATCATCCCAGTCTTTCTCATCACGATCAACCGGCATGATGGCGGCGATAGATACACCGACCGGAATCGGCAGGATGTTGACAATCGCTTTGCCTTTTGATGTGCGGCTGCCCTGCGGCAAGCGCCAAGTCTTGAGCTTGTAGACCATGCCATCCGTAGTGAAGAACAACAGCTGCGTATGGGTATTGGCGACGAAGAGGGTGGTAACGACGTCCTCTTCCTTGGTCTGCATGCCCGACACGCCTTTGCCACCGCGACGTTGGCTGCGGAAGTCGATCAACGGAGTCCGTTTGATATAGCCACCGGACGTCACAGTCACGACCATGTCTTCGCGGGCAATCAGGTCTTCGTCGTCCATGTCCCCGGACCAATCAACGATCTCGGTGCGCCGCGGAACGGCAAACTGATCTCTCACCTCGGCCAGTTCGTCCGAAATGATGCCCATGATCCGGTCGCGGCTCCCCAGAATTTCAAGGTATTCCTTGATTTTCTTGGCAAGCTCTTCCAGTTCGTCAGTGACTTCCTTGACGCCGATCTGGGTTAACCGCTGCAAGCGCAGCTCCAAAATCGCGCGGGCCTGCGCCTCGGACAGGTTATAGGTTCCGTCGTCATTGGCCGTGTGGGTCGGGTCATCGATCAAGGCGATGTAGGGCAGGATCTCTTCCGCGGGCCAGCGACGGGTCATCAGCTTTTCGCGGGCTTCGGCCGCATCGGCAGATGATCGGATCGTGGCGACCACTTCGTCGATATTTGTCACGGCGACGGCCAAACCACACAGGATGTGACTGCGCTCGCGTGCCTTGCGCAACAAGAACGCCGTGCGCCTTGCCACCACATCTTCACGGAAATCAATAAAGTAGGTCAGGAACTTGCGAAGGGTCAGCTGTTCTGGTCGGCCACCATTCAACGCAAGCATGTTACAGCCGAAATAGGTTTGCATCGGAGTAAAGCGGTAAAGCTGGTTCATCACGACTTCGGCTGTCGCATCGCGCTTCAGCTCGATCACTACCCGCACGCCATTACGGTCAGATTCGTCCTGTACGTGCGCAATCCCGTCGATCTTCTTCTCGCGCACCTGTTCCGCGATTTTTTCGATCATGGTGGATTTATTCACCTGATAGCAAATCTCGTCGATGATGATCGCAAAGCGGTCCTTGCGAATTTCCTCGACCCGGGTCTTGGCACGCATGATTACACTGCCGCGCCCCTCAAGATAGGCTTTGCGCGCGCCGGATCGGCCCAGCATGATGCCGCCGGTCGGGAAGTCAGGGCCGGGGATATACTCGATCAGCTCTTCCGACGTCAGGTCGGGGTTTTCGATCAAGGCTTGGCAGGCATCGATTACTTCGCCCAAATTATGCGGCGGGATATTCGTCGCCATACCCACGGCAATACCACCTGCACCGTTGACCAGCATGTTCGGGAAACGTGCAGGCAAAACAGTGGGTTCGCGTTCCTTGCCATCGTAGTTGTCGATGAAGTTGACGGTTTCCTTGTCCAGATCGCTGGTCATGAAAGACGCGACCTTGTCCAGGCGCGATTCCGTATAGCGCATGGCCGCAGCGCTATCGCCGTCCATTGAACCAAAGTTACCTTGACCATCAATCAGCGGCAGTGACATCGAGAAATCTTGCGCCATGCGCACCAGGGCGTCATAAATCGCACTATCCCCATGCGGGTGATATGAACCCATGACATCGCCCACCGATTTCGCGGATTTGCGGTATGTTTTGTCGTGGGTGATGCCTTTTTCATACATCGAATAGATGATGCGACGATGAACGGGTTTCAGGCCGTCACGCAGGTCGGGGATGGCGCGCGAGACGATGACGGACATCGCATAATCCAGATAGGATGTGCGCATCTCATGTTCGATCGTAACAGAAGGCCCATCATACACTGGGCGCTCTGCCGGAATTTCATCATCATTTTCAGGGGGTTCGGGCGTGTCAGTCACGTAATCTGCCTAGCTCTTGCTGGTTCTATATCTTGCGGTTTTATATAGCAGATGGGGTACATCGGGTGCAATGCCTGTGGTCTTTACACGGGACGTTGATCGCAGTTAATCGGACAAGCCCTTGATATCAAACAACACTAATTACGAGACCTCGGCCATGCCTCGGCGACCGGACGGGCAAAACGAAATCGGGGCGCGGTTTGTCAAGAAACCGGATACACAATGCATCCCGCATATCCGGGATGACTCCATGAACCCAACCTTTTGGATGAGCCCGCTGTTCCGCTGGCTAAGGCCCGACCAACCTTGGACCGGGGGAACAGACGCCAGCAGTCTCCATACGCGAAGGCGCGGTTGAAAACTGTCAGGCCGAGCAGCTTGCGCCGCCCAACACGCAGAACTTTGCGCAATGGGGGTGGTTAAGGGCAACATCCTTTTCGGCGGCTTCCAAGCTATCGCCCAGTTCAAATTCCGGCGTGTAGGGCAGCAAGGTACAGGCAAGGACCGAAGGTTTTTCCGCGCCCTTACGCTTGACCACCATGCGCGAGCTTGAGCACATGACGGCTAGCGGCGACTTTCCCAGGATGTCCCAGCAGGCCGTAGTAATCTCTGGGACTTCGACGCTTTGGTCCATTTCGGGAAAGAGGACCGTCATTCCGGGGTCGTTCGCATCAATGTCGAAACCATGCTCCAAGAAAAATGCGTTATATCCTGCGCGGCTGTCTGCATCGCTGTCGCCAAATACAGATCGGCCCGCCACCGCCATGCGTATCTTGTTGTCTCTTAGCCAGCGCATGCCCGTGAGAGTTTTTTCAAATGCACCGGCACCGCGTTCGGCATCATGCAGTTCGGCTTTGTAGTGATCGACCGATATCCGCAGGGTCAGCTTGTCCGGATAGGCTTCGTTCAAACGGGTCAGCCCCGCGAGAACCGATTTACGCATCATCGGACGCATGGCGTTCGTCAGAATCAACACCTCGTATCCCGCGGCAAGCGACGCTTCGCAGATCTCTATCATTTGGGGGTTCATGAACGGCTCACCGCCGGTGAATGCAATTTCGGTCACTGGCCAGTTTCGTTCGGAAATCTGCCCCAGATAGTCGCGTACCTCAGCCGCAGAAATATACACCAGGGCGTCGTTTGTCGGGCTCGATTCGATATAGCAGTTGACGCATTCGATATTGCACAATGTGCCGGTGTTGAACCAAAGGGTTTGAGGGTTGGTCAGGCTGACGGTAGCGCGGCGTTCGCCATTGACAGTCACCAAAGGGTTTTGAAATTTGCCGATATTGGCATCAAGACCATCTTTCATACGAAACCAAACCTTACTAATTTAATCTATCGAATTATGTATGCGAAGGTCGGTGGCAATAAAACCCTGTGTAATGCCGTGCACACACTTGTGAAACGCGGAAATATAAGTATGTTTGCGCTAACATTGTTTTTGGCAAGATAAACGTCGTAGTGTCGCGGCAAGGAGCTTACCCATGGTATCACGCGTCATTCCGGTTGATCCTTTCGACTTGGTAATTTTCGGCGGCACCGGTGATCTGGCGCGTCGCAAGATCCTGCCGGGCCTGTTTCGCCGCTTTTGCGCAGGTCAGATGCCCGACACTTCCCGGATCATCGGCGCGGCCCGGACAGAAATGGACAAAACCGGCTATCGTGAGATGGTTCGCGAGGCGATCGCGGAATTCAACGCGGACTTCGCGCATGAAAAACACCAGCTTGACGCATTCCTTGAACGGTTGGACTATGTCGCCATCGACGCCAAGGGCGAAGACGGATGGGCAGCGCTGCAACAGCTTATGGCCGGGTCGGATCGTATTGAAGCATACTATTTTTCCGTGTCGCCCTCGCTGTTTGGCGATCTTGCCGAAAGATTACAGCAATGGGGTATGGCGGACGCGCAAAGCCGTATCGTAGTCGAAAAACCCTTCGGACGCGATCTGCAAACTGCCAAGGCGCTGAATGCAACGCTCGCGAATTATTTCGACGAGGGTCAGATTTACCGAATTGACCACTATCTTGGTAAAGAAACCGTGCAAAACCTGATGGCGGTGCGCTTTGGCAATATGCTTTTCGAGCCGCTCTGGAACAGCCAGTATGTCGATCACATCCAGATCACTGTCGCCGAAACCGTCGGCGTCGGGGGCAGGGGCGAATACTATGATAAGTCGGGTGCCATGCGCGATATGGTGCAAAACCACCTGATGCAATTGCTGTGCCTGATCGCGATGGAGCCGCCCGCGCGGTTTGACCCCGACGCGGTACGCGATGAAAAGCTCAAGGTGATCCGCGCACTGGACCCGGTGCTGCCGCATCACATCGCGCGCGGTCAATACCAGGCCGAACCATGTAACGAGGCCGAGCAACCCGGCTATCGCACAGCGGTCGGTGACCCGCGGTCGCGAACCGAAAGCTTTGTCGCGTTGAAAACCCATATCAGCAATTGGCGGTGGGCAGGGACCCCATTCTATCTGCGCACCGGCAAACGGATGGCGACGCGATCATCCGAAATTACCGTCGTGTTCAAAGAAACTCCGCATTCGATTTTTACCGAAGACGCCGGCCGCCACCGCAATGTGTTGTCGATCCGTCTGCAACCGAACGAAGGCATCACGCTTGGTGTGACAATCAAGGAACCCGGACCTGGCGGGATGCGTTTGGTGGATGTGCCCTTGGATATGACCTTTGCCGAAGCATTGGGGCCGGAAGGCTCTGAACAGGTAGACGCTTACGAGCGTCTGATCATGGATGTCATCCGGGGCAACCAGACCTTGTTCATGCGTGGTGACGAAGTGGAGGCCGCGTGGGCATGGACCGACCCGATCATTCAGGGATGGGAAGCGCGCAATGACGTGCCCAAACCCTATGACAGCGGTTCGGATGGGCCGACAGACGCAAACGAGCTGATGCGGCGTGACCAGCGACAGTGGCGGGAGTACTCTACATGAATTTGATAGACTATGCTGATCGCGAGATCCTCGCGATGGATGTTGCCAATCTGATCGCGGGGGAGTTGAAGAACGCCCTGCTGGCCCATGACACGGTCAGCTTTGCCGTACCGGGGGGGACAACCCCGGGGCCGATCTTTGACAGTCTCAGCGGGGTCAATCTGGACTGGGCACGCGTCCAGGTCATGCTGAGCGATGAACGCTGGGTCGCATCGGACCACGAGATGTCGAACGCCCGGCTGTTGCGCGATCGCCTGCTGGTCGGGCGCGCGGCCGACGCGTCATTCACCCCGTTCTATATCGACGGTCTGACCTCGGCCGAAGCGGCTGAGACGCTCTCCCCCAAAATCGAAACCCAGCTGCCTTTGTCGGTGCTGTTGCTGGGCATGGGTACGGATATGCACACGGCCTCGCTCTTCCCCGGGTCAAACGGGCTGGAGGCCGCGATGGTACCCGACGCGCCGGCGGTCTGTCCGATCGATGTCGACGGGCAGGACATCGGGCGCATCACCCTGTCGCGCAGGGTGCTTGAAGGCGCAATGTCAAAGCATCTCGTGATCTTTGGCGATGAAAAACGCGCAGCGGTGGAACAGGCGCAAAGCCTGCCGGCCCTTCAGGCCCCCATCGGCGCAGTATTGAACGAGGCGACAGTACATTGGGCACCATGACAAAATTTGACGAATTGATCCGTATGCAGGCCGCGGTGCAAGACCGCTCTATCCTGTCCTTGTTCGACATACCCGACCGTGTCAGTCAGTTCAGCGCGCAGACCGGCGACATGCTGTTCGATTTTTCCAAAACCAACCTTGACCGCGACACGATAGATGCCTTGTTGGCGCTGATCGACAGCGCGAACGTGCCCGCGCGCCGCGATGCGATGTTCGCAGGCGAAAAGATAAACGAGACCGAAGACCGCGCGGTTCTGCACACAGCGCTTCGCAACCTTGACGGAGGGCCGGTAACCGTAGAGGGCGTCGACGTCATGCCGGGTGTTCTGGATACGCTGGACCGCATGCGTGGCTTTGCCGACAGGGTTCGGGCGGGCGATATAACCGACGTGGTAAATATCGGCATCGGTGGCTCAGATCTCGGGCCGGCAATGGCGGTGCGGGCACTCTCACCCTACCACGACGGACCCAGAACACACTTTGTATCGAACGTTGACGGGGCTCATATCTCGGACACATTGCGCGGCCTGGATGCAACCACGACCCTTGTGATTGTCGCCTCCAAGACGTTCACGACCATCGAAACCATGACCAACGCGCGCACGGCCCGCGCCTGGATGATGGAAAACGGAGGCGACCCCGCGCGACAGTTGGCAGCTCTTAGCACAGCCAAGGATAAAACCGCAGATTTCGGAATAGACCCCGGTCAGGTCTTCGGTTTTGAAGATTGGGTCGGCGGTCGTTACTCGGTCTGGGGGCCGATCGGCCTGTCGTTGATGATCGCCATCGGCCCGCGCGGCTTCCACGCATTTCTACGCGGCGCGCAATCAATGGATCGGCATTTTTGCGCCGCGTCACCACGCGAAAACCTGCCCATGTTGCTGGCCGTTGTCGGTATCTGGCACAATCAGATATGTGGCTATGCGACCCGCGCGGTGTTGCCATATGACCAACGGCTCGGGCTGTTGCCTGACTATCTGCAACAGCTTGAAATGGAATCGAACGGAAAAAGCACGCAGATCGACGGGACCGATGCGCCATTCAACACCGGCCCGGTAGTCTGGGGGGCTCCGGGCACGAACGGGCAACATGCGTTCTATCAGCTTATTCACCAAGGCACGCGGATCATCCCCTGCGAGTTCCTTATTGCAGCCAACGGTCACGAACCCGACCTGACCCACCACCACAAACTTCTTGTCGCAAATTGCCTTGCCCAGTCCGAAGCATTGATGCGGGGTCGATCCTTGTCCGAAGCGTCAACGCTCATGGCAGCGCGCGGGCTGACAGGCGCAGAACTTGATCGGCAGGCCCGACACCGGGTGTTTCCGGGAAACCGGCCCTCGACAACGCTGGCATATCCTCTGCTTGACCCGTTCACGTTGGGGCAGATCATCGCACTTTATGAACACCGCGTCTTTGTCGAAGGGATAATCCTCGGGATCAACTCCTACGACCAATGGGGCGTCGAGCTGGGCAAGGAACTCGCAACCTCGCTGCAACCGGTGATTGACGGCGCTCAGCCCCCTACCGGCAAGGATGGCTCAACGGCGGCTTTGGTCAATTTCATCGCTCGCCACGCGGACTAGCGGGCATTTTCATTTTGCCAGCTAAACTCCGGGGAGTTTGAGGGGCAGCGCCCCTCATCGCCCTCAAGTGAATTCATCGCGTTCCCTAAATCAAATCAGGATGACGCCCGACACGGTTGGCCAGCTTGGCTATCGTCAGCCCCTGAACGACAATCGAAAATACCACCACGATATAGGTGCTGGTAAGGATCAGCGGCTTCCATTCACTATCGGGGAGCGACAGGGCCAAAGCGACAGAGATGCCGCCTTTCAATCCGCCCCAGCTCATGATCCGGATAACACCGCTGTCGAAATTTCGGAATGGCCGCAAGATGCTGATCGGCACGGCGACGGCAACCAGACGTCCTGCCAATGCCAGCATGATCGACGCAATGCCTGTCAGCAGTATGTTACCGTCAAAGGCGACGGCGAAAACCTCGAATCCGATCATCAAGAACAGCACAGCGTTCAGAATTTCATCGACCATTTGCCAAAAGGCATCGACATATTTCCTGGTTTCCTCGGACATACCTTTTGCGGCACCCACGTCACCAATAAGCAAACCGGCGCACACCGCCATGATCGGTGCGGACACTTTCAACGCAACCGCCAGCTCGTACCCGCCGAACGCCAGGCCCAGGGTCAACAGCACCTCAAGCGCGTAATCGTCGATACGACGCATGACGCGAAAGGTCAGCCACCCCAGCACAAGCCCCAGCAACGCCCCGCCGCCCGCTTCTTGAATAAACAGCAACAGCATATCGAGGAACGAGGTGGTTTCCTGGGCGTGCTCTCCGGGTTGGGCAAACGCAAGCCCGACAAGGATCAAGAACACCACATAGCCTACGCCGTCGTTGAACAGGCTTTCCCCGGCAATTTTCGTTTCAATCGATTTGGGCAGGTCGGCTTCTCTGAGAACGCCCAGAACAGCCACCGGATCGGTAGGAGAAATCAATGCGCCAAACACCAGTGCCGTCAACAGCGGCATCCCGGTGAGCCAGGAAAAACCGACGCCTATGACGAAGGTGGACAGTGCAACGCCAAGTGTCGCCATCAGCAGCACGGCCAGCCATTCACGCCGCAGGTCGGAGGTTTTGACGTGAAGCGCCCCGGCAAACAGCAGCAAGCCCAGCATGCCTTCCAGCAGGGTCTCCGAAAAGTCAATGCTTGCGACCATTCCCCGCACGGAATCCGCAATACCGAGGCCCGGCCACACATAGTCCACGCCCAGCAATCCGAAAGAAGTGACCAAGGCCACGATCAAGATCCCGATCGCTGACGGCAGCTTGAGAAACAGATAGTTTATCGCGCCGAAAACGCCGGCGAGTACGATCAATAACGAAGTGATTTGAAGCACGGCCATGGGTGATGCTCTCGCGATAGACTTAAAGTTTGATGTCGTAGGTTACCCAGGGCGTGCGCTTTGCAAGCTTGTCGTAAACGTCGCGCCCGCGATAATTGTCTTCGGCGGTAATCCAGCGCACCACGCCCCAACCTTTTGCCGCGGCTTCCGCCTTGACCGCCTCGATCAATGCCTGTGCCGCTCCCGATCCGCGAAACGCCACATCGACAAACAAATCATCCAGAAAGCAGTTTGTTCCGGCGCGCAGTTGACTGACAAACGGACGAAAATGCGTGAACCCGATCACCGTACCGTTGGAGTTTTCGGCCACGATACAATTGCTGCCATGGTCCGGATCCATCAGCCATGAATATACGATGTCTCGCATCTCTTGGGTTTGGGTTACTTTGTAGAACGCAGCGTATTGCGCAAAAAGCGTTTCCCACGCGTGCCGGTCATCCTTGGTCATGGCTCTTGTTGCTATCGACAATGCAATACCCTCCTCGAGGTTTAGCCTTCGCTCTTGGACATTTCGTTGGTTTCAAAATACCGTTTCAGCCTGTCGGGCAAAAGATAGCGCCCGTTCCCGTCCGGGTCGAGCATCACCAAAACGCAGTCAAAAGTTGCCCGCAACTGCCCCTCCACCCAGACTTGCTGCGCCAGACCATAGGAGGTGTTGCGAAAACTGGTACATCGACACGTCACGATATAATCCTCGCGTTCCAAAAGTTCGTGAAGATACCTGATCGAACCGGACCGGATCACCACGCGCGGGCCAGGGACGTCAAAGAGCCCCCGCGCCACAAGCTGTTGGGTGTAGCGAATGCGCAAACGTTCAAACCATTCAAAATAGACCGTGTTGTTCACGTGGTTATTGGTGTCGAGATCAGAGAATCGCACCTGATCTGCCATCGCCAAAGGCTGTGGTTCGGACAACCCGGCGGCCCGTTGCTGGTCCGCGCTAAGCGGTGTGTGGTAAATAACTGTCATGTACCCTGCGTAAGTGTCTCCTACAGCGCTTGCAAGACATGGATGTATTGTCCAGATTGCAGCCAACTTACAATCGGGAGGATGCGCCATGCTTGGCCAAATGATGAATAAACCGCTGTTGATCTCAAGCTTGATCGAACATGCACAACGGTACCATGCGGCCGGCGAGATATATTCCGTCAAGACCGGCGGGGGGATTGAAGAAACCTCGTGGGGGCAGGTGGGTGCCAATTCCCGTGCCTTGGCATCGGCGCTGACGAAACTCGGGCTGGAACCGCAAGCGCGTTGCGGCACAATCGCCTGGAACAACCGCCGCCATCTCGAGATTTATTTTGGCGTGTCAGGGGGCGGGTTTGTCTGTCACACCATCAACCCGCGTCTGTTTCCCGAACAGCTTGTCTATATCCTGAACCATGCTGAAGATAAGGTTTTGTTTATCGACAAAACCTTTGTACCGCTTGTTGCCGCCATTCGGGACAAGCTTGACCATCTCGAACACATTGTTCTGATGGAAGGCAAGGATGACGAGGCCGCGTCGCAGCTTCCGGGGCTGAAGTTTTATGATGATCTGATCGAAAGCGGCGATTCTGCATTTGTCTGGCCCGAACTTGACGAAGCGACCGCCTCGAGCCTGTGCTACACGTCCGGCACAACGGGTAACCCCAAAGGCGTACTTTATTCCCATCGGTCCACGGTTCTGCACAGCTTTGGAATCAACCTTGCCGACAGCATCGGTATCGCCGCCAAGGATGTGGTTCTGCCCGTTGTGCCGATGTTTCATGTCAATGCTTGGGGTGCCCCTTATGCCTGCGCGATGGTAGGTGCCCGCATGGTTATGCCTGGCCCCGGGTTGGATGGCCCTTCGCTGGTGAAACTGATCGACACCTATCAGGTGACGCTGGCGCTTGGGGTTCCCACGATCTGGCTCGGCCTTCTGAACGAGGCCTCCAAAAGCGGCAGCACCCTTGGCAGCCTGAAGCGCACCGTTGTCGGGGGATCGGCATGCCCGCCCTCGATGATGACCACGTTCCGCGAGAAATATGGCGTAGAAACCATTCACGCCTGGGGGATGACTGAAATGTCACCTGTCGGCAGTATCAACCAGCCGCTGGCGAAACATATGAGTTTGTCGGAAGCCGAACAGCACAAGCTGCGTGAGAACCAGGGCCGTCCCGTCTATGGGGTGGAGCTTGAAATTCTCGACGAGGCAGGCAACCCCGTGGCCCATGATGGTAAAACCCAGGGTGATCTGGTGACCAGGGGATACTGGATACTCGATTCCTATTTCCGCAAGACCCGCGAGGAAACACTGACCGGCGACGGCTGGTTCGATACGGGCGACGTGGCGACAATGGACGCCGACGGATACGTCACGATTCGTGACCGGTCGAAGGATATCATCAAATCGGGCGGCGAATGGATCAGTTCGGTAGAGCTTGAAAACATCGCGATCGCACATCCGCAGCTTTCGGATGCAGCCGTGATCGGTGCACGTCACGAAAAATGGGATGAACGCCCCATTTTGATTGCCGTCAAAACCGAAGGGCAAGATCCTTCCGAGGCAGATATCCTCGCTATTTTCGATGATAAGATCGCGAAATGGCAGATACCTGATCGTGTGGTTTTCACCGATAGCCTGCCACGGAATGCTACTGGCAAGGTTCTCAAACGCGATCTGCGCGAAGCGTTCGGGGAAGTCCTCATAGCTAAATAATTCCGATACCGGCATGGGGCGCGCTTGCGAGCGTTCCAGGGTCGGAGAAGTCAAAAGATCGCGTCGGTCCTGTCGGAAGGGTTTTCAAGGCCCTTTCGACATACAAATCCGCCAAACTACATCCCGTCAGAATGTCGGCATCTGCGGTGGCAGATTCTCCAACGTTTTCGGGCCTATCGTGGCTCGGCCACCCAAAACGCCGATTAAACGTGCGTAGCACACGTTGTCGCTTGGAAAATAACCTGAACCTCATGATGCACACAGGGGGGGGGCAGCTTGGGTCTGATCTGCGCAATTACGGCTCATCCCGCCGGTAAAACGCGTGCGAGAGTTGCAGACATGCTCTGATCGTGGAAATCTATTCCGAACGCGCGGGCCTCAAGTTCATACTAATATATTTCAATAGTTTAAGCGCGGTTTCGCGCCAAGGTTACACGCTGTTGTCGCTTTTGGATGCGTGCTTGGAGGTGTTGAAAAATTTACCGTCGGTATACGCCAACGCTATCCGGCATTAAGAGCTAAACCACAGACGGCGCACCACAAGCTCATGATATCCAAGAGAAGTATCAACGTCGATCAGGCAGGAAAGGCGGTGAATGGTAGGCCCGGCAGGACTTGAACCCGCAACCAAAGCGTTATGAGCGCTCTGCTCTAACCAGTTGAGCTACAGGCCCGCCATGGCGGTTTCGTATTCGGACGAGGCGGCGGCGTCAAGTCATAGAAAAGCCTTGAACCTTGTTAGGTGCATTGCACGCCTGCGCAGGGTGCTATAACCCGTTTTCGCAAAGGTAACAGGCGGCGGGGACGTGTCATGACCAACACCAAAAATTCAATCACCTACGCAGATGCCGGGGTTGATATTGACGCGGGCAATGCACTGGTCGAACGTATCAAGCCCGTAGCCAAGCGGACCAACAGGCCCGGCGTGATGGCCGGTCTTGGGGGGTTTGGGGCATTATTCGACCTGAAGGGTGCCGGGTATGTTGACCCGATCCTGGTTGCCGCAACTGACGGCGTGGGTACCAAACTGCGAATCGCGATCGATACCGGCAATGTGGACGGTGTCGGCGTGGATCTGGTTGCGATGTGTGTAAACGATCTGGTCTGTCAGGGCGCGGAACCGCTGTTCTTTCTCGACTATTTCGCGACGGGCAAGCTCGAGACTGAACAAGCCGCCAGAATCATCGAAGGTATCGCAAAAGGCTGCGAAGGCTCAGGCTGCGCCCTGATCGGGGGAGAAACCGCCGAGATGCCAGGAATGTACACCGAGGGCGACTTCGATCTGGCCGGGTTTGCCGTCGGCGCGATGGAGCGCGGGGCCGATCTGCCACGCGATGTCGCTCCTGGTGATGTACTGCTGGGTCTTGCCTCGGATGGGGTGCATTCCAATGGATATTCATTGGTTCGCAAACTGGTCGAAATGTCGGGCTTGGGCTGGGATGCGCAGTGCCCGTGGTCAGATGGATCACTGGGACAAGTGTTGCTGACGCCGACGCGGCTGTATGTGAAACCCGCATTGGCCGCCGTGCGGGCAGGGGGCGTTCATGCGCTTGCCCATATTACCGGCGGTGGGCTGACCGAAAATCTACCGCGTGTCTTGCCCGAAACCATGGGCGCGCAAATAGATCTGGATTCCTGGGACTTGCCCGGCGTTTTTAAATGGATGGCCGAAACCGGGAGTATTTCCGAGGCCGAGATGCTCAAGACCTTCAACTGCGGGGTAGGGATGATTTTGGTCGTTGCCGAAGATCAGGCAGAGACGCTGCAAAACTTGCTTGCCGAGGCCGGAGAAGCTGTTCACGTGATGGGTAAGGTCACGCAGGAAGCCGGAATCACCTATACAGGGCGGATGCTGTGACCAAACGGGTCGCAATTTTCCTTTCAGGCGGCGGATCAAACATGCGGGCGCTGGTTGAGGACATGACCGGGGATCACCCGGCGCGGCCCTGCGTGATCGTGTCAAATGCCCCTGAATCCACTGGGATCACCTGGGCCCAGGAACGTGGGATTCCTACGGAAGTTGTGGATCACAGGCCCTTTAAGGGGAACCGAACAGCATTCGAGGCGCAGTTGACGGCGCAACTTGAACCGCACGCGCCAGACATAATCTGCCTTGCGGGTTTCATGCGTATGCTGACACATGAATTCACCGACGCATGGGCGGGCAGGATGATCAATATACATCCTTCGTTGCTGCCGCGTTACAAAGGCTTGCATACCCATGCACGGGCCCTTGACGCGGGTGACAAAATGCACGGCTGTACCGTACATGAAGTGACGGCGGCCCTGGATGATGGTCCGATTCTGGGGCAGGCCACGGTGCCAGTGTTAAACGGGGACACTCCGGAGGCATTGGCAAAACGCGTATTGATACAGGAACATCGGCTTTATCCTGCGGTGTTGCGGCGATTTGCGGCCGGTGATCGCGGGCTTTTGATGCTGGAAAATTGACGCGGTGCCATATGGCGCTGAATTTATGAGTTTATTCATTGCCTCTTGGCAAACCACTGTTCAAAGTAGTTCCATGAAAACAATCACCACAACCGACGCGCTGGAAGCCTTTTGCCTTGAGGCCGCCAAACATGATTACGTAACTGTCGATACAGAATTTCTCCGCGAAAGAACCTACTACTCCAAGCTGTGTCTGATCCAGCTGGCGATGCCGGGTACGGACGATTCAGGTGCTGTACTGGTTGACCCGCTGTCGGACGATCTGTCGCTGGAGCCGCTTTATACGCTGTTTCGCGACGCGTCGGTGGTCAAGGTGTTCCACGCGGCCCGGCAGGATCTGGAAATATTCTTTGTCGATGCGGGCGTCTTTCCCCAACCGTTGTTCGATACGCAGGTGGCGGCGATGGTCTGCGGTTTTGGCGAACAGGTCGGGTACGAGACCCTCGTGCGCAAAATCGCCCATCAACCGCTTGATAAGACGTCACGTTTCACCGACTGGTCGCGTCGTCCCCTAAGCGAGGCGCAGGCTAAATACGCGCTGGCCGACGTGACCCATCTGCGCCAGATCTATGAATTCCTGTCGCGCAAGCTGGAGCAGTCGGGCCGGGAAAGATGGGTCGCTGAAGAGATCCAGAATCTGACCAGTCCCGAAACATATGTCACCCCGCCTCGAGAAGCGTGGAAACGCGTCAAAACCCGCACGACCAGCCCGAAATTTCTGGCGGTCGTGCAAGAGCTTGCCGCCTTTCGCGAAGAATATGCGCAAACGCGAAACATTCCGCGTTCCCGGGTCTATAAGGATGACGCCATGGTAGAGCTTGCAAGCAACAAGCCGAAAAACCATGAAGAATTGGGACGTGCGCGGCTGTTGCTGCGCGATGCCCGCAAAGGCGAAATTGCCGATGGCATTCTGAAAGCCGTGGCCGCAGGTGTTAACCGCGCGGCCGCTGATATGCCACAGCCCGACCGCAGCCGTGAAAAACTTCAGGTTAACCCCGCTTTGGCAGATTTGCTCAGGGTGTTGCTCAAGGCAAAGTCCGAGAATGCCGGCGTCGCTGCCAAGTTGATCGCACCGGCGGCAGATCTTGATGGTATCGCCGGTGGGTTACGCGATGTGCCGGCTCTCAAGGGGTGGCGCAACGAGGTCTTCGGGGAAGACGCGCTGCGCCTGTGCAAAGGCGAAATCGCCCTGACGGCAAAAGGTTCCGACGTCAAGGTTGTAGAAGTCTGACATCGCGCGCAGTCTGTGCGAGAGGCTGCGCGGTTCCGACGGCTCGGCCGCCATATGACGGATTGTCACCGGCTGGAAGTAAGAGCGTTGCGCTGGCCTTCGATGCGGATAGTGTGAACCTCGGCCAATTGTTGGTCGGTCAATGTGCGGGCGACAATGACTTCGCGCGTTGCCGCGGCCCCGATAGGGGTCTGGGACGCTGGTTCTACCCCCTCAAACCGATAGGTCAAAACCCCGTCCACCGGCAGTTCGTCTTTATTCTGGGGAACCAACTGGACGTCATACAGGCCCTGTCGGGCTGCCAAGCCAGTTGCGCGCAGCAATATGCCCCCCGGGACCCGTTCGATCGTAAGGTCGGTAATCTGATCGACGGGGCGACCGTTATAGACAGCGTTGGAGTTGCGCTTTCTGGAGAAGATGCTGGAAGTCTGTGGAATCAGGGGGTTGGCTTGGGCTGAACTTTGGGCAATCGGCTCTGATCGGGCCTTGCCAAACCAATTGAACGGGTTCACCCGACTGTCGCGCACCGTGGCGCAACCCGTCAAGACGAGGGTCGATAGCAAAAGGGCTGAGAAGGTCTTGCGCATAAGGTCCGCCGTAGAAATTACCGTGATATTTGACTAACCTATCATGCGTCCCTTGGGAAGGGGGTGGACCTTTGACAATACGCAACCTAGGTCTGTGGCAGTGGAATAGAGGGTTGAGCCGTGGCTACAGAGGCATTTGAAGAACTGGTCGAAGATTTCGAGTTTCTCGAGGAATGGGAAGACCGCTATCGCCATGTGATTGACCTGGGCAAAGCGATGGACCCTTTAGCGGAAGAGTTGCGGGTCCCAGCCACCAAGGTGGATGGCTGCGCGAGTCAGGTTTGGCTGCATGCACAATTCGATGACGGGGTGTTGCATTTTGATGGTGCGAGCGATGCGATGATCGTTTCGGGGCTGATTGCGGTGCTGCGCAAGTTGTACAACGGATTACCCGCACGGGAAGTGGGGCAAATCGATGCGCGTGCGGAGATGGGTCGGCTGGGTCTAAACGAGCATCTTTCTGCACAACGCTCCAACGGGCTGACCGCGATGATAGAGCGCATTCGCGAGACCGCGGCCCAGGAATGTGAGCGCCAATAGCACCGGTGCGTCGGGTGCAATGGTCGTGCCAGTTGAGTTTATTTGGCAAAATGAAAATTACAGGGTCTTGAGCGCGTTTTCGAGATCGCCATATCCGGTGAAGCGTCGTTCGAAAGTCAGACCCAAGGTGGCCGCACAGGCCTTTGCCTTTTCGGTCAGGTCGGGGTCGTCGGTCTGGGCCTGATAGACGAGTTTTTCGTAATTGCCGAAATACATGTCGCGCAGTTCGGGATGCTTGTCCAGACCCATGGGTTTGATGATGAACGAGTTGAACTGGCGTACTAGGAAATCTGTCAGATAAAAAGTCGTGATTTCAGTTTCAGAGGTGGCGGAGAACCGATCGTTGCCTTCGAAAAAACTGTAACAGTGCGGACCCGCGATCATCTGCACGCCGAGTTTTTGACATGCGGCATCCAGAAGCCCGCCGGTCCCGCAGTCTGCGTAAACCACGAAGAATTCGTCATATTTTTCACGATGCAGAGTTACGGTGTCGATTACCGCTTGGGTAATTTTCTCGGGGTAGAGGTGAAGCTTGGCGGGCAGGCAGGTCAGGTCAAGATGCGTCCAGCCATTGGCGGCCTTGAGGTCTAGGATCTCGCGGGCCAAAGCGCCGCAGGCGATCAGCAGGATACGCCCCTTGTGGCGTTCAAGCGGTAGCCCGGTTTCGGTCAGGTCGCTGTCAGAAAGGGTTTTCATTCATTCCTCCAACACAAAAGGCCTCTCCGGTGGGGAGAGGCCTTTGAATTCAGATCCACACGCCTAAGCTTTGGCGCTGTTGTGTTTCCGGCCCACCCACTCTTTGGCGGTTTCGACTGCAACCGCGGCGTCGCGGCAGTAAGCGTCCGCGCCGATGGCTTTGCCAAATTCCTCGTTGAGGGGGGCCCCGCCCACCAGAACGATGTAATCCTCGCGGATCCCCTGTTCAACCATCGTATCGATCACGACTTTCATATAGGGCATGGTCGTCGTCAACAGCGCCGACATTCCGAGAATATCCGGGGCTTCGGTCTCCATCGCCTCCAGATATTTCTCGACGGAATTGTTGATGCCCAGATCGACGACTTCGAATCCCGCACCTTCCATCATCATCGACACAAGGTTTTTTCCGATATCATGAATGTCACCCTTGACCGTTCCGATTACCATCTTGCCAACGCGCGGTGCCCCGGTTTCGGCCAGAAGTGGTTTAAGGATCGCCATGCCACCCTTCATCGCATTCGCGGCCAGAAGCACCTCGGGGACGAAGAGGATACCGTCACGAAAGTCGGCCCCGACGATGGTCATACCGCCGACAAGCGCCTTGGTCAGCACGTCGTAGGGTGCCCAGTCTCGGCTGATCAGGATATTGACGCCTTCTTCGATCTCTTCGCGCAGACCGTCGTACAAATCGTCGAACATCTGTTGGACAAGCTCTTCATCGTCCAGATCGGCAAGGATAATTTCGTCTTCTTCCGACATTGTCGTTCCTCATCGGTTAATGTGCCCGCGCGGGCCTGTGTTCTTTTGTCATGGAATCACCGGAAACTTCGTGCTTTTTGCGACACGGACGGCTTCAAGTGCGACGCATATATTTTGTGTCAGATAAGTCCATTTATGGCGCTTAACAATGGCTTGGCGCGGGATACTTGACGATGTTCCCAATTTGTTCCAAAAGATTCGGATGGATCATGAACACCGCAGATACAAGTTGGCCGGACGGGGTTGTTCCAGCAATCATGCCGGACGGTTTGAGGCTTTGGCAGTTGCGGCTGTCGATGACGGATGGGACGGTGATGCAGAGCCGTTTCCGGTGCTGCGGACCGAGGTCCGGCTGGAGGTGCCGCGCAGCGTAATCACCTATAACAAATCGCCTGATTTGCCATTCGACAGGTCAATCAACCCTTATCGGGGCTGCGAACACGGCTGCGTCTATTGCTTTGCGCGACCAAGCCATGCCTATCTGGGGATGTCGCCGGGGCTGGATTTCGAAACCCGGCTGATCGCGCGGCCCGATGCCCCGGACGTCCTGCGGCGCGAGTTGGCTGCAAAGCGCTATGTCGCCGCTCCGATTGCGATCGGGACCAACACCGATCCTTATCAACCCATCGAGAAAGAGCATCGGATCATGCGCAGCCTGTTGCAGGTGTTGTCGGATGCCAACCATCCGGTGGCAATCGTGACGAAGGGCAGCCTGATCGAAAGGGACATCGACATTCTGGCGGATATGGCGCAGCGCGGACTGGTGAGGGTCGGCATATCGGTCACGACGCTGGATGCGAAGCTCGCCCGGTTGATGGAGCCGCGCGTTCCGGCACCCAAGCGCAGGCTTCAGGTCATTCATGCATTGTCCCAAGCCGGTATTCCCGTGCGTGTGATGGCGTCACCGATGGTGCCTGCGTTGTCTGACCCGGAACTGGAAGCGATTCTGGAAGCCGGGCGGGACGCCGGGGCACGGACGGCGAGTTGGATCATGTTACGGTTGCCAAGAGAGGTGTCGCAGTTGATGCAGGATTGGCTGGCTCAGCACTATCCTGATCGTGCGGGCCGGATCATGGCCCGGTTGTGCGAGATGCACGGTGGCAAGGAATACGACGCCCAGTGGCACAGGCGGATGCGCGGAGAGGGACCCTATGCCGAGATCATCCAGCAACGGTTCAAGCTGGCAGTGAAAAGGCTGGGGTTGGCCACCCTGTCGCCACCCATGCGGTGCGATCTGTTTCGCCCGCCGAAAGTGGCGAGCGCCCAGTTGGATTTGTTCTGACCGCGGGGTCAGCCCCGTCGGCGACCTCGGCGGGGGGTGCGTGCCGGGCCTTCGCCGTCGGTACCGTCGCTGGCGGACGAAAACGGCCCGAGCGCCTGGACTATTTCATCCAGGGTGGGTGCATCCTTTTTGGGGCGGCTGTCGAGGGCGGCGCGCATGTGCACAAGGTGCTCTGGCATGGTACCGCAACAGCCGCCGATGATCGACGCGCCGCAATTGCGCGCCATCTCGGCGTAGTCGGCCATCAGTTCCGGGGTCCCGTCATAGTGAATGTGGCCTTCGTGGTATTTCGGGATACCTGCATTGCCTTTGGAAACGATTGGCGTTGGCTTACCCTTGGAGGCAAAGCCCAAAACGGTGCGCAGCACATCGGACGCACCGGTGCCGCAGTTGGCCCCGTATGCCAACGGCATGTTGTCCAGTTGATGCACCATGTCCACCATTGCTTCCGATGTCATGCCCATCATGGTGCGTCCCGCTGTGTCAAAGCTCATCGTGCCAACCCAATCAAGGCCGGCAAGCTTGAAGCCTTCGGCGGCGGCGCGGTATTCTTCGGGAGCGCTGATGGTTTCAAGCCAGCCGACATCGGCACCGCCCGCTTTCAATCCGTCAGCGGTCTCGTGAAACATCTCGACCGCCAGCGCATGGGTCAACGGTCCTACGGGTTCCATTATCTCGCCGGTGGGGCCGACAGAGCCCGCGACGATGACCTTGCGGCCTGCTTTGTCCGCGACTTCCCGGGCCAGTTCGGCCGAAACGCGGCTCAGCTCGTGAGCCCGCTTTTCAGCGTTATGCAGTTTCAGACGTGACGCATTTGCGCCAAACGAATTGGTCAGGAAGATGTCGCTGCCTGACTCGACCGCGCCCCGGTACAGCTTGATGATGTTTTGAGGTTGGTCGGTGTTCCACATCTCGGGGGCGTCGCCGGACATCAGCCCCATATTGAACAAATTTGTGCCAGTGGCACCGTCAGCCAAAAGCGTGCCTTTTTCCGCCAAAAGATCTGTGAGAGGGTTAGACATTGAAAAGCTCCGCGAAATGGGTGATTGGGCGTGATCTCATGATGACCAAGGTGAGACAACCTCATTATTCTCATGATCGTCATGAGGCAAGCCTACGGATGCGCCACGACGTGCGCCCGGTGCGGGCGTGTGCTTGCGTGACGGGGACGCTTGGACTATGTGACACGACAAAGGGCCGGTGATAGTCGCGCGGGCCCGTTGTCTGGAAGGGATGTGGATGGCCCGTCGCACTAAAATCTATGAAGGCAAGGCCAAGATTTTGTATGAAGGGCCTGAGCCGGGGACGATTGTCCAGTATTTCAAGGATGATACCACTGCCTTTAATGCAGAGAAGAAGGCCGTGATCGAAGGGAAGGGCGTGTTGAACAATCGCCTGTCCGAGTTCTTCATGACCGGCCTGAACAATATCGGCGTTCCAACCCATTTCATCAAGCGGTTGAACATGCGGGAACAACTGGTGCGTCAGGCCGAGATTATTCCGCTTGAAATCGTCGTGCGCAATTATGCGGCGGGCACGCTGTCGGCCCGGTTGGGCATTGAAGAGGGCATGCAGTTGCCGCGCCCCATTGTCGAATATCATTACAAGAACAATGATCTGGGTGATCCGCTTGTCACCGAGGAACATATTGCCGCTTTTGGCTGGGCGGGTCAGCAGGATATGGAAGATATCCTGAGCCTGTCGCTCCGGGTGAACGACTTCATGTCGGGCGTGATGATGGCTGTCGGTATTCGTCTGGTGGACTTCAAGATCGAGGTCGGGCGTGTGTATGAGGGTGATTTCCAGCGACTGATCGTGGCCGACGAGATCAGCCCCGACAGTTGTCGGTTGTGGGATATCGAAACCGGGCGTCACCTTGACAAGGACGTGTTCCGCCGCGATCTGGGTTCGCTGACCGATGCCTATACAGAAGTTGCCCGACGTCTGGGCGTGATGCCCAAGACATCGACACCGATAATGAAACCCACGTTGATCAATTAGGCTAGCGTGGAATATGAGTTTATTTTGCAAAGTGAAACAGGGGGACGCGCCATGAAGGCACGGGTACATGTAATGTTGAAGAATGGTGTGCTGGACCCACAGGGTGAAGCGGTGCGCCATGCGCTTGGGGCGATGGGCTTTGCCGGCGTCAACGGGGTGCGTCAGGGCAAGGTGATCGAGCTTGATCTGGACGAAGGCGCCAGCAAAGCTGATGTCGAGACAATGTGCGAGAAGCTGCTGGCGAATACGGTTATCGAATCCTATAGCGTGGAGATGATCTGATGCACGCAGCCGTCATCGTGTTTCCCGGCTCTAACTGTGACCGCGATCTGGCGGTGGCATTCGAGGCGGCGGGCGCCAAAGTCTCGATGGTTTGGCACAAGGACACCGCTCTGCCCGACGGGGTGGACATCGTCGGCGTCCCTGGTGGATTTTCCTATGGCGATTATTTGCGCTGCGGCGCGATCGCCGCAAATTCCCCGATTTGCCGAGAGGTTGCTGCTCATGCGGGGCGCGGCGGCTATGTGTTGGGAATTTGCAATGGTTTTCAGGTGTTGACCGAAACGGGTTTGCTGCCCGGGGCATTGTTGCGCAATGCCGGGTTGAAATACATTTGCAAGACCGTCGGTTTGAAGGTGGCGACCGCTGACAGCGATTTCACGTCGGGATATGACGCCGGATCCGTGATCAACATCCCGATTGCCCATCACGACGGGAATTACTTTGCTGATAGCGAAACCATTGCGCAACTGCACGCCGAGGACAGGGTAGCCTTCAAGTACACCGAGAATCCCAATGGGGCCCAGGCAGACATCGCAGGTATCCTGTCGGAAAATCGTCGTGTCCTTGGCATGATGCCCCACCCCGAACGGGCCGCTGACGCGGGGCATGGCGGGACTGACGGAACGGCGCTCTTCCGCGCATTGGCGGGAGCGCTGGTCACGGCGTGACTTGAGTGCGCGGGTGAGGTTGCGTAGATTGGACTGGTATGGACCGGTCTGCCACCTTTAATACCAAATCAGTTTCTGTCAGCTGGCGTGTCCGGCTGGCTGTTGCTTTGCTGTTGCTTATCGCCATCGCAACGATTTCCATTACCAACAAGCTGCTGACCGACCGCTTTACCGAAAGCACCCGTAATCGGGCGGAATTGCGGATCGCGTTGTACAGCGGCAACCTGTTGGCTGAACTTCGCCAAAACGCGATCGTGCCGCAGTTGCTGTCGCGTGATCCCGCGCTGATCGAAGCTTTGACGAGAGCGGATTATTCGCTTTCCACGCAGCGGCTGATTTCGTTCGTGGAGGAAATAGGTGCCGCGTCACTCGTGCTGTATGACATTGACGGGCGCACCGTGGCGGCAACAGACCGCAACCGGCTTGGCGCATCGCACCGGCAAGAAGCGTATTTCGTCGACGCCATCCGGTCGAATTCAACGGTGTTCAGCGTAATACCGCGAAGCACCGGAGGCTACCGGTTTTTCTATTCTCGCCGCATTCAGGAAGGCGGCACCACCTTGGGTGTGATCGCGGCCGAGGTCGACCTTCAGCGTTTTGAACGTGCCTGGGCGGGGATATCCGACGCCGTGATTGTCACAGACAGCACAGGCGACATCATTATGGCGACTGAACCGCGCTGGCGCGGATTGACCGAGACCGAGGCCCTGTCGAACCAGACGCCGCAAAGTGCGATCGAGCGCGCGATCAAGGCCACCGCGGACTGGACGGCTTTGCCGCCCGATGCCTACCTTCGGGGAGAGGCCGTGATGCGGTTGTCGTCGCGGATCCCGTTTCGGGGCTGGCGGATCACCAGTTACACGACCTATGCATCGGTGCGAGAAAAAGTGAACGGGGTGTTGGCGCTGGAGGTGATGGGGTTTGCCATTCTTCTCGCGTTGACGTTCTATGCGCTCAGCCGGCGCACTGCGGGCCGGGCAGCTTTGTTTCAGCGTGAATCGGCAGAGTTGCGGGCGTTGAACGTCGCGTTGCAGCGCGAAATAGCGGAGCGTAAACGGGTGCAGCAGACGCTTGCTGTGGCCGAACAGACCCTTGAGCAATCCAGCAAGTTGGCCGCTTTGGGGGAAATGTCTGCGGCGGTGAGCCATGAATTGAACCAACCGTTGGCCGCGATGAAAACGTATCTTGCGGGGGCACGGTTGCTGATGCAGCGCAATCGGCTGGAGGAAGCCCTGTCGTCGTTCGGGCGAATAGACGATTTGATCGAACGGATGGGTGCTATCACACGCCAGCTCAAAAGTTATGCCCGCAAGGGGCAGCAGCAATTTTCCCCGTTCGATATGGGCGAAGCGCTGGCGTCTGCCTTGTCAATGATGGAACCGCAGCTACGTCAACGTCAGGTACAGATAAATCGGATCCTGCCGGCTGCGCCGGTTCAGGTGATGGGGGACAGGATGCGGATTGAACAGGTTTTGGTGAACCTCTTGCGCAATGCGATTGATGCCACCAAATCAGAACGTAACCCAAAGGTGGATATTATTCTATCGGCGGGAGAAACGGCGACGTTGACAGTGCGTGACAACGGCCCGGGTATCGAAGATCTCGATGCGCTGTTCGAACCGTTTTATACCACCAAGCAACCCGGTGATGGTGTCGGGTTGGGGCTTGCCATATCGTCGGGCATCGTGACCGATCTGGGTGGCAGGCTGACAGCGCGCAATGGCCAGAATGGCGGCGCGGTTTTTGAGATGCAGCTGCCCATTATGGACAGCGCGGAAAATTCACAGGCGGCGGAATAGAAAATGGCTCAGGCAATGAAGATCGCAATCGTTGATGACGAAAAAGACATGCGTCAGTCAATAAGCCAGTGGTTGGCGCTTTCGGGCTATGACACGGAAACCTTTGGCAGTGCCGAAGATGCCCTGAAGAGCCTGGGGCCCGATTACCCGGGTATCGTCATATCGGACATCAAAATGCCGGGGATGGACGGCATGCAATTCCTCAAAAAGCTCATGGGGACCGATAGCGCCTTGCCCGTCATCATGATCACCGGTCACGGCGACGTTCCGATGGCAGTCGAGGCGATGCGCGTCGGCGCGTTTGACTTTCTGGAAAAGCCGTTCAACCCGGACCGGATGAGCGAGCTTGCCAAAAAGGCAACCAATGCGCGGCGTCTGGTCATGGATAACCGCGCGTTACGCCGGGAATTGTCAGACGGCAACCAGCTTATGAAAAAGCTGATTGGCGGTTCTCCGGTGATGGAACGTCTTCGCGAGGATATTCTGGATCTGGGCCAG
Source organism: Sulfitobacter sp. L-8 (assembly GCF_056859255.1). Taxonomy (NCBI): domain Bacteria; kingdom Pseudomonadati; phylum Pseudomonadota; class Alphaproteobacteria; order Rhodobacterales; family Roseobacteraceae; genus Sulfitobacter; species Sulfitobacter sp. L-8. The sequence continues at coordinate 431,094 of NZ_JBSXOD010000056.1, forward strand.
GCGGATGGTCACGTGCTGATTGACGGGGAAACCGGGACGGGCAAGACCCTGGTGGCGCACGCGCTTCATGCTGTCGGGTCGCGGGCGGGCAAGAAATTCGTCCTTGTCAGTTGCGGGGCACTGGAAGAGGACGCGTTGAGCAAGCGGTTGTTTGGACCGATGATGCCCGAAGACGCACAATTGCCCGCGATCGAAGAGGCGCGGGGAGGCACGCTGGTACTCGAAGGGATCGAGGCGCTTAGCGAAACCCTGCAAGCGCGCTTGTTGAGCGCGATCAACGAGCAGGGCACGCCAGCCGAAACCCGGATTGTGGCCATATCCAACCTGCAAGAGGCCGGGCGCACGTCAGAGGATGCTTTGCGGTCGGATTTGTTTTACCGTCTGGCTGCGTTGCGCATTACCGTGCCGCCACTGCGTCAGCGCGGCGAAGACATACTGGTGCTGTTCACGCGCCTGAGCGAAGAATTTGCCGACGAATACGGCTGCGAAACACCGCAGGTATCAGCGCAGGAGGCCGCGCAATTGTTGCAGGCTCCTTGGCCGGGCAACGTTCGTCAACTTATTAATGTGGCGGAACGGGCGGTGCTGCAATCGCGGCGTGGATCGGGGTCCATCGCATCGTTGCTGATGTCGGACCACGAGGAAATGCAGCCTGTGATGACGACAGACGGCAAGCCTTTGAAGGAATACGTCGAGGCGTTCGAGCGCATGCTGATCGATAATACGATGCGCCGCCATAAAGGCTCAATCGCCAGTGTCATGGAAGAGCTATGCCTGCCGCGGCGGACGCTGAACGAGAAAATGGCAAAATACGCGTTGCAACGCTCGGATTATTTGTAAGGGCACCTCTGGATGAGCTTGACGGCCACTGCATCACGACCCTGTCGTGCAGTGGCCTTCGGGTGACGTGATTATCGCGCGGCGTCTTGGTCGTGCGTAGGAGGAATTTGCGGGAACGATGGACAAATCCGGGTTGCCGGATCGTCATCACCGAACGCCTTGCAATCCTGGGCTGTGCGTTCAAACCGCGCAGATGGCGATTACCCATTGTCATTTGATCGTATCTGCCCTTAATTGGGAGGGAGGGTGTACCGCGTCTTTTGACCCGGTATCACGCCTCTAGACAGTTTCGCTGCCCCGGAGAACCCGCAAGTGGTGTCCAGGCAGACCGATTAGGCCCTTAAAAAAGGCCAAAGAACCGCTGACGGTTGCACCGAGCTATAGCCCGGATCAAACGCAGTACCTTAATGGACATGGATGGCGCGGTTACGCGGTGCCCATGTCGGAGAAGAACCGCGATGACGCGCGCAGACGCCACGAGCAGACAGACATGCGGCCTTTGGGGCCCTGTTTTAGCCGCGTCACCTATCGCCCTGACAAGACATACCCTGCCGCGCGGTGCCCCACCGGGCCTTTTGCGTGCGCAGCTGTGCAAAATGGATTTATGCCTAAGAAAATGCTTATCGATGCCACCCACGCTGAGGAAACTCGCGTCGTTGTGGTTGATGGAAACAAGGTCGAGGAATTTGACTTTGAATCAGAAAACAGACGCCAGCTAGCCGGCAATATCTACCTCGCGAAAGTCACGCGGGTCGAACCTTCGTTGCAGGCCGCCTTCGTTGATTATGGCGGGAACCGACATGGGTTTCTGGCCTTTTCGGAAATCCACCCGGATTACTATCAGATTCCGGTAGCCGACCGTTTGGCGCTGATGGAAGAAGAGCGCGCCTATGCCGAAGCGCAAGCCGCCAAGGACGAGGAAGACGAAAAGCCCAAGCGTCGGACCCGGTCGCGCAGTCGCGCGAAGCCCAAGGCCGAAGATGCGGTCAGCGATGATGCCACGGTCAGCAAGGAAATGGACAGTGAGCAAGTCGAAGGCATGCAAACCGTTGATTTCTATGACGAAGAGGGTTCTTCTCCGATGGAGCGTGTCGCGGAGACACCTGTCGAAGAACCTGAAGCCGAGGATGTCAACGATGATGACGACAGCGATGAGGATCAAGAGGACGACACTCGGGCGAAGGATGCGTCCGACAAGGATGACAGCATTGAATCGGTTGCCGATGATGATGCCGATGAGCTGCGCAATGTTCGCAAGCCCCGTCCCAAGCGCTACAAGATCCAGGAAGTCGTAAAGGTCCGCCAGATCCTTCTGGTTCAGGTTGTCAAGGAAGAGCGTGGCAACAAGGGCGCGGCCCTGACAACCTATCTGTCGTTGGCCGGCCGCTATTGCGTTCTCATGCCCAACACCGCACGTGGCGGTGGTATCAGCCGCAAGATTACCAACGCCGCGGACCGCAAGAAGCTCAAAGAGATCGCCAACGAAATCAAAGTACCGAAAGGTGCCGGTCTGATCGTCCGCACCGCTGGTGCGCAGCGCACCAAGGCCGAGATCAAGCGCGACTACGAATACCTGCAACGCCTGTGGGAACAGATCCGCGAGCTGACGCTGAAATCCATCGCGCCCGCCAAGATCTATGAAGAAGGCGACCTGATCAAACGCTCGATCCGCGACCTTTATAACCGCGAGATCGACGAGGTGTTTGTCGAAGGTGAACGCGGTTATCGCATCGCCAAGGACTTCATGAAGATGATCATGCCGTCCCACGCCAAGAACGTGAAGCTCTATAGCGAAACGCTGCCCTTGTTCGCGCGCTATCAGGTCGAAAGTTACCTGTCGGGCATGTTCAACCCCACTGTGCAGCTGCCTTCGGGCGGGTATATCGTAATCGGTGTCACCGAAGCGCTTGTCGCCATCGACGTGAACTCGGGCCGGGCCACCAAAGAAGGCTCCATCGAACAGACCGCGACCAAGACCAACCTTGAAGCCGCCGCCGAAGTCGCCCGCCAGCTGCGTCTGCGCGATCTGGCCGGTTTGATCGTCATCGACTTTATCGACATGGACGAGCGTCGCAATAACGCCGCCGTTGAAAAGCTGATGAAGGAAAAGCTGAAAACCGACCGTGCGCGTATTCAGGTGGGCCGCATCTCCGGCTTTGGCCTGATGGAAATGTCGCGCCAGCGTCTGCGCCCCGGTATGATCGAGGCGACAACACAGCCTTGCCACGCCTGCCACGGTACCGGTCTGATCCGGTCGGACGACAATCTTGCGCTGTCGATCCTGCGCCAGATCGAGGAAGAGGGCACCCGCAAGCGGTCGCGCGAGGTGTTGATCACCGCGCCCGTGGGCATTGCCAACTTTCTGATGAACCAGAAGCGCGAGCACATCGCCCATATCGAAGGGCGCTATGGCATGGCCGTGCGCATCGAAGGTGACCCCAGCTTGGTCAGCCCCGACTTTAGTCTGGAGAAATTCAAGACGGCAACACGGGTTGTGTCGGTGGTGGAGCACGTCGTTTCCGTCGACACGTCGATCATGGACGAGATCGACCAGAGTGATAATGACGATTCCGCCAACGAAGAAACGGATGAAGCGGAAGCCACCCGTAGCGATGGTCAAAATGGCAACGCCGTGAAGAAAAACGATGCCGGCAGCGACGATGACAACGACGCCGAAGGCAAACCCAAACGCCGTCGCAGGCGCCGGCGTCGGCGTGGGGGCAAGTCCAACGGTGACGATAATGGTAGCGACGAAAACACCAACGATAACAACTCAGTGTCAGAGGATGAGAAGCCATCCGACGCCGTTGCCGACACGTCAGGTGACGACACGAGCACGGACGACACGAGCACGGACGACGCGAGCAAGGACGATGCATCTGGCGACGCGGAAAAGCCTGCGGACAAACCAAAACGGACCCGCAGCCGTACTCGCAAACCCAAGGCTGAACCGACGTCGGATGCAGATGCAGTGACCACAGCCGAAGCAGAAGACGACGCGCCCGCCAAAGCCAGTCCTCGGCCCAAGCGGACACGTACGCGCAAGCCCAAGGTAGCCGCTGCGAAGGCGGATTCGGAACAACCCGAACCCGATAGCAAGCCGGACGAGAAACCCGAGCCGGACCAGAAACCCGAGCCTGTCGAGCCACCAAAGCCCGTCGAGAAACCCGAGCCGGAAATCCAGCCTGACGAGACCCCCGAACCGGAAATCCAGCCAGAGCCTGCGCCAGAGCCGGCAGAGGAGCCGACGCCGGTGCCTGCACCGGAGCCCGCCGAAATTGAGCAACCAACGACACCGACCGAGATGCCGGATTCGACACCAACAGAAATTCCGCCTGTTCAAGAGGTAAAGCCGGAACCACCGTTAACCGAAATCCCGCAGCCGGGGGTCGCTCCCGCGCCTGAACAGATTTCGGAAAAGCCAGCTAAGCCAAAGCGACGCGGCTGGTGGTCCCTAGGGGGGTAAGTTTTCCGCGAAACCAACAAAAAAGGGCAGGCCGCGAGGGCTGCCCTTTTTTCGTTCACTCTTTGCGAAAAAGTCCGCTTATTTTTTCCGGATCACATAAATTTGCGGTGAACTGTCCAGATCGGTTCTGACCAGTTCATGACCCGCTTCCATGCAAAAATGTGGCATGTCAATGATCGCGGCGGGGTCGTCTGCCTGAACCGTCAGCTCTTCGCCCGACTTTAACGCTTGCAGGCGTTTACGGGCCTTCAAAACCGGAAGGGGGCACAGCAGCCCGGTGGCATCAAGGGTATATAAATCGCTCATTTGCTTCCCATAAGACACATGTTTCAAGGCGTCCACAACCTTGTGAGACAGGGCCGCCCCGACACGGCGTGACGCGACCGCAAATGCGCGCTAAGGCTTTCGGCATGTTCGGGCTTGAAATCATCGACGCGGGTTTGCTGCCCGCAATCTTTATCGCGCTTTCGGCGGGGATTGTCAGCTTTCTAAGCCCTTGCGTGCTGCCAATCGTACCTCCCTATCTTGCCTATCTAAGCGGGGTGTCATTGGCCGACATGTCTTCGATTGGTACGGCGCGGCGCAAAGCTGTTTTGACAGCGCTGTTTTTCGTCATGGGGCTCAGCACGGTATTTTTAATACCTGGTTTTACGGCGTCTGTGTTCGGTGCTTTCTTTTTGCAATACCAGATCGCGTTCGCTCGTATTTCGGGGGTGATCGTGGTGATTTTCGGGCTCCATTTTATCGGGTTGTACCGGATCCCGCTTCTTGACCAAGAGGTAAGAATGGATGTCGGCGACCAAGGCGGGACGATATTTGGTGCCTATGTTCTAGGGCTCGCCTTTGCGTTCGGATGGACGCCGTGCATCGGCCCGCAGCTTGGCGCGATCCTTTCACTGGCCGCATCCGAAGCCTCGGTGGCGCGGGGTACGTTGCTGTTAGGTGTGTATGCCGCGGGTCTGGGTATCCCGTTTCTGTTGGCGGCGATGTTCATCACCCGCGCCTCGCGTCTGCTGACCCGGGTCAGGCCATATGCCAAAGCGATTGAACGCGGCATGGGGGTGTTGCTGGTTATCGCTGGGCTGGCTCTGCTTAGCGGGCTGTTTTCCTCGTTCTCCTTTTGGATATTGGAGAGCTTTCCTGCTTTGGGGTACTTGGGTTAGGCGCCTTACTCTTGCCCTAAATACTGTCTAATGTCGGCTCAAACGCAGGTATGAGATGTCCGAAAATTTTGAACAGACAGTTAGAACCCGACAGGTATTCTACATCCCCGGGTATGACCCGATACACCCGCGCCGATACCGCGAGCTTTATCGCAAGGAAGGCTCGGAACAGGCCCGCATTTCTGACTATCAGATTGGCTTGAAACCCAAAAAGACCAAGGGAAATTACGGGTGGTGCGTCACATCTCATATAGATGGCGCGGATGTCGATACGCAGGTCGAGGTGCTGGTCTGGTCCGACATCGTGCGCATTTCGATGAGCAATTCAATTCTGGCGACCTACCGACAACTGGTGCAAACCGCGTGGGTGTACATCGCATCCGGGGCGCTGTGGCGGTTGATGCAGTTGCGCAAGGGGCCGGTGATTGCGGCGCTCTATCCCGTCGGGATGTTGCTGTTGCAGTTGTTGGTCGCCATCGCGTCGGGGCTGCTCTTTTACAAGGCGGTTACGTTCTTTTGGGGCCCACCGTGGTTCAAAGGCATGGCTGGAGCGCTTGGCGTAGTTGTGGGTTGGTACGTCCTGAAGTGGTTCAAGAAGAAAGATGGCAAGTTTTTTGCCTATTATCTGATGCACGATTACGCGTTTGGTGCGGCGACCCGCGGTGCATACCCCCCCGAGCTGGAGACAAGAATAGACGCGTTCGGCGATGAGATCGCCAAAGCGTTGACATCGGATGTCGATGAAGTGTTGGTCGTCGGTCATTCGTCAGGTGCGCATCTGGCCGTATCGATCTTGGCTGATTTGATCCGTGCGGGCAGGGTCCCGCGGAATGGGCCGGCCCTGGGGTTTTTGACATTGGGACAAGTCGTCCCGATGGTGTCGTTTCTGCGCGATGCCCATCGTTTGCGGGCCGATCTGCGATATCTATCGCTGCGTGACGAACTGTGCTGGGTCGATGTGACGGCACCGGGCGACGGTTGCGCCTTTGCCCTGTGTGATCCGGTCGCTGTTTCTGGCGTTGCACCCAAGGGAAAACGCTGGCCGCTGGTCTTTTCCGCCGCCTTTACGCAGTCGCTAAGCCCGGCGCGGTGGCGGGCGCTTCGTTGGCGGTTCTTCCGGCTGCATTTCCAGTATCTTTGCGCATTCGATATGCCCAAAGACTATGATTATTTCCAGATTACCGCAGGTCCGCACAGTCTGTCAGAACGCTACGCCGGCCGGCCTGCATCTCGTTCACGGGTGGTCAAACCGGTGAACAAGTTCACGTCGACCGCGCCATGATGCAACCGCCCAAGCCAGACAGCCGCCCCGACAAAGTGTCGCTGTGGCGCTATGCCCGCCTGTTTCGTCAAGACATCCTATCGGCACAGCCGGCGCGGTTGTATCGCGCCTGGATGGCGGAATTCAAGACACCGTTCTTCCGCAGCTATCTTATTAACCAGCCAGAGCTGATCAAAACCGTGCTAAAGGAACGGCCCGATGATTTTCCAAAATCTGACCGGATCGGCGAAGGACTTCGGCCTTTGCTGGGCCGTTCGGTGTTTTTGACCAACGGCGCGGTCTGGAAACGGCAACGCAGGATCATCGACCCCGCCTTTGAAGGGGGGCGTCTGCGCGAAACCTTTCCCGCAATGTGGGATGCCGCGGAGTCGATGGCAAAAAGATTCGAGCATCTGACGGATCAGGACGTCGAAATCGAAGCCGAGGCCAGTCATGCCGCCGCTGACGTGATTTTTCGAACCCTGTTCTCGATCCCTATTGATCACCATGTCGCGCGCGAGGTGTTCGACGAGTTCAAAACCTACCAACGCAGCCAGCCGATACTGAACATCGCGGCATTCATTCCGCTTCCGCGTTGGATCCCCCGCTTGTTTCGCCGCGACACCCTTCGCAGTGCTACCTTGATCCGACGGCTCATCACCACTTTGACAACCCAACGGATGGCAGAGATCAATGCCGGAACCGCCCCGCTGGATCTGGCGACCAAGATAATGACCACCGTCGACCCTGTAGAAGGCAAAGCTTTCACCACCGAAGAAATGGTTGACCAGGTGGCCATCTTCTTTTTGGCCGGACACGAAACCAGCGCCTCGACTTTGGCATGGGCGCTGTATCTTTTGGCGACCCACCCCGACTGGCAAGACCGGCTGGCCGACGAGGCGCAGCAGATCGAAACTTGCGATTTCGCCGTCATGTCCAAGCTGCGGCTAAGCCGGGATGTCTTCCGCGAGGCGTTGCGGCTCTATCCACCGGTCCCGATGATGGTCCGAGAGGCGAGCTGCCCCGAACGGTTTCGCGACCGCGACGTGAAAGCCGGGTCGCAATTGGTTATCAGTCCTTGGCATTTGCACCGGCACGAACGGCTTTGGGATAATCCTGACGGCTTCGATCCAAATCGCTGGCACACTGAAAACGGCCAGAAGTGCCAGCGCGAAGCGTATCTGCCCTTTAGCGCCGGTGCGCGCGTGTGCCCCGGAGCCGGTTTCGCCATGGTCGAAGGCCCCTTGCTGCTTTCAAGGTTGTTACGAGATTTCAAGGTTGAACCGATCACGAACCGGGCACCCGTTCCCGTTGCCCATCTGACTGTACGGTCAAAAGATGGCATTTGGCTGCGCATTGTCCGACGCTAACGATATATCATCATGCGTACAGATAGGTTAAACGATCACGCAACGGAATCAAAAAGGGCCAACAGGATCATGAGCACGACAGACGCGCAACGCACACAGATGAAGGACGGCAAGGGCTTTGTGGCTGCTCTGGACCAATCAGGTGGGTCCACACCCAAGGCGCTAAGCCTGTATGGTGTCGAGCCGTCGGACTATTCCGGTGATGCCGAAATGTTCAAGGCCATGCATGATATGCGCGCACGGATCATTCTAGCGGATGATTTCACCAGCGACAAAGTTATCGGCGCGATTTTGTTTGAACGCACCATGGACGATACGATCAACGGCAAACCGGTCGCCGATCTGTTGTGGGACGACCGCGGCGTTGTACCTTTCTTGAAAATTGACAAAGGGTTGGAAGACGAAGCAAACGGCGTACAACTGCTTAAACCGATGCCTGATCTTGATGCATTGCTGAAGCGTGCCAAGGCAGCCGGTATATTTGGCACCAAAGAGCGGTCTGTCATTCATGGCGCAAATGCCGAAGGCATCGCGTCTGCGGTGGCACAGCAATTCGCTGTCGCCAAATCTGTGTGTGATGCGGGGCTCGTGCCGATCATCGAACCCGAGGTGAATATCCATTCAGACAGCAAAGCCGAATGTGAAACAATACTGAAGGCAGAGCTAGAGAAGCATCTCTCTGCACTACCGGAAAACGAAATCGTAATGCTCAAGCTGACGCTTCCCGAAGTGTCCGGCCATTACGCAAGTCTTGCCGATCATCCGAATGTGCTGCGTGTCGTGGCGCTTTCGGGTGGCTATTCGACGGATGTAGCGTGTACGCGACTAAGTCAGAACCCCAAGATGATCGCCAGCTTTTCCCGTGCATTGACGGAAGGGTTGAATGTCAGGATGTCGGACAACGAGTTTAATGCAGCTTTGGGCAAGAACATCACAAAGATCTACAACGCCTCCATCGCGTAAGGTTCCACGACGCGCGACATGCATCGGTGATGCACCGAAAAAGACCGCGCCCGGCAATTGTGTCGGGGGCGGGTCACGGCGCAGCATGATCTTTTGACCATCGACGCTTCGTTTCAGAGGCAAGGGGGGCGCGCTACCTGCGCCGCTTTATTGCCGCGTCATCAGACAGTTATCGTTCCTTTAACGCCCGCAGCACATAAACGCGGATCGCTGAGGCCAGTCCCGCCTCGACGCCCCGGTCCGCATCTATCTGGGCAACCAATGCGTTGATCGGCATCTCTTTTTGTCGAGCCAGATCGCGCAATTCGTGCCAGAACGCATCTTCCAGTGAAATCGAAGTACGGTGACCCCGAAGGGTCACCGAATGTTTTACCGGGCGCGCGCTCATTTTTCGCGCTTATGCGCTTCCAGGTTGCGGGCGATCTGTTCGGCGCGCGCCTTAAGCTGGTCCTTTTGTGCTTTGCTCTGGCCAAACTGGACCGCGTTTTCATCAGCACGGGCCTTGCGCGACGCGCGGTTCCGCTCTTTCTTTACCTTGTTGAGATTGATAGGGGCGCTCATTCTTTTGGTCCGATCATATGTTCCGGCCGCACCACGCGGTCGAATGTTTCGGCATCGACAAAGCCCAAGGCAATTGCTTCTTCCTTAAGGGTCGTACCGTTTTTGTGGGCCGTCTTGGCAACTTTCGTCGCATTGTCATAGCCGATCGTCGGGGCCAGCGCTGTGACCAGCATCAGGCTTTCCTTCATCAGCTTGTCAATCCGAGCCTCGTTCGCCTCGGTGCCGACGACCATATTATCGGTGAATGCCGATGCGCTGTCACCCAAAAGCTGCATGGATTGCAGAACGTTGTAGCTCATCATCGGGTTGTAGACGTTCAGCTCGAAATGCCCCTGCGATCCTGCAAATCCGACCGCCGCATCGTTGCCCATCACATGCGCACAGACCATCGTCAACGCCTCGGCCTGCGTCGGGTTCACCTTGCCCGGCATGATCGACGACCCCGGCTCGTTTTCCGGCAGGATCAGTTCGCCCAGACCCGAGCGCGGACCGGATCCAAGAAGCCGCATGTCATTGGCGATCTTGAACAACGATGCCGCCACGGTTTTCAGCGCGCCCGAGAACATGACCATCGCGTCATGGGCGGCCAGCGATTCAAACTTGTTTGGCGCTGTCACAAAGGGCAGGCCGGTTATATCGGCCATGTGCGCTGCAACCGCTTCGGCCCAGCCCTTCTTGGTGTTCAGCCCGGTACCCACGGCCGTCCCGCCTTGTGCCAGCTCGTATATATCCGGAAGGCATGCCTGCACGCGTTCGATGCCCTTCTTGACCTGATGCGCATAACCCGAAAATTCCTGACCGAGGGTCAGCGGTGTCGCATCTTGGGTATGGGTGCGACCGATCTTGATGATGTCCTTGAATTCTTCGGATTTAGCCGTAAGCGCGTCGTAAAGTTTTTGCAGGCCGGGGATCAACACGTCGCGCGTCTGCATCGCGATTGCCACGTGCATCGCCGTCGGGAACGTGTCGTTCGAAGACTGACCCATGTTGCAATGGTCGTTGGGGTGCACCGGGGTCTTTGACCCCATCTCGCCGCCCAGCATCTCGATGGCGCGGTTTGAGATGACTTCGTTGGCATTCATGTTGGACTGCGTGCCCGAACCGGTCTGCCACACGACCAGCGGAAAGTTGTCGTCAAATTTGCCCTCGATCACCTCGGTCGCAGCCGCGACGATGGCATCGGCTATGTCGCGCTCCAGATTACCTTGTTGAAGGTTCTCCATCGCACAGGCTTTCTTCACCACCCCCAGGGCACGGATGATCGGTACGGGCTGTTTCTCCCAACCGATCGGAAAATTGATGATCGACCGCTGGGTCTGAGCGCCCCAATACTTGTCGGACGGCACTTCCAAGGGGCCAAAGCTATCGGTTTCTGTACGGGTATCGGCCATGAGGCGGCTCCTGATCTAGCGCTTGCATTGGATCAGGGTTTAACCCGCACAGTCGCGCGGCGCAATTGCGCTTTGGGGTCGGGCCAGGATCAAACCTGGCACAACCTGACGGCTATTTGCGAAAACTATCCAGCGAAACGATTTCCGCGGCTTTCGGCGCATCCTCGGGGACTTCCAGCTCGCTCTCATCTTCTTGCAACAACGGCGCATCCGACTCCGCGCTGCTTTGTTGCTGTTCAAACTTGAGCCCGAATTCCACTGACGGATCCACAAAGGTGCGGATCGCGTCATAGGGGATATACATCGGTTCGGGTGCATCGCCAAAGTTCAGGGTGATCGAAAAACCTTCCTCACCGACCTCAAGCTTATCGTACCAATGTTGAATAACGACGGTCATTTCGCCGGGGTAGCGGTCCGATAACCAATCTGCCAATTCCGCATCAGGGTGGGACGTGTCAAACGAGATGAAGAAATGATGGCCGCCTGGCAACCCATGTGCGGCCACGTCAAGCAAAACCTGGCGGATCAACCCGCGCATGGCATCGTGCATCAGATTGCCATACTCAATGCTTCGGCTCATTCTTCGTTCTCCAACCCCATCTGGACAAGATCAGCATACGTGATTTCACCACGGTGAAAAGGGGGGTGAAGAATTATAGCCCTAGATTTCGAAACCAAACCTTACTGGGGCAAATACAACTATGGATATCAGTCCAACCGCTACCGGATAACGCCGCCTAGCAACGCCGATTTTGTTGAACTTGATGTCACCTGCGTGACAAGTCTCACGTAATGGTTCGATCGAATGCCCCCGATGTTCATTGATCAGCCAACCCTGGTAGGTGCGCATTCCGGTCAATTCCAAATGGTCCTAAATCCTCGCCGAAGGCATCTTTCTTCGTAGAAAAAACAGGGCCACGCAATTGTTTCCACACCACATCAACACGGCCGCACCCGCAGATGCTCCCGCAAGGTGTGTCACAAAACGCTGTGTGGTTCAGGGGGGTAAAGTGCAGGTTTCTGTTGCCAGGTACCTGCGAACCCCGCCTTAGGTCGCTAAACGTAAGGACTTAAGTTTCAATAGTTCCGGTCGCTTACGCGGCCATCGCCATTGGAGCACGATTGTCATTTGCAATTGTACATTTTACGCCGATAACGGTGGCAGTCAGCCGAGATAAAGCTACATCTTTAGACGTTCGTCGATCCTATTTCGACCCCATGATCCGCAAATGACGGATGTTTGGTGGAGTCGCCGGGTACCGCCCCCGGGTCCGAACCGCGTATTACATGCGCGTTTATACCCATAGTCCCGAAGGACATTTCAAATATAGGACCCGCGGCAGACTTTGCAAGCTGCAAACCGCAGAAATCCGCAAGGGGTGTGGCTTTGTAAACGGGACGGTGACAACGTGCATTTCACCCTTGATACGGCGAACACGGCTATCATGGGTCTGGTCCGAACCGATCGGGTGAATGATCTCTCGATATCGAAAGTTCGCAGGCGATTATCTGCGATTTACATCTTGGGCTCCGGACGCTTTCGTTGCTCGAACACGCGTCGCGCAAGGTTTTGCGTTTCGACCTCCAGCGCTGCCAGCCCATCGCTTGCACCGACGCCATCCTGGGCCTCGATCGCATCGGCGATATCGCGGTGCAGGGTGACGATGGCGCTTCGGGAACGCGCGGTGAAAGTGATCATGTTCATCAGGGGCTGCATCGCCTCGACGGCTCCGGCAAGCTGATAGGACAGCACCGGGTTGTCGGCACCGTCGACAAGAGCGCGGTGAAACGCAACGTCAGACGCGCAAAACGCCTCGTCTGACAGGCCTGCTTCACCTTGCCGCTCAATTTCTTCTCGCATCATGTTGATATGAATTGAATTTCTTCGTTTTGCCGACAGCGGGGCGCAAGCCCTTTCAAGGGTAAAGCGGGCTTCACAGGCCGTTTCAAAGCTGACGTCGTTCATGGATAACAACAGGATCGACGTGGTAATCTGCTGCGCATGCGCGGCTTCGAAACTGATCCGGTTGACAAACGCCCCGCCGGTGGCACCGCGCTGCGTGCGGATCAACGACTGGGCTGCCAGTCTTTTCAAGGCTTCGCGAACCGTCGCCCTAGAGACATCGAACTGCAACGACAGTTCCGCCTCCGATGGCAGGCGTTCATCGACGATCAGGTCACCGCTGACGATGGCATCGCGGATGCTTGCGGCGATCTGCGTTGGCAGATCAGTGGAGAGTTCGGAGCTCGATTTCATATGTCTTACAATTTGTGTTTGGAAAAACTTTAATTGTCTGACAATACTTTTTCAAGCAGCGAGTCGCACGGCGCGGGGGGGGTAGAACTTATTATGGTACCGACATTACGTTCCGCGCTCTGGCTGGGGTTTTTCAGCCTAATCCTGGTTGCCTGGATCGTCATGTATGCCATGAGCACCGGGATGGGGCTTGACCTGTTGGGGCGGCCCGACAGTTTCGGGCAGGCAATGCGCGCCATGGACCCTGCGATGGAAATGTCGATGCCGATGGCCCGCTTTGGCCCTCTGGCCGCGATGTGGGCCACGATGATGGCAGCGATGATGTTGCCCACGATGGTACCGACGTTGCGCAGCTATCAGGATTTGATGCACAGTGCGACCGGTACCCAGGCGGGCTGGCTGGGGGTCTTGCTTGGCTATTTTGCCATGTGGCTGCTGTTTGCACTGTTGATCGCCAGCGTGCAGATGGTTCTGTTACATGGTGGGGTAATCGACATGTTGGGGATCGCCAGGTCCCGTTGGGTGGCGGCGGCGCTGTTACTTGCGGTGGGGCTGTTCCAGTTCACCCGCACCAAGGAAATTTGCCATGGGGTGTGCCATTCTCCAATGATGTATTTCCTGGGCAATTGGCAACAAGGTTTTACCGGCGGGCTTCGTATGGGGCTCACACTCGGCTCGTATTGTGTCGGGTGCTGTTGGGGGATGATGGCCCTGGGCTTTGTCGGCGGCGTGATGAACCTGGCATGGATGGGGCTTGCCACGCTTTTTATGGTCTTGGAAAAGCTGCCCCAGATTGGCCATAGGATAATAAAACCAATGGGTTTTCTGCTGATCCTCGCTGCGGTCGGGGTGGCGGGGTGGCCTGTGATTTCAGGAGGATGAGATGGTAACCAATAAACGACCCGACGCAGACCGGCTGCCGATTAGCCAGCGGATAGATCAGCGTATGCCCAACCCGAAGCGACGCGAGGCCACGCCCACCGAATGGCAGATCAAGGGAGAGCTCTTTTTGAACTGCTCGTGCGAAATGTTCTGTCCTTGCGTCGTCAGTCTGGGGGCGCACCCGCCCACGGAGGGGCACTGTCATGCGTGGATGGCCATCGCGATAGACGAGGGTCATTTTGAGGGTGAAAACCTGTCGGGCCTCAATGTCGGCCTGCTGGTCGATATTCCGGGTCGCATGGGCGAAGGCAACTGGAAAGTCGCCGCCTATGTCGACGAGAACGCCAGTGGCAAAGCCTATAACGGGCTGCTCCAGATTTTTTCAGGTGCCGCGGGTGGCACAACGGGGTTGTTCACCATGTTGGTCTCCGAGATCATCGGAGCCGAACGTGCCCCGGTCAAGATCATCCGCGACGGAAACAAGCGGTCGATCCAGATTGGCCGCAAGATCGCCGGCGAGATCGAGATGATCGCCGGTAAATCACCGGATCACCCCGTGATGATCTCGAACTCCAAATACTGGATGGGCCCCGATATCATCGCGGCGCGGGGCCTTAAATCCAAGGTGCGCGATTACGGACGGGTCTGGGACTTCGGTGGCAAGTCGGCCGAAATCTGTCCGATCAACTGGCAAGGGCCTGCTGCATGATCAGCAGCGGTTATGTCCGGACCATGGCGCGGTACAACAGTTGGCAGAATGACCAGCTGATATCGTTGCTGCTCGACATGCCGGCTGACGAGCTGACGAAGGATCGGGGCGCATTTTTCGGTTCCATTCTTGGAACCGCGAACCATCTGCTGTGCGGTGATATGCTGTGGTTGTCGCGGCTTGATCCGTCAATGGCCCCCCCTTTTGCAGCGCCTGATCAATGGCCCCGGCTGCACGACGATGCGCGTGGCTGGGCAACAGATCGCCACCGGGTCGATGGCAAGCTGCACCGGTGGGCCGACAAGCAACGCGAGATTGATTTGGTCGGTGATGTGATGTGTAAGCCAGTGACGCGCGGCACAGCCTTCAGCATATCGCGCGCAATGGTGGTGGTTCAGATGTTCACCCATCAAACCCATCATCGCGGCCAAATTCATGCCATGCTTACCGCAGCCGGTCAGACCGCACCGATCAGTGATATCATCCATATGCCGGAGATCGTTTAACATGGCACTCATTTCCCCTTCGCGCCGCGTGCGGCGCACGATGTTTTCGGACGGTGTCGAAGCAGCGGGCGTCAAGGCGTACACTGTTTACAACCGGATGCTGTTGCCGACGGTGTTTGAAAGCGTGCAGGAAGATTACCATCACCTGAAGGAAGCTGTGCAGGTGTGGGATGTTGCGTGCGAACGACAGGTCGAACTGCGGGGCCCCGATGCCGCGCGGCTGATGCAGATGTTGACGCCGCGGGATCTGCGGGGGATGTTGCCGGGCCGATGCTTTTACGTGCCCATCGTCGATGAGACCGGCGGGATGCTGAACGACCCTGTTGCTGTAAAACTTGCCGAAGATCGCTGGTGGATTTCGATTGCCGACAGTGACCTGATGCTGTGGGTCAAGGGGATCGCGAACGGTTACCGGCTCGATGTGCTGATTGACGAACCCGATGTCAGCCCGCTTGCGGTCCAGGGGCCAAAGGCAGATGCGCTGATGGCGCGGGTGTTTGGCGACGCGGTGCGTGATATCCGGTTCTTTCGCTTTGGGATGTTTGACTTTCAAGGGCGGTCCCTTGCCGTCGCACGCTCCGGGTATTCAAAGCAGGGCGGGTTCGAGATCTATGTCGACGATACGCGCATCGGGATGCCCCTGTGGAACGCGTTGTTCGAGGCCGGAAGAGATCTGGACGTTCGGGCCGGATGCCCCAACCTGATCGAACGGATCGAAGGCGGTTTGCTGAGCTATGGAAACGACATGACCGACGACAACACGCCGCACGAATGCGGATTGGGACGGTTTTGCGATACGCAGACCGCCATCGGTTGTATTGGGCGTGACGCGCTTTTGCGGGTGGCCAAGGAAGGCCCGACCAAGCAGGTGCGTGCGCTTGCGCTGGAAGGTGGTCCGGTCCCGCCCTGTGACCGGGCCTGGGACATCGAGGCGAACGGCAAGCGGATCGGACAGGTGACCTCGGCGGCGTATTCGCCTGATTTCAAGACCAACGTCGCCATTGGTATGGTTCGGATGACACATTGGGACAGCGGCACACAGGTACAGGTTCGCACCACCGACGGGGTGCGGGATGCTGTGGTGCGAGAGGGTTTTTGGCTTTAGCGTGGGCCGAGAGAGATGGGACCGAGGGGCCAGCCCCTCGGGCTCCCCGGAGTTTTTTGGCAAAATGAAAAGGGACGGCCTCAGGTGCGTTCCGGATTGGAGAGACGATGTTTG
This sequence comes from Sulfitobacter sp. L-8, assembly GCF_056859255.1. Taxonomy (NCBI): domain Bacteria; kingdom Pseudomonadati; phylum Pseudomonadota; class Alphaproteobacteria; order Rhodobacterales; family Roseobacteraceae; genus Sulfitobacter; species Sulfitobacter sp. L-8. The sequence continues at coordinate 447,682 of NZ_JBSXOD010000056.1, forward strand.
ATGCACTGATTGTGGATAAAGACGAGGAAACCGGCAAAACCAGCGCTGCGGTGAGACAGATTGGTCTGGATGATCTGCCCGACGGCGAAGTGACCGTGGCTGTTGAATATTCAACGGTGAACTATAAAGACGGGCTGTGCATCGGACCCGGCGGCGGTCTGGTGAGGAAATATCCGCACGTTCCGGGAATTGATTTTTCCGGCACGGTAGAGGCTTCGTCGGATGACCGATACGCCCCGGGAGACAAGGTGGTGTTGACCGGTTGGCGGGTCGGCGAAGCGCATTGGGGTGGATATGCGCAAAAGGCGCGGGTCAAGGCTGATTGGCTGGTGCCTTTGCCCGAGGGACTGGACAGCCGTCAGGCAATGGCGGTGGGGACTGCCGGGTTGACCGCGATGCTTTCGGTGATGGCTTTGGAGGACCATGGTCTGGCGGTTGGTCAAGGGCCGGTTCTGGTCACCGGGGCCGCTGGGGGTGTCGGATCGGTCGCGGTGGCTATATTGGCGTCGCTTGGGCATGAGGTCGCAGGCGTGACGGGGCGGCCTGAAACCGCCGATTACCTGGCGGGGCTCGGGGTGAGCCAGATTGTGCCCCGCGCAGACATCAACGAGACGGTCAAGCGCCCCTTGGAGGGGGAGACCTGGGCCGGATGCATTGACGCTGTCGGGGGCGCGATGCTCGCCCGTGTGCTGGGGCAGATGAAATACGGGGCTTCGGTGGCCGCCGTGGGCTTGGCCGGAGGGGCGCAGTTGCCCGCGACCGTTATCCCGTTCCTGCTGCGCGGCGTAAACCTGTTGGGGATCGATTCAGTGATGCAGCCTTATGACAACCGTGTTCGCGCATGGGGGCGCATCGCCCGTGATCTGCCCATGTCCAAGCTTGAGGACATGGTCGTACCGGCCACGCTGAAAGATTTGCCGACCCTTGGCAAAGACATCCTGCAAGGTCAGGTCCGGGGGCGGGTTGTCGTAGACGTCAACGGCTGAGCAGGGCGGCGAATACGGTTGAGGCAGCCCGGTCGCGCCGCGGCTGCCTTGATTTGGCCAGCAGGTCCTGGACGAAATGGTGCCGGCGAAAGCTGCGGAAGGTGATCCGGAGGAACGATGAGGGGCAGGCGCCGATGTGCGGTATTTTTGTCTTGAAAATAACCTTGGCGTGCTAACTTCAGACATATCCCTGATGAGAAGCTAGGTGTGTCTGGAAAATCCCCCGTAATTGTATGGTTTCGCCGTGACCTGAGGTTGACCGACCATCCCGCGTTAGACATGGCAGCCCAGTCGGGCAGACCCGTCATACCGCTTTTCATTCGTGATGATCAGATCGACGATCTTGGGGCCGCCCCTAAATGGCGGTTGGGGTTGGGCATCGAAACCCTTGCCGATCGTTTGGCGGCAATCTCCAGTCGTTTGATTTTGCGCCAGGGCAAAGCGCTTGATGTGATACGCGCGGTGGTGGCGCAGACCGGCGCGGCGGCGGTGTATTGGACGCGGCTGTATGACCCAAACAGTATCCAACGTGACGCGCGGATCAAGAACGCCCTGATAGAGGAGGGTGTCGATGCGCGGTCTTTCGGCGGCCATCTGATGTTTGAACCGTGGACGGTAGAGACCAAGGCGGGCGGATATTACAAGGTCTATACCCCATTTTGGAACGCTGTGAAGAACAGGGGTGTCGGTGCCCCAGTCGGGGGGCCTGCGGCGTTGACCCAGCCTGCCACGTGGCCCGACAGCGACGACATTGCGCAATGGAAGATGGGGGCGGCCATGCAGCGTGGCGCAAGGATCGTGCGGCCCTTTGTCCAGTTGGGCGAAGACGCGGCCCAAGCGCGATTAGAGAAATTTATCGCTCATGGTATCGCGGAATATCGTAGAAACAGAGACCTGCCGGGGGTGGATGGCACGTCAAACCTGTCTGAAAACCTCGCCTTGGGAGAGATCAGCCCGCGTCAGTGCTGGCATGCTGGTCAACGCGCCTTGAACGAGGGCAAATCAGGTGCCGAGACCTTTCTGAAGGAGTTGGTATGGCGCGAATTTGCGTATCATCTGATGTACCACACGCCGCGTATCCTGACCGAAAACTGGCGCGAGGAATGGAAAAGCTTTCCCTGGAACCAGGATGAGCGCCGCGCAGAGGTCCAGGCCTGGAAGCAGGGCCGCACGGGCGAGCGATTTGTCGATGCAGCGATGCGAGAACTTTATGTCACGGGTCGCATGCACAACCGCGCTCGCATGATCGTGGCGAGCTATCTCACCAAACACCTTATGTGTCACTGGCGGATCGGGCAAAAATGGTTCCAGGAGTGCCTGATCGACTGGGACCCCGCCAGCAACGCCCTTGGATGGCAGTGGTCAGCGGGGTCGGGGCCGGACGCTACCCCGTATTTCAGGGTCTTCAACCCGGAAACGCAGCTGGCCAAGTTCGACAGTGACGGCGCGTATGTACGCCGCTGGATCGCCGAGGAATACTCGGAACCGCATACTGATGCGTTGGCATTTTTCCAAGCGATTCCAGAGAGATGGAACATGAAGCCGTCGGACCCGTACCCCGACAAGATTATTGCCCTGGATGACGGCCGCACCCGGGCACTGGAAATCTACAAAAGCCGAAACTTTTAACATTTGTTAACGTGGCTTCCCCACATGTTGTTTACACTCGCGCAGACCACTTTGCGCACAGGAGATCGAATGATTTTGACCAGTACCGAGGGCCAGAGCGGTCTTCCCAGATATTTTGCGCGGGTATTTGCCATGGCACAGGGCATGCGCAAGGGGCAGATTGATTTCGTACTGCCTGACGGGCGCGTGTTCAGAGCGACTGGCGCGCAGCCCGCAGCGCGGGCCGAAATCTACATTCACAACAACGACTTGTTCGCGCGGTTGATCCGCGATGGCGATCTGGGCTTTAGCGACGCATATCTTGATGAGTGGTGGAGCACGCCGGATCTTCAGGCGTTTATGGATGTGGCCCACGCCAATGAAGATATATACGATTCATTTCCGGGGATGGGGCTGGTTCGAAAATATGAATCCCTGCGCTTCTGGCTGCAACGCAACAGCAAGAAGCAAGCGCGCAGAAACATCAGCTATCACTATGATCTGGGGAACGATTTTTACAAGCTGTGGCTGGATGATACGATGACGTATTCAAGCGCGCTGTTCACAGACCAGGGACGCCAATCGCTTGAAGCGGCACAGGTCGCGAAATATGCGTCCATGGTCGATCAGATGGGTGTTAGTCGCGGTGACCATGTTCTTGAAGTCGGGTGTGGCTGGGGTGGGTTCGCCGAGTATGCGGCAAAGGAACGCGGATTAAAGGTGACCTGTCTGACAATCAGCGAAGAGCAGTTTAAATATGCAACACAACGTATTGAAAAAGCAGGTATATCTGATCTAGTTGACTTTAAGCTTCAAGATTATCGCGATGAACGTGGTGTGTATGATGGAATTGCAAGTATCGAGATGTTCGAGGCTGTCGGCGAACAGTATTGGCCCTCTTATTTCAATATGTTGAGAGACAGACTTAAACCAGGCAAGCTTGCGACTTTACAGATTATTACCGTGCCCGACCGGCGCTGGAAGATATACAAGCGAGGTGTTGATTTCATTCAAAAATACATATTTCCGGGCGGCATGTTGCCTAGTCCGAGCATGCTAAAGTTTCAGATTGAGAAATCAGGGTTAGCGGTTGAAAAGTCTATAGAATTCGGAAAAAGCTATGACGTGACGCTTCGCCAGTGGCATAAGGCGTTCAATGATCGGTGGGACGACATCGCGGCAATGGGTTTTGATGAGCGTTTCAAGAGAATGTGGAATTTCTATTTGACCTCATGTGCGTCAACCTTTGACAGCGGCAATTGCGATGTGACACAAATTACGGTGAAGCGTCCCCTTTAACGGGCGCTGCACTCAGTTCAAGGAACCCTAGATGCCAACTGCTGCCCGCTTGACCGCTGCGATATGCCTTGCGGTGCTGGCCGGCGTGTTATCGGTAATGATCATGCCGCTGATGCCTGAACACACACAGTTCGGCTATTTTATCCCGATCAATATGGCGCTTGGTCTTTTGGCGGGCTGGACGGTGATGGGCCCTCGCGCAAGCTTGGGGGTCACTGCGGGCATCAACAATGGTCTGACGGGCGTATTTGTCCTTATATTATGGGGGCTTGCGACACATAGTGTACGTGAGATGTTAAAAAAGGCCATGCTTCGCCACTATGCCGGATTGGGCGAAGGATTAATCGCATCGATCAGTATCGGTGCCGAATATTTTATGGTCATTGCGACCCTACCTATAGCTGTGACGGCGATTGTCGGCGGTGCCTTGAGCGGCTTGATCACCAACCTTGTTAACAGAAGATTTCCTTAGAATATGGCTGCGCTATTTTTCTATGGGACGCTACGGCATATCCCATTGCTCGAGATCGTACTGGGGCACCGCTTTGGTGATTTACATGTTACCGATGACCGCCTGGGCGACCACGCGGTGTTGGCCGTCGCCGAAGGGCCGTTTCCCTGTATAGAGGCTGCGGCAGGCCAAATTGCGACCGGCGTGCGGGTCGAAGGGTTAACGGGGCGAGACATCGAGCGACTGAATTTCTACGAAGGTAGCTTTGCCTATGACCTGCGCGAGATGGAACTGGTCAGCGGGCAGATGGCATTGGTGTACTTTGCGCACGCCGACCGTTGGTCCACGGTCGGGCCTTGGTCGCTGGAACAATGGCAGGCAGAGTGGGGCGATCTAAGCTGCTTTGCTGCGATCGAAGTAATGGACTACTTCGGTAAGTATTCGGTGGATCAGGTCGCACGGATGTTCCCGATGATCCGCACCCGAGCAGCGGCGATGGTCAACGCACAACACTCACGTCACGGGGGTGGGACCCTGCATGGTCGCGTCGATGTTGATCGGATTGACCGAGTTTACACCAATTATTTCGCGCTCAACGAATATCATCTCAGCCATGAACGTTTTGACGGTACCATGTCGAATATGCTGGAACGGGCGGTATTCGTCGCGTCGGATGCAGCGCTGGTTTTGCCTTACGACCCGCAGCGTGATCGCGTATTGCTTGTTGAACAGCTACGCATGGGGCCGGTGGCGCGCGGTGACCGATCCGTGTGGCAGATGGAGCCGATCGCGGGCCGTGTCGACCCTGGCGAAACGCCCGCCGCGGCGGCGCACCGCGAAGCCGCGGAGGAGGCGGGGATTTCGCTGCAATCCCTGGAGCCAGTGGCCGAGGTCTACGCCTCGCCCGGCGATTCAACCGAGTTTTTCTATATCTATGTGGGGCTTACCGACCTTCCTGATACGGTGACCGGGGTGAATGGGCTTGCGTCGGAAGCCGAAGATATCCGGTCGCATCTATTCAGCTTTGCGGCATTGATGGATTTGGTTGACCGGCAAGAGGCCGCCAATTCGCCACTGGTAATTGCCGCCTATTGGCTGGCCCGGCACCGCGAACGCTTGAGGTTGCGCCCCCCGGGGGCTAAACCGGATGTAACTTGATTTAGGAGCACCCCATGCACGTCGCATCTGATCTGGCACAGGCCATTGGCAATACACCTCTTATTCGTCTGCGTCAGGCAAGCGAGGATACCGGCTGCGAGATTTACGGCAAGGCCGAATTCATGAACCCTGGCCAGTCGGTCAAGGACCGTGCTGCACTGTTCATCATCAAGGACGCCATTGCCAAGGGGACGTTGAAACCGGGCGGCACCATCGTCGAAGGTACGGCGGGCAACACCGGCATCGGGCTGGCGCTGGTCGGCGCGTCGATGGGATTCAAGACTGTCATCGTGATCCCTGAAACGCAAAGTCAGGAAAAGAAAGACATGTTGCGGTTGGCGGGTGCCGAACTGGTCCAGGTGCCGGCCGCGCCTTACCGCAACCCCAACAATTTCGTGCGCTATTCCGAACGGCTGGCGAACGAACTGGCCCGCACCACCAACGAAGGGGTGATCTGGGCCAACCAGTTCGACAATGTCGCGAACCGTCAGGCCCATATCGAAACCACCGGCCCCGAGATATGGGAGCAGACCGGCGGCAAGGTTGACGGGTTCTGCTGCTCGGTCGGGTCGGGCGGCACATTGGCCGGTATCGGCATGTCGTTGCAGCCAAAAGGCGTCAAGATCGCGTTGGCGGATCCCGACGGGGCAGCTCTGCACAGCTATTACACGACCGGCGAACTGGTCGCCGAAGGTGGTTCGATCGCCGAAGGGATCGGTCAGGTTCGCATCACCAAAAACCTTGAAGGGTTCACACCCGATTTCAGCTATAACATATCTGACGCCGAAGCGCTGCCCTATGTGTTCGACCTGTTACAGAACGAAGGCCTGTGCCTGGGCGCTTCCTCGGGGGTCAACGTTGCCGGTGCTGTGCGCATGGCCCGCGACCTGGGACCCGGAAAAACCATCGTTACCGTATTGTGCGATTTCGGCACGCGGTATCAGTCAAAGCTGTTCAATCCTGACTTCCTGCGCGACAAGGGTCTGCCGGTGCCAAGCTGGCTTGACCGTGCGCCTCTTTCGATCCCCGGCGTTTTCGAAGATCAATGATATCGCAGATGAAAGCGGTTCTGGCGGGGCTGATCTTAGCCCTGCTGTTGGCCGCAGGCGTTTCTGCCCAAACGGAAGCGACGCAGGAAATAGACCTGTGGGAAAACGTTGCCACCCGGGCCGAAGCCGCCGTCGCCGAACCGACAAGCACCGACACGGTACTGGAAACCCTGCGTTCGCGCATCACAACGTTTCGTGCCCAGTTTGACGCTGCGCGTGGCACAAATTCAGACCGTATTGCTGCTTTGCGCGATCAACTTGCTGCACTGGGGCCTGCACCTGAAGGCAAGGATGCCGAACCCGAAGCGCCCGAGGTGGCAAAAACCCGCAGCGAAATCAACCAGCAACTCAACACCTTGCTTGCGCCTGTCCAAATGGCGGAGCGCGATTACCTGCGGGCCGATGGGCTGATCCGCGAAATTGACAAGATCATTCGCGACCGGCAGACCGCCAAGCTCCTCAGCTCGACGCCGTCGCCGCTGAACCCGGCGCATTGGGCCCCCGCAGTCAAAGCGCTTTCTAAGGCCTTTGGTGCGATGTGGGTAGATCGCGGCAATGACAGCGCCACGCGCACCTTTGCAGAATTTCGCGACAAGTTGCCGATTGTCATCGTTTCGGGCCTGTTCGGGCTGTTGCTGCTGTTTCGTGGCAGGCTGTGGGCCGCCAAGATCGTGGGCACGCTCCGCCAGCATCAGGCGCGCGGTCTGGGTATATGGCGTTTCATTATATCATTGCTGCGAATCCTGTTCCCGCTGGCCGGTCTTTGGCTGATATCGATTGCTGCCGGTCAATCGGGGTATCTCGGGGTGCGGGGCATGGAGGTCGCGCAGCTTTTGCCTGTTTTGGGGCTGGTGGTCTTTGGGTTCCGTTGGGTTTCGGAACGTGTGTTTGCCCGCGACGATGAGGAAGCGTTGCTGCTGTTGCCCGACGGCCAACGCAAACGTGCGCGGCTTTTGGTAAACGCAATAACCATCGTCATGATCATATCGATCATCACGGATGCGGTGGTGGATTTTGATGATCCATCTGCGGCCACCCGCGCGGTCATCGAGTTTCCGTTCACGTTGCTGATCAGTCTGGCACTGTACCGGATTGGCAAAATCCTGCACGGGTATTTCGAGCCCAGTGAAGAACCGACCGACACCGATGTCGCGACCAAGAGCACCACCTATTCGCGCATCGTGCGCAGTCTGGGCATAGGGGCGATCATCGTGTCGGTGCTGGCCCCGGTTTTGTTCGCGATCGGCTATCAGAATCTGTCGGATGCGATTTTGCGGCCCTACGTGACCACGCTGGTTCTGCTGGGGATCATCGTGGCGTTGCAGCGTTTTCTGGCAGACGTTTATGGTGCGATAACAGGGCAGGGCACAGCGGCACGTGATGCCTTGATGCCGGTATTTTTTGGACTGATCCTCATCTTGATCGCGACGCCTTTGCTGGCGCTGATCTGGGGCGCGCGGGTCGCTGACCTCACGGAGTTGTGGTCGTCATTCAGCCAAGGCTTTACCATCGGTGGAAGCCGTATCTCGCCAACCAACCTTCTGACTTTCGCGATTATCTTTTCGGTCGGTTATCTGGTTACACGCTTGTTGCAAGGTACGTTACGCAACAACGTTTTGCCCAAGACGCAGATCGATATAGGCGGACAGAACGCGTTGCTGTCGGGTCTGGGCTACGTCGGGATATTTCTGGCTGCGCTGGTGGCGATCACGGGGGCGGGGATCGACCTGAGCTCGCTTGCGATTGTGGCCGGGGCATTGTCGGTTGGTATCGGCTTTGGCCTGCAAAACATCGTCAGCAACTTTGTGTCCGGCATCATTCTTCTGATCGAGAGGCCTATATCCGAAGGTGATTGGATAGAGGTCGGGGGAAAATCCGGTTATGTGCGCGACATTTCCGTACGCTCGACGCGGATTGAAACCTTTGACCGGACTGACGTGATCGTGCCCAATGCCGATCTTATCAGCGGTACCGTGACCAATTTCACACGCGGAAACACCGTGGGTCGTGTGCTTATTCCTGTCGGCGTCGCCTATGGCACGGATACCAAACGTGTCGAAGCGATCTTGCGCGAAATCGCCGAGGCGCAGCCGATGGTATTGGCCAATCCCGCGCCGAATGTGCTGTTTTTGAACTTTGGCGCGGATGCGCTTGAATTCGAGATCCGCGCGTTTCTAAGAGACGTGAACTGGATGATGGCCGTCAAAAGTGACATCAATCACGCGATCGCCGCACGCTTCACCGAAGAAAATATCGAAGTGCCCTTCGCACAGCGTGACGTATGGCTTCGCAACCCCGAAGCCCTGAAGGTGAGAAACGAGGAATGACCGAAGCCCTGTATCTGGAGGATGCCTATCTAAGGGATGCACCGGCGCGTGTTCGCCATGTTACCGCCGAAGGTGGTATCGTGCTGGACCGTACGATCTTTTATCCCACCGGGGGTGGTCAGCCGGGCGACAGCGGCTGGCTGTCTTGGGATGGCAGGCGCATGCCGATCGCAACGACGGTAAAGGGCGACGACGACAGCATCGTGCTGGTACCCGCAGAACCGCAACAGATGCCGCAGACCGGAACGCATCTGATCCAGTCGCTGGATTGGGACCGGCGACATCGCCACATGCGGGTGCACACGTTGCTGCATCTGTTATCGGTCGCCGTGCCTTTCGGCGTGACAGGCGGGCAGGTTTCGGTCAACCACGGGCGGCTGGATTTCGATATGCCCGATGCACCCGATGACCGCGAGGGTATTGAAAACGCGCTAAGTGAATTCATCACGGCGGATCTTCGCGTAAGCAGCGCATGGATCACGCAGGACGAGCTTCGCGCGGCACCTGATCTGGTCAAGACCATGGCTGTGGCACCGCCAAAGGGCGCCGAACGGGTCAGGTTGGTGCAAATCGGGGATATGGAAAGCCGGATCGACCTTCAGCCGTGTGGCGGCACCCATGTCGCCCGCACCGGCGAAATAGGTTCGATACAGCTGGGCAAGGTCGAAAAAAAAGGTCGTCACAATCGCAGGGTTTATGTCCATCTTGACGGCTGATCGCATTGTGGAAATAGGTGCATTTTTGCCCTTGCACCCAGACCGCGGCTCACGCTAAACCCCCCTAACGGACAGGTGGCCGAGTGGTCGAAGGCGCACGCCTGGAAAGTGTGTAGGCGGGAGACCGTCTCCAGGGTTCGAATCCCTGTCTGTCCGCCACTTGCCCTTTCAGTTTGTTCCTTCAGACTTTTTTACGGTAGACAGCGAGGCCGAGCCGGGTTTTCGCAGGTGCATGCGTGGGGCTTGGTCGGAAAGAATACCGCGCGGATCAACTGCGCGAAAAATAGTCGAGCGACCTGCGAAGATCGTCACCCTCGTATCCGCGACCGATAAAAACAATCTGGTTTTTGCGGCCAGTGGCACCGGGTGGAAGCAACTCCGGCGGTTGGACGGATTTGCGAACGGCCTGCAATAACAAGGGTCCGGCCGGTGTTGCGAAGACACCCTTGACCCGGACAAGATCGTCGCCTCGCGCATAGAGAAGCGCAGAAAGCCAGACTGAAAACGTCGCCCAGTCTATATCATCGCCAATGTCGATTTTGGTGGGCATGATAGGGGCTTCGCCCGCGGCAATGCTGGGCAAGTCATACGGTTCAGCCGAAGGAAGTTCCGGAATGCTGAAAGGCTGGCCTTTCACCGCCGCTTCGATCGGGGCCGAGGGATTAAGCTGTTTCAACGTCGCGATGACTGCGGCAAGTGTTGCGTCGGGTACAGCATCCACTTTGGTCAGGACCATGCGATCCGCAGACTCGACCTGTGCTCTGCTCAGATATTCACTGTGCAACTGGTCGGCGGCGTTCAGTGCGTCTACCAGTACGACGATCTCGGCTATGCGGACGTGGTGCACCAAAACCCCATCGTTTCTGATCGCATCCAATATGGCTGCCGGATCGGCCAGCCCGCTGGTCTCGAGGATTACCTGGTTGGAGCCTCTCTCGGTCGCGGTTTGCCGCGAGCGTTGATCGCACAGGGTACGCAGCGCGGTAATCAGATCGTTTTTGCCCGTGCAGCAGGCACACCCCCCGGCCAATGTGGTCAAGCTTGCCGCTCGCGAGGCCAGCAGTGTATCATCCACCGGCGTTTCGGCGGCCTCGTTGACCAGAATATGAGCATTGCCAAAAGCGCCGTCAAAAAGCTGGTGGCGCAGCCAGGTTGTTTTGCCAGACCCCAGGTAACCACCAAGGATCGTCAAGCGTAGTCGGCTGTCAACTGGCTGTGCAGTCATTGGGCTGAGGGGGCGGAAGATGTGAAGCGAGGGTCAAGCGGGTCGATCGGATGGCCAAGTTGTCGCGCGCTTTCTTCCCACAGGGCCTCCAGATCGGGGACCAGGGTGGTGCGGCCCGAAAACGAAGACAGGGCAAACCCCGGTCCGTGTCCGGGCGTACGTGCATTAAAACCATAGCCACTCAGCAGCTTGTTCAATATTTGCGCACGGCGCAGCTGAAGCCGAAGCCGGTCGCCGGTATTATCCGCACCAGCGTCGGTCCAGTGGCCGGGGCGGGTCGGGAAACCGCATGCATTGCACATTCAAAATCTCCTGACATGGCGGAAAGGGTAACGCTGCGTGCATTACCCTTTGATGTTTCAGATCACTTCGGGGCGCTTATCGCCGTCAAACGGGAAGCGTTTGCGGAAATCATCCGCGATGGTGTTGAAATCCACCCACTCCACGCCGGAATGCCCGTTGATATATTCGATCAGCCTTTCAAGCATAAGCAGGACCTGCGGGCGGCCTGCGACGTCGGGGTGAATGGTGATCGGGAACACGCCATATTCCATTTCGCGGTACACCCAGTCAAACTGGTCTTTCCACAACTGTTCAATGTCGCGGGGGCTGACAAAACCGTGGCTGTTGGGGGCATTCTTGATGAACATCATCGGGGGCAGATCATCCACGTACCAGTTGGCACCGATGTCAACCAGGTCGATCTCTTTACCGTGTTTCAGCGGGTGCATCCATTCCCCCGCGGTTTTGGAATAGTCGATCACATTCCATTCGTCACCGACCCGCGCATAAAACGGCTGAAAATCGCGGTAACTTTGGCTGTGATCGTAGGAAAACCCGTATTTGCCCAGAAGCGCCGCCGTCACGTTCGACATTTCCCACCACGGGGCCACATATCCCTTAGGTGCCTCGCCGGTAAGCCCCTTGATCAGTTCGATGGACTTGACCAGAACGTCCTCCTCCTGGGAAGGCGTCATGGCGACGGGGTTCTCATGCAGATACCCATGTGCGCCAATCTCGTGACCGGCTTCGACGATCATGTCCATCTCTTTGGGGAATGTCTCGAGCGAGTGGCCGGGAACAAAGAAAGACGTCCGCATTTCATACTTTTTGAACAGACGAAGCAAACGGGGCACCCCGACCTCGGTTGCGAAAATGCCGCGCTGTATGTCATTGGGCGAATCGCCGCCCCCATACGAACCAATCTGGCCCGCGACAGAGTCGATATCCGTGCCGAAGGCACAATAGATTTTTTTGGTCACTTTTCGGTCTCCTCTTGGTTTTTGCAGTGTTTGTCATGGCGGTGTCAGCCGCGGATGATGTCCTCGCAGCCCAAAGCTGCCCGTAGTAACGCCGTGTCTTGTCCGGTCGGGGCAGACAGCAGGAAACCTGTCGGCATGCCATCGGCGTCGGTCCCGTTTGGAATGGACACACCGCACCAATCCAGGAAATTTCCCAAACTGGTGTTGCGCAGGGTCAGTCCATTGTGGCGAAAGAATTCGTCTTGACCCGCTTCCAGAGGCGCGGTTTCCATCGCAGTCGTCGCTGTGGTCGGACACAGGACGATGGCATTCGCGATCCTTGCTGCGGTCGATGCCATAAGCCGGTACCGGGCTTCCTGAAGCATAAGAACATCAACCGCGCTCATGGTTTCCGCCAGCTTGATGCGGCGCACCACCCGTGCATCCATCTGCGCTGCGGCGGGGCCGCACACCCGGTCACGGTGTATCATCAGAGCCTCTGCACCCGCCAGAAACCCGTGACGCGCGATCAAATCGCTAAGCTCGGACAGTTCGGGCAATGAAATACGCGTGACCTTAGCACCTGCTGACTCGAGCCGTGCTACCGTGGCGTCGAAATTTGCTGAAACAGCAGGCATCACCCCGTCAAACAGGATCTGGTCGGGGATAACGAAGGACAATGTCTTGGCGGGCACGGCCTCGGCCTCGGGCCTGTCTTTGCCTCGCAGCACCGCATCGAACAAGGCGCAATCGGCCACGGTGTGGGCCAGCGGTCCAATTGTGTCTAGAGACGGGGCCAGCGGATAGACCCCTTGCATCGAATACCGACGCGATGAGGTCTTGTAGCCGACAACTCCATTGAACGACGCGGGAATTCTGACCGACCCTCCGGTGTCGGACCCCATCGACAGAGGCACGATGCCAGCCGACACCACCACCCCCGACGCCGAAGACGACCCGCCGGGACTGCGTGTTTGTCCTGTCGGTGCATGTATGTTGCGCGGGGTCCCGTAATGGGGGTTAAGTCCGATGCCGGAATAGGCGAATTCGGTCATGTTTACGGTTCCGGTGGTAACCATTCCCGCCCTGTGGGCCGTCGCAACGACCTGGGCGTCTGCCGTTGCCGGCGGATCGGTCCTGGTGACGACGGCCCCGGCGGTGGTCACGCGACCCTTCAGGTCAAAAAGATCCTTCCATGCGACAGGAACCCCGTCGAGAGGGCTGGCGGGCAGCCCGGCCTGAAGCCGCAAGCGCGACGCATGTGCTTCGACCATCGCCCGTGAGCGCGTGGTTTCGATATAGATCGCGCTGTCGCCATGTTGCTCGAGGCGCTCGTATACCTCTTCGGCTAACGTAACCGGGTCTAGTTTTCCCGTCCTCAGGCGTTCTGAAATCTCAGTTGCGGTGGCATGAACCATTGTTTTGCGTCCTAGCGGTCGATCACGGTAGCATTGGCGGATTTCCACGCGACGAAAGCACTTCCCCCGGCTTTCAACCTGTCGCGATACTTGTCGACATGGCCTTCGACATTGATCTGCTTGCCATCATCAAAACGCACGACCATGTGCATGATGTGGCCCACGATCTGCAAACGTTCTATGGTGCAGGGGATCGCGTTTGAACCAAAGGCGGCGCGCATTTCTGATTCGGGCACATCGGCGGGAACCAGATCAACCGCCTCCGCGGGCAGGATTATGCTCATCTCGCGACCCACATGTGCATCGGTTTTGGCGCGGTTGGCACCGGCCAAATTGCCGAACGCTGTTTGCAGAAACACGTTGCCGTTCTGTTGCGATGTGACCGTGCCGGGCAGGATCGTGTTGGAACCGATAAACCGGGCCACAAACTGACTGCTGGGACGCGTGTACAGTTCGCGCGGCGGGCTGATCTGTTCGATCCGGCCCGCATTCATCACGACGATACGGTCCGACAGGGCAAGCGCTTCGGATTGGGCATGGGTCACGAACACAAAAGTGATGCCCAGATCGCGCTGCAGCAGTTTCAGTTCGTTTTGAATACTCTTGCGAAGGTTTGCATCAAGCGCGCCAAGCGGTTCGTCCAGCAACAGGATGTCCGGTTCGACCACAAGCGAACGTGCCAGGGCTATACGCTGTCGCTGGCCGCCCGATAGCCGTGCTGTCGGCATCTGGGCAATATCGCTCAGACCCAGCTTTTCAAGGATTTGATCAACCTTGCGATCGGCCTGCGCCTTTGGCATTTGCTTGACTTCAAGGCCAAACAGGACGTTCTGCCGCACGTTCATGTGTGGAAACAGCGCGTAGTTCTGGAAGATCATCGAGGTCGGGCGTTTTTCGGGTAGCTGATCGTTTACGCGTTTGCCTCGGATCATCAGGTCGCCTGAGGTGACTGTCTCGAAGCCGGAAATCATCCGCAAGGTCGTAGATTTTCCGCAGCCCGAGGGGCCAAGAAAGGCAATGAACTCGCCTTTTTCGACGCTCAGATTGAAGTCGATGACGGCCGGAGTTCCATTGTCGTAGGTCTTGTAGACATTTGTGAGCTGAAGATCGTAGGCCAAGGGAAACGTCCTGTTCGTGATAAAAGGGAAGGGTGGGTTCAGCCGGTAACCCGGCTGAACCATCCGTGATTTAGGCTGACAGGAATTCGTCCCATTTGCGGATGAGAAGGTCATATTCGTCGGGCCACTGGTGCCAGTAAGCGACGTTCGCCGCACGCTCTTCCAATGAACCGCCGTCGCGCAGGTCGCCTTCCTTGATGCCGCGCTCGGCTTCGCCGACCCAGGGTTTCCCCTCGTACCAGAACGCGTATTTATCGGGATCCATGACGTTCTTGACGTTTGTGGTCGGCGAATAATAACCCTGTTCGGACACGGCAATCGCGGGAGGACCGGAGAGCCAGTAATCGGCATATGCAGTGACGGCTTCGAGGTTCGGAGAGGTTTTTAGCGGTGCCACGCCGATCGCCCAGCCACGATAGCCGCTTTTCATCGTCGCATAGGAGCATTCAACACCCTGCGCCTTGACCGCCATGACAGCAGGCTGCCATGCGTCGGCAATCACCATCTCGCCCGATGCGAGCAGGTTCACCAGTTCGCCGAAGTCGCCCCAAAGTGCGCGGAACTGACCTTCTTTCTTTTTCGAAATCAGGAACTTGGCCGCTTCTTCGATGGCTGCAGCATCGGGGTTCCCCGGGTTGCTTACTTCAAGAAGTCCCAGTTCGTTCATGGCCAGAACCGCCTGACCAAAGGCGATCAGAGGGTCAACGTTGAGGCCGGTCTTGCCCTTGAACTTCGGGTCAAACAACGCCGACCAGTTCGATGCTTCCTCGGCGTCTACCAGATCGGGGCGATACCCGATGGAGTCGTAGTTATAAACCGTCGGCACCATGTTCAGGCGTGTCTGGCTTTCGTCTTCCCAGATTTGACCGACGATTTGCTGGTTCAGCGCCCAACGGTCCGACGGCTTTGTGAAGGTTTCGCGAATACCGGCCCAATTGGTCAGATCCGCCGCAGCGACCGGGGCCAATTTGTCTGTGGCAACCATTGCGGCCAGACGTTCGCCGATGATCTCCCAGCAGTCGTATGCATCCGACCCAGACAGGATTTCGGTTTGGGTGTTTGGAAAGATATCTGCCTTGCCGCTGACCGATCCGACGCCCGACTGCGCCTTGAAATCGTTCAATATGCGCTCTTGCACAGTCACGGACAGGCCGACTGTGCGCAGTTCCTGATTGCCCAGGTTCGCGGCAAAGGCTTGTTGGGCACCAAGGAACGGCATCCCACCGGCTGCCAGCGCGGCCCCGCCAGCAGTGGTTTTCAGAAAGTTGCGCCTTGAGAAATTTGAGTGTGTCACTTGTCTTCTCCTTGTTGAGGTCGTTTTATTTTTGCAGTTTCGGAGGGCTGGCCCTCCGTACGTGTTCAGTAGCGCCCGACCATCAGCCCACCGTCCACCGTAATGACTTGTCCCGTCAGATAGCGCGCGGCATCCGACGCCAGAAATCCCACCACATCAGCGATGTCATCGGGTTGCCCGATGCGGCCCAATGGGACGATATCGCCCACGGTCTTGGCACCTTCGGGGCCAAGGGAATGTTTCTCGGATAAAAGCTGGGCGGTGCGGATGTAACCCGGCGCGATGCCGTTCACACGTATCCCACTGCGGCCCAATTCAACCGCAAGTCCGCGCACCAACCCGACCACACCGGCCTTGGCCGATGAATAATGCACATGCTCATCCCACCCATAGGCCACACCCATGATCGAGGATAAGCAGATAATCGAACCGCCGCCGCGCGCTTTCATGCCAGCGGCCGCCGGGCGAATGACCCGCAGCATCCCCTTGAGGTCGATGTCAAAGGTCTGGTCCCATTTTTCGTCGGTTAGCTGTTCTATCGGTACCCGGCGCGCGATACCCGCGTTGGCGACAATGGTGTCAATCCTGCCAAAGCGGGTCTCGATATCCTTGACCACAGAGTTGGCGCGGGTAGTGTCTCTTACATCCAGGTGCTGAAACTCGGCCTCACCGCCGGCTTTGCGAATTTCCTGAACGACGCTGCGGCCGTCATCCTCGAGAACATCGGTGACGACGACGTGATCACCCCGTGCGGCGAGCATCTTGGCCGTCGCACGTCCAATGCCGATACCGGCCCCCGTGATCAATGCGATTGATGTCATAACATTACGTCTCCCGAATTTGGTGACAGCGTCTGGCCCACATAAAGGCGTGCCGCGTCGGAACATAGAAACGCCACGGTTTCTGCCACGTCCTCCGGTTCTCCGAAGTGGCCCAATGGCAGCTCGGCGGCCTTGGCATTGCGCCAATCGTCCGAGAGCGCGCGCACAAGCGGGGTGTTGATCGGGCCGGGGGCCACTGCGTTAACACGCACGCCTTGGTTCGATACCTCTCGTGCCAAAGCCTTGGTCAGCCCGATTATGCCCGCCTTCGCCGCAGAATAATGAACCAGCTCAATACCGCCAATCTGGCCAAGCTGCGAGGCCATGTTCACCACGCAGCCTGATTTCCGGGTCAGCATGTCGGGCAACACCGCGCGGGTGCACAGGAACGTTCCGCGCAGGTGCACGGCAATCATCCGGTCGAATTCGGCAGGGTCCAGATCCACAAACCGGGACTGGTGGACGTGACCTGCGTTGTTTACCAGATGTGTTGCAGGGCCGTACGCGTCAACGCAGGCTTGTATCATCCCTGCGACATCGGCCTCGTTCGAAATGTCGCCTTGCACGGCCAGTCCGCCAATGTCATCGGCGGCTTTGTTGGCAGCATCGCCGTCATAATCATTGACCACCACATTATAATCCAGCGCGGCAAGCTTTCTTGCGACCGCAAGGCCTATGCCTGATCCGGCACCGGTTACGATTACGGTGCTCATGCGATATCCTCCTGCATCGCCATCTTTTTGGCGCGCCGCACGCTCAGGCCCATCAAGATGCCATAGACAGCCAAAAGAGCGAACGAGAACAGTGTCGTCATCACCCCGAATGCAAAGATGTTCGGGTGGATTTCGACCGAAAACGTTCCGTAAATCGCCAGTGGCAGGGTCTGGTCACGTCCCGACGCGAACAAAGTGCGAGGGAATTCATCAAAGCTGAGGGTAAATGCGAACAGCATCGCCGACAGGACCCCAGGGAAGATAAGCGGAAATGTTACCTTGCGAAATGTCGTCATCGGCGACACGCCCAACGACCACGATGCTTCTTCAACAGAGCCGTCAAAGCGGTTAAGAATGGCCAGCATCACAAGGAAAGCAAAGGGAAAAGTGTAAACCACATGGGCCAGAAACGCCGTGCTCCACCAGTGACGTTCAACCCCCACGACGTTGTTGGCCAACAGCGAAGTCCCCAAGCCGGTCAGGACACCGGGCACCATCATGCCCAACACGATCAGGTAAAACACGATGCCCGCGCCGCGAAACCGCTTGCGGAAAGCCTGTGCAGCCATGACACCCAGCACGGTTGCGGTAACCATGGTCATAAAGGCCAATGTTAGTGAACGTACCAGTGCCTCTCCGACGGGCAGGGGCGCGATGCGGGACGGCGGGGTCAGACCAAAAAGATGCTTGTACCAGTAGGTCGACCATTCAATGATCGGAAACTGCGGGCCGCCCTCTGGCCCTTGTTGGAAGGACAGGATGCCCAACACAATGAACGGACCGTATAGGAACAGGATGAACAAGCCGACATAAACAGCGAGGATCGGTTTCAAGACCTTGGATTCCATCGATTATATCTCCCGTTTCAGATCAACGATGCGCAGGAAACCCGCCACCACGATGCCCAGCAGGATGGTAAGGATCACCCCGACAACCGACGCCATCGCCCATTTCAATGATCCGACCTGGGTGACGATGATATTGCCCAGAAGGTTGACTTTGCGCCCCGAAAGCGCACCCGAAGTGGCAAATTCACCCAACACCATCACACTCACAAAGATCGCGCCGACGACGACCCCCGGCAGGCTGAGCGGAAAGATGATCTTCCAGAAGATACGCCCGAACCCGGCACCCAGATCTCGGGCGGCTTCGATGATATTGTGGTCGATGCGGCCCAGCATGAACGCGATCGGCCCCACCATGAACACCACGTAAATCTGCGTCATGCCGATGATCACCGAAAGTTCTGAGAACAGCAGAACCTCGATCGGCGTTTGGATAAGTCCGAGTTTCTGGAGAATGATGTTGATCGCGCCTTCCTTGCCAAGCATCGGTCGCCACGCAAGCACACGGATCAGGAAAGAGGTCCAGAAGGGGATCACGCAAAGAACCAGCAAAACGGTTGAGATTGTCTTGCTCTTGACCATTAGGCCCACGTAAAGCGCCGCCGGGTAACCGATGACGAAGGTCAGGGTAAGAACGATGAGCCAAAGGCGGATCGTCGTCCATAACGCACCGACATAAGCCTCTGATGCGAAGAAGTTTTTCCAACTGTCCAGTGTCAGTGTCGAGTTGATCGCGAAGGTCGTCTGGGTCCAGAACGACACGTAAACGATCATCATGATAGGCGCGATAAGGAACAGGATCATCCAAACGACACCGGGGGCGAGAAGGCGAAAAGTCGTTTTCTTCTGCCTGTTGCGGCTTGTGGCGGTCATCTTGCTGTCTCCTTGCCAAAAACGATCGCGTGTTCGGGATTCCACGAGAGCGTGTAGTTTTCGCCAACCGTCAAAGGCCGTGGTTCGCCGAGACTCAGGTGGTGATCGACTTCGACCGTCTTTTGATCTTCGGTTTCGAACAGGAAGATGATCGAAGATCCAAGGTATTCGCTCGCCAGGAACCGGGCAGGCAGGGCCGGGCCTGGCAGGTTGGCATCGCCCGCGTCGAATATCTGGGTGCGATCATACCGAATGGCATAGGTGTCGCTCTTGTTTTGGCGTGGGTTTGTGACAGGCACTGCCCCAAACGGCCCAGTGAAGATTCCGTTTTCAAGAATGCCTTCAAACAGGTTGAAACGATTAAGAAACTTTGCAACATCGGAAACAACCGGGCCATCATAGATTGTATCTGGGGTGTCGTATTGAACGATCCGGCCGGCATCGAGAACCGCAACTTTATCACCCATCGCCAGCGCCTCGGTTTCGCTTCCCGTCACGTGCAGAAAGGTGACATCGAGCCGCTCTCGGATAGCGCGCAGTTCAACTTGCATGCGTTCGCGCAGATTGGCATCAAGCGCTCCGAGCGGTTCGTCAAGCAGCACCAGTTTGGGCTGCATCACAAGCGAACGGGCCAGCGCCACCCGCTGTTTCTGGCCGCCGGATATCTGTTCCGGACTGCGATCTTCCAGTCCGGCAAGGCCCACCATCTCTATCGACGATTTTACACGTTCCGCTATCTCGTCTTTTGGCAGCGCCTGCGCGCCGTGACGAAGGCCGAACGCCACATTTTCGAAAACCGTAAGGTGCGGAAACAACGCAAAGTTCTGGAACACGAACCCGATGCCACGTTCATGTGCGGGTAAATCCGTGATATCGCGCCCTTGGAACCAAATGCGCCCTGCATCCGGTGTTTCGAAACCGGCGATCACGCGTAACAGGGACGTTTTACCGGAACCCGAAGGCCCGAGTAAGGCGATATAGGCATTGTCTTCCGCGACGAAATCAATGCCGTCTAGCGCCGTCAGATTACCGTATCTGCGCGTCACACCTTCTAGTCGGAATATAGGGTCGCGTTGCGTCATAGAGCCCTCTTTTTTTGTGAAGCCAAGGTGTGATCGTCCGTCGCGAACTGCTTAGAGCGCCAGTCCGATCCCATCTTCACAATAATGTATAACGTATGAAATGACTGATCGCATTTTATTGCAAGAGTCATTATTTAAGAATTTATTGCACTAAATTCGTCATTTAGTTGAAAATATAGCCAAAATCGCAGGTAAATCCTCAAAACTAAATGAACATCGAACGCAAAATCCGTTTTTTTAGACTCGGCTGAGGTATTTGGGAATCGAGTCGCTCTCGGGTATCAAGGCGACAATTTTCAGCCGTGCCAGACTTTTGTAAGAGAGGATGCGAAGGTGTTCGCGAAGGTACTCGGTCGCCGCGTGGATCTGGTGTGATTTGATCAGCCGAAACAGCGTCCCGTATTGGTCCAGCGCCACGGTATCCACCGGAAGACCTAGGTCGCTCAGGGCTTTGTCCATGGCCGATAGCAACAAGCGGTTGTTGGTGATGATTTCGACCAACGCGCTGTTGGGTGCCCGGGACAGGCAGTATTTCATGAGCGCGTCTTCAAGCTCTGCGGCGTCCTTGGTCATGCCGCTTTCAATCTGGTCACAAACCCGCGCGATCTGGGCGTGGTCCATCCAATCGGCGGCCAATCGCAGGGCCGCAGGTTCCATGATACTGCGCAGTTCAAACTTTTCGCGCAGTGTCCGCGCGGTCAGCGGACCAGCGAGCCAGTGCGAAGTGGCGCCTTTTCGTATCAACCCGCGTTCGTTCAGACGGCTGAGCACATCGCGAGCCACCGTGCGACTGACGCCAAGATGGTTGGCCAATTCTGTCTCTATCACCCTGAATTCACCAAAGATCTGGCAAGCCGCTATTTCGGCTTCGACCTTGTCATAGACGCGCTGCCACGTACCCCGGACAGCCAAGGCGGATCGGGATGAGGACGGGATTTCAAAGTCGAATTCATCCAGTGCCTTGCGGATAGGGCGAAGCCCGGGCAAGGCAGGGCCAACCAGATAGCCGCGCCCCCGAAACCGGTGAATAAGCCCTTCGGCGTTGAGCATTCGCAAAGACGCCTGCACGGGGGCGCGGCTTGTTTGCATCACTTTTGCAATGGGGCCTTCGATCAGCACCAGACCATCGGGCAGACGCCCGGATGTGATATTATGGCGCAAGATGCGGCTGATGGTATCGTAAAGCGGTTCCTGACCGGAATTGGGTTGCTTTCCAGTCATGGTGTCGCTGCCCCCAGGGCCGCGATGAAACGGTTCCACGAACGGGCGGCGTAGTTATATTCGTCCATCACAGTGTTCCACAGCGCTATCCGACTGACCCGCTCGCGGTAGGCACCGCCGGGGCGGCGCTGACCCTGGCGGACCACGATCCTGCCGTCGGGGCCTTTAAGATCACACCGTGCGATATCACCATCATACCAGTATCCCCACTCCTCGGGGCTAAGGTATTCGCGCAAGCCTTCGGCATTGGTCATATAGTGGCCTTGTCGCGCCATCACGGCTCCGGCAGGTCCGGTTAACCACCAATTCAAATAATCATACGCCATGTCGAGCTTGCTCCCGGTCAGGTGGCGGGCCAAGGATGCACCGCCATGCCACGCACGATAGCCTTCCCGTGGGAAGCTTTCCCGAAAGACGTCTTTCATGGGCCCAAGATTGGCGTATGAGGGCGACCACATGCTTTGCACCGACACACGGTCGGCATGAACCAGCGCCTCGGCTTGATCGGGCGAAACCCAGCTCCCTACAAAGAACCCTTGTTGACGAAGGGTTTCCAACAGCGCCATGAGGCTGTCGATTTCATCTACCGTCATGTTTCCGATGTCTTGAAATGTCAGGTCACCATTGGCTTCTGCAGCCAAAGCTGCGTCGAAGATCCCGATCGCCGGCTCGTCTACCAATGCGATCCGACCACGGGCCCGCCGGTCGAGCAGCCAGGCCCAGCTTGATCCCTCCGGCCCTTCCGCGCCGAACAGTCGGGTATCATAACCAAAGCTATCGACGTTATGGGCCGTGGGCAGCATGCTGATTGTTGGCATCGGTTGCTGGCCCAGCGTCCCATCGGGCTGCACATACAACTTGCGCACCGGCGCATCGCCATGTCCGGTCCAGGTGTATTTACTGATGCCGCCGGTCTTTGCCAGATCGCCAATGTTATCCCATTGTTTGATCCGTCGAGTTTCAATCGGTTGCAAAGCACCCCAATACCAGACGATATCAAGGTTATGAAAGCACTGTTCATAGATGTCATAGTTCATCGGATCCATCGCCGCCCGGTGCTGGCAGGTCAGGAAATCAAGCGACTCATGCTGGATATCAAAGCCTAGATCCGCGATCGCCATCTGTCGCACCTCGTCGAGCAAGGTTACATCTGTGCCCCGGACCCGAAGAATACGACGTTTCACTTGCGGCGGCGACGACAGCTTGTGCGGGTTGCGGGTGATAGCTGGCATTATGTATCATGCTCTCTGTAATGTGCGGCGACCGGCATGGTGCGGGTGGGCAAAACCATAGGTCGCCTATGCAAAGACCAGACGATCTGTCTGATAATAAAACGCTGCTTGGGCGATGTCTTTATTTAGGATGTACTCCAAACAATCATGAGATCAGGCAAACAAAGATGATGTTGAACAGCGGCGTCAGCGGTTTTTGAGGGTCTTCACGGCTAGGATACAGGAAACGCTTGGGAGGGGATAAGCCCGTGGACAGGTAAGTTGTTGTTGTTGCGGCCCGGCGCAAGGCCCGGGAAGGAAAGACCGGTTGCCCACCGCGATAGCGGGCAGCCGGAGAAGCAATTCAGCCCAGATGGGCGCGGACAGCGGCGAGCATTTTCTTGCGCGCGGCGCGGGCTTGCAACGCTTCGTCCATGTCGACCTTGCGGAATTTCACCTGGGTGTGCGGCTGAAGCTGACCGATCAAATCCATGTCAGCCGAAATTATCGCACCGAGGGTGAAATAGCCGCCGCCCGAAACCGCATCGCGGTGCAGAACGATCGGCTCCAAACCGCCAGGAACCTGAATTGAACCGTAGGAATAGCAGCCATCCACGATATTGGACGGGTCGGCCCCGGCACCAAAGGGTTGTTCACGCTCTACAAACTCCAGCGGTTTCCCACCCTTGAACCGGTATCCCATGCGGTCTGCTTCCAAGGCGACTGTCCAGTCATCACGAAAGAACCCTTCCTGCGCGGCGCTGGTCAGGCGATGCCAGTAAAGGCCGGGAAGAACCCGAAGCTCGGCCGGTTTGCCGGGCATGCGGCGCAAGTTCTCTGGCACGCTCAGCCCCGGTTCGATCATGTCAGCCTCTCCGACAGGAATGACATCGCCAGCCTGAATGTTGCGACCGTCGATGCCGCCCAACGCACCAATCGGATAGGTGGAACGGCTTTCCAGGGCAGGGGGCGTGTCTATGCCTCCGCTAATGGCGATATAGGCCCGAGCGCCCGATTTGAGGAAGTCAAAGCTTAGCGTCTGACCTGATTTGACTTCAAAGGCGGTCCATCCTTCCTGCAGCACCCCGTCGACTTTGGCGGGCAGATCGGCCCCGGTCACGGCGACCAGAGCGTCTTGGTCGAACACGATCTGCGGCCCCATGAACACGACCTCCAGGCCCGCCGCGCCTTCGGGGTTGCCGACCAGCATGTTGGCCACGCGAAGCGCGAAACGATCCATCGCACCACCGATAGGTATGCCAAGATGAAAATAGCCCGGACGACCCAGATCCTGGATCGAGGTCGAAAGGCCCGGTTGCATGACTTTAAACGACATTGAGCGCCTCCATCAGTTTGGCGTTGGTGCCTGGCATGTCCGCGTTGAAAGCTTCCGGATCGAAATCGACTTCGGCGATGCGCGGTACGTATGTGTCGGCTTCAACCTCGGCCAGGATGCGATCATATTCGGCACGATCAATCGGCTTCCACTTCACGATGTCGCCGGGTTTGAAGAACACCATGAAATCGCTAAGGTAACTTTGTTTCTGATCGGGATCGAAAATCGGCATCGGGGTCACGCCAAACATTTGATAGCCACCTGCACCACGCACCGAATAAATACAGGAAAAGCAGCCGCCGTACCCCACTGTCAACTTTGGCGTGTCGGTGCGCGGTCTCAGGTATTTGGGGACCTGTAACTGCTTTTCGCGTTCAACCAGCTGATAGAGAAAAGGGAGCCCGGCAACAAAGCCCACCATCGAGACGAACCACGGTTGCGAATGATGGGCCTCGATAAACGCTTCTGCACTGTCAAATCCGTTGATCCGCGCCGCATAATCCAGATCGGTGCCGGACGGGTCCTGGTGACGCTCGCGGAACCGCATGAGGGTCTCATGCGTCCAGGGATCTTGATAATAGACGGGAATTTCAATGATACGCGTCTTCAGGCGCTTGTCTGCATCCTCGGCCTTGTCCTCAAGTTCTTGAACTTTCTTCATCATCTCCTCGGGCGCGATGATGTCGGGATCATAGCGCACCTGAAAGGATGCGTTCGCCGGGCAGATTTCCGTCACGCCTTTGATATCCGCATTACGGACGGCGTTGCTCATCGACAGGGATTTGAAAAATGCATCAAGCGACATTTCGTCATCCACTTCGACGTAGATGTGTTCGTCGCCACCGTAGGTATAACGTGTTTTCACGATTTGCCTCCTTTGGTTAAGGGGTTTGTTTTAGATTGCCTGCGGCCAGCCAAGGCTCCAGCCACTGCGTATGAAAGTCGTCTGCACGTACAGAAGCGTCGTGGGCCAATGCCAGATGAAGTGGTTTCGTTGTCTTGATGCCGCCGATCTCCAGCCCGTTGAGGGCCGATATCATCAGGTCGATCGCCGCTTCACGGTTTTCGGCGTGGACGATCAGTTTGCCCAGAAGGGAGTCGTAGAATGGCGGAACCTGATACCCTTCGTACAAAAAGTGGTCAAAACGGATGCCTTCACCCTCTGGTACGCGCAACGTGCCGATTTTCCCGGGCGATGGCAGAAACTGCATCAGCGGGTCTTCGGCATTGAGCCGCACTTCAATCGAGTGTCCGTTGCGGGTGATGTCGGACTGGGACTTGCGAAGTTTGCCGCCACCTGCGACGTGGATCATTTCCTGCACCAGATCCGTGTCGGTCAACATTTCCGTAACGGGGTGTTCGACCTGAATGCGGGTGTTCATTTCTATGAAAAAGAACTCTTTGGTCTGACTGTCGTAAAGATACTCAAGCGTCCCCGCGCCCACATAGTTGACAGCCTTGGCAAGCGCGACCGCAGTAGCGCACAAATGGGCGCGGGTTTCCTGGTCAAGGCACGTGGCACCTGCTTCTTCCCAGACTTTCTGGCGACGGCGCTGCATAGAGCATTCACGTTCAAAGTAGTGAACCGCATCCGTACCATCGCCCATGATCTGCACCTCGATATGGCGTGGTGAACTGATCGCGCGTTCAAGGTACAGACCGCCGTCGCCGAAAGACGCCTTGGCCTCGGCCTGCGCCTGGGGTGCCATCTTGCGCAGGTCCGCCTCGGTATCGGCGATGCGAATACCCTTGCCTCCACCGCCAGCAGCCGCCTTGATCATCACCGGGTATCCCAGTTTCGCGGCGACGTTGACGGCGTCTTCCACTGTGTCTAGGCGACCCTTTGAACCCGGAACCACCGGTACCCCGGCTGCCTCTGCGGCCTGTCTTGCCGCCACCTTGTCGCCCATTCGGTCGATAACGTCGGCGGAAGGCCCGACAAAGGTGATGCCAGCGGCATCCAGTGCGCGTACGAATTCGGCGTTCTCTGCCATAAAGCCGTAACCGGGGTGAACCGCATCCGCTTTGGTCGCCTTGGCGGCCGCGACCACCGCTTCGATGTCCAGATAAGACTGCGCCGCCTGAGCAGGCCCGATGCAAACGGCCTCATCCGCCAGCCGCACAGCCAGCATGTCGACGTCAGCTTCAGAGTGCGCTTGGATGGTGTGTATACCCATCGCCTTGGCCGCGCGAATGATCCGCACCGCGATTTCACCCCGATTGGCAATCAGCATGCGTTTGATTGACATCCCTCAGCCCTCAAGCTCTGCAAGCGGTTGACCCGCGTTGATCGCCGCACCGTCCTCGGCGAGAAATTCCTTGAAGGTGCCCGAGGTTTCGGCTTTGACCTCGATGAAGGTTTTCATCACCTCGATCAAACCAATGACATCGCCCGCCGCGACGGAATCTCCTGGTTGCTTGAACTGCGGCTCGCCCGGTGCGGCCTGCGTGTAAAATGTGCCGGGGACGGGGGAAAGAACCTGTGTCATGTTGGTCTCCTGGTTGAAGATTGATCAAAGTGTTTTCGCGACTTCCGCCGCTGAGGCGATGCGAATTCCGGCATCCTGAAGGCCAGCGCGAATAGCCTGTCCCATCGTCAGGGCACCTGGTGTGTCAGAATGAAAGCAGATTGATTCAAAAGCGATGTCTATGTCATCGCCCTCGACGGTGGTGACCTTGCCGGTCTTGCAGGCTTTTACGCATTTGGCGGCAATCTGCGCCGGGTCGGGGCGCCCGACCTGACGTCGAAATACGATTGAACCCGAGTTGTCGTATTCGCGATCGGCATAGAATTCGCGGATCACAGGGTGCCCGGCCCGTTTGGCAGCCTCGTAGGTTTTGGAGACTCCCATGCAAAACAACAACGAGTCAGAACTGGTATCCTGCAACGTATCAACCAGCATCTGCGATAATTCGTCGTTTACCGCCGCCTCCATATAAAGCGCACCGTGCAATTTTACGTGCTGAAGCGGGGCACCATAGCGCCTTCCGAACTCGCGTATGGCCCCGATCTGGTAGATGATATCGTTGATGAGCTCGTTCGTGTCGGTCTTGATAAACCGGCGTCCGAAACCTTGAAGATCTGCATAGCCGGGATGCGCCCCAAGCCCGACGCCATGCGCCTGAGCCAGTTTGACGACGCGGTCCATTGAGTTGGGGTCACCCGCATGAAAGCCCGCCGCGATATTGGCGGAACTGATGATTTTCATAATCTCTTGGTCCGGGGCGTCACCAAGCACCCACTGACCAAAACCTTCACCCATGTCGCAATTCAGATCGACGATCTCTTTCATGATTGCATCCTTTTGCTGGTATGGGGCCACCATCGCATGCCAGAGCAAAATTGATATTTCATTTTTTCATTGATGCATTATTAGTTTTATAGATAATGCCTGAACTCGATGCACATTGGAAGGTAACGTATGAATTTCAAGCACTTGAAGTACTTTGTTGCCACGGCGGATACAGGGCAGGTCAGCCGGGCAGCCCGGTTATTATCAATTTCGCAGTCCTCTGTCACCGGATCGGTGCGCGAACTCGAAGCGATATTGGGGGTGACGCTGTTTGAACGGCGGGCACAGGGAATGGAATTGACCAAGGCCGGCCGCGAGTTTCTTCAGGTTGCGCGGGACATCCTCGAGAAGGTTGATGCGGCATATCAGATACGGCGCGGCACTTCGGACATTAGTGGAACACTGAAGGTGGCGGCGACCTATACCGTCCTTGGATATTTCCTGCCGTTTCATCTGGGACGGATGGCGCAGCTATACCCGCATATCGACATCCAGATCGTCGAATTGAACCGTCAGAATATCGAAGAACAGTTGCTGCACAACCAGATCGACATGGCAGTCGCTCTTACCTCCAACATCCAGCGCGAGGGGATCGAGACCCTAACGCTGCTGAAATCGCCACGGCGGGTATGGGTGCCGACGGGTCATGTGTTTTGCCAAGGCGGAGAGGTATCGCTGCATAGGATTGCTGAAGAACCCTACGTCATGCTGACCGTGGACGAAGCGGCGCATTCAAGCATGAAATACTGGAACAGCCACAACGCCCATCCCAACATCAAGCTGCGCACTTCGTCGGTCGAGGCCGTCCGCTCGATCGTGGCCAACGATCAGGGGGTCACTATTCTTTCGGACATGGTATATCGTCCCTGGTCGCTTGAGGGGCGAAGAATAGAGACCGTGCCGACCGATGTGGAAATTCCGACGATGGATGTGGGCTTGGCTTTCAATCGTGCCACCGCAGTTACTCCGGCTATGAAGGCTCTGAAATCGTACTTCTATTCTGCATTTCTGTCACCCAAGTTGCAGTTTTAGTCGGTCCGGCCTTGTACGGCAACGCCGCATCAACGATAGAATTAAGCCATGAACAATCGGCGTAAATTTTGTGAACCTGCCAGATCAAGCTGCTTGCGGACGGTTCCGTGATTGTCGGTCTGGGCCTGATTGCGCCGTTTTTTATTTATATATTGTCGGGTGTTATCGCTCAGATTCTGCTGCGCCACGGTGCTGATCAACAGCGCTGGCTGGATGCCTTCGTCTTTTATCTGGCGTTGCCTGCGCTGCTGTTTCAGTCGGTCCGGACGGTACCACCGGGTGCGGAAAGCCTGGTCGGCTTTCTTGCCGTGACCACCACGATGACGGGCATGATGTTCGTGATCGGTTGGTTTATCGGGCGGGGCAATCAAGCCGGGGATCATCGCGCGGTGTTCGGTTTGGCCGCCAGCTATTCGAACATCGGCTACATGGGCCCGGCGTTGACGGTGGCGGTGCTGGGTCCCGCGGCGGGTGCGCCTGCCGCGTTCGTATTCTGTGCCGACGTGCTTCTAATTTTTACCATCTGGCCGATGATGATCGGCGACGGTACCGGCGGATCTGCTCGTTTGTGGCAATCAATGCGCAAAGTTATCACTCATCCATTCATCCTTGCCACTATCGCGGCACTTTTATTTGCTTCGACAGGCTGGCCGCTGCCCAAATTTATCGACACTCCGCTAACCGGTTTTCAGCATGCCGCAGCACCTGCGGCTCTGTTTTCACTCGGGTTAACCCTGGCCCGAAACAGGGGTGGTCATGTGGAGACCAGGCTTGGGGCATGCCTTGCGGTTAAACTGATCATCCACCCGCTTGCGGTGGCATTGGCCTTTATGCTGGTGTCGGGGTTTGATCCGATCTGGGTCGCCACGGCAATCATTATGGGTGCTTTGCCTCCGGCTGCGAATGTCTATGTCATGGCCCGCGCAGAAGGTATCAGCGTTGCGCTCTCCGCGCGTGCTGTTCTGTACGGAACACTCTTTTCCGCAGTCACGTTGCCCGTGGTAATTTCGCTGGTTGCCTAAGCTGCGCTGACACTGCGAAACGGCACAAGCAGGCTTCGTTGGCGAGGGCTACCGCCTATCGTTCGAATTCATCCGGGACCGCGGTGGTTCGGGATACAATGGGATGTGTGTGCCAAATCATTCGACGAATTCAAATCGGTTGGCTAGCATGGTGGTAACTTGAACGCTGACGGCGTCGTCAGACCAACGCTGGCACGGATGCTGATCGTGTTCGCGGCAAGAACAATCTTCGGTATGGAAAGGATCAACAATGTGTACGTCGACAGGTACGGGATCTGCCGTTTCAGATGTTTTGATCGAAAACGATCGCGCCCGCGTGACACGCTGGCGCTTCCCCAAGCGCGACGACAACACCGGGTGGCACGTGCATGAACACGACTATCTGGTCGTTCCGCTTTACGACGGGGTACTGAATATTAGGGACGCCAAAGGGAACATCAGCCAGTCCGACCTAAGGAGCGGGGTGCCATATTTCGGCAAACAGGGCGTAGAGCATGACGTGTCCAGTCCCAACGATTTCGAATTCGCTTTCATCGAAGTCGAGTTTTTCGTGGAAGCCTAGAAGAGGCCTGCACCAAATATTTGTGCGCAAATCGCCTATTTTTGATTGCGGGATAAAGTAAGGTTGATCCCAACACGCAGGGGCCGGCGCTTGCGGTGAACTGCGAACAGGAGGAAAGGATGCTTGTTTCGACCGACCATAGCGACGCCGTCGACAAGAACAAAGTCTGGTCTAGGATGATTTCGGAAACCTATTTTCCGCTTTCCGTGGAATGTGCGAACCCACGAGATTTCAGAGGACATCTAAAGTCATGGGGATTGGGTGTGCTCGGGCTGTCTGAAATGGCCTGTGACAGCGTCATGTACCGGCGCAGCAAAAGCCACTTCGCGGAAGAAAAAGAAAACAGTCTGTTGATAACGATCCCGCACAGTGCCGATGTGCACTTTCATCAGGCGTCGCGTCAAACCAGCTGCGGGCCTGGCGGATTTCTGGTTGAACAGGGCGACATGCCCTATGAATTTTCCCACACCCAGCGAAACAGGCTTTGGGTGCTGAAAGTGCCCACTGCCAGCGTCCAGTCCCGCATCGGCCCCACGGAACGTCTAAGCGCCCTCACGTTTGACGCAACTTCCGGGATTGGGTCATACTTTGTCGGGGCGGTGCGCAACACGATCGAAAGCATTGACACCATCAACAATGCGGCGCGCGAGATGGCCGGACAGCATCTGTTGGATCTGCTGTGCCTCTCCATGCGAAGCGACGACCGCATCCTTGACAGCTCCGTTTCGACCATCCGTGCCGCACATCTGCAACGGGCTGAACAATTCATCCGCGACAATCTGGCTGACCCCGGTCTAAGCCCGCTGATGGTCGCAGAGTCCTGCGGCATTTCACTACGGTATCTTCAAGGACTGTTTGCCGAAAATGAATGCTCAGTCGCGGGCTATATCCGGGACAAGCGGCTAACGCGGTGTCACGAAACGCTCGAGATGCTGCACGATACATCCACGATGGCGCAGATCGCGCACAGGTGGGGGTTCTACGACCATGCGCAGTTTTGCAAACATTACCGCAACCGCTTTGGTTGCACCCCGACAGACACACGCAAGAAAAGACGGTTGCAGGTAGCCTCGCGCTGTCAATAGCACCCGTCGGATCCCCATGTGCATACAAGCCTTTATGGTTCAACGGACGCCTCGGTTCGTGGCCATACCGCACGTTTAATCAGATTAGGAACGACATATGACAACGACAAGAGTAGCGGTGGATGTTGGCGGTACCTTTACAGATGTTTGCATCATGGACGAACAAACCGGTGAAATCAGGATTGAAAAGACACCGTCGACGCCTGATGATCCCATGCGCGCCATCATGACCGGCGTTTCGCAGGCGAATATAGATCTGGCCGACGTGACGCTGTTCTCGCACGGGACCACGGTCGCCACGAATGCGTTGATCACGCGCAAATTGCCGCGCACGGCGATGGTCTGCACCGAAGGTTTTCGCGACGTTGTGGAAATACGCCGCTCGAACAAGGAAGACCTGTGGGACACTTACAAGGACGTCGCCAAACCTTACATCCCCCGCCGCGACCGGTTGACGGTCAAGGAACGTGTCGATGCGGCAGGTGAGATAATTCAATCGCTTGACGAAGAAGAAGTGCGGCGCGTGGCAGGTATACTGAAAAAGCGCGGCGTGAAGGCGATAGCTGTGTGCTTCATCAACTCTTACGTCAACGCCAGCAATGAGATTCGGGTACGCGAAATCCTGCGAGAGGTTATGCCTGACGTACATATTTCCACCTCGTCCGAGATCATGCCCGAGATATTCGAGCACGAACGCTTTTCGACCACGATGGTCAATGCTGTCGTGTCCCCAGTCGTGGTGGATTATGTCTCAAGGCTTAGCGACAAGCTGACCGAGGGCGGATATCGGCGCGATCTTTTGTTGCTGCATTCCGGAGGCGGCGTCATGACGCCAGCCAGCGTCAAGGACTTTGCCGCACGTCTGGCGGGGTCGGGTATCGCTGCGGGAGCGATCGCAAGTCGCTTTATCGGCAATCTGTGCGGTTACGAAAACTCCATCGGGTTCGACATGGGAGGGACCAGCACCGATGTTTCGCTGACCTATCAAGGTGAATCCACAGTCACCAAGGATTGGTATATCGAATACGGCTATCCGATCCGCTTTCCCAGCATCGAAGTGCTTACCATCGGGGCCGGTGGCGGGTCTTTGGCCTGGAGGGACGAAGGCGGATCGTTGCGCAACGGACCGCAATCGGCAGGGGCGCAACCCGGCCCGGCTTGCTATTCCAACGGAAACGAAGTGGCGACCAACACTGACGCCAATGTCGTGCTCGGGCGGCTTGGGCACAGCTTGGCCGGAGGTGACATCACGCTGGACCCGACGCTTGCGGAAAATGCGGTGCGCGAGACCGTGGCAGAGCCTTTCGGGATGGAACTGCACGAGGCAGCCGAGGCGATCATCGATGTCGCCAATGCCAACATGGCAAACGCGGTGCGCCTGCTGTCCATCAGCCGTGGCCACGACCCGAGGGATTTCGCGCTTGTGGCCTTTGGCGGGGCAGGTGCCTTGCACGGCGCTGCCGTCGCGCAAGAGCTGGCCATTCCGGTTGTGATTGTGCCGCCAAATCCTGGGGTTACCTCGGCAATGGGGTGTTTGCTGGTCGATATCCAACATGACTTTTCCGATAGTTTCATGGCGGATGCGTCCACCACGACGGCGCAAGATCTGGAAGCCGCTTTTGCAAAGATCGAACAAGAAGCGGTAGATCGTCTGCATCATGAAGGCGTGTTGCCCGAAGACACGGTCCTGCAACGCTTTGTTGAAATGATGTATCAAGGCCAATGGCGGTCCTTGTCGGTCTCTGCACCGCCAAAGATTACCAGCACCCAAGATTTGGTGGACGGATTTCACGCGGAACACGCGCGCGAATACAACTTTCGTCGCGACGATTCTCCGGTCAGCATCTTCAGGGTCGGGGTCAAGGCGATCGGCGTTGTGCAAAAGGCCAATCTACCGTCGTTCGAGGTGGTCAAACATGTACCGGAACCCGCAGGCCAACGTGCGGTCTGGTTCAAGGGCAAACAATGCGACGCTGCAATCTATCATCGTCAGGATATCAAGGCGGGCGCTGAATTCTCTGGCCCCGCGATTGTCGAGCAAATCGATTCAACCGTTGTCGTGCCGCCAAATACCACAGCAACTGTCGACAAATACTTGAACATTCTTATCCGTGTGAAGGGCTAAGACATGAAAAATACACCCAATCAGGACCTTGATCCGGTCACGTTCGAGGTTCTCAAGAATTCATTCATCACCTCTGTTGACCAAATGGCAGAGCAAATGCTGAGAACTTGTTATTCGTTCGTGATCTATAACCGTGATTTTTCAAACGGTCTGCATGACGCCGACGGTAACTGCGTGGCACAGGGCAATTCGGACATCGCCGTCCATGTCGGGACGCTTCACTACACCTGCAAGGACGTGATCCGCGTGTTCAAGGGCGACATGTATCCAGGCGATGTATACGCCATCAATGATCCCTACGCTGGCGGGACCCACTTTAGCGACGTACGCCTTATCCGACCGATATTCGACGAAGAGACCTTGATCGGATTCTCGCAATCCAATGGTCATTGGTCTGATCTGGGTGGTTCGGTACCGGGATCGTTCAACGTTGCAGCCCACGAAATGTTTGGCGAAGCCGTGCGCATAACGCCGATCCGCTTGTTTCACAAAGGCAAATTCTGCGCTGATGTGGCAAACATGATTGCCGCCAACACACGCGACCCTGCGGCTATCATCGGCGACATCCATTCACAGGCGCAAGCGACGCAGGTCGCCGAACGTGAGCTTCAGCGTTTGGTGGGCAAATATGGCCGCGGTCAGGTGACCAAGGGCATGGAGGAAGTGCAGAACTATGTCGAACGGGCCGTGCGTCAACGGATTGCCGACTTGCCCGACGGAACATGGGAGGCCGTGGACTATATCGACCGCGATCCCGGTGCCGGCGAGGGGATGATCCCGATTCACATCAAGATGACGATCAAGGGCGACCAGATTGTATATGATTTCGAGGGCAGTCATCCTACGATCTCGTCAATCTACAACTCCGCACATGGCGCGACCTTTTCGGCTGTGGTCGCAGGTATGAAAACCTTCTTTCCCGATCTTCCGCTCAACAGCGGCTTTTACCGTATGGTGGACGTACGGGCCCCCAAGAACAG
This sequence comes from Sulfitobacter sp. L-8, assembly GCF_056859255.1. Taxonomy (NCBI): domain Bacteria; kingdom Pseudomonadati; phylum Pseudomonadota; class Alphaproteobacteria; order Rhodobacterales; family Roseobacteraceae; genus Sulfitobacter; species Sulfitobacter sp. L-8. Next base: position 481,773 of record NZ_JBSXOD010000056.1, read on the forward strand.
CGTCGTCAGCGCCGAGTGGCCCGTCGCCGTGACCGGGTTCTTGATGCCGTTCGAAAAAATCATGAATGCTATTTTCGAAATGTGGTCGCAGATCATGCCTGATCGCGCCATCGCGTGTGCGTTTAATCTTGAATACCTGCTGGCCGGCGGGAATGACCTGCGCAAACCGGACAAACCTATTTACATGTTCTACGAATGGTTGCCCGGTGGCTGGGGCGGGCGTAACGGTAAAGACGGCAGCGATGTTACCACGGCCTGTTTCGGTACCGGACTGATGTCGCAGCCGTCCGAAGGCAATGAGCGGGTGAACCCGACCCGCGCGGACGAATTTCAGATCAAGCAAGACAGCCCCGGCCCCGGCAAATGGCGTGGCGGTGCCGGTGTCATCAAGGCGTCTACGTTGCTGGAGGCCGACAACACGGTGATGTCTTATATCTGCGACCGCGAACGGGCCGTGGTGTGGGGCGTCGAGGGCGGATTGCCGTCCATGCCACATGGGCTGATGGTAAAACACGCGGACACCGGCGAAGAGAAATGGCTTGGATCGGTATTTTCCAATTACAAGATCAAAAGCGGCGACAGGTTTACCCGCCCAACGGCTGGGGGCGGGGGTTATGGCGACCCGCTTGAGCGTGATGCAGAACGGGTGCGTCAAGACGTGATCGACGAGTATGTTTCTGTTGAGCGGGCCGAACTGGACTATGGTGTCGTGATCAAGGTGATCGACGCGGATATGCTGGAGTATGAAATCGACGATGCCGCGACGGAAAAAGCCCGCGCGTATATCCGTGAGCACCGGGTTGGGTGGGCCAGGATGGATCCTGATCGCGTGTCAAAGATGTACCAAAACGGCGATATCAACGAAATGGACGCGGTGCGCAAATACGCGGTCATTCTCGACTGGGGCTCTGGGGAGGTGATGCATAATTCGACCCGGCAATTTCGTGAAAGTTTCGAAAAGCGCTCGGTGGCCCATTGGACGTGACGGTGTTCATGATCTGCGGTGTCTGTGATCATCGGGCAGTCGGTTGCTGACGATGTTCAGCGGGGTTATAGGTTGGCCATGGTGAAACTTGACCGCATCGATTTCCGGATCTTACGCGTGTTGTCTGTTGACGGGCGAATGACCAAAGCGGCATTGGCGGAAAAGGTCGGGCTTTCACCTTCGCCGTGCTGGGAACGTTTGCGCCGCCTCGAGGCGTCGGGCCTGATCGCCGGTTACCGTGCCGAAATCAATCTGCGCAAGCTTCCGGGTACGGTAACCGTATTTGTAACGATCGAACTGGATTCACATGCCGTCGCGCGGTTCCAGTCCTTTGAGAACACGGTCAGCAAGCACCCTGAAATTATCGGTTGTTGGGCGATAGGTGGAGGGTATGATTATCTGGTTCAGGTGGTGGCATCGTCCATCGAAGCCTATCAGGAGCTGATGGAAACCGTGCTTGACGCCTCTGACGATATTGCGCGTTACTATTCGTATATTGTCACGAAAACCGTACGCAGCCCCGCGGCACCCCTGCATCTATTTTCTGAACAATCAGACGATTAGCAAGGAATTATCGGTCATTCGTGTTGATTATTCCGAAAACGCAGGGAACTTCGGATAAATCATCTTTGACGAACGGCTATGGTCGCGATCAGGGGCCCGTCTTGCAACAGGGTCGATTTTCAATTTCGAGGCGGCCAGCTTTGACCGTCCATCCATGATATGAGGGAACAGCATGCTGCATAACGACCAGATGAGCGAATGGGATCGCGAAAACTTTTTTCACCCGTCCACCCACTTGGCAAAACACCGGCGCGGTGAAACTCCGACCCGGGTGATCACCGGCGCCAAGGGTGTTTACATCGAGGACCGTGACGGTAAAAAGCTGCTGGATGCCTTCGCCGGGCTGTACTGTGTGAATGTCGGATACGGGCGCACGGAAATTGCCGATGCAATTGCTGCGCAGGCCCATGAGCTGGCGTATTACCATGCCTACGTGGGTCACGGCACCGAAGCGTCCATTACCTTGGCCAAAATGGTGATGGACCGGGCTCCAGCGACGATGTCTAAGGTCTATTTCGGCTTGGGAGGGTCGGATGCGAACGAGACCAACGTCAAGTTGATCTGGTATTACAACAACATTCTTGGACGGCCGAAAAAGAAAAAGATCATCTCGCGGTGGCGCGGTTACCATGGATCGGGGTTGGTAACCGGGTCGTTGACCGGGCTGGAGCTGTTTCACAAAAAATTCGACCTGCCGTTGGATCAGGTCATTCACACTGAGGCACCATATTACTTCCGGCGCGACGATCTGGACATGACCGAAGCCGATTTTACGGCTCATTGCGTTCAAAAGCTTGAAGAATTGATCGCACGCGAAGGTCCCGACACCATCGCCGCGTTCATCGGCGAACCGGTCTTGGGGACGGGCGGTATCGTCCCGCCCCCAGAAGGGTATTGGCCAGCGATCCAGAAAGTCCTGCAAAAGCATGATATTCTTCTGGTTGCAGACGAGGTTGTCACCGGCTTTGGCCGTACCGGTACGATGATGGGATCGACGCATTACGGGATGGAGCCCGATTTAATCACCATCGCCAAGGGCCTCACGTCGGCCTATGCGCCTTTGTCAGGGTCAATTGTATCAGAAAAAGTCTGGAAGGTTTTGGAGGACGGCACCGATGAATTCGGACCGCTGGGTCACGGATGGACCTATTCGGCGCACCCGATCGGTGCAGCCGCCGGTGTGGCAAACCTAAAGCTGATTGATGAACTGAACTTGATAGAAAATAACACCGTGACAGGGGACTACCTGCGCGCGGGCTTGCTTGAACGACTTGGCGATCATCCCAACGTCGGCGATATTCGTGGTGTCGGAATGCTGGCGGCGGTAGAATTCGTCGAACAAAAAAGCGGGCGAAAGTTTTTCGATGCGTCGGCGGGGGTAGGTGCGCAGGTTGCGGCTGCCTTGGTCGGAAAGGGCGTCATCGGGCGGGCCATGCCGCAGGGTGACATCTTGGGGTTCGCACCGCCGTTCTGTCTTACCCAGCAAGAAGCCGATATCGTGATCGCCAAAACCGAAGAAGCGGTGCGCGAAACCTTCGATTAACCGGGGCGGGGCGACGCGCCCCCCCAAACGGGGCAGGGTCAAATGAAACTCGGTGTCTGACCCTTTAGCGTTCAGACACCAAGGACGGCCCATTGCCTTACCGGCTAAACCAAGATGGCGGTACAAACGAAAAAAGCGCCATATGGCGCTTTTACTCGGGCGGGAATGGCGAAGTGTTCAGGCACCCCAGCTGCGGATTTGTCCGCAATCCATATGGACGAAATTGGAACCGGAATACCGGCCGACACCGCCGCCGTTACACGCTATCGCGGCCTTTGCCATCTGATTGACAGAGCGTGATCCCAAACGCAGGTCTGCGGCCTGACCGCGCATGTGAAGCGAATTCTTGGCGACGCCACGCGATCTTGATCGCAGCATAGCGTTGGTTTTGGGGCTGCGGTAGCCTGACAACAGCATGTATGGTTCGGTTACGTCCAAAAGATTATGGGAGGCCGCCATGATGTCCACCGTACGCATATCGATGGTCTTGATCCCGTCGGTACGCCAGTCGCGCATGAAATAGTTCAATTCGTTTACAGCATCGGGTATATAATTACCCTCAATCCAGTAAATCATGTCGATGCGTTCGCCGGTGCGGCCGGAGTACATCTTGATCCTGCGAATGTCGCCTGCGCCTCGCAGGAAACCAGCTGCATTTGCGAACGTAGGAGCGGCTGTTACCGCTGTTGCTGCGAATGCACCTAACAGTGCGCGTCGGGTCATCCCCGAAGAACTCATACCAGTCATAATGTGTGTCCCGTTTGTCTGCCCGTGGTTCCATGATGTTACATGGAAATTTTCACCTATCCCCAGATGCAACGTTTTTATGGCATAGCGAGATTCTTTGACCAAGTGCTGAATCAAAAAGGTTCCATCAATCAATAATTTTAGGCGAAAAACTGCGCAAAGCTTTGTGACTTGGTGATTTATGTCACAGTACCGATGCACGAAGGCATCAATTTTGCCTTAGTTTCTTACTCACGACGAATGTTATTGGACAATATCCGGTAGCATGAGGCGTAACAGATACCATTGGTATCCTTTTGTCTGAGGAAGATTCGATGCAGAGAATTTTAGGTATTCGCATAGGGCGATCGCGCCGCATTCCAATTTTTTTGGGATTGATGGCAACTTTAATTGCTCTTTTAGTCGCTCCTCATCAGGTTGTCGCGCAAGTAACTGCATTCAAGCAGGCAGTCGCCGAGGCTGCTTCGCGTGACCAGGACATAGCCGCTTACTACCGCACCAGCGATTATGCTCCGATCTGGACCGAAGCAAATGAGACGCAACGCGGCCGCCGTGCCGCGCTGATGGCAGCGATTACCACGGCGCATCTGCACGGCCTTCCCACCGCCCGGTACGACCCCGAAGGCTTGATGGAAAAACTTAAAAATGTCCGCAGCCCAAGAGACCGGGGTTTGGCGGAGGTGGAAATGACCCGCGTGTTTCTGCAATACGCGCGTGATATCCAATCGGGAGTGCTGATACCGTCAAGGATCGACAAGCTGATCGTTCGCGATGTGCCGTATCGGGATCGGCAAGGGTATCTGAAGGACTTCGTTACGTCAGATCCGATGCTGTTCTTTCGCAACCTGCGCCCGCGCACGTTGGAATATAATGCGTTGATGCGGGAAAAGCTGCGCATGGAGCAGCTTTTGGCCCAAGGCGGGTGGGGGCCCGTGGTCCCGGCGACGTCGGTGAAGCCCGGCGAACAGGGCAAGAACGTTATTGCATTGCGAAATCGTCTGATTTCGATGGGCTATCTGAACAGGTCCAACGCATCGAGCTATGATGCGACGATGCAGCAGGCGGTGCGCGAGTTCCAGCGCGACCACGGATTGAACGAAGATGGTGTCGCCGGATCGACCACCTTGGCCGAGATGAACAAGAGCGTCGAAACTCGCCTGAAGTCTGTGATCGTGGCGATGGAGCGTGAACGCTGGATGAACATCGAACGCGGTCCTCGGCATATTCTTGTGAATATCCCTGCCTTCAAAGTTGAAATTGTGGATAACGGCGAGGTCACCTTTGAAACCCGTTCGGTCGTCGGGGCGGCAGAAGACGACCGTCCTACCCCGGAATTTTCCGATATGATGGAATACATCGTGATCAACCCGACCTGGACTGTGCCACGTTCGATCGTCACCAAGGAATATTTGCCCTCCATGCAGCGCAACGCCAATGCAGCAGGGCATATCGACCTGATAGACGGTGGTGGGCGTGTCATAAACCGTTCATCGGTTAACTTTAGCAAGTATAACGCGCGCAACTTTCCGTTTGGGATGCGCCAGAAACCCGGCAACGACAACGCGCTCGGGCTGGTGAAGTTCATCTTTCCGAACAAGTACAACATCTACCTGCATGACACGCCGTCAAAAAACCTGTTTTCCCGGGACGTCCGTGCTTTCAGCCATGGATGCGTGCGACTGGCTGATCCGTTCGATTTCGCCTACAAGCTTCTGGCTGCACAGACCGACGATCCCGTCGGGTTCTTCAAAGCCAAGTTGGCGACCAAGCGAGAAACCTTTGTACATCTCGAAGTGGAGCTGCCGGTTCACCTGATTTACCGTACCGCATTCACCACGCCGCGTGGTCATACGCAGTATCGTGCGGATATCTATGGCCGTGACGCACGAATTTGGGATGCGCTAAGCAAGGCAGGGGTGGCGTTGGGTGACGTTCAGGGGTAATTCTCATCCCCGATAAGGGGAGACCTGCGATGACTTACACTATCCAGCAGATAGCTGATGCGCTTGGCGCGAAAGCTGTCGGAGATACAACGCTGCGGATTGCAAAACTTGCAGAACCCGCCACCGCTCATGCCGATGATCTGGCACTTGCGATGAGCCCGAAGTACGCGCAAACCCTGTCGGACGGTGCTGCGTTGGCGGCGATGTTGTGGCCTGACGCTGACTGGCAAGGCATGGGCCTCAAAGCGGCGATCCTGCCCGATCGACCACGCTTTGCGATGTCAGGGCTGACCCGCATGATGGACCCCGGGCAGGGTTTTGAAACGGGTATCCACCCGTCAGCGATTATTGATCCGGCAGCCCAGCTTGCTGATGACGTAACCGTCGGGCCGCTGACGATCGTTGCGGCGGGGGCGCAAATCGGCGCGGGCAGCATCATCGGTCCCCAGTGTTATATCGGGACTGGTGCCAGTATCGGCAAAAATGCCTATCTGCGCGACCATGTGAGTATCGGCGCACGCGTCAATATCGGCGACAACTTCATTGCGCAGCCCGGTGCCCGACTGGGCGGCGACGGATTTTCGTTTGTGACACCCGAACCAAGCACCGTCGAAGAGACCCGCAAGACGCTGGGTAACCGCGGTGACACGAAAGCGCAACAATGGGCCCGTATCCACACGCTTGGCAGCGTTACCGTCGGCGACGATGTTGAATGCGGAATGAACGTAACCGTCGACAGCGGCACCATTCGGGACACCATGATTGGAGATGGAACCAAGTTGGATAACCTTGTGCATCTGGGGCACAATGTCGTTGTGGGCAAGAACTGCCTGTTGTGCGGGCAGGTCGGTGTTGCCGGGTCGGTCACCATCGGTGACAACGTGGTATTGGGCGGTCAGGTTGGGGTGAGCGACAATATTTTCATCGGTGACGGCGTCATTGCCGGCGGCGGTACCAAGATCATGTCGAACGCGCCAGCAGGGCGGTCGATGCTGGGCTATCCTGGAACCGAAATGAGCAAACAGATAGAGGGTTACAAGGCATTGCGTCGCTTGCCGCGATTGATACGTGATTTCGCTAAATTGAAGGCTGACTTGGCCCAGAGCGACCGGCCCAAAGCCTCTGACGAAAGCTAGGGCCCGCATCAACGGAGAGTAAGATGAGCACCAGAGATCAGGTTATCGCCATTCTTGCCGATCAGGCATTTCTAGATCCGTCAGATGTCAGCATTGACAGCACGCTCGAACAGCTCGGGATTGACAGCATGGGGGTGGTCGAAAGCATATTTGTCATCGAGGAAGCGTTTAATATCAGCGTTCCTTTCAACGCCAATCAACCGGGGGCGGCGGATTTCGACATCACCAGCGTGGCCAGCATCATTGCAGGGGTGGAACGGCTGCGTGCAGAGCAGGCCTAAGCGATGAAGCGCGTTGTCATTACCGGTGCAGGGACGGTCAACGCGCTTGGGATGAATGTGCCCGATACCATGTCCGCCATGCGCGACGGTATCTGCGGAATCGGACCGCTCGAGTTTCGCGACGTGGAACGCCTGACGATCCAGATCGGTGGTCAGGTCAAAGGTTTCGACGCCCACCATGCGTTTAGCCGCCACCAGATTTCCCTCTATGATCGCTTTACCCAATTCGCTCTTGTCGCTGCGGCCGAGGCGATCGCACAGTCAGGGCTGGACTTTACCGAGGAGCTTTCGCACAGGTCCGGCGTCATCCTGGGCACCGCAGGCGGCGGCATCAGTACGTCTGATGACAATTACCGCACCGTCTATGAAGAGGGAAAGAACCGGGTCCACCCCTTTGTCGTTCCCAAGCTGATGAACAGTGCAGCGGCGAGTCATATCAGCATGGAATACAACCTCAAAGGGCCTTCATTCACGGTCTCCACGGCGTGTGCTTCCTCTAATCATGCGATTGCCCAGGCGTTTGAAATGGTACGTTCGGGCATGGCCCCGGTGATGATAGCGGGCGGCTCTGAATCGATGTTGTGCTTTGGCGGCGTCAAGGCCTGGGAAGGGCTTCGCGTGTTAAGCCGTGACGCCTGCCGACCATTTTCGGCCAATCGCAATGGAATGGTGCAAGGAGAGGGCGCGGGGATATTCGTATTCGAGGAATACGAACGTGCCCGGGCCCGAGGTGCCGACATATTGTGCGAGATTTCGGGCTACGCCATGACGTCGGATGCCGCGGATATTGTCATGCCGTCCAAGGAAGGTGCTGCTCGGGCGATGGCCGGTGCCCTGACTGATGCACGCATCAATGCAGACGAAGTTGGTTATATCAACGCGCATGGGACCGGGACCATGGCGAATGACAAAACCGAATGCGCGGCGGTCATGGACGTTTTTGGTGAGCACGCACGCCGGTTGATGATCAGCTCTACCAAGTCGATGCACGGTCATTTGATCGGAGGCACGGGTGCTGTTGAACTGTTGGCGTGTATCATGGCGCTACGCGATGGGGTGATTGCCCCCACGATCGGCTATCAGGAACCCGATCCCGATTGTGCGCTTGATGTGGTGCCCAACCAAGCGCGCAAAGCCAAGGTGACTGTCGCGTTGTCCAATGCTTTCGCCTTCGGGGGTATGAACGCCGTTATCGTTTTGCGGACACCCCAGGCATAAAAAAAGGTCACCTCCACCAAGAAGATGACCTAAAGCTGTAACAGCGCATCGCTGGGTGTTTACTGTGCCAGTACCGAAGACTTGTCATAGCTGGTCGTAAATCCGTCAAGAGATAGCGCCAGTTCGACTTTTTGATCCGGCGCAAGCGCAGGCACGATGGTGATCAAGGCTTCCTTGCCGCGCTTGAACGCTGCGATATCAGCCGAAGTCAGCCCCATGCGCACGTAGCAGCCGACCGAGTTGCAAAATGCGAACGGATAGCGACGCGCCTTGCCACCATCGACAGTAACCGTCAGCTGTGCAGCAAGCGCTGTTTCAAGGGGTACGACGACAGTGGCACCGGCTTCGGCTTTGCCGCCATCAGGAAGTCGAAACAACGAAATCTCTGCAACCGGGGCACCCTGACCATCGTCCATCAGCTGGTACATTTGGCAAGGGTCGTTTTCATCTTCGGTCTTGATGCAGCGCATCTCCCACGCGCCGTTTACTTCCTTGGTATAGGGTTTGCCGACCGCTTGCGCCGCTTCCCCATCTTCCCCCAAGCTCAGCTGCGAATCGATCCCAGCAGGCTGGGAATCCGTCGCTTCTGCGCCGGCGGGTGCAGTCTCGGCAGGCGCCGTTGCAGATGACGCTGCATCAGATGTCGCACCCTCTGCCGGTGCGGTATTCGACGGCGGGGTCTCTGCCTCAGCCGCGGGGGCCTCCGATGTGGGTGTTTGGGCATAGCCGGAAACGGGCAGGGTCAAGGCAAGCGCCGCGCAAAAAGGGAGAATGGTAAAATACTTGTTCATGCTCGTTCCAAATCAGTTAGGTTCGCCGCTGTTTAACATGCCGAAATCCGATTGTCAGGTAACTTACTGAGAAACAACTGCGCCATAGGGCAAATTTTTGCTGATAGGTCATCCTGCGACGCGGCGGCAAGTCAGAAAATGGATAAGCAAAACAGAAAAAAGAGCGCATAGCGCTCTTTTCCCGTTCTTCGTTCTCCCCATCGGACTGGGCCGACTTATTGATGACACGTTACGAAAGGATGTGAGAGCGGTCAACAGGAAAAATTCAATTATGCGCGGGTCTTATGCTGCAATGCCGCGAAAAAAAAGGGCCGTACCCGAAGGCACGGCCAGTCTGACAGGGAGGAAGTGCCGCGCACCAAAATGGACATGAAGGCTCGCGGCAAAATCACTATGGCACGCAAAGGTTAAGGTTGTATGCTTTTAGGGTACTTTGCCGGAAAGGCGTAGCCCGAAAAGGATACCGACAGCGTGACTCAAAATATTTTCATCGGTGGCGGAGGCGACGACTATTCCGTCCAGCAATTCCTCGATCTGGGCTACGCCAACCGCCACGGGCTGATTGCAGGGGCGACCGGAACCGGCAAAACCGTCACCTTGCAGATATTGGCCGAAGGGTTTTCCGCTGCCGGCGTGCCGGTTTTTCTTTCGGACGTCAAAGGCGATCTTTCCGGTCTTGCCCAGGCGGGATCACCGACCCACAAGCTGCATGGGCCCTTTACGGACCGCGCGAAAACCATTGGCTTTGATGATTATAGCTACGCGTCATTTCCAGTGACGTTCTGGGACATGTTCGGCAAGCAGGGCCATCCGGTTCGCACCACGATCTCTGAGATGGGGCCTCTGTTGCTGGGTCAACTGCTCGGCCTCAGCGAGGCCCAGGAGGGGATATTGAACATCGTCTTTCGTGTCGCCGATGAAGACGGCTTGCCGCTGCTTGACCTGAAAGATCTGCAATCACTGCTGGTTTGGGTGGGTGAAAACGCCGCCACCTTGGCGCTGCGCTATGGCAATGTGTCGACCTCGTCGGTCGGTGCGATACAGCGTCGTCTGCTGGTGCTGGAAAATCAAGGCGCTGCGGATTTCTTTGGCGAACCGGCCCTGGCCTTGTCTGACCTGATGCGCCACGATGCCGATGGCCGTGGCATCATCAACATTCTCGCGGCCGACCAACTGATGACCTCCCCCAAACTCTACGCGACCTTTCTTTTGTGGCTGCTGTCCGAACTCTTCGAAGAGCTTCCCGAAGTCGGCAATCCGGATAAACCAAAGCTGGTGTTTTTCTTCGACGAAGCCCACCTGCTGTTTGACGATGCTCCCAAAGCGCTGTTGGACAAGGTCGAACAGGTTGCACGTCTGATCCGCTCCAAGGGTGTCGGTGTCTATTTCGTTACTCAAAACCCCGCCGATGTGCCCGAAGATATTCTGGGACAGTTGGGAAACCGTATCCAACATGCCCTGCGGGCCTTTACTGCCAAAGACCGCAAGGAACTGCGCCAGGCCGTACAAACCTACCGCGAAAACCCGCGCTTCGATACCGAAGAGGCGATCCGCGAAGTCGGGGTCGGCGAAGCGGTTACCTCGATGTTGCAGAAAAAAGGCGTGCCCGGTGTGGTAGAAAGAACATTGATCCGCCCACCTTCCTCGCAATTGGGTCCGATCGACGCGGCCAGCCGCGCCACGCTGATTGCTCAAAGCCCGATGGCCGGGAAATACAACCCCAGACTGGACCGCCAATCCGCTTGCGAGATGCTCGCCGCTAGGTCTGAAAACGCCGCGATCGCAGCCGCGGATGCCGAAGAAAAGGCCGACGCGGACGATAGCCCGGCTGAGCTTCGCGAATATAACTCAGCCCGGCGTTACACGGGAAAGCGCGTATCGCGTTCCACGGCCAAGCCTCGCAAAGCGGATGCCGAAGGCTGGGGGGATGCGATCGCCGGTGTGGTCATGAAGGAACTCAAGGGTACGACCGGCCGCCGCATCGTTCGCGGTATCCTCGGCGGGCTTTTCAAAGGTCGCTGACCTGATATTCCAAATGGAATTAAATCCTCGCCGAAGGCAGGCCATATCCGCAGGGATATGGCCTATTCTTCGTCGCTATTTCTCCGGAATCAACCCGCGCGGGCTGAAGCGCAATACCAACAACAACACCGCGCCCATCGTCATCAGTCGCATATGAGCGGCGGATTCGATCAAATGATCCTTCAACCAATACCCGTCGGTCATGCTCATGGTCACAAGGTTCATCAGCCACAAACCCATCGGTTCGACCATCACCCACAGATACCACATCAGGAAGCCGCCCAATACAGCCCCGAGATTGTTGCCCGACCCGCCGACAATCACCATGACCCATATCAAGAACGTAAAGCGAAGCGGCTGGTACGACCCCGGTGTCAACTGGCCGTCCAGCGTCGTCATCATCGCTCCGGCAATCCCGCAAATGGCAGAGCCCAGTATAAAGACCTGCAAGTGCCGCGCGGTCACGTCTTTTCCCATCGCTTCGGCGGCGGTTTCGTTGTCGCGGATCGCGCGTAACATGCGGCCCCATGGTGAATGCAATGCCCGCTGGCTCAACCACAACAAGATCAGCAGTACGCCGGCAAACAACGCCACATACAAGACCTTGACCCACAGGGTCGATGCCTCCACCGGATCGAATCCAAGGCTGGCGGCGCGCTCCACAAAACCCGGATCATTTTGCAGGTCGATCTCATAGGGGACGGGGCGCGGGATGCCGATCACGTTTTTCACTCCGCGCGCCAGCCAGTCTTCGTTCTTCAGAACGGCGATGATGATCTCGGCAATGCCCAGCGTTGCAATTGCCAGATAATCCGAACGCAGACCCAGAGCTGTCTTGCCGATGATCCAGGCCGCGCCGGCAGCTAGTAATCCACCGACCGGCCAGGCCAGTATCACCGGCAGGCCAAGCCCCCCCAGATAGCCGGTCTGCGCCGGGTTGAGCGCCTCTATCGCTTCGACCGCCGGGTCAAGCACGGCCCGGAACAGCATGAACCCGGCCACCAGGATCGCGGTGATCGTTACCATACGCAGCCATCCCTTGCGCATACGTTTGGCAACAAGGGCGGTCGCGAAGATCGTGACGGCCCCCATGAGCAACGCGGCGGTGATCCCCCATCCACCTGCCGACCACCCCCCCAGCGTAGGCGGCATGCCGATCAACACTGCGGCCAGGCCCCCCAAAGCGACAAACCCCATGATGCCCACGTTGAACAGACCTGCAAAACCCCATTGCAGGTTTACCCCCAGGGCCATGATGCTTGAAATCAACCCCATCGAAATGATCAAGAGCGCCGCGTTCCAGCTTTGTGTAAAGCCGGTAAAGACGATCAGGGCCGCGATGATGGCAAAAAGGCCGGTGTTTCTAAGTGTCTCGTTCATACCGATTGCCCCTTGAAAAGACCGGTGGGTTTGAACAGCAACACGATCAGCAGGATCACGAAGCTTACGGCGAATTTGTAATCGGTCGACATCAGTTGCACCAAGCTGTCCGGCTCGAACCCGGTGGGCATCAGATACCCCAGAACTTTTTTCCAGGCATAGGTTATTGTCACCTCGGAAAACGCGATGACAAACCCGCCCGCGATGGCACCCACAGGGTTACCCAGACCCCCGACGATGGCCGAGGCGAATATGGGCAGCAAGAGCTGGAAATACGTGAATGGTTTATATGACTTGTCCAACCCGTAAAGAACGCCGGCGGTGGTCGCCAGACATGCTACGATGACCCAGGTGATCATGACCACGCGTTCAGGGTTGATGCCGGATAAAAGCGCCAGATCCTCGTTGTCCGAATAGGCGCGCATCGACTTGCCGGATCTGGTCTTGTTCAGGAACCAGAACAGTAACGCGACCACGATGACTGCGGTAACCACTGTCAGGCCTTGGGTGGTCTTGATCGCCAGCCCTTCCTCCAGGCCGGTCATTTTCTTGAAGGTCCTTGCCGAAATGATAAACCGCTCACCGTCCAGGAAATTCTGGTCGTCGGAACCGATGATAAATCGGGTGATGCCGTTGTAGATAAACGTGACACCCAGCGATACGATGACGAAGATCACCGGTTTCGCCTTCTTTTCACGATAAAATCTGTAAACCAGACGGTCGGTACCCAATAGCAACACAATCGTGAATACGATGGCAAGGGGCAGGGCCAGCAATGCCGTAGGCAGCACCCAAAGGTGTAACCCGATTGCCTGAAACCCCCAGGTGATCAACACCGCCGACATTGCTCCAAGCGCCATGGTGTCACCATGGGCAAAGTTGGAAAACCGCAAGATGCCGTACACCAGCGTCACGCCGAGCGCACCAAGAGCAAGTTGCGAGCCATAGGCGATGCCAGGGACGAGGACGTAGTTGGCCAATGCAATAAATGCGTTCAGTAAATCCATCAGTTGCAGGTCCCTAAATAGCTAATGAGAGTCGGGCCATCAGCGTAATGTACTGTATATCGCGTGGTCCCGTCAGCGGCGATGCTCATCAAGTGACGAGCGGCAAAGCTGCCGCCTGAAAGAGACAAGGCCATATTGGATTTGACCCCGATCAGTTCGATCGTTTCGCTGTCGGTACGCATAAAGCTTTGCACGACAAGGTCATTTGGTGTCAGCCCACCCGCATTCCCGGAAATTTCCGGGGCGAAGTCGGTCTTGGTGCACGGCTCGCCTTCGACGCATTCGAAAGCGAAACTGCATGTCATCTCGATATCCTGTCGAAATGGTGCGGTGTCGAGCGTCAGCTCTTCCATCGCGCCCTCGGCGTCATGGTTTTCAGTGGTTGTCCCGGTATCCTGTGCCTGTACGGAGGTCGTGAAAAAGGCCAGAGCAAGTATAATGAACCAGCGCATGTCTTACCCTCCCAAGAACGATTTTCGGACCTCGGGGTCGGCCAAAAGCTCTTTGCCCGTGCCGGTAAATGCATTGGCACCTTGCACCAGCACATAGCCTTTGTCGGCAATCTCCAACGCCTGCCGCGCGTTCTGTTCGACCATCAGGATCGGGATTCCCGTGCGGGCTACCTCGATGATCCGGTCAAAGAGTTCATCCATGACAATGGGCGACACCCCCGCGGTCGGTTCATCCAGCATCAGCACCTTGGGCTGGGTCATCAATGCACGGCCCACAGCCACCTGTTGACGTTGCCCGCCCGAAAGCTCGCCCGCCGGCTGAAGCCGCTTTTCCTTGAGGATGGGAAACAGGTCATAAACCTGCGTCATGGTATCGCGGAAATCATCGCGGCGGATGAAGGCACCCATCTCAAGGTTTTCCTCCACTGACATCGATGTGAAAATATTCGAGGTCTGCGGGACAAACCCCATCCCCTTGGCGACGCGGTCTTGCGGCGACAGGGCGGTGATGTCTTCTCCGTCAAGTCGCACGTGACCCTGGCGCACGTCCAACATACCAAATACCGCTTTCATCGCCGTGGATTTGCCTGCGCCATTGGGGCCGACGATCACCGCGATCTCGCCTTTTTCGACGGCGATGGTGCAGTCATGCAGAATGTCGGGCCCATTGCCGTAACCGCCGGTCATGCCATCACCGATCAGGAAAGGGCCGCCGGGGGCAGGGTGGCTCTTGCCGCCCTGTCTGACGGGTTGCGCCGTGCCTTGGCCTTTCGGGTTTCCGATCGAAATATCGTGGTTGCCTCGGTCCCCGTATGGATCAGTCATGTTGGTTTCTTTCATTCGTTCGCCTGGGTAGTTGGCGCAATCGCGTCAGCGCAGGTGATTTCATCCGCGCAGCTGTCCCGCAGCATCATCGCCACTTCAAACGATATTTTTTCCATTTCTTCCAAGGGCATCGTGTCTGCGCTATCAAGATAGACCATGATCCGCGACGACCCTACCTCCGACAGCATCACAGCGCTCATGGTGCGGCTGCCGTCAATTTCGTCATACTGCAAGTGTCGCAGCGTCAACCCACGGGGGGTTACGATCTTGTCAACCTGAAGCACTTCGGGCGGGGTCGTATTTTCGGCTGCTATCGATGCGGTATAGGTATCGAACTGCTCTGACAGCGTTGTCGAACTGTCGCTGATTTCAAAGCCGGGCCACTGATCGGTGAAGTTCAATATCACCTCTCCAAGATAACGCGTTGTGCCGTCGCCAACCGGGTCCCAGGTGGCATTTTCCCACGCGGTGCCGCGGTCACACATCCAAACGGATTCTGACAGTTGGGAACAGGCAGCCGACGCCTGTGGCAATGCGGTCATCACGACGCTCGCCCATACAGCCAACCCGAATTTCATGCGGTCACGGTCTTGTTTTTCAGGCCGGTCCCAAGATACGCTTCTATGACCTGTTCGTTCGCCTTGATTTCGGGCAGCGTCCCTTCGGCCAGAACCTTGCCTTCGGCCATGCAGATGACCGGATCACACAGGCGTCCGATAAAATCCATGTCGTGTTCGATCACAACAAAAGTATACCCACGTTCCTGGTTAAGGCGGATGATGGCGTCACCGATGATATTGAGCAAGGTGCGGTTTACGCCGGCACCAACTTCGTCAAGAAACACGATCTTGGCGTCAACCATCATGGTCCGGCCGAGTTCAAGCAATTTTTTTTGACCACCGGAAATCTGCCCGGCTTTTTGCTCGGCCAGATGTTCAATCGTCAAAAACTCGAGAACCTCGTCGGCTTTGGCCTTCAGGGCACGTTCCTGGTCCGCAATCCGCTTGCGGCCAAACCAGGTATTCCAAAGCGTTTCGCCAGCTTGATCGCCCGGAACCATCATCAGGTTTTCGCGGCAGGTCATCGATGAAAATTCGTGGGCGATCTGAAAGGTTCTAAGCAGACCCTTGTGAAACAGGTCATGCGGCGGCAATCCGGTGATGTCTTCGCCGTCCATCATCACGCGGCCCGATGTGGGCTTTAGTACGCCGGCTATCACGTTGAACAAGGTGGTTTTTCCGGCACCATTCGGGCCGATCAAACCGGTGATGGTGCCCTTGTCAATGGTCAGGCTCGCGCCATCGACGGCATGAAACCCGCCAAAGTGTTTGTGTACGTCGTCAACGACGATCATATGAATATCCCTGTGTCCACGTCGTAGATGCGTGGTTTTTCTTACTCAAACAGCAGCCCGATTGCCCGGGCTGCTGATAATGATGTGGTAATCTAAAGAACTTATTTGAAACCGATGGTTTCGATCTTGCCGTCTTTGACCTCGATCATCCGGTAGGTCCCTGCGGATTCACCGGCTCCGATCAGCTCGACCGCGGAGGCACCGACATAGTCGACATCCTTGCCCGCCGCGATCAATTCGAGCGCTTTGGCGAGCTCACCAGGATAGATTTTCTCTCCGGGGGCGTTGGCGACATCAAGGATCTTGGGGCCGTATTTTGCCGGATCCATTGAATCGGCTGCCTGCATCGCCAGCAGGAAAAGTGCTGCGGCGTCATAGGATTCGGGGGTGTAGGGCGACGTGCCGTTAAATCCCGCGTCTTCCGCCATCTTCGAGAAAGTGTCGATGCCCTGACCTTCGGAACCTGCGATCTGTCCGTAAGATCCGTTCAGATCGTCGCCGATACGGTCGGGCAAAGTGTCACCGATCATGCCGCCTGGCAGTCCGAAGGTATCGAACGCACCGGTGTCCAAAGCCGCATTGATGATACCTGGGCCGCCCTGGTCAAGGTAGCCAGCGACAACCAGGATATCCCCACCGGCAGAGGCCAGTGCACCGACTTCGGCCGAATAATCTGCCTTGCCGTCTTCATGCGCGGCCACGATGGTGACCTCGCCGCCCACGGCTTTGAAGCTGGTTTCGATCGCATCGGCCAGACCCTTGCCATAGTCGTTGTTGGTATAGGTCAACGCAATGGATTTCACACCGCGTTCCTTGAGGATCTCTGCCATGACTTCCCCCTCACGCGCATCAGACGGCGAGGTGCGGAAGAACAGGTCGTTGTCGTCCATCGTCGACAGACCAGGGGATGTTGCCGAAGGCGATATCATCACCATGCCATTCGGTATCGCGACGTTCTGCAAAACCGCTCCTGTCACACCAGAGCAATCTGCGCCAATCAGCCCGTTGATCCCCTCGGAGATCAGCCTTTCGGCACCCGATACCGCGAGCCCATTATCAATACAGCCGGAATCCGCGCGGATCGACGTCACCTTGGCACCACCCAGCAAAAGGCCGCTGTCGGTAACTTCTTTCATGGCCATTTCGGCACCGGCGGCCATCGGGCCCGTCAGCGATTCAATGGGACCGGTAAAGCCGAACTCCACGCCCAGTTTCACTTCTTTGCTGTGAGCGTCTGCAAATGCGTTCGTCGCAAGCAATGCCGCAGCCGTTGTGGCCATAAGCATCTTTTTCATTGATTATCTCCCGTGTTGGAACGTTATGTTCAGCGCAAAGCCTATGCGGCGGACTTCCAAAAGAAAAGTCTAATTGTAGATTGGCACGCTCCGGGAGCCTACCGCGACCTGCCTTTAAATCGACAGTCTTGTCGCGTGCGAGCCACGCTCGCGGTAGGGGGTCGTGTCATAATGGGCGCGATAGCATTTGGAAAAATGCGAAGGCGATGCAAACCCGCAGGCAAGGGCGACATTGATGACGCTCATGTCGGTCTGCATCAAAAGGTTTCTGGCTTTCTGAAGCCGCAACTCCATGTAATAGCGCTTGGGACTGCGGTTGAGATAGCGGCGGAACAGCCGCTCGAGCTGCCGGGTCGACATACCTACATCACGTGCAAGAAAGGACGGGCTGATCGGTTCTTCGATGTTGGCTTCCATCATCTGGATAACCTGGCTCAACTTGGGGTGTCGCACACCGATGCGCGTCGGAACCGACAACCGCTGGGTATCCTGATCGGTCCGGATCGAGCTGTAGATCAACTGATCTGCGACCGCGTTGGCAAGGTCTTCGCCCAGATCATCGGCGATCAGCTTGAGCATCAGGTCGATCGAAGATGTCCCGCCAGCGGTGGTCATCCGGTTGCCATCGACCACAAACACCGATTTGGTCAGGTTCACTTCTTCAAAGTCTTCGGAAAAGCTGTCTTGGTTTTCCCAATGGATCGTCGCCCGCTTCCCGTCCAGCAATCCGGCCTTGGCCAAGGTGAATGCAGCAGTACACAGCCCCCCCACCATCATGCCCTTTCGGGCCTCGCGGCGCAGCCACCCCAAAAGCTTCTTTGTTGTGGCGGTCTGTACATCTATACCGCTGCACACCACCAATGTATCTTCGCGACGCAGTTCATCCAGATCGCCGTCGAGGGTGAATTCCGCACCCGCAGAACAGCGTACCCGCCCGCCACCTTCACCGATCAACCGCCAGTCATAGACGCTGCGCCCCGCCATACGGTTGGCGATCCGTAAACATTCCACGGCCGAAGCAAAGCTGAGCATCGTAAAGTTTTCAAGCAGCACAAAGACGAAAAGACGCGCCTTTTCATCTTTGGCAATGATACGTGTAGCCGCGCGGGCGTCTGACATCTCGTCGCCTTTCGGGTTGACTTGAGTTAATGGGCATAGCGGAAGCTGCCCCTCAAAACCTGCCGAAAACCTTGCCCATGAGGCGGCATCAAGGTCAATAGGGTGAATTTCGGTTCTGGTCACTCGGCACAGGGTTTTGTATACCAAAGACCTAAATGTTTGCGCCTGACAATGGGGCGCTGCGTAGTTCGGAGAGAAATGATGACCGATTGGACAAAATCAAGCTGGCGCGACAAACCGCGGATCCAGATGCCCGACTATCCTGATCAGGACGCGCTGCGCGCCGTCGAGGCTGAATTGTCCCGGTATCCATTGTTGGTTTTTGCAGGCGAAGCCCGCCGTTTGAAAAAGCATCTGGCCGCGGCTGGCCGGGGCGACGCGTTTTTGCTTCAAGGCGGCGATTGCGCCGAAAGCTTCGAGCAGTTCAGCAGCGACATGATCCGCGACACGTTCAAGGTTATGCTGCAAATGGCGATCGTGCTGACCCACGGTGCCAAAGTTCCGGTCATCAAGCTGGGCCGGATGGCCGGTCAGTTTGCCAAGCCACGTTCGGCACCCACCGAAGTTGTCGGTGGCGTGGAGCTTCCCAGCTACCGCGGTGACATCATCAACGAACTGGCATTCACAGCCGAGGCCCGCATCCCGGACCCCAAAAAAATGCTGCGTGCCTACACTCAGGCCGCCGCGACGCTGAACCTGATCCGTGCGTTTTCGACCGGTGGTTATGCGGATGTGCATCAGGTGCATGGCTGGACCCTGGGCTTTACCGAAAGCGAAAAGGCCGAGAAATACCGCGAGATCGCGAACCGCATTTCAGACACGCTTGATTTCATGGCGGCGGCCGGTGTGACCGCCGAAACCGCGCATACCTTGCAATCGGTTGAATATTATACAAGCCATGAATCGCTTCTTCTGGAATACGAAGAGGCGCTGTGCCGTCAGGACAGCCAGACCGGCAAATGGCTGGCGGGGTCTGGCCACATGATCTGGATCGGCGACCGTACCCGCCAACCCGATGGCGCGCACGTCGAATTCGCGCGCGGTGTCCAGAACCCGATCGGCCTGAAGTGTGGCCCGACCATGACAAGCGACGACCTGAAGCAGTTGATGAAAACGCTGAACCCCCAGAACGAGGAGGGTCGCCTGACCCTGATCGCGCGGTTTGGAGCGGGCAACGTGGGCGAACACCTGCCGCGTCTGATCAAGACCGTGCAGGAAGAGGGCGCAAACGTGGTATGGACCTGCGACGCGATGCACGGCAACACCATCAAGTCTTCGAGCGGCTACAAGACACGGCCCTTCGATTCCGTATTGCGCGAGGTGCGGGAATTCTTTTCGGTTCACGCAGCCGAAGGTACTGTGCCCGGCGGTGTCCATTTCGAGATGACCGGCCAGGATGTCACTGAATGCACCGGTGGTGTCCGTGCCGTCCAGGACGAGGATCTGTCAGATCGGTACCACACCGCCTGTGATCCCCGCTTGAATGCCAGCCAATCGCTTGAGCTGGCATTTTTGGTCGCGGAAGAGCTATCAGCGCGGCGCGCAGCTCATCAAGTCAAGGCGGCAGGCTGACACCTTGGTCCCATTACAAATCGACCGCGTAATCCATCGGTTGCGCGGTTGATCCTTTTGTAGGGCTTATTTCTCGGGGTCCACCAGGCGCAGGTAGCCCGGACGCGGTCGTTTTGGGTCACTGTCAAATACCGGCGGCTTTTCCGCAAATCCCTGAACAGGCCGTACGGCGGGCGGCGGCATATCCATGGGAAGCGACGCGCCGCCCGAACGAAGCGGGGTGATCTTTGCGCTTCTCATGTCAAAACGGCAGGGACTGCCCGGCGGGGTGCCTTTGGTCATGAGGCAACCAAGCATCCGACTGGTGTCGCCCATATCGCTTTTTAGCGGCAAGAGCAGCATGCGTCCTTGTATCTGGCCCTCGCGGTTCCCAAGTTCGAGCATTCCGATTGCAGGGGTCTCGAACAGTTCTTCCATCATGAGATTAAAGCGTTGTCGTGCTTCTATTTGAATGAACGAGGTGATCGCCATACCGCGCACTTCCATTCCCATCAACTCGTTCAGGTGGCTACCCGCGACGCGCAATCGTGCAACCCCCGGTTTGATGCGTTCCAGGATGAAGGCGTGGTGCAATGCGGGTTCCAGGCCTCTGGGGTCGATCTGGGACCGCTTGGGAATGATCTGTTCTCCGCGCAACGATTCCCAATACGCCTGGACTTGCGCCAACACGGTGAGATCGGGGTCTGAAACATCTTCTGTCATTGAAATAATATTCTGTGGTTTTGGTTGCTTTGGCGTATCAAGTGGCGGTTAATTCTCTTTGTGGCGCGAAGACGCAATGCGTTAAATCCCCGCAGGTCTATGTCGTTCGCGCGGTAGCCACGGGACGGGCCGAGGCAACGTTGCACAATGGTATAGGCGGTTTTGCCGAATTTCGGCTAAAACTTTTCGGAAAATCTTAGGCGTTGGTTAATCCAAGAGGCGGGAACCCTCCCGAACCTTCAGGCTTTTGACTTGCTCCGATAGAAAGTTTGGCCTTTAAGGCGGGCAACAGTGCCAGCAGACAAGGACCACCCATGATACGATCGATGACCGGTTTCGCTTCGGGAAGTGGTGCTTTGACACCGCATAGTTGGGCGTGGGAAATACGGGCTGTCAACGGCAAGGGGCTGGATCTGCGCCTGCGTGTGCCCGACTGGATCGACGGGCTCGAGATTGCGTTGCGCAAGCAGCTGAGCGATGCACTGGTGCGCGGCAACGTGACCTGCAATCTCAGGATGACCCGCGACGAAGGTACCGGAACCCTAAGCGTTAACGCCGTCCAGCTTGATGCCGTTCTTGACGCCCTGCACGAGATCGAAGCCCGGGCAATGGATGCCGGTGTATCGCTCGCGCCGTCAAAAGCCACCGATATCGTCACCATGCGCGGCGTGTTGGAACAAGCGCCGCAGGTGGATGATGTGCCTGCGCTAAGTGCCGCGTTGCAGGAGGATTTTGCAAGAATATTGGCGGATTTCAATTCTATGCGGGTCAACGAGGGCGCGGCGTTGGATCAGGTCTTGCGGTCGCAACTGACAGAAATCGAGGAATTGACCGGTCGCGCCAAGCTGGTGGCCGCGCAACGCAAAGACGAGATGGCGCGCATCCTAAAGCGCAATCTTGCACGGGTTCTTGATAACAGTGACGGCGTAGATGAAAACCGTCTGGCACAAGAACTGGCGATCATCGCCGTGAAATCGGACGTGACCGAGGAAATAGACCGGTTGCACGCCCATATCAATGCCGCGCGTGAACTGCTGCATCACGGCGGGCCCGTGGGGCGAAAGCTCGATTTCCTGATGCAAGAATTCAACCGCGAAGCCAATACCTTGTGCAGCAAGGCACAAGACACGGATCTGACCCAGATCGGGCTGGCATTGAAAGCAATAATCGACCAGATGCGCGAACAAGTGCAGAACGTGGAGTAAGACATGAGCGAGCGTCGCGGCCTATTGATCATTCTGAGCTCACCGTCCGGTGCGGGCAAGTCAACCTTGGCACGCAAACTGCGCGACTGGGATGCATCATTGCAATTTTCGGTATCGGCGACGACCCGTAAACCCAGGGTCGGGGAAACGGATGCAAAAGATTACTATTTCGTCTCCGAAGATGAATTCCGCAAATACGTCAACGAAGGCGAAATGCTGGAACATGCGCGGGTTTTCAACAACTATTACGGATCACCAAAGGGGCCGGTGCAAAAGGCGATAGATAACGGACGCGATGTTTTGTTTGATGTCGACTGGCAGGGTGCCCAGCAAATCAGCAACTCATCTCTCAAGCAGCATGTGCTGTCGATCTTCATCTTGCCGCCGTCAATCCGCGAACTGCGCCGTCGTCTCGAAACCCGCGGCCAGGATGATCACGATACAATTGCCTTGCGGATGGAGAAAAGCTGGGACGAGATCAGCCACTGGGACGGTTATGATTATGTGCTTGTTAATGACGATCTTGTCGACACCGAAGCGCGTTTGAAGGCGATCATCACCGCGGAACGATTGCGGCTTTCCCAGCAGCCGAAACTGGTGGATCATGTGCGCGCATTGCAATCTGAATTCGAGGATACCAAATGACCCTATACGCTTTGGCCGACATTCGTCCCGACGTGGATCCTGACGCATGGGTTGCGCCTGATGCCAATGTGATCGGTAACGTCGTGCTCGAGGCGGGTACATCCGTGTGGTTCGGCGCAACACTTCGCGGCGACAACGAAAGAATTCACGTCGGAAAAGGCAGCAACGTTCAAGAAAATTCGGTTTTCCACACCGATCCCGGATGCCCGCTGACGATTGGTGAAAACTGCACCATCGGGCACAAGGTCATGCTGCATGGCTGCACGATCGGGGACAATTCGCTTGTCGGAATGGGTGCCACAGTGCTGAACGGTGCCAAGATCGGCAAGAATTGTCTGATTGGGGCCGGGGCCCTGATCACCGAAAACAAGGTGATTCCGGATGGATCGTTGGTGATGGGTGCGCCGGGCAAGGTCGTGCGGGAACTGGATGCAGCAGCGATAGCCGGGCTGACGGCCAGTGCGCGACACTATCAGGAAAACGCCCGGCGGTTTCGCCAAGACCTCGCGCCAGTCTGACTGGTGGTGTTACGTCCTCATCTGCCTGATCTTCTTGCAGCACTGCCGCTGCCGACCTTGGCGGTAAACCGGGCCGAACGCATTGTAGCGATGAATACCGAAGCCCAAGCCCTGCTGGGCAGCACTGCGATAGACCGTCATTACATCAACGTGCTGCGTCAGCCGGCGGTGGTGGATGCGGTGGAACAGTGTCAACAAGACAGCACCCCCCGCGAGGCGCAGTACCTGGCCAACGACGGCGGCAACGATACGACCTATCGTGTACATGTGCGCAAGGTCTCGGGAATGGACTATGTTCTGCTCAGCTTCCAGGACATTACCCAGTTGGCCAATGCAAGTCAGATGCGCCGCGATTTTGTGGCCAATGTCAGCCACGAACTGCGAACACCGCTGACGGCCTTGATGGGTTTCATCGAAACCCTGCGCGGCCCCGCGCGCGATGATGCCGCCGCGCGCGACAGGTTTCTTGGTATCATGACCGGTGAGGCCGAGCGGATGAACCGGTTGGTCGGCGATCTCTTGTCACTGTCACGGGTTGAATCCGATGAACGGGTGCGCCCTACCGACAAGGTTGATTTGCGCTATGTCCTGCAATCGACGCTGCGCAACCTGAATCCGCTGGCAGACGAGGCGAATGTCACGCTGGTCCTGCTGATGGGTGACGACCCGATGCCGTTGCTGGGCGACACCGATCAGCTTTTGCAGGTATTCACCAATCTGATCGAAAACGCGATAAAGTATGGCGGCAAAGGCAAAAAAGTGGAAATCCAAGTCGAGCAAACCCTGCGCGACCCGTCTTTGCGCGGCCCTGCGGTACAGGTTACCGTGCGCGATCACGGGCCGGGCATCGACCCCATCCACCTGCCGCGCCTGACCGAACGATTCTACCGCGCCGATAGCCATCGCAGCCGGGCGTTGGGGGGCACCGGATTGGGGTTGGCCATCGTAAAACATATATTGAACCGGCATCGCGGACGGCTGAAAATCAGCAGCAGTCTGGGGCAGGGCGCGAAGTTCATTGTAATTTTACCGATGGATATGACGTAAGTTGCTATATTTATGACAGATGAACGTTGAAATTTCCCCGTCTGTCATGAAACTGTAACACGAGTGTCACAAAAGCTAAGTGTCATCTAAATATTGGTGCGGCCAGATCACCATGGGGGTGGTCAGAAATTCTAAGCTGACAGGAGACATCATGTCGCTCGTTAAATTCACCACTTCCGCGTTCGCTATCGCGGCTTTATCCGCAACCGCGGCTGCCGCGCGGGATCAGGTCCAGATCGCTGGTTCGTCCACAGTGCTGCCCTATGCGTCCATCGTTGCCGAGGCCTTTGGCGAAAATTTTGACTTCCCCACGCCGGTTGTAGAATCGGGCGGCTCTTCCGCGGGTCTCAAGCGGTTTTGCGAAGGTGTAGGCGAGAATACGATCGACATTGCAAATGCTTCTCGCAAGATCAAAAGCTCCGAAGTCGAGGTGTGCGCAGCCAATGGTGTGACCGACATCATCGAAGTCCAGATCGGCTATGACGGTATCGTTTTCGCCTCGGATATCAACGGTAACACCTTCGAATTCACCCCGGAAGACTGGTACAAAGCCCTGTCCTCGGAAGTGGTGGTTGATGGCAAGATCGTCGCGAACCCCAACAAAAACTGGTCTGACGTCAACGCGAACTTCCCCGACCAGCCGATCCAGGCTTATATTCCCGGTACCAAGCACGGCACACGTGAAGTGTTTGAAGACAAGGTGATTTTGGCTGGCTGTGAAGCCACCGGTGACTTTGAGGTTTTCAAGGCCGCCAACGGTGACGATAAAAAAGCTGCGGAAAAAGCCTGTATCGCGCTGCGCACAGACGGTGTGTCCGTGGACATCGACGGTGACTATACCGAAACGCTGGCCCGCATCGAAAGCAACAAGGACGGCATCGGCGTGTTCGGTCTGGCGTTCTATGAGAACAACACAGACAAGCTGCAAGTGGCGACAATGGGTGGCGTAGAACCCTCTGTCGAAACCATTTCAGCAGGTGATTACCCTGTGTCCCGCCCGTTGTTCTTCTATGTCAAGAAAGCGCATATCGGCGTTATTCCGGGCTTGAAAGAATACGCTGAATTTTTCGTCGCCGACGAAATCGCGGGGCCTGATGGTCCGTTGGCAGAATACGGGTTGGTATCCGATCCCGAACTGGCAAAGACCCAAGCTATTGTCGCTGACGAAGTCGTCATGGGTAGCGATTCCTAAACCTTTCATTCTACCCGGAGAGACTTTAACCTCTCCGGGTCGTTTTTTGTCTGATATCAAGCAATGACGGGTCCGCGTTTGGATCACGACCTGGGGGCTTTGCATGAGCTACTTTCTGAATGTGGCACCGACCACGGTTTTGGTGCTCGTGCTGTTGGCGCTGACGCTGGTGGCCTTCGGAATGGTGCGCAGCCGTGCAATGGCTTCGGTGGGCGGAGATTCCCGCAAGCTGCATTCCCTCCCGAATTATTATGGCTACAACGCGGCCTTGTTTACGGCGATTCCGTCATTGTTCGTGCTGGTGGCCTGGCTGCTGATCCAACCTGTTGTGATCCAGAACGCTGTGATCGAAATGATCCCACAAAGCGCGATCGCCGAAGGGTCTTCGGTCAGCTTGGTCATGAGCGACGTGACCCGCGTTGCCAACGGGCTGGACGCGGCGGTTCAAGCCGGGGCCATCGATGCCGACCGGGCGCGCAACCTGTCGTCAAACGACACTGACGTGCGCGCATTGCTGGCAGAAAGCGGCGTGGCGCTTGGGTCAGACGTCAGCCCCGAGGTTCTGGCGGCAGCACAGCGATACCGCAGCATGCAGGGTACGGGCCGGCTGCTGATGATTGCCATTGTCAGCACCATCGCAATGGCCGGGTTACTGTTTGCTTTTCGCGTAACAACAGAAAAATTCCGCGCGCGGAACATGGTCGAACGGTTCTTGCTGTCCATGCTGATTGCCGCGGCTTCGCTGGCGATCCTGACGACTGTGGGGATCGTCCTGTCGATGCTGTTTGAAACGATCAACTTCTTCAAGCTCCACCCATGGCAGGACTTTTTCCTGGGCACCACCTGGGCTCCGAATTTCCGGGGTGACAGTGAGCTGTCGATCCTGCCATTGCTGTGGGGCACCCTGTATATTTCGTTGATCGCACTGCTGGTTGCGGTTCCCATCGGGTTATTTGCCGCAATTTACCTATCCGAATACGCCAATGGCAAGGTCCGCGCCTTTGCCAAACCGTTGCTCGAAATACTCGCCGGTATCCCGACCATCGTCTATGGTCTGTTCGCCCTTCTGACGGTGGGCCCGTTTTTGGTCAATCTGTTTGGACGCGGGGAAAACGGCATATTGGGCGTGGACTGGATGAGCGGCGCAACATCCGTACTGACCGCCGGGTTGGTCATGGGGATCATGTTGATTCCGTTTGTCTCCTCGCTGAGCGATGACATTATCAATGCGGTGCCTCAGTCCTTGCGTGACGGGTCTTTCGGGCTTGGGGCCACCCATAGCGAAACCATCCGTCAGGTTGTCTTGCCGGCTGCGTTGCCGGGTATTGTCGGTGCTGTCTTGCTGGCCGCCAGCCGTGCGATCGGCGAAACCATGATCGTCGTGCTGGGGGCAGGGGCCATCGCCAGAATATCCGCCAATCCGCTTGAGGCGATGACAACCATCACCACGCGCATCGTGAGCCAGCTTACCGGCGACACCGACTTTGCCAGCCCCGAAACGCTGGTGGCTTTCGCGCTTGGGCTGACGTTGTTCGTTCTGACCTTGGGGCTGAACGTACTGGCGCTGTATATCGTGCGCAAATACCGGGAGCAGTATGAATGACTGATTTGCCAGACCATACCCAGCCACAGCGGTCGTTGCTTCAGCAAGACGCACGCACCGTCAAGCGCAACCGGGCCGAAAAGCGTTTCAAGATGTATGGCATCGTCGCCATTGCCATCGGGTTGCTCATGTTGGCGATTTTGCTCGTGACGATTGTCGGTCGTGGTACCGGTGCGTTTCAGCAGACCTTTCTCACGCTGGATGTGCAGTTGCTAGAAGCAAAGCTGGACAAGAAAGGCGACCGCAATATCGAGGACATCAAGAAGGTTTCGACCTTCGGTTATGCGCCGTTGATGTCGGCGGCACTTGAAGCCAAAGTTGCGACGCTAGGGATCCAGACCGAGCTGAAGCCAAAGGCAATGGCCGACATCCTGTCAAAGGATGCAGCTGCACAGCTGCGCGATTTTGTGCTGGCCAACCCTGACCTGATCGGCACCTCTGTGGAGTTCAAGTTTTTGACCAACAGCCGGGTCGACGGGTACATGAAGGGGCGCGTCAGCCGCGAAAGCATTGCCAACGACAAGAATATCAATGCCGCACAGCTTGATCTGGTAGACGCGCTGCACGCTGCGGGTGCGTTGCAAACGCAGTTCAACCTTTCGTTCATCACCGGGGCAGACGCATCTGACGCCCGCCCCGAAGCCGCTGGCATGGGGGTCGCGATGATCGGGTCCTTGTTCATGATGTTGGTGGTGTTGATACTTGCGCTTCCGATCGGGGTTGCTGCTTCGATCTATCTTGAGGAATTCGCACCCAAAAATCTGCTTACCGATATCATCGAAGTCAACATAGCCAACCTCGCGGCGGTCCCGTCGATTGTTTTCGGCATCCTGGGGCTCGCGGTGTTCATCAATTACATGCATTTGCCAAACTCGGCTCCTCTGGTGGGCGGGCTGGTGCTGACGCTCATGACCTTGCCGACAATCATCATTTCGACCCGCGCATCGCTGAAATCGGTGCCGCCGTCGATCCGCGATGCTGCACTGGGGGTAGGCGCGTCCAAGATGCAATCGGTGTTTCACCATGTGTTGCCTCTGGCCGCACCGGGCATTCTGACCGGTACCATCATCGGTCTGGCGCAGGCCTTGGGGGAAACGGCACCGTTGCTTCTGATCGGCATGGTCGGCTTTATCGCGTCGAACCCGCCTGATAGCATCGCTTCAGGCTTGCTTGCGCCCAATTCTGCAATGCCTGCACAGATCTATGAATGGGCTAAACGTGCCGACCCAGCATTTTACGAAAGAGCCTGGGGTGGTATCATCATTTTGCTGGTCTTCTTGGTAACGATGAATGCGATCGCCGTCCTGTTACGCCGTCGTTTTGAACGACGCTGGTAAGAGCGGAAGGCAAGGCAATGAAAGATAACGTAATTTCGGAGACCGACGTAATGTCAAACAAGATCAAAATCGCGGCTCGCAACGTGCAGGTGTACTATGGCGATAACCATGCGATCAAGGACGTGTCGGTTGATATCCTGGACAAGACCGTAACTGCCTTTATCGGCCCGTCAGGGTGCGGAAAATCGACTTTCCTGCGCTGTATCAATCGGATGAACGACACGATTGCGATCAGTTCTGTACAAGGCGACATTCTGATTGACGGCGAAGACATCTACGACAGTAACGTCGATCCGGTACAGCTTCGCGCCAAGGTTGGCATGGTATTTCAAAAGCCGAACCCGTTTCCGAAATCGATCTACGATAACGTGGCCTATGGGCCCCGGATCCACGGGCTGGCCCGAAACAAGGCCGACCTGGACGAGATCGTCGAGCGCGCCCTTAAACGAGCCGCGATCTGGAACGAAGTCAAGGACCGGCTTCTTGCGCCCGGTACCGGCCTGTCGGGGGGGCAGCAGCAGCGTCTTTGCATTGCCCGTGCCATCGCGACCGAACCCGAAGTTCTGTTGATGGACGAGCCGTGTTCGGCGCTTGACCCGATCGCGACGGCGCAGGTCGAGGAGCTGATCGATGAGCTACGACAGGATTATTCGGTGGTCATCGTGACCCATTCGATGCAGCAGGCTGCACGGGTCAGTCAGAAAACCGCGTTTTTCCACCTTGGGCACCTCGTGGAATACGGAGAAACCGATAAAATCTTCACGTCTCCGGAGGACCCTAGAACCGAAAGCTATATCACTGGCCGGATTGGATAAATATCATGCAAGAACAACATATTGCTTCTGCTTTTGACCGAGACCTGGAAAGCGTTCAGGCCCAAATCATGAAAATGGGCGGCATGGTCGAAGACGCCATCCGTCTTGCGGCGCAGTCGCTTGAGACCCGCGATGAAGAATTGGCCAATCAGGTGCGGGCAGGGGACAAGCCCATCGATGCCCTGGAAGAGCTTATCAACGAACGAGCCGCCCGTATTATCGCCTTGCGGGCACCTACAGCCGTAGATTTACGGTTGATCTTGAGCGTGATCAAGATCAGCGCCAGCCTGGAACGTATTGGCGATTATGCAAAAAACATGGCCAAGCGCAATTCGGTTCTGGCGCAGTTGCCGCCGGTGGCGGACAGCGCAGGAGCCATCCGGCGCATGTGCAAAACCGTCGAGATCATGCTGAAGGATGCGCTTGACTCCTATGTGCAGCGTGATGCGACCCTGGCCATGGATGTCATCGCGCGCGATGAAGATGTCGACCAGATGTATAATGCGCTGTTTCGCGAATTCCTGACGTTCATGATGGAAGATCCCCGCAACATCACATCGTGCATGCATCTGCATTTCATCGCCAAAAACGTTGAGCGTATGGGCGATCTGGTTACGTCCATCGCCGAACAGGTAGTCTATCTTGTTACCGGAACCCAGCCCGATGAGGATCGGCCCAAAGCCGATGATACGTCGACCAACCTGAAGGTCTAAGGCCCATGTCAGCGTCACAACCCCAAATCCTCCTGGTGGAAGATGAACCTGCGCAGCGCGAAGTTCTGGCGTATAACCTTGAATCCGAAGGGTTCGATGTGCGCCGCGCCGAGAATGGCGAAGAAGCAATGCTGCTGGTCGCCGAGGCACTGCCAGACCTTGTTATTCTTGACTGGATGATGCCGCTGTTAAGCGGGATAGAAGTGTGCCGGCAGCTTAAAACCCGCGATGACACGCGGCACATACCGGTGATCATGCTATCGGCGCGGTCCGAAGAGGTCGACACCGTACGCGGCCTTGAAACCGGTGCTGATGACTATGTGGTGAAGCCATATTCGATGCGCGAACTTATGGCGCGCGTCCGAACCCAGTTGCGTCGCGTCCGTCCGGCATCGGCCGGTGCCGCGCTCAGCTTTGGTGACATCACGCTGGATACTGAACGCCACAGGGTCAACCGTGCTGAAAATGAACTCAAGCTTGGCCCAACCGAATATCGATTGCTGGTGACCTTGCTGGAACGTCCTGGCCGCGTGTTCAGCCGTGATCAGCTGTTGGACCACGTCTGGGGGCGCGACATCTATGTGGATACACGCACCGTCGATGTTCACATCGCAAGGCTGCGAAAGGCGTTGACGATCTATGGCGGGGACGACCCGATAAGAACCGTGCGCGGTGCAGGTTATGCATTAGGATAGCCGTATTATTGGCTGAAATATAACAGTATTTCAGGGGAAACTTCTTTCCGGACACTTTGTATACTTAATCCTATAATCAGTATTATGTAATTAAAGTGGCTTAAAGTTAGCTGGCCCTATCTCATCTTATGGATGATGAACGTTCGGTATCATACTGAATATACAAAATTTAACCATGCACGACGTGCACCGCGTCGGGTTTCGCCATGTTTTTCTTTACGCGCCTTCCGTCGATGCCATAATCAAGGCAAGCGTTACGCCGGTTTCCCCGACTGGTTCACCCGGAATTTAATTAAAGGACATCTCTATGGCCGGACTTAGAGTTTCATCAGCGGACATGGTGCGCGCTGCCCGGGCGCGAATTACCGAGATTGACGCCCCTGAGCTGATAAATATGATGAACGACCCCGATGTCGTTATCGTCGATTTGCGCGACATTCGCGAACGTCAGCGCAGCGGCTATATTCCTGGAAGCTTTCACGCACCGCGCGGCATGATCGAATTCTGGGTCGACCCCGACAGCCCGTACTTCAAAGAGATCTTCGGTCAGGACAAGAAATTTGTGTTCCATTGCGCTTCTGGCTGGCGGTCGGCGATCACCACGGGAACCTTGCAGGACATGGGGTTCGATGCGGCGCATCTGCGTGAAGGGTTCTCGACATGGGAAAAGCACGGCGGTCCGGTCGAATTCCCTGAAAAGAAAGACTAAACTTGCTGGAACGCCTGTGTTACGTCTGAGCCACCAAAAAGCAACAACAAGGCCACCGCTATGACATCCATTCTGATCCTGAACGGTCCGAACCTGAACCTGCTGGGCACGCGCCAGCCTGATGTCTACGGCAAGACAACCTTGGCCGATGTCGAGGCGCTGTGCCGCGAAAAAGCAAAGACGCTGGGGTTTGATGTCGCGTTTGAGCAGTCCAACCACGAAGGCGCATTGATCGATCTGATCCACGCGGCCAAAGGCAAACATGCCGGGATCGTGCTGAATGCCGGCGCCTATACACATACGTCGATTGCATTGATGGATGCAATTGCCTCAGTCGAGCTTACGGTCGTCGAAGTACACCTGAGCAACATCCACGCGCGCGAGGAATTTCGGCATCGTTCCTACATCGCGCCTGTGGCTCTGGGTCAAATCTGCGGGTTCGGCGCGCAAGGGTATCTGATGGCGTTGGATGCGCTCAAAGCTCATCTGAAAGCTTAGGATTAGCATGTTATAATTTGATTTTAAACGAAAAAAAGGCGAAGGTACTGATGCGCCCTCGCCCTTTGTCTTATCTGCTGTGTGACAGCTTAGCCTTTTGCGGCTTTTGCAACTTCGGCTGCGAAATCTTCCTTGACGACTTCAATGCCTTCGCCGACTTCCAACCGGACGAAACCGGTGATTGTCGCGCCGGCTTCCTTGGCCGCGGCACCCACGGTCACATCAGGGTTCACCACAAACGCCTGGTTCAGCAACGTCACTTCGGACATGTACTTTTGCATACGGCCGGAAATCATCTTTTCGATAACAGCTTCAGGTTTGCCGGACTCGCGAGCGATGTCCATCTGAACCTGCTTTTCTTTTTCAACAACAGCCGGGTCCAGATCATCCTCGGACAATGACGCAGGGTTAACAGCCGCGATGTGCATCGCAATCTGCTTGCCAAGTGTTTCGTCACCGCCGGTCATTGCGACCAGAACGCCGATTTTGCCCATGTCAGGTGCGGCTGCGTTGTGCACGTAGGAAACCACCAGATCGCCGTCGATGGATTGCATGCGGCGTACCGACATGTTTTCGCCGATGGTGGCGATCGCGTCTGTGATAACGGTGGATACAGGCTTGCCGCCAATTTCAGCCGCGTTCAGCGCGTCGATATCCGAAACGGACACAGCCGCATTCGCAATACCAGCAACCATTTTCTGGAAGTCGGCGTTTTTGCCAACGAAGTCGGTTTCCGAGTTCACTTCGACAGCAACACCGTGGCCGCCTTCGACCTTAACCGCGACCAGACCTTCGGCAGCGGTACGGCCGGATTTCTTGGCAGCTTTTGCCAAACCTTTGGTCCGCAGCCAATCGACGGCTGCTTCCATGTCGCCATCTGTTTCTGTCAGCGCCTTTTTGGCGTCCATCATGCCCGCACCGGTTGTGTCGCGCAGTTCTTTGACCATGGATGCTGTAATTGCCATCGCTTTGGTTCTCCTTGAATGGGAATGAAAGAAGGGGCAGGAAATCCTGCTCCGATGTCTCAATCATGTGAATTTTCAGGGCAGGCAGGAGCTAACCCCTGCCCGCTTATATTCAGTCGATTACGACTTGGCTTCGGCGACGGTTTCTTTTTTGGATTCGATATCCAGAACCGCGTCCTTGCTCATTGCGTCGTTCGATACGGTCTCTTCCGACGCATTGCCGACTTCGACGCCACCGTCGATCAGGGCTTCTTCTTCGGGCGCTTCTTCCATCGCGCCGATATCAACGCCGGCTGCACCCAGCTGCGCAGACATACCGTCAAGCGCGGCGCGTGCTGCCAGGTCGCAATACAGTCCAATGGCGCGTGCCGCGTCATCGTTGCCGGGGATGATATAGTCGATGCCATCGGGGGAGCAGTTGGTGTCGACGACGGCGATAACCGGGATGCCCAGCTTGTTCGCTTCGGCCACGGCCAGCGCTTCTTTTTTCACGTCGATGACGAAGATCAGGTCAGGGCGACCGCCCATTTCACGGATACCACCCAGCGATGCTTCCAGCTTCGCTTGGTCACGTTCCATGCCAAGACGCTCTTTCTTGGTCAGGCCGGCAAAGCCACGCTCGGACTGTTCGTCGATGGATTTCAGACGCTGGATCGACTTGGAAACAGTCTGCCAGTTGGTCAATGTGCCACCCAACCAGCGGTGGTTCATGTAATACTGTGCGCATTTTTCGGCGGCATCGGCGATCGGCTGGGCAGCCTGACGCTTGGTACCAACGAAAAGAATGCTGCCGCCCTTGGCGACGGTGTCACGGATGACTTGCAGTGCCTGGTCCAGCATTGGAACAGTCTGTGTCAGGTCCATGATGTGGATGCCGTTACGCGCGCCGTAGATGAACGGACCCATGCGTGGGTTCCAGCGCTGCGTCTGGTGGCCAAAGTGTACGCCTGCTTCAAGCAATTGGCGCATGGAGAACTCAGGAAGAGCCATGTCTCTATACCTTTCCGGTTTTGCCTCGTCGGGGGTCTCGATCCGCGTATGCGGACCAACCGGCGGACATTCAGGGATTTTTCCCCCAAAGGCCCAACCCCGACTGCGGGTTTAAGTCCCGCGCATATAGGATACAGGCCGGTGGTGCGCAAGGCGTAAGTTGATGTCAGGCAATGAACTGCGCAAATTCAGGGCGCGAGCGACGTGTCCGGCATGCCCAGGCTACGAAACCGGGGTGTCGGTGGACTGATGGCTCGATCTCACCTGTCTTTCACATGCCAGCGCGAGCTCTTTGCGGTTCGGGAAATCGCTGACCTTCAGCGGAGGGTGATAATGCGCGATAACGCTGCCTTGGCGATAGACCGAGAGCGTCTTCAACAGGTGCACACCAAAGGTCATATCACCCCACCATCCATAAAACCGAGGGTCGGCCCCTAGGGGGGCGGTATAGGATATGGTCACAGGTTGTATCCAGATGGCATCGCGCAGTGCGTCGGCAAAAAATGACTGGAACAATGTCGTCTTGAAAGGCAGCACCTGTCGTCCGTCGGTGCTGGTGCCTTCGGGGAAAAACAGCAGCCGCTGTCCTTTCAAAAGTCTTTTCTGGAAAACCACCGTTTGCTCTCGGGCCCGGATGGGGTTGCGTTCGATGAACAAGGTTCCGGTGGCACGGGCCAGCCAGCCGATACCCGGCCAGCTTTCGACTTCGGATTTAGACACGAAATAAATCCGCTGCGCCGCGTTAAGCGTGAAAATGTCCAGCCAACTGGTATGGTTGGCCACCACCGCGCCTCTGAAGCGCATGGGCTCACCTTTTATGATATGTTTCAACCCCATGATCACAAAAGCCCCCCGGCAAACGCCTTGCGTGATATAGGGTGTGACAGGGCGGCTTTGACCATAAATCGGGCGTTCGATCAGGCGGATCAAAAGCAACAAGATCAACCCGCCGAAAACCAACAGGGCCAACATCAGGGCCCTCACCACCGCCAGCCCCCAGCCCAACGGTCTGATCTGCAACTGAACCGGTGGTTCGGTACTGTCCCATGCAGTGCTCATCTGGTATCCCCGCCAAACATCTTCCATTTTCGTTCGCTCAAGCAGGAAATGTCCAGCATCACACAGACATCGGTGGTGTTGAAATCATGGTCAATGAACGCACCATCCCCGACGAATCCGCCAAGCCTAAGGTATGCCTTTATCAAACTGGGAATCTGTATCATCGCGCTGCGCCGATCCAGTGAGGTTTCTTCGATCAGGTTCATATTTTGATACGCTTCCGGCAACGCAGTGACCCGAAACTCCGGCGGGGCAAGGTGATGGTGATGCAGCATCGACAGTGGCTGCGCCAACGTGTTGATAACGGTACCGTGAAAGCTTGCCACCCCAAACAGGATTTCGATTTTGTGAAGAGCGACATATGCGGCAAGCCCGGACCACAGTTGATGCATCGCCGTACCGCCGCGATAGGCGGGGTGCAGACAGGATCGCCCCAGTTCGAGGATCGGGCACCCGGAAGACTTCAGTTTGCTGAGATCGTATTCATTTTCAGAATAGAAGCCCCCTGCCCGGTCGGCCATATCGCGGCGCAATAATCGGTATACACCAACTGTTTGACCGGTCTTTGTGTCAATCAGCAACAAATGATCGACGAAATCGTCAAATTTGTCGATCTCGAGCTTGTGTGCGTGGTCCACCAACGGTCCGCTGCCACCCAATTCGGTGATGAAAACGTCATAGCGCAGCCGTTGCGCCGCACGCAAATCTTCCGAAGTGCGTGCAAGCCGGACTTGGTACGCTGCCGATTTCACAAGTGTCATGGGCGGTTGGTATTTCCTTCACGTGTCCGGGTCGTTAAATATGCACTTGTGTGTTCCAGCGCAATCCTTGCTTAACGGCGGATACAGGGCAGATAACACCGGACAAATTCCTATCTTAATCATTTGCTAACGATGACCGGTCATCAAAGACAGGCGTT
Source organism: Sulfitobacter sp. L-8 (assembly GCF_056859255.1). Classification (NCBI taxonomy): domain Bacteria; kingdom Pseudomonadati; phylum Pseudomonadota; class Alphaproteobacteria; order Rhodobacterales; family Roseobacteraceae; genus Sulfitobacter; species Sulfitobacter sp. L-8. The sequence goes on from NZ_JBSXOD010000056.1 coordinate 517,619, forward strand.
AAGCCGACGCGGTAGCTGTCGATCACCATCTTACCCTGATTGCGAAAGTTCACCGTCAGTTTTCCGCCTATGTTACTTTGGACCTGTCCCACACCCCAATCGGGATGTTGAGGGTGACGCACAAGCATACCGGGTGTAAGAATGGCATTGAGATCATCCATGGACGTATCCTTTACAGCGAAAGATTGATTGATGGCCGATTCAGAAAACGACCTCGCCGCGCTTATCGGAAGCCGTGTTTGCCATGACCTGATATCGCCGATTGGTGCGATCAACAATGGCCTGGAACTGGTCGCGATGAGCGGCAATGTAATGAGCCAGGAAATGGAGCTCATTGCTCAGAGTGTGAATAACGCCAGCGCTCGCATACGATTGTTTCGCATCGCGTTCGGCGTTGCCGGGGAGCAGTTGATTGGCCGCGCTGAAATTGTGTCGATCTTGACCGATCTGTATGCGCAAGGACGCATGCAGGTCACATGGGATGTAGCAGAACCCCAGCCCCGCCAGGATATAAGGTTGGCTTTTCTGGCAGTGCTTTGCCTTGAGACCGGCATGCCATACGGCGGCAATATCACGGTCAGCAAAGACGGCGCGAACTGGCAATTCGTGGGCACCGCTGAAAAACTGCTGATCGATCCTGATTTGTGGCAGTTGTTAGGGGGCGGCCCCAGAACAGGATCTCTGGAGCCCAGGCACGTTCAATTCGGGCTTCTGCCCGGTTTTGCCCATGACGCCGGTCGCAAAATCAAATCATCAGCGGATGAAACCGACATCAAGCTTACGTTCTAATCGCCGCCTAACCACGAACGGTCCCTTCGCCGCGCACGAGGTATTTAAAGCTGGTCAGCTGTTCGGCACCGACCGGTCCACGTGCATGCATCTTGCCCGTGGCGATACCGATCTCGGCTCCCATGCCGAATTCACCGCCGTCCGCGAACTGGGTTGACGCATTATGCATCAATATCGCCGAATCCAGCTGCGTCATGAATTTCGTCGCCGCTGCGTTATCTTCGGTGATGATGCAATCGGTGTGATTGGACCCGTATTGGCGGATATGCGCGATCGCGCCATCGATATCGGGCACTGTTTTGGCCGCGATTATCATTTCCAGATACTCGTGCCCCCAGTCATCGTCGGTTGCGGGGACCGTCCCTTCGATTTCCGACAAAGTCTGGTCGGCGCGCACTTCGACGCCGGCGTCCATCAGAGCCTTGATCACGCCCTTGCCCATGGTGCGCGCGACATTTTCGTGGATCAGCAGGCACTCGGCGGAACCACAAATACCCGTGCGCCGGGTTTTGGCATTCAACACGACCTTCAACACTTTTTCAGGATCGGCGTTTTCGTCAATGTAAATGTGCACGATCCCTTCGAGGTGGGCAAACACCGGCACGCGCGCCTCGCGTTGCACCAGCCCGACCAACCCTTTGCCGCCGCGCGGCACGATGACGTCAATGGTATCGGTCATCGACAACATCGCGCTGACGGCCGCCCGATCACGAGTCGGCACGAGCTGGATCGCATCGACGGGTAAATCCGCGGAGTCAAGACCGCGCTGCAAGGCCGCATGGATCGCACGCGATGAATGAAAGCTTTCGGAGCCGCCACGCAGGATCACCGCATTTCCGGCCTTGAGACAGAGGGCACCGGCATCGGCGGTGACGTTGGGCCGCGATTCATAGATGACCCCGACCACACCAAGAGGGGTGCGGACACGTTGTATGTTCAGCCCTGAAGGTTGATCCCACTCGGTCAAGACCTGCCCGACCGGGTCATCCTGCGCGGCAATGCTGCGCAGGCTGTCAGTGATAGCCTGGATACGGTCGAGATCGAGCGCAAGCCTGTCCATCATCGCATCGGACAGCCCTTTTTCGCGCGCATAGGTCATATCTTTTTCATTGGCGGAAAGGATATTCTCGCGGTCGTCCCATATGGCTTGGGCCGCGTTCTCAAGCGCTTTTTGTTTCTGCTCAGCGCTGGCAAAACCCAAGGTGGCACTGGCAGATTTCGCCCGGGTGCCGATATCTGCCATCAACGCAGGAATGTTGTCGGTTTGTGTCATATCCAGTGTCATAGCCTAATTACTGCTTTTTATAATTTCGGGTTGGTCACTACCTAACGCCTTCGGCGAGGATTTTAAACCATTTGGAAGTCAGGAAAGCGCTAGATCGTCACGGTGTATGAGTGCGGCGCGGCCAGGTGAGCCTAAAAGGGCTTCGATATCAGAGGTTTGGTGGCCTTTTATAATTTCGGCTTCGGCGGAGGTATATCGGGTAAGCCCGTAGCCGATCGGGTGACCCTGTGGGGTAAGGAGGGCAATGCTGTCCCCCCGGCCAAAGGGACCATGGACGGAGATGACCCCGGCGGGGAGCAAAGACTTGCCTTTGGACATGGCGGCCACAGCCCCGGCATCAAGAGTGACGCTGCCACGGGGTTTTATCGAGGCGATCCATTGCTTGCGGGCGGTCTGGGGATCGGAATGGGCGGTAAACCAGGTGGCATTTGCCCCCATCGACAGCGCGTGCAAGGGCCGATTGGTCGCCCCGTGAGAGATGGCCATGGCGCACCCCGCAGCGGTGGCGGTTTTGGCCGCCATGAGCTTGGTCTTCATACCACCTTTCGACAGGCCGGAGCCTGCGTCACCCGCCTGTGCTTCGATGTCGGGGGTAATGAGGGTGATGGTTTCATAGCGGATCGCCAGGGGATCATCGTTTGGATTGGCAGAATAGAAGCCGTCTACATCGGAAAGCAGGATCAACCGGTCCGCGCCCACGGTCACCGCGATCTGGGCCGCGAGCCGGTCATTGTCACCAAAACGAATTTCATCGGTCGCCACGGTGTCGTTTTCATTGACGATCGGTACGGCGCCTAGTGACAACAGTTGTTCCATCGTCGCGCGGCTGTTGAGATAGCGGCGGCGATCGGCGCTGTCTTCCAGGGTAACCAGCACCTGGGCGGTGGTAATGCCATGCGGTTCAAGTGCTTCTTCGTATGCGCGGGCCAGACGTATCTGGCCGACGGCAGCGGCCGCCTGCGATTGTTCCAGCGCCAGCGGCGTTGCGGGAAGTCCAAGCACTCCGCGGCCCAGAGCAATGGAGCCGGAGGACACCAGCACCACGTCTTTGCCCTGCCCCTTGAGCCATGCCACATCCTGCGCGAGCGAGTGCAGCCAATCGGAACGCAGCAAGCCGGTTGCGCGATCCACCAACAAGGCGGACCCGATTTTTACAACGATGCGTTGGCCGTCGCTCAGGGCTGCCACGGTGCCTCTTCCTCGGTATCACGAAATTTCAGGCGGTCATCGTCGATCTGCCCCCGGAGGGCGCGCAGCACCTCTGTCACACCTTCACGGGCGACGCCGGACATCATCATCACGTCGCAACCGCACGCGTTTATCAAGCAATCACGGGCTGTTATGCGTTCTTCTTCATCAAGTGCATCAATTTTGTTGAGAACGGTTATGCGCGGTTTACCGGCAAGTTCCCCGCCATAGGCTTCGAGTTCGGTGATAATGGTCTGGTAGTCTTCGGCAATCGTCGCGGACGTGCCATCGACGAGATGCAACAACACGGCACAGCGTTCGACATGACCCAAAAACAGGTCACCCAAACCGCGCCCTTCGGATGCGCCTTCGATGAGACCGGGAATATCGGCGACGACGAATTCGGTGTTGTCGACCCCCACGACGCCCAGATTGGGGTGCAACGTGGTAAAGGGGTAATCGGCAATTTTCGGACGTGCATTGGAAGTGGCCGCCAGAAAGGTAGATTTCCCGGCGTTTGGCAACCCCAGCAACCCGACATCAGCGATCAGCTTCAGGCGCAACCATAGGGTACGGTCCACGCCTTCCTGTCCGGGGTTGGCGCGGCGAGGAGCTTGGTTGGTGGCGGATTTGAAGTGCAGGTTACCCCAGCCACCATTGCCGCCGCGCGCCAGTTCCACGCGTTGACCTAGTTCGGTCATGTCGGCAATTACGGTTTCCTGGTCCTCGTCAAGGATTTCAGTGCCTACCGGAACGCGCAGTACAATGTCGTCGCCGTCCTTGCCGGTGCGTTGCTTGCCCATGCCCGGCTGGCCGTTCTTGGCAAAAAAATGTTGCTGATAGCGAAAGTCGATGAGGGTGTTGAGCCCATCCACCGCTTCGGCCCACACGGAGCCGCCGCCTCCGCCGTCACCGCCGTCGGGCCCCCCGTATTCGATATATTTCTCGCGCCGGAATGACACACAACCGCCCCCGCCTGCGCCAGAGCGAATGTAAACTTTGCACAGGTCGAGAAACTTCATTGCAGGAGCCTTTCCGGGCACAGGTGGTCAAAGCTTGTGGCTATAGGTCCATGTAGGTACGCAGGTCTCGCGTGCCAGACAATAGGTTTCCGCATTGCCAAGGTAACGAAAACCCGCATTTGTCAACACTTTGGCAGAGGCCGGGTTATCGCGAAACACCGAAGCGAACATGTTTTTGTTGCCCAGTGGGTTCGCCTTTACCAAGGCCTGCACCGCATCGGATGCCAGATGGGTGTTCCAGAACGCCGGGGCAACCCAATATCCTACTTCGGATTGGTCGCGGTCCATTCGCACCAGTGAAATGACGCCCATGACCTCTGCACCATCGGCCTTGAGGCCGTCCATCACCCACACGTCTTCGGTGCGCGGTTCGGTGGTGGCCCGCTTTATGTAGGATTCGATTACCCCAGGCGGTAATGGATGGGGGATCGATATCGTATTGGTCGCTACCCGAGGGTCGCTGGCGTAATGTTCGATCAACCCTAGATCGGAGCGACGCACAGGGCGCAGGTCGAAACGTTCTGTTTCTATCACTGCCTGAGGTGTAAGCGTTTGAGTTTCCACCGTTATGTTCCTCCTCCGAACAATACGAAAAGAACCACGATGGCAGTCAGATGTGCCAGGGTCCAGCGAAGATGTCGCGTGTCAGATGCAACTGTCAGACCGGGAGAAAGCGCGGCAAAGCTTGCGCGGCTATCCAGGGGCGGTTTTCCGGACCGGCCGGATGCTGCGACCATCCGGGAACGCGCCGGTTTGCGGTACTGCCTGACCCTTGCCTGGGCATCAGCGTCTTTGGGCACATGCAAGACAACGCCCTCGTCCGAAAGCTCGGGGTGTTTAAAGATTGTCATTCTGACCCGTCTCCTTTCCGGATAGGTGTGGTCGTGCAAACACGAAAAAGGACCGGCGCTTCCGCCGATCCCTGAATTTTAAAAACCCTGAGGGGTGCGGCTTACTCTGCGGCTTCTGCCACCGGAAGAACCGAAATAAACGTACGGTTTTTCAGGCCCTTATGAAACTGAACCTTACCGTCGACCTTGGCAAAGATCGTGTGATCCTTGCCCATGCCCACGCCTTCGGCTGGCCAGAACTTCGTGCCGCGCTGACGCACCAGGATGTTGCCGGGAATGACTGCTTCACCGCCGTATTTCTTCACGCCAAGACGGCGACCCGCTGAGTCGCGGCCGTTACGGGATGAGCCGCCTGCTTTTTTATGTGCCATTGGTGTCTCTCCTTAGCCTTTTGCCAGTTCTTTGGCCTGTGCGATCCAGTCTTCACGACCGACACGACCTTTGAACGACAGTTTCTCTTCGATAGCTTCGACGTCTGCGTCAGTCCATGCAGCAATCTGAGCGAAGGTTGTGATGCCCTCACCGTTCAGCTTGCCAACAATCACCGGGCCGATACCCGAGATCTTGCTTAGATCATCGGCGCCTTCAGCTGCGGGGGCCGCTTTGGCCTTTTTGGCTTTTGCGGGCTTTTCAGCGGCTGGTGCAGCCTCTGCCTTGACCTTCTTGGCTTTGACCGGCTTGGCCGCTTGGGTTTTGGCCGCAGCGTTCGCAACGATCTCGGCTACCACAGCAGCGCTGACAGACCCTGTTCCGATAGCAGCCTTTGCGCCGGACTTGTCTGCGCCGGACGCAAGGATGTCGCCAATCTTCACCAACGTCAGTTTCTGACGGTGGCCCTTCGTGCGCTTGGAAGAGTGCTTCCGGCGGCGCTTGACGAAGTGGATTACCTTTTCACCTTTGATCTGCTCGACAACTTCGGCTTGAACGCCGGCATCCGCAACCAGTGGTGCGCCCAGCTTGGGGCTGTCGCCGCCCAGCATGAGAACTTCGTTGAATTGAACTGTTTCGCCCGCGTCAGCAGCCAAACGTTCCACCCGAAGCATATCTCCGGATTGAACCTTGTACTGCTTGCCGCCTGTCTTGATGACCGCAAACATGCGTCTTCCTTTACTGTTTCCGCGTCCTGTGGTCCCCCTCTGGGTGTTTGCGGGCAAAGCCCACCTCGGACAGCGCACCCCGTTTCGGGATGATCATAAAATAACAAAGGCACGCAAAACGCGTACCTATGGAGTGAGGTCTGCCATTTGCACCAGCCCTGACCATATGTCAAGAGCGGCAGGCAGGTAAATCATTCTAAAGCTCTTGCGCGATGACGTTCAGCGCCACAGCGCGCCCAAGCGCATACGAGATGTCTTCGTAGGCTGCGCCAAATCCGTCGAACAAGGCACGATTTAATGCCACCCCGGCGTCGCTGAGAGAGAATTCAACGTAGGCATCAAGCATGTCGTCAGGCAGCGGTGAATACGCAAGTAAAAGATAGCCGTAAAGCCAGGACGTCGTATCAGTGGTGATTGCTTCCTGCTGCGCGCTGATATCGGCGATCAATTCATCCTGGGTCATTTCAGCCGCGCCACCGTCCACCAGACCGCGCATGAACTGTAGGTTTGAATTCATTGTGGCAGTGACGTTTCGATCAATCATGTCGCCGCTTTCGATCAGCGCTGATATCTGCGCTAGCCTCGGGTCATCGCTACCTTCAAGCTCGAAATAGCGCTCGCGCGCGGCATCCTCTATCGTTTGATCATTTATGGCGGCGCGGGCAGCATTTTCAAGCGTGACAATCCTCTGACCGGTGTCGGAAGCAAAAAAGGCAATGACCTCTTCACGCAGGTCCCCTTGCAATTCAGCATCAAGCCTGGCGCTCAGCGTATCCGCTATCCGGTCCGGATCATAGATATTCGCGACCTGAAGCTGCCAACCCGCTCCACCCTTGCCCTGTAACATTTCCTGATTTAGCGTCTCCGCGTAAGTTTCGCCTTCCGCTTGCAAGATTTTAACAATCTCGGCGATCTTGAGCACTTCCAGCAATACGGCTCCTCTTGCGTCGGCCCATGCCGGAAGGGCCAACACCCACAAGAGCGGCGCGATCAGAAACGCTTGTTTCATCATAACTCCTGACTGGGCTGCATCCCTGCCAAGCGCTGCGCCACGACTTCATAACGGTTGGCCATAATCTCGAATTGCACCGCGTTCATGAGCGCGTAAACTTCCTGCATCTTCGGGTCTTCCAGCGCCGCAGCATATGTGCGGATCTCCTCATCCGAAAATGCCTGATACGTATAGGCCGAGCTCGCCAGGGCGTTGTTCTTGATAGAGGCCCGCATCTCGGGTTCCTGGGCCCGCAAGACCTCTCGTAGGTCGGGTTCTTCCATTTGCAATTTTATCACCCCGGCGTTGGCCGCCGCCATCAAGAACCGGATCTGCACCTCCTGGATTGCCCGAACCGAGCTGTCTTCGACATCGCTGGCCTCATTCAGCCGCGTCAACAACGCTACCCGGGGCGACTTTATACGCTCAAGCCCGGCCAGAATGGCATTTCCCGCTTCGGCTTTGGTGGCTTCGTCTTCCTCCATATGAGACCCGTTTTCCGCCTTGACCAGCCGCTGGCCCAGATCGGTTGCGTAAAACGCCGATGCGTGATTCAGGGCCTGTTCGCTCAGGGTTTTCGAAAGAATCCCGATCCCCATATCTAGCATGACCCCAGTATCGAACACCTCGCTCACGAGGCGCGACCATTCCGAGCCGAATTCCTGCGCGTTTATACCCAACATCTCGGGGGCTGAATCCGCTGATAGTCGAATACTTTCTAGCGCGACGTCGAAACCGGTTACCTTCAGAAAAGCGTCGACCTGTTTCACGTCAGCCGCCTGGGCAGAGGGCGTTATACTGGCCAGCATTACCGCAAACATGAAACATAAGGTAAGTGAAAATCGGATCATGGCGCGCATCGGGTTCATCCTTTCAGAAATCTATATCATCGACATTAGGCGAATTACCCCGAGCATCAATGAAATTCCCCGTGACTTCGAAAACTGGTCCTGCCCTCTTGCCAGCCGCGAAAATCAATACTAAACGGGCGCACCACACCAACACGGAGAGGTGCCGGAGTGGTCGAACGGGACGGTTTCGAAAACCGTTGAGCCTCTAAAGGGTTCCCAGGGTTCGAATCCCTGTCTCTCCGCCATTACCTCAAATCGTTCATTCCCATGCTCGGCAAGAACTGTCTCTCTGCTATATGTCATGGTACATGCGATTGAGTTCTGTCGATGACGAAATGCGTGAATGAAAAGCGTATAACTGTATGTTTGGTCTGCATATTCGCAATCCAGCGCAGTGAATGACGTCGCGTGCGGTATGCGGTTCAAACATGCCGTCGGGCGACCGGGCTGACGGATGATTGGAAACATCTGTTCCGTGTTGAGGTTTTAGCGTGGGTGCGGGCGACGTGGTGTTGATACCGCTGGCTCAGGTTTCGTTTTTGCGGGTTGAATCGATCAGCAGGTTTTCCGGTTCAATGCCCCGTTGTTCGGCGCTTGCCCGAACGGCGTTGCGCAGCGCCGAACTGCGAGACAAAAGAGAACGAAACCGCTTTTCGTCCAGAACAAGCAAGGTTGACGGAGCGATTGCCTGGACTTCGACCCGGCGCGGCCTGTTCATCAAGATCGCCATTTGGCCGAACATCTCACCCCGGCCCAGCCGCCACGTTTGTCCCGCAGTTTTCAGCTCAACCGCCCCCGAGGCTATAAAAACGACGCTTTTTGGTGCGTTGTCTTTGGGAACTATGACCTTGCCCGCATTGACATATCTGGTTTTCAGCGCCCGCCCCAGCCGTTTCGAAGCTTTTTCGTCAAGGTCGACAAACAGCGGAAACTGACGGACAAGCTCGCTCCGCTGTACAGCGATATCAAGCGTGGGGCGTGCTTCAGCAGAGTTCCTGCGTTCAGCCAGATCCTGCATGAGGGCCGTATAGACCTCGGCACCGATCAGGCCATCCTCGCGGATGGCAGTGTACTCTCGTTCCTCTAACCGCAGGGCTGTGCGACGGATAAAGCGGCGCTCCAGTTCCTCCGCGTATCCGGGGTATTGCAGCCGCAGCCCTTCCAGTGCCGTATCGACGCTTTCTATGCGCCGCGACAAAAGTTCGTGCAAAAGATCGGCAACGCGGCGCCCGTGAATTCTCCGTATCCGACCGTCGATGAACGCGGCCAGATCGCGCAGGATCAGGCGTTGCGACAGGAGGCGTTCGAAACGATCCGCAGTCAGGCGCACAAGGGGCTTTGAGAAGCCCAGCCTGCTGTGCAACACAACCGCTGTCCGAAAAGCCCGGCTATACGCAACCGACCGCCGCGCGGACCGCTGATAGCCGCTGCGGCCTCCGGCGTGGGTACCTTCGATCAAGCGGTCGGCTTCGGACAGGATCTGGTCGGCCATGCGTGCCGAAATAGTGCGTTCGCGTACGCGCTCCAGGATCGTCTCGCGTTCAAAGCCGGCAAGCGCGATCAGCCCCAACGTGACCCGGTCCCGGTCGAGGATGTCTTCGCTGTCTTCGGCAGCCTTCACCGCGTCGTCCAACCGTTCGCCGAATGTCTTTGCCTCGGACCGAACCGTTTCGTGTGTTAATTCATAAGCTTCGGTCGTGCGGGCAATATCTTCGCGCACGGTCTGAAGTGCCACCGCGACCACTTGTCGTGACATCGCCTCGTCTATCGGCGACAACCGATCCAACCCCAGCCAGCCGATCATCGTCCTGAGCGTCGTACCCTGCACGATCAACGTGAATAGCGTGAATCCGGTGGCCAGGATACCGACAAGGCGCTTGACTTCAACCGGGACGCGCAGGCTTTCGGTAACAGCCAGTGCCAGCGCCAAGGTAACGGCACCGCGCAAGCCGCCCCACAGAATAGCCGCGCGATACGGGCGATCAACAGCAGGCGAAAGACGCAGAAATGTCAACGAGGGCAACAGGCCGAACAGGATAACGGCACGTGCCGCCGTGGCCGCCAGAACAACCACGCCGATCAGCCCAAGATCGCTCAGCCTGACCTCTTCGAGCATTCGGGGGATCAGCAGAGCGGCGAGGATAAAGATCAGGGCCCCGGCCCAATGCGCCAGCAAATTCCACACATCGCGCAGGTTGCCCCACGCTTGCGGCGGCACGCGCCCCGGCCCGGCAAGGTTAAGCGTCAAACCGGCGGAAACGACAGCAATAACCCCCGACGCACCGATGCTTTGTTCTGCACCGATGTAGGCAAGGTAAGGCAGCGCTACCGAAACCGAGATGATAGCAAGCTCTTGTCGGCCGAACATCGCCATGATCCAGATCGCGATATGTGCGGCCACCCAGCCGGTCAAGGCACCTCCAGCGATCAAAACGGGGAACCGCGCCACCGCATCGCCCAGTTCGGGGTCCGGGGTGTTCAGCATCACAAACCCCATGAAAAGCCCGAACAGGGCGATGGCCGCCGCATCGTTCAGCAGGCTTTCGCCCTCGATGATCCGGGCCAGCCGTCGCGGTGCCGAGATTGATCGAAAGATGGATACCACCGCAGACGGGTCGGTCGTTGATACGATTGCACCAATCAAAAGACACGCCGCCAACGGCAAGCCACTGACCCAAGACAGCGCATAGCCCACGCTCAGCGTGGCGACGATGACCGCTACCACGGCAAGGACAAGTATCGGTACCCAATCGTCAAGCATGCGGCGCAGGTTCATCCCGAGCGTGGCTTGAAACAGCAACGTCGGCAGGAACACATATACAAAGACGTTCGACCGGATCGGCAGTCCGAGGATCGCCTCTGCCACCGGGTTCAGAGCATCGGTGATATTGGTGCGCAAAAAGAAAACGGCCCCCAGGGCAATGAGGATGCCGAGGATCGCAAGGATCACGCTATAGGGTAGCTTTACACGCTCCGCGAGAGGTTCTGCCACGCCTATAACAAGGAACAGCGAAGCGACGACAGTAGTGATCAGAACGATATCCATACCCAGCAAATATCAGCTTCGGATGGTATTGGAATAATGCAAATGAGATATCGACAGCAGATTATGTCCTTCGCGTGCCGCATAGGGTGCCGCGCTTGCCTGTGCACAGTCTGAAAGACTCGTTTATCAATCGCTAAGCGCTATGGCATGAAGGGCAAAACCATGCCCCTGGCGGTGGAGATGTTTCTGCCGACTGCACTTTATGAAATGCGTGAAGCCGAAGGGCAACGGGCAATCGCTGGTTACCTGTTGCCCCAATGGCTATACGACTTAATATTCAAGATTAGTATTCAAGACGCTTATTTTAGGTGCGCCCGCAGCATCCATGCGAACTTTTCGTGGACCTGCCCGCGTTCGATACACATGTCTTCCGTCAACGTATCGCCATGGTTCGCTGCGGTTTCGCCCGCGCCCGCGATTGTCTCGGCAAGGGTTTCTTGCGCATCTTTCATCAAACGGATCATCTCCTCCGCGGAAGGAGCCTCCTCTACCTCGGAGACCTTGGACCGCTTGAGCATTCCGGCCAGGGTTCCTTCGGCGTGGCCTTCAAGTGCCCTGATCCGCTCGGCCAGATCGTCTTGGGCCTTGAAGTGGTCTTCATAGATTGTCTGGAACAGGTCATGAAGCGTACCAAACGCCATTCCCGTCACATTCCAGTGAAAGTTCTGCGCCAACATCGTGGTCACAGCGGTTTCGGCGACAGATTGGTTTAGAGCTTCGATAATTTGTGCAGTCGCGTCAGTTGAAAGTGTCTGTGCGGTCTGGGTCATCTTTGTCTCCTGCATCATGGTTTGGCGCTGGTTGGCGAAACGCTCGCTTACTGGTGCAGACATAGCCCGACAAAGTAGTGCATCAAGAGAGCCCGACGATATTGTCGACTTGGTCGAAGCTCTCAACGACAGACCGCACCAAGAACACCAGATTTCGGTGGGCAGACTTCGGAACTTGCGAGTGGAGAAGGAAGGTCACGCTTGGCGTGTCGCCTGATTTCAGGCCCCGGGCGAGAGCCAGCAGCCAATTTTCGTCGAAAGATGTTTCTGATTCACCTGTCCGAAACATCACCGGGCGTCGGCCAAGCGCTTGATCCAGACAGCGCATCAGAACCTCGCAAGCGGCTTTGGCGGCAATTTGCCGATTGCCTGACAGAACGGCACATGCCCCAAAAAGATCGACGTATCGTTTTGAACGCGCATCTCGGGCGGCGTTGCGCAGATGGTCAAGAAGCGGCGGGACATCCGTGTGATGGTCATTCGTGAAAGCTGTGCCAACAGCCGGCTTGCGCCGTTCAGCGGTCATAAATCCGGTACCCTTTTTATTCTTTGGGCGGTCACGTGTCAGGCCAGAGCAACATTAGGCTGCCTTGTTCCCATTGATTACCGCAATGCTGGCAGTCTTGCCGTGACATTGTTTTTCATAAGCCTGTTGCCAGTGCTTATAGCGGCCCAATACAGCCTGCTGCGCGATGACCAGCTCGACAAATGCCTCGCGGTGTTCGGATTTCTTCAGTTTCTTGAAGGCTGATTTTTGCTTTTTGGTCATTGAGCAACCGATGCAGTGACCGGCACGTTTAAACTTGCACACGTTTATGCAAGGGCTGGGAACCTTGGTCATATAGTTTCTCCCCCGTCGCCTGACATTCCAACGCCTCACAAGATCTCAGCGGGACATTCAGGGCTAATGACACGTTGTGATATCTGACTAATACACTCGGAAATAAAGGGCAAGCGTCATTGTCATAGTGTTTTGGTCAAGAAAATGTTATTCGTGGCATCGATTACCCTTGGGCCAGAGAGGCTCGGCGCAAAATGAAACCGCCGCAAAGCGGGCAGGCTTTGCGGCGGGGGAAATCTGGTCCATAAAGGCTGGGGTTCAGCCGCTTACGGTTGCCTGCGAGGCAATATGGCGAATGTCGCCGCGCGCGATGCCGATATCGGCCAGATCGCGATCGCTCATCGCGGAAAGTTCATTATAGGTCTGACGCATCGCGCGACGTTGGGCGCGCTGGTTACGGATCGCGTCACGCAGGACACGCAGCTTTGGCATCAAACCCGAAACAGGGCTGGCGGTATATGTGGATGTATAGCTCATCTTGATTTTCTCTTTCACGGATATGCGGTGGCCTATCCACCGCAGACGGGTTGGTATGATTGTATGCTTGGGGCGTCATGCCCGAGGCACAGCTGGGTTAACTTGTGACAGCGCCTTGAGGTGCTGCGCGAAAAAGACCTGCAATCTTGCGCTTTGTAGAAGCGGCCCAAGACGCGATATACGCGCTGCGCAGGGCGGTGGCTTCGGCAAGAAGACGGTCGACTTCGATCGGGGTAGCGGTGTGATAAGTAGTGTCGGTATTCATTTTTCAGGCTTTCCGTTTCTGGGCTTCATTGCCCGTGACCCTCATATGTGCCCGCTTATGCAAAGGTGCAAACCATAGTCGTTATGCGTATTTTGCATGGCTCATCGGCAGGAAAACCGGTCGTGAAACCGCCTCATTCCCGCCCCGTGATCGGCAGTTTCATGGGGCAGCCTGTATTGACCGCCGAAGTTTTTTCGGCAGCTAGACAGGAGAAGTTCGATGCCCCAGACGAAACCCTATCCTCAAAAGCCCACAGGTCCGGCACAACCTACCGCCGCCCCTGCCCCCCCGTCTACGCGGAAGCCTCCACGGGTGATTTTCACGGATTTCGCCAGTATCTGAAAGTGACAGCACGGCACGATCGGTATAAATTGCACCTATGACCGACCCCGTATCTTCCATTCGCAACCTCGGCCCCGCCTTTGAGGAAAGCCTCGCGCGTGTGGGTGTCCACACGGCTGATGAGCTTCGCGAACTGGGGGCCGATGCCGCCTATGAAAAGCTGCTCAGGGCCGGCAGTCGACCGCATTTCATCGCTTATTATGTATTGGTGATGGGGTTGCAGGGGCGCCCTTGGAATGACTGCAAGGGTACCGAGAAAAAGGCGCTGCGCGTCAGGTTCGACGCGCTCAAGGCATCCGCACATGACCCGGCGGCGGCTGAGTTTGAACGCATGATGGACCTGATCGGCGTCAAGGATCCGTAAAGCGCTGCACACTGACAATGGCGGTTGGAACGCGACCGGGTGTCGATGCGTTGGAAACAAACCGCAACGACTAGTGTCTGGAGCCAATACATGTCGCAATCCCAACCAGAGGTGCAACGAGACCTTGACCGGCTGCGTGGGCTTGCCCGGCGGATGGATACCGCTTTCAAGATACCGCTGATCGGGGTTCGCGTGGGCTGGGATTCGATACTGGGTCTTATTCCAGGTGTCGGCGACGTCCTTGCCCTTGCTCCGGCTGGGTATATCCTGAAGGAAGCGCACAGACTGGGGGTGCCCGGTTCGGTTCTGGCCCGGATGGGTACCAATGTTGGCATTGACCTGGCGATCGGGGCGATTCCGCTTGTGGGCGATTTATTTGACATCGGTTGGAAAGCGAACACGCGCAACGTCGAATTGCTTCACCGTCATTTCCAACAGACCACACCGCCCGGGCGCGACCATAATGGCGAAGGTGCGCTTTCCTCGCACCATCCAACTTTGCGCGGCTAGATGCTGCGGCGCATGCGCAAAAGAGCCGCAATCGCTTGCGGCCCTTTGTATCGTTTCGTGAAGCTTAAAGCTTAGTGTCGCAAAGTCGAGGCTGGATTACCCAACCAGTTCCAGACCCGAGAAGAAATACGCGATTTCGACAGCGGCCGTCTCAGGCGCGTCGGACCCGTGGACCGAGTTTTCGCCAACAGATTCGGCGAATTCGGCGCGAATGGTGCCTTCGGCTGCGTCTGCCGGGTTGGTTGCGCCCATCACTTCGCGGTTCTTCGCGATGGCACCTTCACCTTCGAGAACCTGAACGACGACAGGCTCGGACGCCATGAATTCGCACAGTTCGTCATAGAACGGACGCTCGGCATGCACTGCGTAAAACACACCGGCTTGGGCTTTTGTCATGTGAATACGCTTTTGTGCGACGATACGCAGGCCTGCTTCTTCGAATTTGGCGTTGATTTTGCCAGTCAGGTTGCGGCGTGTCGCGTCTGGTTTGATGATCGAGAATGTGCGCTCAAGGGCCATGATAGCTCTCCTAGGTGAGGTTGATTTGGCCGCTCCCTAGCATGGGCCTTGTCACATGAAAAGCCGTGATTGACGCGGGGCCGGACATGGTTCACACCGCGCCCATGTTACGCATTTCAGAAATCAACTACTCCGTCGAAGGCCGCCCCTTGTTTGAGGAAGCCAGCGCCGTCATTCCCGAAGGCCACAAAGTGGGCCTTGTGGGCCGTAATGGTGCGGGTAAAACCACGCTGTTCAAGATTATTCGCGGTGAATTGGGGCTGGACGCCGGCGACATTTCGTTGCCGTCCCGTGCCAAGATCGGCGGCGTGGCCCAAGAGGTTCCATCGTCCGACGTGTCGTTGATCGACACAGTGCTGGCCGCAGACACCGAACGCGCCGCCTTGATGCATGAGGCGGAAACCACCAAAGACCCCTCGCGCATCGCAGAGGTACAGACCCGTCTTGCCGATATTGACGCCTGGTCTGCCGAAGGTCGCGCTGCGTCGATCCTCAAGGGGTTGGGTTTTGACGACCACGATCAGCAGCAGCCATGTTCGGCCTACTCCGGCGGCTGGCGGATGCGCGTCGCCCTTGCGGGTGTGTTGTTCGCCGAACCCGATTTGCTGCTTCTGGACGAACCGACCAACTATCTCGACCTTGAAGGGGCGTTGTGGCTGGAAAATTACCTGTCCAAGTATCCGCACACTGTGATCATCATCAGCCACGACCGCGGATTGCTGAACCGTGCTGTCGGCGGAATTTTGCACCTCGAAGACCGTAAGCTTACCTATTATCAGGGTAATTACGATCAATTCGCGAAAATGCGGGCCGAAAAGCGCGCGCAGCTGACAGCGGCCGCCAAGAAGCAGCAGGCACACAAGGCGCATATGCAGGCGTTCGTTGATAGGTTCAAGGCCAAGGCATCCAAGGCCAAACAGGCGCAATCGCGGATGAAGGCCATCGAGAAGATGGTGACGATCACCCCGCCTGAAGAAGCCGCGCGCAAGGTCTTTACCTTTCCGCAACCCGATGAACTTTCGCCGCCGATCATCAGCATCGAAGGCGGGTCCACAGGCTATACCGAAGGCCAACCGGTGCTGTCGCGCCTTAACCTGCGCATTGACCAAGATGACCGCATCGCCCTGCTTGGTCGAAATGGGCAGGGCAAGTCCACCCTGTCGAAGCTGCTTTCCAACCGGTTGGTGTTGTTCGAGGGCAAGGCGATCAACTCCAGCAAGCTGCGCATCGGGTTTTTTGCACAACACCAGGTGGATGAGTTGATTGTCCATGAAACTCCGCTGCAGCACATGATCAGCGCGCGCCCCGGCGTGATGCAGTCCAAGCTGCGCGCACAACTTGCGGGTTTCGGCCTGGGCCCCGATCAGGCTGACACCGAGGTCGGACGCTTGTCCGGGGGGCAGAAAGCTCGACTGTCGCTGCTGCTTGCCACCCTCGACGCGCCGCACCTCTTGATCCTCGATGAACCGACCAACCACCTTGATATCGAATCGCGCGAAGCGCTGGTCGAGGCGTTGACGCGGTATTCCGGTGCTGTGATCCTGGTCAGCCATGACATGCATTTGCTGTCGATGGTTGCCGACCGGCTGTGGCTGGTGTCCGACGGCACGGTGAAACCTTACGAAGATGATCTCGAAGCCTATCGCAAGATGCTGTTGACCGTTGAAAAACCGGTCAGCAAAAACGCAAAGCCAGTCAAGGAGCTGCCGAAACCCAAACGGGCCAGCCGCGACGATATCTTGGCGCTGCGGTCCGAGGTGCGCAACTCTGAGGCGCGGGTCAACAAGATTAACGACATGCGCGACAAACTTGCCAAAAAGCTTGCTGACCCTGCCCTGTACGAAAAAGACAAAGTCGGCGAACTTGAGGTCTGGAATAAGAAATATGCCGAAGTGATGGATGCATTGGAGCGCGCAGAAGCGCTGTGGATGGCCGCGCTTGAAAAGCTTGAAAAAGCCACGGCTTAGGGGTTTTATCGCGCCAGGGTTTATTGGGGGCCGGGGCATGGCCCCCGCAACAGCACATGATCACATTCGATACGGCTTACATGATCACCGCCTTTGCCACGATGGTCGTGATTATCGACCCGTTTGCAATCGGGCCGATGTTTCTTGCGCTGACCCCGGGGATGACCGCCCGTCAGCGGCGCCGGATTGCATGGCGTTCGGTTTTCATCGCCGGTCTACTTCTTTTGGTGTTCGCAGCCTTCGGCGAAGCGGTGTTGGGGTTTATCGGTATTTCCATGCCGGCTTTTCGCGTGGCGGGCGGCATTTTGCTGTTCCTGACCGCGCTTGACATGCTGTTCGACCGCCGTACCAAACGACGCGAAGGTCAGGCCGAAGCCGATGATGACCATGACGATCCTTCGGTTTTTCCACTCGCGATTCCATTGATCGCAGGGCCCGGGTCTATCGCGTCGGTGATCCTGCTGACGGGTGAAAAGCCAGGAATCGAAGGACTGGTAACGGTGATGACCATTACGTTTGGGGTGCTTATCATCATGGGGCTTACGATGCAGGCCAGCGGATACCTGGAAAGGGTTCTGGGCAAGGTCGGCATCAATGTCATCACAAGGCTGTTGGGAATGTTGTTGGCGGCCCTGTCGGTGCAATTTGTGCTAGATGGTCTCAGCGCGTTTGGATTTGCTCCCGGTCCGGGCTGATATTCAGCCGATGACCCCCCATATTCCTTTCAGTAGTCAAGGAAGCCGTCATGCCCGAAATTGAAACCAGCCGTCTGATCTATCTTATCCTGCTGTTGCTGATGGTGGCGGGATGGTTTTACATGCAAAACCGTCAGGGGCTGAACAAGTCTCTGCAACAGATCGCCGTCTGGGGGATGATATTTGTCGGGGTTGCCGCTGGATACGGGTTGTGGGGCGACATCACGCGCAACAGCGGGGTCCCCCGACAAAGCTACGAAACAGGTACCGGCGCTGTTACCATACCACGTTCCGCCGACGGGCATTATTACCTGACGGCATTGGTCAATGGCGAAGCGATCAGGTTCGTGGTCGATACCGGTGCAAGTGACATGGTGCTGACCCGCCAAGATGCAGAACGCGCGGGCCTTTCACCGGACACGTTGAACTATCTGGGGCGCGCAACCACCGCCAACGGAGAGGTCCGCACCGCCTATGTCCGGTTAAGCGAAGTGCAACTGGGCGAGGTCCGCGACTTCGATGTGCCTGCGGTGGTCAATGACGGGGAAATGCCGCAATCGCTTTTGGGGATGGGATATCTACAACGTTGGGGGCGGATCGAGATTGCCAACAACGAACTTATTCTAAAACGTTAAGTATGCCGCGCAAGCACCTTATGTTTCTGATTTTTTCTCCCATCTTCCGCTTTCTTCAGACCAGTATTGTGCACGTGCTCCGGCGTTTTTCAATTTGACCCACTGGCCCCGCGCCGCATTCAATGCAGCGTCGTCCAACCCGTCAAAAAGAATGCAGACGCGATCCAGCCTCGCCACTTCCTCGGGCGAGACATCGGCACCGTGGATCGAGAATAAACATGTTGCCCCGTTGGCGGCTTCCACCGAAGTGGTGAGCAAAATCGGCTGGTCCGCATCATGATCCCCCCCTGCGAGTCCATGCGCCAGGAATGCATCGTCGGGGCCACGCCACAACGCAACATCCATCTGGGCAAGCATATCGGCGTCTGTCCCGCGGATGACCACGCGCCAGCCCGCGCTGCGGGCTTTGCCCAGCAACATGGTCAATGTCTCGACCAATGGTCGCTGGGTCAGGTGGTAGAAATAGGCAACCCCCATTACCCTAGTCGGTCTCAAGCGTGTCAGAGATCAGGCGGTTCAGGGCGGCAACCCCCCAGCCGGTCGCGCCTGCGGGTGCCAGCGTGGTTTCGCTTTTGACCGACGCGACACCTGCGATGTCAAGGTGGATCCACGGGGTTCCATCCTTGATGAACCGCTTTAGAAACTGCGCTGCGGTGACCGAACCGGCGGGTCGCCCGCCAATGTTTTTCATATCCGCGATCCGGCTTTTCAAAAGCTTGTCATAGCCGGGGCCCATGGGCATGCGCCATGCGCCTTCGCCTTCGGTCTGCGCCGCTTTCAGAAAGGCATTACACAATGTATCATCATTCGAGAAGACGCCGGCGTTTTCATGCCCAAGCCCAATGATGATGGCACCTGTCAGGGTCGCCAGATCAATCACGCCGGTTGGATTGAACCTTTCCTGAGCGTACCAAAGCACGTCACACAGAACCAGCCGGCCCTCGGCATCGGTGTTGATGATCTCGACGGTGTCGCCCTTCATGGTCTTTACCACGTCCCCCGGCCGCGTCGCGGTGCTTGACGGCATGTTTTCCACAATTCCGACCAAGCCGACGACATTGGCCTTGGATTTGCGCAACGCAAGGCTGCGCATGACACCAGCCACGACGCCAGCACCGCCCATGTCCATCGTCATGTCTTCCATGCCGACACCGGGCTTGAGGCTGATGCCGCCGGTGTCGAACACGACACCTTTTCCCACAAGCGCCAATGGAGGCACGGTTTTCTCGGCCCCGTTCCAATGCATCACCACCACGTAGGACGGGCTGGCCGACCCCTGCCCGACGCTGAGCAGCGTGCGCATGCCCAATTCTTCCAACTTCGCTTCGTCCAGGATTTCGACCTTCAGGCCGATGGATTCCATTTCGGCCAGACGGTCGGCAAATTCGGTCGTGGTAAGGACGTTTGCCGGTTCATTGGTCAAATCCCGCGTCATAAACGCACCCTGGGCGATGGCCAGAAGCGGTGCGGCGGCGGCTTCTACCGCTTCGGGGTTTGTACACATGATGGTAACGGCCCCCTTGCGTGGCTTGCCGTTCGTCTTGCGATCTTCAAAGGTGTAGTCCCGCATCGCCAATCCAAAGCACAGTTCGGCCGCTTTGCGCAAACCACCCAACAGCGCCAGCAGGTCGGAATCCCCACGACGTTTTGCCAAGGCCGCTCCGGCCTTGCGCAACGTGGTCGCATCCGAGTTGTTCTCGAGCTTTACGACGTCAACCGCGATTGCATCCATGCCCGACGGATACCCAAGGCTTATTGCATCACCAGCCGACAGATCCGCGAATTCCTTACCGTTGACGAGCCGCTCTACCGCCCCCTTTGTCAACTTGTTGATCCGCCGCGCACCCGCGTTCATTTTGCCGCTTGCATCAACCGTGATGGCGACGCGGCCAGCATGGGTCTTGGCCTGATCTATATCTGTCTGGGCAAAGCTCATCGGCGTCAATGTGGTCATATAGGGCATCCCTTCAGTCATATTCTTGCTTAGACGTACCGCGCGAGGCCGACTAAGACCAGATAGCAGTTTTCGTGGTCGTAAAATTCATTTATCGTGACACGAAATTCCAGCCTCAGATCACCCAAGGGAAGCAGATTGGCAAAGTTCGACCGCTATATGTTGTCCCAGTTTCTGACCCTGTTCAGTTTCTTTGCGTTGGTCCTGGTTGCGATCTTCTGGATCAACCGGGCTGTCGTGCTGTTTGACCGCTTGATCGGCGACGGGCAAACCGCCCTTGTTTTTCTGGAGTTCACGGTACTGGGATTGCCCAAGCTCATCACGACCGTTCTGCCCATCGCCACGTTTGCCGGGGCTGTGTACGTGATCAACCGCATGACCAGCGAATCCGAACTGACGGTGTTGCAGGCGACGGGTTCTGGCCCTTGGCGACTTGCCCGTCCGGTTTTTATCTATGGCTTGTGTGTCGCGGCGATGTTGTCGGTGCTCACGCATTTTCTGGTGCCGATGGCGAACGCCCAGCTCAAGCAACGCGAAGCTGAAATCTCGCAAAACGTGACGGCACGGTTGCTGACCGAAGGCACATTCCTCCATCCTACCTCCAAAGTTACGTTTTACACCCGGCTGATCGGAGCAGACGGGGTGCTGCGTGATGTGTTTCTTTCTGACCGACGAAAGCAGGACGAGGGTGTGATCTATACTGCCGCCGAGGCCTATCTGGTACGAAACGGCGAAGGGACGACGCTGATCATGGTCGACGGTCTGGCGCAGCGGTTGCAGGCGGAGGGCAAGCAATTATCAACCGCCAAATTCCGCGATTTTTCCTTTGATATTTCCGCTTTGGTGACCAGCAAAGCCAATAGCGTCGCTTCAATAGATAGTTTGACGACCCCGGAAATCTTGGCCAACTGGACCGGGCTTGCCGAGAAGGTGAAGCAATCACAAGGCGCGCTGGTCGAAAATCTCGCCGCGCGCTTTGCCGAGCCGTTGTTTTCGGTGGTCGCCGCGATGATTGGCTATGCCACGCTGATCTTGGGCGGATTTTCGCGCTTTGGCGTGTGGCGGGAAATTGTGATCGCCTTTGGTCTGCTGATCGCGATCGACGGCCTGCGCGGCGCACTTGTCGACACTGTGCGCAACGATGCCAGCATGTGGCCGGTGATGTTTTTTCCCACTCTGCTTGGGGCCGCTCTGGTTATCGGCATGATCTGGCAAGCTTCCCATCCGGGGTGGACACGGCGCATCCGATCGCGAAGGAAAACCGCATGACTTTGCATTTTTACTTCGCCCGCCGGTTTTTGATGGGTTTCGTGCTTATCTCGACGGTACTGTTTGCACTGGTGACACTAGTCGACCTTGTGGAACAGTCGCGAAAATTCGGCAGCTATGAAATCGGCTGGGGGCGCATCCTTGCAATGACCATGCTGAACACCCCCGCGACGATGAACCTGATCCTGCCATTGATCATGATCCTCGCGACTGTTGTGTTGTTCCTGTCTTTGGCACGGTCGTCTGAACTGGTCGTGACCCGCGCCTCGGGTCGATCCGCCCTGAGCGCCTTGCAGGCCCCTGTCGGGGTGGCACTGATCATCGGGGTGATGGCGGTAGGCATGTTGAATCCCATCGTCGCAGCGACGGCCAAACGTTACATGCAACTGTCCGAACATATACGCTCAAGCGGCGCGTCGGCGCTTTCCATCAACGAAGAAGGGTTATGGCTGCGCCAAGGTGGCGAACAGGGGCAGACTGTTATCCGGGCTTGGCGCTCCAATCAGGATGCATCGGTCCTGTATGATGTCACCTTCCTGTCTTATGAGCCAAATGGCGGTCCGGTCCGGCGGATAGAGGCAGAGAGCGCGGCTCTCGAAGACGGCGTATGGATGCTGACCAACGTCAAATCGTGGCCGTTGGCTCTTGGTGTTAACGCCGAAGCAAATGCCGAAACATCCGACACCTTGTCATTGCCATCGAATTTGACCTTGGACCGGATACGCGAAAGCATAAGCGACCCCGGTGCCGTTTCCATCTATGATCTGCCCGCATTTATCAAGCAGCTTGAATTGGCGGGTTTCAGTCCGCGGCGTCACAAGGTCTGGTTGCAGGCCGAACTGGCGCGGCCGCTTTTCCTTGTTGCGATGGTTCTTGTTGCGAGCGCTTTCACCATGCGCCATACGAGGTTCGGCGGCACAGGGGTCGCGGTGCTGGCGTCGGTGTTGTTGGGGTTCGGATTGTATTTCATTCGCAGTTTTGCGCAGATCTTGGGCGAGAACGGGCAGATACCCGTGGTCTTGGCTGCGTGGGCACCGCCTGTCGCGTCCATTTTGCTGGCGCTTGGCCTACTTTTACACGCTGAGGATGGTTGAGATGCGCCGACTTTTCCTAATTCTTGCCCTGATAATCTCGACGCCATGGTCGGTCATGGCGCAAAGCACCGGTTCTGACGGCGCGGCGGTCTTGGTGGCGGATGATCTGTATATCACGCGCGACCGCGTGCTGGTTGCCCAAGGCAACGTCGAAGCCGTTCAGGGCAATACCCGTTTGCGTGCGAAAGCCATCAGCTATGACGACCAGACCGGGCTTTTGACGATCACTGGGCCTATCGTGCTGAACGACGGTGCCGGCGCGGTGATATTGGCCGACACTGCCGAACTTGATCAAGGACTGCAAAACGGATTGCTACGCGGTGCCCGGATGGTCCTTAACCAGCAGCTTCAACTGGCAGCGGCGCAGATTGACCGCGTAGATGGGCGGTATAGCCAGCTTTATAAAACCGCCGTAACGTCGTGTAAGGTGTGTGCAGACGGTGAGGTGCCGCTTTGGCAAATCAGAGCCCGCCGTGTCATCCATGACGAGGTAGCGCAGCAGCTCTATTTTGACGATGCGACTTTCCGTATTCGCACGGTGCCGGTGTTTTATCTGCCGCGGTTGCGCCTGCCTGATCCCACGCTCAAACGTGCCTCGGGGTTTCTTGCCCCGTCGGTACGAACGACATCGCAACTGGGGACCGGATTGAAAATTCCGTACTTCATCAAGCTGGGCGACTCTCGTGACCTTACGGTGACCCCGTACCTTTCTTCGTCCACCCGCACGCTTGAACTGCGGTATCGGCAGGCATTTACCAACGGTAAAATCGATTTCATCGGTGCCTACACCCGCGATGATCAACGGCCCGATGAACAGCGCGGGTACCTGTTTGGATCCGGTGCCTTCAAGATGAGCCGTGGTTACCTGCTGAGTTTCAACATCAAGACCGTGAGCGACGAGGCGTATTTCAGCGAATATGGGTATTCATACGAAGACCGGTTGCGCAGCGACCTTACCTTGTCGCGGGCGCGTCGCGACAGCTATGTGCGCGCCAGTCTGTACAATTTTGAATCACTGCGTGCAGGCGAAGTGAATGCGACACTGCCGACGCTGGTAATTGATGGCGAATTTGAACGACGGTTCTTTCCCAAGTCGGTCGGTGGCGAAGTGCGGCTTTCGCTTCAGGCCCATAGCCATCGCAGAAGTTCAGACAGAGACACAGACGGCCCCGACCCGGACCTGATCGTCGACGGGCGTGACGTCGCGCGGATCAATGGCAAGCTGGAATATCTGCGCAGGTTTACCTTTCGATCGGGTCTGGTGACAGATGTGCGAGCGGGAACCAGCTTTAATTTTTTCGACATCACCCAAGACAGCACCTTTGCACAGAACCATAGCGATATCGCGCCGTTTTCATCTGTCGCGCTCAGCTATCCGATGGTGCGACGCGTGTCGGCAGACGTTTCACAGGTGCTTACCCCTGTCGCACAACTGGGGTGGACCGGGGGCGACCGGCAGCTTATCCCGAACGAGGAAAGCACCCGGGTCGAATTTGATCAAGGCAACCTTTTGGCGCTGTCCCGCTTTCCACGGCCAGACCGGCGTGAACGCGGCACAATCGCTGCCCTTGGCGTGAACTGGGCGCGGATCAACCCCAAGGGGTGGGACGCGTATATTTCTGCCGGTCAAGTGTTCCGCAGTATCGTGGACCCATCCTTTTCGGATACCTCGGGTCTTGCCGGAACCAGTTCCGACCTTTTGCTGGCCGCGCAAATTCGGAATACAGCCGGGATGGCGATTACCGCCCGTACCTTGCTGGATACGAACTTGCAGATATCCAAGACCGAATTGCGGGGTGACTGGTCATTTCGCAAAGCCAGCATTTCGGGCACATATGTGTGGCTGGAAGCCGATGCAGCCGAAGACCGGACCCAGGCCGTTTCCGAAGTGTCGTTGGACGGGACATACGACATTGGGCGGCATTGGACCGCTGCGGCAGATGTCCGCTTTGATGTGGTGAACAAGCAGGCCGCGACGGCGGGTGTTGGCCTGACTTACAATAATGAATGTGTAAGCATAGACCTCTTGGTGCGTCGTCGCTACACCTCGTCTACAAGTGTTGAGCCGTCGACCAATATCGGGTTTAACGTCGGCATGCGCGGCTTTTCGGCCTCAAACGGAAAAGAAAGATATGTGCGATCATGTGGGAAGTAAGCAAGATGAACCTGAAGCGACTGACGTGTAGTATAGCCGTTCTGGGGATGGCCTTATTGGCATTGACCCCGGTTGCGGCGCAGGGTCTTTATACGCCTGTTGCGAAGGTCAATCAGATGGTGGTGACCGAATTCGAAGTGCAGCAGCGCCAGAAATTCCTGCAAGCGCTGAACGCCCCGGGGGCCACGCGTGAGGGGGCCATAGAGTCGCTTATTGATGAACGGCTTCGCAACGAGGCTGTTACGAAATCCGGCATCGAGCTGTCCGCCGAGACGATCGATCAAAGCCTGTCCGAATTTGCCGGCCGTGCAAACTTGAGCACCGACGAATTTGTGAAACGCCTTGAGCAGGCCGGCATTTCAAGAGAGACCTTCCGGGATTTCGTGGTGAACTCGATCGGATGGCGCGAGCTTATCCGAGGTCTTTATGGATCACGCACCCAGATTACCGACGCTGAAATCAGCCGAGCACTGGGATCGACACGCGGCAGTGGCGTTCGTGTGCTGATGTCCGAGATTATCATCCCGGCCCCGCCACAGGACGCAGCCCGCATCAACGCGCTTGCCGAGCAGATTTCTCAGTCAAAAACAGCGGCTGAGTTTTCCAACTATGCAACCAAATATTCCGCAACGGCGTCCCGAGGGAATGGTGGCCGCCTTGATTGGCAAAATCTGTCGGACCTGCCGCCCAGCCTGCAACCACTGGTCATGGGGCTCGCCCCCGGACAGGTAACGGACCCCTTACCGATCCCCAATGCCGTGGCACTGTTTCAGATGCGAGATATCCAGGAGACAAACGCACCCGCACCGACCTATTCGGCCATCGAATACGCAGCCTACTATATCCCCGGAGGACGTAGCCAAGCCGGCCTCGCCGAGGCTGAGCGGGTTCGCGCACGCGTAGACACCTGCGACGATCTTTACGGTGTGGCCAAGGGGAAACCTGTAAGCGTCCTTGATCGTGAAACCAAAAAACCCGGTGAAATTCCGCAAGATATCGCCCTCGAACTGTCCAAGCTGGATCAAGGAGAAGTGTCCACCGCCCTGACAAGAGCAAATGGTCAGTCGCTGGTATTTTTGATGCTGTGCGGTCGTACCGCCTCTGCCAACGAATCCGCTTCCAGGGACGATGTCATAAATGTGCTGCGTCAGGAACGCCTGTCGGGATATGCCGATCAACTTCTCGAACAGCTTCGGGCCAACGCGCGTATCGTCAGAAAATGATCCCGGATCGACCCGTCGTTATATCGTGCGGGGAGCCTTCAGGTATCGGCCCCGAGGTCGCGGCGCGCGCGTGGGCCATGCTGGCGGGCGAAATTCCGATGGTGTGGTTGGGTGACCCGCGTCACCTGCCACACGACATTCCCCATCAGGTGATCGACACCCCTGCCCAGGCACTTGGGGTCAATTCAGAAGCCTTGCCTGTCCTTGCGCATACGTTCGCCAAAGATGTGCGCCCCGGCATCCCCGAGCCCGCCAATGCACAAAACGTGATCGACGTGATTGCCCGGGGTGTTGATCTGGTGCGCAGCGGCGAAGCCTGCGCCCTGACAACGGCGCCGATCCACAAAAAGGCGCTCAAGGATGGGGCCGATTTCGCCTATCCGGGACACACTGAATATCTTGCAGCCCTTGCGGGGGTCGCTGACGTGGTAATGATGCTTGCCAGTGATCAATTGCGGGTGGTGCCCGCGACGATACACATTGCATTGGATCAAGTGCCGCTCCTGCTTGCTCCGTCCCGTCTGCGCCGGGTGATAGAAATTACCGCCGCCGGCATGCAAAACCAGTTTGGCATTTCACAGCCTCGCATAGCTGTTGCCGGGTTGAATCCTCACGCGGGCGAAGGCGGCACGATGGGCCGCGAAGAACAAACCTGGATGGTGGGGCTTGTGCGTGAAATGCAGGCAGAAGGTTATTCGCTTCGTGGTCCCTTGCCCGCGGATACGATGTTTCATGCCGCTGCGCGTACCAGTTATGATGTTGCTGTCGCAATGTATCACGACCAAGCGTTGATCCCGATCAAGACGCTGGATTTCGACCGTGGGGTCAACGTGACCCTCGGCCTGCCGTTTGTGCGCACCTCTCCAGATCATGGCACTGCGTTTGACATCGCCGGTAAAGGGATCGCCAACCCGACAAGTATGATAGAAGCGATACGTCTTGCCTATAAGATGGCACAGAAATGATGCAGACGTTTCACACAACAACTGTTTGGCACAAGGCCATCCGTGGATCGGGCCCTGACAACCATATAGGACCGGCGCGCTGATGAGCTCCATCGATACCCTTCCACCACTGCGTGACGTGATCAACACCCATGACCTTAAGGCGCGCAAATCGCTGGGTCAGAATTTCTTGCTTGATCTGAACCTCACGGCCAAGATCGCACGACAAGCTGGCGACATGTCAGAGTGTGATGTGCTCGAGATCGGGCCCGGTCCCGGCGGGCTGACCCGGGGATTGCTGGCAGAAGGTGCACGACACGTTCTTGCGATCGAAAAGGACACGCGTTGCTTGCCCGCGTTGACGGAGATCGCGGATGCCTATCCGGGACGTCTTACGGTCATTGAGGGCGACGCGCTTCAGGTTGACCCGCTGGCGCATCTGACCCCGCCTATCCGCATCGCGGCCAACCTGCCCTACAACGTGGGTACCGAGCTTTTGGTCCGTTGGCTTACACCTCGTGAATGGCCGCCGTTCTGGCAAAGCCTGACCCTGATGTTTCAACGCGAAGTCGCTGAGCGTATTGTCGCAAAGCCAGGGTCAAAGGCTTTTGGGCGTCTTGCGCTGTTGGCCCAGTGGCGGGCCGATGCGCGGATTGTGCTACAGCTCCCTCCCGAGGCATTCACCCCGCCCCCCAAAGTTTCGTCTGCGGTTGTCCACCTTACCGCCTTGGCTGAACCACGTTTTCCGGCCGACCCCGAGGTTTTGAACCGCGTTGTCGCCGCCGCGTTTAACCAACGCCGCAAAATGCTGCGATCCGCATTGAGAGGCGTTGCTCCCGATATCGAAGATCGGCTTCTGGCTGCCGGGCTGAAACCCACCGACCGTGCCGAACAGGTTCCGCTCGAAGGGTTCTGCGCCCTGGCACGCGAAGTCGCCAAGGTCTGACCACGGTCGATAACTTTCGCCAGCAACGCTCCTTGTCTGGCTCTGTCGACCAAACCCTCTTTGACATTCTCCAACACCAACGTAGCTTCAAGGCCCGACCCTCAAGCGCCGTTGATCACACCCACCACGCTGGTGTTAGTCGATATGTGTCCGAACAGTGTGACGCCGCGGTAGTGTACACCAATTGAACGGCGCTTAAGACAGGCTACTCTGGATATGCCGGTGAAACGCTTGGTATCGCAGCACATTCCTGCGAGTACCGAATTGAATGGCACTGTCCGATTTCTGTTGCGTTACAAAACATCCCCGTAGGTCAAACAAGGGTAAAGAGTGCCGGAGCTTTCACGGAATATCTGGTTCGCATCAAAGTTGAATAGTGCGATGTGTCGTGGCACAAAATGGATGATCGGCCCGTGCCCCGAGCATGATTATCTCTTGTGGCGCAGAGCTTGGACAGCCCCTTTGATGCCTCATACCCTAGGTGTCATTTGGCCGCGGGTTCCAGACCGACACCCGGTTGCGTCCACCATACTGGGCCCATGATCACACTCAAAACAACCGAGGGCTCGATGAAATTGGAATGGCCCCACACAACGCACGGCCATTCAATCACTCCGGTAGTTTATTCCGCCGCTTCGGACTGATCGTCGTTCTTGTTGTCGGTGTCTGCGCTGCGGTTTTCACGCTTTTGCGCGTTCTGGTCGTCACCGTTTTCCGAATTGGTGTTGTCCGATTTAGGCTGGGGTTTACGCCGCGGTGCGCGACGCGGCTTGGGCTTGCTTTCCGGTGTTTCAACCAGATTGGTTTCTTCCGATTGCTCGGCGGTGCCATTGGCATCCCCATTGGCGTCGGGCGTATCTTCAGCGGGCTTGTTGTTATTGTTGTTGCGGCTCCGCCGCCGCTTAGGTTGCTCCGAAGCGGGTTCTGGTGAGTCCGACCGCGCAGGATTGTCCTGCTGTTGGCGTTGCTGTTCAGGCTGGCTTGATTGGGGTGTCTGCTCAGCTTGCTCAGTCTGATCGCTGGAATCACCTTGATCGTTGTTTTGTCCGGCCTGCGCTGCCTCGCGCTCCTGACGCTCGACGCGCTCGCGGTCACGTTCAGCTTGGCGCTCGCGGTTTTCACGCTCTTGCTGGTCGCGGCGCTGGTCAATCTCGCGTTGGGCTTCCGACAGCATGCGCAAGTAGTGTTCGGCGTGTTGCTGGAAATTCTCGGCGGCTACGCGATCATTGCTAAGCTGTGCGTCGCGGGCCAGTTGATTATACTTTTCAATGACCTGCTGAGGTGTGCCACGCACTTTGCCCTCGGGGCCAGAGCTGTCGAAAACGCGGTTTACGACATTGCCGCCTTGCGGTTGACGGTTGCGAGGATTCTTGGACCGGGACCGTGATCTGGAAGATTTCATGTAATCAGTTCAGCCTTGTTATGCTGTGCTTCGATAAAAAGCTGCCGGATGCGTATGCATCCATCAAAAGCTAGCCTTATGCTCTGTTGGGCTTACCGCCGCGCGGGACCGCCAACTTGGCATCCACCGCTGCAACATCTTTGAATAAGCACGGCTATCGACCTTGGGCAAGCATAAATTACCGCAAATCGCGGGAAAACACGATTTTTTAGTGACTCTAGGCTGGTGTGTCGGCCCAAAGGACACGGTCACGCCCGTCTAGATCAGGGAGGATACGCACCCTGCCCCAACCGCCATCCCTGAATATCGCGGCGACCTCGGGGCCTTGCTGCCAGCCGATTTCCGCCAATACCCGGCCCGTGGCGGTCAGATATCCCTGTGCTTGCGACGCGATAATCCGGTACGCGCTCAGCCCATCATGACCGTCGGTCAATGCCATTTCGGGCTCGTGCAGGCGCAATTCCGGCGCCACGGAAAGCATTTCGCTTTTTGCCAGATAGGGCGGGTTCGCAACGATCAGATCGAACCGACCTTCAGCGGCATCGAACCAGTCTGATTGCCGTATGTCGGCCCGCCCGGCGACCCCGTGCAACACGGCGTTGGCGCTGGCTTGCAGGCATGCGGCCTCTGACAGATCAAGCCCCATGCCTTGGGCGTTGGTCTGTTCCGCCAGCAAGGTCACCAGTATACAGCCCGATCCGGTGCCCAGGTCGAGCACACGGTTGAACGGTTCCGACAGGGACAGTTCTATCAGGCTTTCTGTTTCAGGCCGAGGATCAAGCACATCGCGGCTCACCTTGAAATCGCGTCCGTAAAAAGCACGTTGCCCGACCAGGTGTGAAACCGGGACCCGCACCGCCCGCAACGCGACAAGGTTCTCGAACCGTTCCGCTATGTCGGGCGCTATTTCCTCCGGGGCGATCAACGTTATGCGCGCGGCATCGACCGATGCGGCGTGCGCTAACAGAACTCGAGCATCCCGCGCCGGGTCAGGCACACCTGCGGCGCGCAGCCGGGCGGTCGCCGCCGCCATGGCCTGAGCGGCTGTGGGAGCGGTCATTGGCCCATTTCCGCCATGATCCGCGCCGTCGCATCGGCTGTAAGGGCGTCGATAATCTCGTCCAGATCGCCTTGCATGACCGAATCCAACCGATAAAGGGTCAGGTTGATCCGGTGGTCTGTCATCCGGCCCTGCGGGAAGTTGTAGGTCCGGATACGTTCGGACCGGTCGCCAGACCCGACCTGAGCCGCACGATCGGCCGAACGCTCGCGGTCGACCCGGTTGCGCTCCATGTCATACAGCCGCGACTTCAGCACCTGCATGGCAATTTCACGGTTGCGATGCTGCGATTTCTCAGAAGACGTAACGACAAGGCCGGTCGGAATATGCGTGATGCGAACGGCTGAATCAGTGGTGTTGACGTGTTGGCCCCCCGCCCCGGAACTGCGCATGGTATCGATGCGCAGATCATTGGCGTTCACGTGTATGTCCACATCCTCCGCTTCGGGCAGCACGGCAACAGTGGCGGCCGACGTATGCACCCTGCCACCGCTTTCAGTGGTGGGAACGCGCTGTACCCTGTGCACCCCGGATTCGTATTTGAGCCGCGCGAATACGTTCTGCCCCTTGATATGCGCCACAACCTCCTTGATGCCGCCAAGTTCGGTCAACTGCTCTTCGATCAGGTCAAATTTCCACCCCTGCGCCTCGGCATAGCGTTGATACATCCGCAAAAGATCCGCCGCAAACAACGCCGCCTCATCGCCGCCGGTTCCGGGACGGATTTCCAGGATGGCCGGCTTTGCATCGGCGGCGTCTTTGGGCAACAGCGCCAGCTGCAAGGCGGTCTCGGCCTTGGGCAGGGCCGCCTTGAGGCGCGGAATTTCCTCTTCGGCCAATTCAGCCATTTCGGGGTCTTTCAGCATGGCCTGCGCGTCTTCCATATCGCCCAGCAACCGACGATAGGTCTCGATCTGGTCGACCACGGGCCGCAAATCCGCGTATTCCTTGGCAAGCTTGGCAAAATCCGCACCGTCAGACCCAGCCGACATCGACGCCTCCAGAAACTGGAAACGTTGGATAATCTGGGCAAGGCGGTCCATGGGGATCATAGGTTGGATGTCGCTGATGACGGCGCTTTGGTCAAGAGCCGCTCTGTGCTATCGTCGTCTTATGAAACCGATATTGCTGCTTTTCGTGCTGTTGCCGGTCAACGTACCGGCCAACCCGACATATCCGGACGGTCGACCGGTGGATTGCTACTGCACGGATCGCAGCGGCGGCAGGATAGAGCTAGGCGATACCATTTGCCTCAAGGTGAACGGCCGCAGCTTTCTGGCGCAATGCCAAATGTCACTGAACGTCCCGATGTGGCGAGAGATACAATCAGGCTGTCAGACCCTGTCGTCAAAGCTCAAGCCCCAGCCGCCGCAAGATATGGTTCATCCGCTTGCGGTTCACGCCCATATCTGATTTCCCGAACCGCAGGCGGCTGAAAATCACGGCACGCGACTGCTCCATTCCCGGCAAGGGTGCGACCGATACCGTCGTGTAATCCGGAAAACCCCATAGCTTGGAGCGCGACTCATAGATATTCTGCCCTGATATGGTTGCAATCCTGCGGGTCCGCGGCACCTTCAGCATTTCCTGATCAAACAGCTTCAAAACGCTGTCCCTGCTCCCGTCAACATCCCTTACCACCATAAAACCATTATCGTATCGATAATCGCCGACAGTTTTCTCGTTCGGAACAATGACCCAGCGGTCCGCTTGCGTCGGCGCAAAGCGCACATAGACCTGCACCGCGCCGATCAGTGCCAGCACCCCGATCAAGATCCACATCGCTGGATGTCCTTTCATTTTGCCCTTGAAACTCCCCGCGGAGCGTCCGGCGGTTTCAACGGTATGCAACCCCAGGTAAGACCGATAAGATTTCAAACAGGATATTTGCACCGGTCAACGCTGTGTTTCCCGAGGTGTCATAGGGCGGCGATACCTCGACAAGATCTGCGCCTACGATATTCAGCCCCTTGAAGGCACGCAGTAACTCCATAGCCTGAGGCGTGGTGAGACCGCCGATTTCTGGCGTGCCGGTACCCGGCGCATAGGCCGGGTCCAGGCTGTCGATATCGTAGGTCAGATAGACAGGTGCGTCGCCGATATCTGTTCGGATTCCCGCGCCAAGCGCGGCGAGGCTGCGGTGCCACAGTTCGTGGGCCGGAAATTGCTGAAACCCCCACGCGGCGGCTTCGGTGAAATCATCCGCACCGTATCCCGTACCCCTCAAACCAATCTGATATGTTTTATAAGGATTTATAAGCTCTTCTTCATAGGCCCGTCGAAAAACCGTACCGTGGGTCTCACGCTCTCCGAACATCTCATCATTTACATCGGCATGCGCGTCGATGTGGATAAGCGCCAGCGGTCCGTGTTGCCTTGCCATCGCTCGCAGGATCGGCAGCGTGATCGAATGGTCACCCCCGATCGCCAACGGGGTAACGTCGTGCTTCAGTATCGCGTCGTAACTGTCTTTGATTATTGACAAACTCTTACTTAACGAAAAGGTATTGATTGCCAGATCGCCAATGTCGGCCACCTGAAGTGAATCGAATGGGGCGGCCCCGGTTGCCAGGTTGTAGGGTCTCAGCATCGCGCTTTCAGACCGCACCTGCTTGGGGCCAAAGCGTGTTCCCGACCGCCACGATGTGCCGATGTCCAAGGGTATGCCCAATATGGCGACATCCAGTCCACTCAGATCACCGGCATGAGGAAGCCGCATGAATGTATTCGGGCCTGAAAACCGGGCCAAGTCGTTGCCGCTGATAGGTTGATTGCTTGGGTTCATGTGTTGCGCATCCTCCAGCCCAACAGGCAAAGAATCTCGGTCGCCACATGCGCCCCGGCAATCGCTGTGGCACCTGTTGTATCAAACGGTGGTGACACTTCGACCACATCCCCGCCGACTATGTTGATCCCGGCCAGGTCCCGCAACATGATCGCGCATTGTGCCGACGTCAAACCACCCCAGACTGGCGTTCCGGTACCCGGAGCATAGGCCGGGTCAAGGGCGTCGATATCGAATGTAAGATAGCAAGGCCGGTCGCCAAGTATTTGTTTTATCTTGCTGACAGCAGCTTGGGGTCCTTTTTCATGGACTTCGCGGGCGTCGATGACGGTAACGCCCATACTATCTGGATTGGTGGTTCTGATCCCGACCTGCACCGACGTCGCCGGGTCGATCAACCCCAGCTTCACCGCCTTGTAGAACATGGTTCCATGGTCGATCCTGTCCATGTCGTCATCTGCCCAGGTATCGGAATGCGCGTCGAAATGCAAAAGGCTGACGGGACCGTATTTGCGTGCATAGGCCTTGAGGATCGGAAAACTGATATAGTGATCGCCGCCCAAAACCACGCTGGCGGCCCCTGCGTCCAGGATACCCGCGATATGTGCGGTCAGCGCGTCGGGAAATTGGCTGGTGTGGCCATAGTCGAACGCCAGATCGCCATAGTCGGCGATGGCAAATTCGCTCAGCACGTCAAAGTCCCAGCCATAGGGCGGATCATAGGGTTGCAACGTTGATGCCTCGCGGATCGCGCGTGGCCCGAGCCGCGTGCCCGGACGGTTTGTCACGGCTTGGTCAAACGGGACCCCGGTCACGGCGATATCCACGCCTGCAAGGTTCTTGGTATAACGTCGGCGTAGAAATGATGGCGCACCGCCAAATGCGTTTTCAAAGCTCGGACCTTTAAGATCTTCCCGGGTAAAGGCTTGATCTACTTGTGTTTTCGCGTCCTCTAGTGCCATCAGACCGTTCCCAGTGGTTGGGCCCGTTCAACCAGTCGGGCGAAAAACGAGGCCCCTACCGGTGCGATCGCATCGTCAAAGTTATACTGCGGATGGTGCAGCCCCGCGGTGTCGCCCTGCCCAAGAAACAAATATGCACCGGGACGTTTTTCCAGCATATAGCTGAAGTCCTCCGCCCCCATCTGGCGGCCGTATTCCGCGGTGACGTGGTCTTTGCCCGCCACATCATTCGCGACCGACACCGCAAAGTCCGCCTCGTTGGGGGTATTGATGGTCGCCGGATAGCCTTTGTCATAGTCAAGCTGTGCCTCGACCCCGTAACTTTGGGCCTGACCGGTGACGATCTGCTGCAAGCGCCGCATCACCATCGCCTGTACTTCCGTGTCGAAGGTCCTGACCGTGCCATTGATATAGGCGGTGTCGGGGATGACGTTGTCGGCCGTGCCGGTGTGGATTTGTGTTACCGACACCACCAGATCATCTTGGGTATTGTGGTTGCGGCTGACGATCGTTTGGATGGCTTGGGCTATTCCGCAGGCCGCCACGATCGGGTCACGCGTCTGGTGCGGCATCGCCCCATGCCCCCCTGAGCCTTTGATGTTGATATGAAAGGTGTCCACGGCGGCCATGATCGGCCCCGATGAGGTAAAGAAGCCGCCCTTGTCCAAACCCGGCGCATTGTGCAGCGCATATACCTGCGAGATATCGAAACGGTCCAGCACGCCTTCGGCGACCATTACCTCGGCACCGCCGCCGGTTTCTTCCGCCGGCTGAAAGATCAATGCCACCCGCCCGGCAAAATTACGCGTTTCGGCCAGATACCTGGCCGCACCCAACAGCATTGTCGTGTGACCGTCATGACCGCAGGCATGCATCCTGCCCTCGTGGGTGCTGGCGTACTCCACACCTGTGGCCTCGGGGATCGGCAGCCCGTCCATATCGGCGCGCAGCCCGATCGTCGGTCCCTTGCCCTGACCATTGATGATTGCGACCATGCCGGTTGTCGCAAACCCTTCGTGCAGCTCATCAACCCCGAATTCACGCAATTTTTCGGCAACAAAGGCAGCAGTCTTGTGGCATGCGTTGCCCAGTTCGGGAATCGTATGCAGATGCCTGCGCCATTCGGTCATTTCCGGGCCATAGTCTGCGATGCGGTTGACAACGGGCATTGGTGTGGACTCCTCGAGCGATGTTCGTCAGGTTGCATCTGACACCAGACACACGAGGGCTGCAATGGCCGACACCAGAAATGATGCGCTGATCCACGACCGGGATGCCGGGATCGAACGATTGTTGGAGATCATGAGGCGCCTGCGCGATCCTGATACCGGCTGTCCGTGGGACATCGAACAGGATTTTGACAGTATCGCGCCCTATACCATTGAAGAGGCGTATGAAGTAGCTGACGCAATCGAACGCTGTGACTGGCCTGAATTGGAAGGGGAATTGGGCGATCTGTTGCTTCAGACAGTTTATCATACCCAGATGGGTCAAGAGAAAGGGCATTTCAGTTTTCAATCGGTGGTGCGCAATATCTCGGACAAAATGGTTGCCCGGCATCCGCATGTATTTGGCGACGAAAGCCGTGATAAATCTGCCGAACAACAAACCGCCGACTGGGAAGCGATCAAAGCCGCCGAACGCACGGGCAACGCGCAAGATGGTATCCTGGACGGTGTTGCAGTCGGACTGCCGGCGTTGTTGCGTGCGTACAAGCTGCAAAAACGCGCAGCGCGGGTCGGGTTTGACTGGCCCGTCGTGGATGACGTGATCGCCAAAATCGCAGAAGAGGCAGCTGAACTGGTCGAAGCCCGCGATAGGCTGACCCCGGCAGAGGTCGAGGAAGAATACGGAGACCTGATGTTTGTCATGGCCAATCTGGGGCGACATCTTGGTGTCGAACCCGAAGCGGCCCTGCGCGCTGCCAACAAAAAGTTCATCCGCCGTTTCAACGGTGTTGAGGCGCGGTTGCGGGACATCGGCAAAACCCCGCAGGACAGTGACCTGACCGAAATGGACGCGCTCTGGGAGGCGGTAAAGCACGCGGAACGCAGCTAGTCGCGCCCTAGCCTGCTGGACAAGGAGAGCAGGTTGCGGCAAGGCTCTGGCAGCACGCCTGACAGGAGCACCGCATGACACAGCGAAAGATTATCATCGACACTGATCCAGGTCAGGATGATGCCGTGGCGATCCTCGTCGCTTTGGCCAGCCCGGAAGATATCGACGTTCTGGGCATCACCTGTGTGGCGGGCAATGTGCCGTTGGATCTGACCACCCGCAACGCGCGTATTGTCTGCGAACTGGCCGGTAAGCCGGAAGTCAGAGTATTTGCCGGCTGTGACCGCCCGTTGGGGCGCGATCTGGTCACGGCAGAACACGTTCATGGCAAAACCGGTCTTGATGGTCCCGATCTGCCCGAACCGACGATGGCGATGGCCGATGGCCATGCGGTTGATTTCATCATCGACAGCTTGCGCGACCACGCACCCGGCACCGTTACGCTATGCCCACTAGGGCCGCTTACCAATATCGCGACGGCGCTGCAAAAGGCACCCGATATCGCCAGACGTATCGCCAAGATCGTTCTGATGGGCGGTGGCTATTTCGAAGGCGGCAACATCACACCCGCCGCCGAGTTCAACATATATGTGGACCCCGAAGCCGCCGATATTGTTTTCAAATGCGGCGCGCCTATCGTTGTGATGCCGTTGGATGTGACGCACAAAGCGCTCGTTACCAAAGATCGCAACGACGCATTTCGGGATATCGGCAGCCCGGTCGGTATCGCGGTTGCGCAAATGACCGAATTCTTTGAACGCTTTGACAAGGAAAAATACGGGTCGGATGGCGCTCCGTTGCATGACCCTTGCGTCATCGCATACCTAATTCAGCCCGATCTTTTCCAAGGCCGTCATATCAACGTCGAGATCGAAACCCACAGTGAACTGACGATGGGCATGACGGTCGCAGATTGGTGGGGCGTCACCGATCGTGCACCCAATGCCACCTTCATGAACGGCATCGACGCCGACGGGTTCTTTGATTTGCTGACCGCCAGGTTGGCCCGGCTATGAGCGCGGCTTTCACCCTCGCCAAACCCGAGCACCTGGACAGGTTGGTGTCGTTGGTCGCCGCATATCATGCCGAAGAAGGTATCGAGCAGACGGAAGAAACGCGACGCAACGGCCTTGCGCCGCTGCTGGATGGTATTCCGCATGGCGTCGCTTACCTTATCGGACCCGCGCGCGCGCCGATCGGGTATATCATCCTGACGTTCGGGTGGTCGGTGGAATTTGGCGGGCTGGATGCCTTCGTAGACGAAATCTATGTTCGCCCCGGCGTTCGTGGGCGTGGCATCGCGACCGAAGCCTTGATGGCAGTCCCGAACGCGCTGGCTGGCGGCGGGATCAAGGCAATACATATCGAAGTCGCCCGTGCCAATGGGATTGCACAAAAACTGTATGCCCGAGCCGGATTTAAACCGCGCGATGACTATATGCTGATGTCGCGCAAATTCTGATCGGACTGGCAAAGGCTGTGGGTCGACACTATATCTGACATATGACGATTACAGCCCCCTTCGATAATAGCTATGCAGCCCTGCCAGAGGGTTTCTTCAGCCGTATCAATCCGACGCCCGTGGCGAACCCGCGGCTGTTGGCCTTCAACGAACCCTTGGCATCGTCGCTGGGGTTAGAATTCGCGACAAAAGACGACCTTGCCTTCGTTCTTGGCGGAAACGAACTGCCGGTCGGCGCTGATCCGCTGGCGCAGTTGTACGCCGGGCATCAGTTTGGCAGTTACAACCCACAGCTAGGGGACGGACGGGCGATCTTGCTTGGTGAAGTCGTCGACAGATCGGGCAAGCGCCGCGACATCCAGCTCAAGGGATCGGGGCGCACCCCGTATTCTCGGGGTGGCGATGGACGGGCCTGGCTGGGTCCGGTCCTGCGCGAATATGTGGTGTCCGAGGCGATGCACGCCTTGGGCATTCCGACCACCCGTGCCCTTGCCGCCGTCGCTACCGGAGAAGACGTTTATCGCGAAACCGCCCTTCCGGGTGCTGTACTTACTCGCGTCGCCTCCAGTCACCTGCGGGTAGGCACTTTTCAAGTCTATGCGCACCGCGGCGAGATCGAGAACCTCAGACTATTGACGCAATATGCGATAGAACGTCACTACCCTGACGCGGACGGCCCGATGGGTCTGTTGCGCGCGGTATGTGACCGCCAGGCAGACCTGATCGCGTCCTGGATGTCTGTCGGGTTTATCCACGGGGTGATGAATACAGATAACTGCGCTATTTCTGGCGAGACCATAGATTATGGCCCCTGCGCGTTTATGGATGCCTTCCACGTCAACCGGGTCTTCAGTTCGATAGATCGCCAAGGCCGCTATGCCTTTTCCAATCAGCCGCAAATCGCGGTGTGGAATATGGCGCAGTTGGCAACAGCCTTGCTACCGTTGCTTGAAAACTCCGACGCAGCGTTGGCCGAAGCGACGCAGATCGTTCACGCCATGTCGGATCAGATCGAAACCGCGTGGGGCACGCGCTTCGCGGCCAAAATCGGCATCACTTCCCCCACCAAGCTAGACGGCGCGTTGATCGATGACCTGTTGGTGTTGATGCAAAAGGACGGAGCTGATTTCACCAATTCCTTCCGTGCCTTGTCGGGCGATGATGCGGTGGCTCAATTCACTGACCGGGTCGGGTTTGCTGCGTGGCAGGAAAAATGGCGCGCGCGCCTTGCAGCCGAGGACGACCCCGAAGCGGTCATGAATGCCGCCAACCCGGTTATCATTCCGCGCAATCACCGGATCGAGGAAATGATACAGGCGGCGGTTGCGGGCGACATGGCTCCGTTCAATCGGTTGATGGACGCACTGGCTACCCCGTTTACGGCGACCGACCCCGAATTGCACCGCCCGCCAAGTCAGGATGAAATTGTGCCGGCCACATTCTGCGGGACTTAGTGCCTCAGGCGATCATGCGGGGTTTGCGGTTGATCAGATAGATACCCGCTGCAATCAGCGCCAAGGCTGCCCAGACGGACAGGGCCACGTGTTCCGACAGCAGTACCCAACCCAGAATGACTGACAATACCGGTGACAGAAAGCTGAACGATGCCACGCCCGATGCCGGATAAACCGACATCAGCCAGAACCAGGCGAGAAAGCCGAAACTGGCAACTGCGAATATCTGAAAGGTCAGTCCGGCCAGGTGGATCAACTGTACATCGCGCACAAGCGGGCCGAACAGCGGGGCCATCAGCACCAGAATGGGCCCGGAGATCGCAACCTGGCACATCAGTTGCTGCGCAGGCGGCACTTTCTCAAGCGGGGTGACACGCACCAAAAGCGCAATGCCTGCCCAGCTTAACGCCGCCAACAAGGCCA
Organism: Sulfitobacter sp. L-8; assembly: GCF_056859255.1. Classification (NCBI taxonomy): domain Bacteria; kingdom Pseudomonadati; phylum Pseudomonadota; class Alphaproteobacteria; order Rhodobacterales; family Roseobacteraceae; genus Sulfitobacter; species Sulfitobacter sp. L-8. Next base: position 557,315 of record NZ_JBSXOD010000056.1, read on the forward strand.
GCAGATCGCCGGTCCAGCTGACATGCCCGCCGCTTCTGTTGCCGAGCGCAACCGCAATACCGAGCATGGCAAGCATCAAGCCGATGATCTTGGTGCTGGTCAGCCGCTCGTCAGGCAACAGAAAGTTTACCGCAATCGTCAGCCAGACCGGCATCGAATAGAAAATCACCGACGCGCGGCTGACTGTCGTGGTATCCAACGCGACAAAAAGACAGGTGAATTCAAAGGTAAACAGAATTCCCGACAACACCGCAGCCCCCCAGGCCGCCCGAGGGAAGGCAAAGCTGACACCGCGCATTTTCATCCAGATCACCAGCACCACGATTGCCCCCAGCGACCGCAGTCCGGCCGAGAACACCGGGTTGAACCCCCCATTGGTCACCTTGATCACTACTTGGTTGAAGGCAAGGTTAAGCGCGAACGCGATCAATGCGATGGCACCGAATGCGTCGATATGAGATTTGCGTTCCATTTGGACAGAAACCCGCGACGGCAAAGCTTTGTCAATCGCATTTCCGCTTATGGTCGCGATGTAGAGGAACAGTTGACCTTGGTTCTTGGTTGGGCCTGAGCACAGGCTGTTTCCCTGTGTTGACTGTTCAACAATATAACCAGGGGTGACCAACCATGAGCTTGATGAGAACATTGGCCAAAGTGGCTATCGGTGTGGCTGTGGCCAAAGGCGCGAAAGCTGTCATGCAGAACAACAAGTCCGGCGCTGGTGGGGGTGGCCTTGGCGGTTTGTTGGGCGGGCTGACCGGCGGCGGCAACAACCGATCCACGGAAGCCGGCGGTGCAAATACACGGTCTGGCGGCGGTATCGAAGACATGCTTGGCGGGTTGCTTGGCGGCACCTCGGGGACGAACCAAGGCGGCTTGGGCGGATTGCTGGACCGGTTCGGCAGCTCTTCCGGCGGCCGTTCGTCAGCCGGATTGGGTGGACTTGGCGGTCTGCTTGGCGGTCTGGCAGGCGCTGCGGGCGCGGGCGGGATGATGTCGGGACTGGACCGTAAGGTTGAAGCCGCGCCGGACCGACCCGAGGCCGATTTCGGGGCTGTGCTGAATTCTCAGTTCGACAGCACCGGTGCCAAACCGGTGACGCCCTCCAAGGATCAGGAAGCCCTGGCCGGTTTGATGATTTCCGCGATGATCCAGGCGGCAAAATCGGACGGGACTTTCGACGACAAGGAACGTGAAAAACTGCTGTCAAAGCTCAACGGTGCCGATCCGGATGAAGAAGCTTTCGTCAAGGCACAGATGGAGGCGCCCGTGGATGTCGATAATCTTGTGGCGCAGACCCCTGATGGAATGGGGCCCAAGGTGTATGCGATGGCCTTGCTCGCGATTGAACTGGATACCCAGCAGGAGGCGCAGTTCTTGCACAAGCTCGCCAACGGTTACGGGATGACCCCGGACGAGGTCAACGATATCCACGCGCAGGTCGGCGTACCGTCGCTTTATGCCTGAAACAAGAATGGTAAAGCCCGGGCCGAGCCGATCTTGGCTCAGGCCTTTACCTTGGCATCCTGTTTTTCTTTGGCAATGACGTGGCCTGCCAAATCGCGGGCAATCGCGAAGGCACCTTTTATCTTGTCGGTTTCGGTTGCCCAGTCACGACGCACCACGATTCTGTTATCCTTGACCTTGGCCAGGCCCCGTTGATCCTGAATGAATGTCACCAACCCCTCGGGGGATGCGAATTTGTCATTGTGGAATTGGATGGTGACGCCTTTGGGGCCGCCGTCAAGCTTGGCGATACCTGCCCGTTTGCACATCGCCTTGATCCGGATCACCAGCATCAACGTATTCACTTCGCGCGGCAGCTTGCCGAACCGGTCGATTAGTTCGGCGGCGAAGCCCTCAAGTTCGACCTTGGTGGTCAGGCCTGACAACCGCCGGTAAAGTCCCAGCCGCACATCCAGATCGGGAACGTATGCTTCGGGAATCAAAACAGGTACACCCAGATTGATCTGCGGAGCCCATTGGCCGTCATCGTCGATTACGCCCTCCAGTTCGCCCGCCTTGATCTTGGCGATCGCGTCTTCCAGCATGGATTGATAAAGCTCGAACCCCACGTCGCGCATCTGGCCGGACTGTTCCTCGCCCAGCAGGTTGCCCGCACCGCGGATATCAAGATCCTGCGACGCCAGCGTAAAGCCTGCCCCTAGCGTATCAAGGCTTCCCAATACCCTAAGACGTTTTTCAGCCGTCGCAGTCAGCTTGGCGCGGGGTTTGGTTGTCAGGTAGGCATAGGCGCGGGTTTTTGACCGGCCCACCCTGCCCCTGATCTGGTAAAGCTGCGCCAGCCCGAACATGTCGGCACGGTGCACGATCATGGTGTTGGCGGTCGGGATGTCCAGACCGGATTCCACAATCGTCGTTGCCAGCAAGATGTCGTACTTGCCATCATAGAAGGCGTTCATTCGGTCATCAAGCTCGCCCGCCGCCATCTGGCCATGTGCTACCAGATAGGTCAGTTCGGGCAACTGTTCTTTCAGGAATGCTTCGATTTCAGGAAGGTCAGATATTCGCGGTACCACATAGAACGATTGTCCGCCGCGATAATGTTCGCGCAACAGTGCTTCGCGCAGGGTCACGGCGTCAAATTCGCTGACATAGGTACGGATCGCCAGGCGATCCACGGGCGGTGTACCGATGATCGACAGATCGCGCACACCTGTCAGGCTCAATTGCAGGGTGCGGGGAATGGGCGTCGCTGTCAGGGTCAGCACATGAATATCGGTGCGCATCGCCTTGAGCCGTTCCTTGTGTCCGACGCCAAAATGCTGTTCTTCATCGATGATCAGCAGGCCCAGGTTGTTGAACTTGATGCTTTTTGCCAGCAGTGCATGGGTGCCGACCACAATGTCGACAGTACCGCGGGCCATGCCTTCGCGGGTGGCGTTTGCGTCTTTCGCAGAAACAAAACGCGACAATTGCCGAACCTCGAGAGGGAAGCCCCGGAACCGTTCCGCAAATGACTTATAGTGCTGCCGTGCCAGCAGGGTCGTCGGCGCAATGATCGCCACCTGAAGGCCGGACATGGCCGCGACAAAAGCGGCGCGCATCGCCACCTCGGTCTTGCCAAAGCCCACGTCGCCACAAATCAGACGGTCCATCGGGTTGCCGCTGGTCAGATCATCCAGCACATCCGAAATGGCGGTCATCTGATCTTCGGTTTCAGTATACGGGAAACGGGCCGCAAAGGCGTCCCACATGCCCGGCGGCGGGTCCATGACCGGTGCCTTGCGCAGGGCACGTTCCGCCGCGATGCGGATAAGCTTGTCGGCCATCTCGCGGATGCGTTCCTTGAGCTTGGCTTTCTTCGATTGCCATGCACCGCCACCCAGCTTGTCCAGCAACCCTTCCTCGTGGCCGTATCGCGAGAGCAGCTCGATGTTTTCAACAGGCAGGTAAAGCTTTGAGTTTTCCGCATATTCCAACAAAAGGCACTCGTGCGCGGCCCCAGCGGCGGTGATGACCTCCATTCCCAGATAACGACCGATACCGTGATCCACATGCACCACAAGGTCACCCGGGCTCAGCGATTGGGCTTCGGTGAGGAAATTATCCGCCCGCCGCTTGCGTTTTGCCGACCGGATCAAGCGGTCACCCAGAACGTCCTGCTCGGAGATAACAGTAAGCCCCGGTGCCTCGAACCCGTGCTCCAACGCCCAAACGGCAAGGTACAAACCGCGTTTGCCGATGCGGGTGCCGTCGGGAATCGGGATCGCTTCGCCAAGACCCTCGTCTTCGATAAGCCCGGTCAACCGTTCCCGGGCCCCTTCGGAATAGCTGGCGATGATCACCGGCCCATCTTGAAGCTTTACCTTAATGTGTGACGCTAACGCACCGAATAAGCTTAGAGATTCTTGTTGTCTTTCAGGGGCAAAGTTGCGCCCGATGCGCCCGCCTGCATCCAATACATTAAGGCCGGTGGGTTGGGGTAGCGGTTTGAAGTTGATGACCCGTTTGCCGCCAAGAGCGGCGTCCCAGGCGCTGTCGTTCAGGTACAGCCCTTCGGGAGGCGCGGGCTTGTACACGCTGTCCATCTTTGACCGGTTGGTCATGGCAAGGCGGCGTGTTTCGTATTGGTCGGCAATGCTGTCCCAACGGGCCAACCGCTGCCCGGTTACCTGATCGTCCAAGCTGACGGTCGCATCTGGCAGATAGTCGAACAGGGTTTCCAACTTTTCGTGGAAAAACGCCATCCAGTGTTCCGCACCTTGGTGTTTGCGCCCCGCACTGATCGCTTCGTATAGCGGGTCATCCGTGCCTGCCGCGCCAAATTCAATACGGTAGTTCTGCCGAAACCGTGTGATCGCAGCCTCATCCAGGATGATTTCGCTGACCGGGGCCAGCTCTACCAATTCCAGCTTTTCTGTGGTGCGCTGCGTCAACGGATCAAATCGGCGCGCCCCGTCCAGCGTATCTCCGAACAGGTCCAACCGCACCGGGCCAAGGTCACCCGGGGGGAAAATGTCAATGATACCGCCCCGGACCGCGTAGTCGCCGGGCTCGGTTACCGTGGGGCTTTGAACGAAACCCATCCGCACCAGGAACTGCCGCAGGGCCGCTTCGTCGATACGGTCCCCGACCCGGGCGGAAAATGCGGCGTCGCGCAGGATGCTGCGGGCCGGAACCCGCTGCGTGGCGGCATTTATGGTTGTCAGTAGAATGAATTGCGCCGGCATCCCATGCACCAACCCGGCCAGCGTTGCCATACGCTGCGCCGAGATATCGGCATTGGGTGAAACACGGTCATAGGGCAGACAATCCCAGCCGGGAAAGGTGACGACCGGTGTGCCGGGGGCAAAGAACCGCAGGGCAGCCTGAAGCGCCGCCATCCGCTTGTCATCGCGGGCGACGTGCAGCACCGGGGTATTGGTCTTGCTTAATTCATCGAGAAGTGCGCGGGCATCGTAGCCTTCGGGAACGCCCGATAGCGTTATGTGATTGGTATTTACCATGAGGTGTCACTTGATCCTGGTACGTGTTTTGTCAACCGCCGAACGGACCTATGTAAAGGTTTTGGTACATGCCCCACATCGACGTGACGAAAATGGACACCATCCCAATCAGCTGGGTGTATAGCCGGTGACGGGTCAGGCGTTTGAACAAAAGGTCGCCGGTGGCAGCTTCGTTGCGGATTTGCTGGGCCGTTCTGATGCTGAGCAAGCCAACAAGGCTAAGCGGGAACGCCAACAGCAGCACTGCCTGAGCGAACTCGTGGCTGTAGAAGACCGCCAGCGTAAAGAGCACCGTCAGAAAGAAGCAGCCGAATCCCATGATCCACAGCCCCGAAACCTGAACGATATAGAGCAACCGGTTGACGTTGATACGCACGATGTCCTCAAGATCGACCTGGGCCTGATCGCGGTGACGCCGCGCACGCAATACCATATCATAGGGAACGCCCAACACCCAATGGCTGGCCGAAGACCATATCACTGCGACCGCGATCCAGAACCAAAGGTTCGAAAATGACCGCATATCAATGACTTCAAAGATTTTTTGATAAAGGTCCAAGGTATGCTCAACTTTGATTTGATCCAGAGTGTTCGGACGTGCGCCCAACAACCTGTGCCTGTCATAGCGGTGCCTTGAGGTAATTCCTAGCCTTGAGCCATGCAAAAATACATGCCAAGCCTAGCGGCATAACAGCCGAGGTAATTTTGCATGAGACCCCAACAAGCGCCATTTCCCGCATCCCGCATGCGCCGCACCCGTCAATCCGAGGGTGTCCGCGCCCTGGTGCGCGAAAATGCGCTAAGCCGAGGCGACCTGATCTGGCCGGTGTTTGTGCGCAGTGGCGAAGGAATCGAAGAACCCGTTCCGTCAATGCCCGGTGTGTTTCGTCGCAGCGTCGACAAGGTGGTGGACGCCGCGCGCGAGGCGGCCGATCTGGGGATCGGCGCGATGTGCATCTTTCCCTATACCGGCGTCGAAGACCGCACCGAAGATTGCGAAGGTGCCTGGGATCCTGAAAATAATGCAAACCGCGCGATCCGTGCCATCCGCGATGCGGTCCCCGAAATGGTGATCATGACCGACGTTGCGTTGGACACCTACAACATCAATGGACACGACGGTTTCGTAGAAAACGGTATCATCGTCAACGACCGCACTGTAGAGGCCTTGGTCAAGATGGCGCTCGCGCAAGCCGATGCAGGTGCCCACATCATCGGCCCATCCGATATGATGGACGGACGGATCGCCGCCATTCGATCCGGACTTGAAGAAGCGGACCATACGGATGTGATGATCATGAGCTATGCCGCCAAATACGCGTCGGCTTTCTATGGGCCGTTCCGTGATGCAGTGGGCGCTTCGGGCGCGCTGACGGGGGACAAGAAAACCTATCAGATGGATTACGCCAACAGCAACGAAGCGCTGCGTCTGATCGAACGTGATCTGCGCGAAGGTGCCGATATGGTGATGGTCAAGCCCGGTATGCCCTATCTCGATATTTGCCACAGGGTGAAATCGACGTTCGGTGCCCCGACCTTTGCATATCAGGTGTCGGGTGAATACAGCATGATAAAAGCCGCCGCCCAAAACGGCTGGATCGACGAGCAGCGTATAATGATCGAAAGCCTTATGGGGTTCAAACGCGCCGGTTGCGACGGCATTTTGACGTATTTCGCACCTGCCGCGGCCCGGCTATTGGGCGCGTGATGGCAGTTTGGAGTGAAAATCGCCGTTTCAGTGGCAGTTCGTCGCTGATTATGCGCCTAAATTGGTGACACCCGACAATTTTCGGCATATGGTTGCCCACAAGCCGGAATAATCGGCATAGGCAATTACAGGCAGTATAAAATGAACTATTCAACAGTTTCGCGCCGCGCGTTCACCTTGGGTGCGTTGGCAAGCGCTGGCGCAGTGGCAGCATGCGGCAATGGCATCGGCAGCCGCGGCAGCGGCATGATTGACGCCCGCGTTCAGGCGACACTCGCCGAGATGTACCGCACCTACCCCAACACCCGGCAATTGGCCGAAAAGTCCAACGGGATGTTGGTGATGCCGTTGGTCACCGAAGCGGGCCTCGGCTTTGGAGGGGCCTACGGGCGCGGTGCGTTGCTGGTCGATAACGTCACGGTCGACTACTATTCAGTCGCCAAGGCGTCCGGTGGGTTGCAGATCGGTGCACAGCAATACGCGCATGTGCTTTTCTTCATGACAGAGCAAGCGTTGTCGCAGTTTCGCCGGTCCCCCGGCTGGGCTGCCGGGGCGGATCTGGAATATGTCATCTCTGACCGGGGCGAAAGCGTCGAGGCCGACACGACCACCGCGCTGGCACCGGTTCTGGCCGCTGTCTTTGGCCGCGCCGGCCTGCGTATCGGGGCCACACTCGAAGGCACCAAGTATTCGCGCATCATTCCGTAACGTTCGATCCGCCCGACCCGCAGAACCTGCGGATCGGGCGGGTCCGTCAGCCAGCTGAATTCAGACGTTTGATCAAGCTCGACGTATCCCAGCGGCCGCCGCCCACTTTCTGAACGTCCTTGTAGAATTGATCAACAAGGGCGGTAACCGGCAGGCTTGCATCGATTTCGTTCGCGGTGTTCAGACAAATCCCCAAATCCTTGCGCATCCAGTCGACAGCAAAACCATGGTCGAACTTGTCGTCCAGCATTGTCTCGTAGCGGTTGGCCATCTGCCAGCTACCGGCAGCCCCTTGGCTGATGACTTCAACCACATCACGCCCGTCGAGCCCGGCTTTCTGTGCAAAATGCAGCGCTTCGCTCAGCCCTTGAACCAGCCCGGCGATCGCGATTTGATTGCACATCTTGGTCATCTGGCCGGCACCGCTATCGCCCAGACGGCGGCATATCTTGGAATAGACTTCCATGATCGGCAACGCTCGGTCAAACGCCCCTGCATCGCCCCCGCACATGATCGAAAGCTGACCGTTCTCAGCCCCTGCCTGACCGCCCGAAATGGGGGCGTCGACAAAACTGATCTGACGCGCATCGGCGGCCTCGTACAGTTCTCGGGTCACCGCGGCGGACACGGTCGTGTGATCAACAAAGATCGCGCCGTTCGTCATACCTGCAAAAGCACCGTCTTCACCAAGACAGACCGACCGCAAGTCGTCGTCGTTACCGACGCAGGAAAAAACAAAGTCCGCACCCTTTACAGCTTCGCGCGGCGTTGTGGCCATCGCACCACCGTTTTGTTCCACCCATTTATGCGCTTTCTCAGCGGTCCGGTTGTAAACGGTAACGTCGTGACCCGCCTTTTGCAAATGGCCAGCCATCGGCCCGCCCATTACACCCAGTCCCAGAAATGCGAGTTTTGCCATCGTCTTTTCCTTATCATTCAGTTGCGCTATTGGCTGATGTAACACCTATCACCCTGCGGGCAGTGGTCAATCGCACGCGAGAATAATCAGGAGCACAATATGGCACGGATATTTCGATGGCTGATGCGTATCGCAATGCTGTTGATCGCACTGGTGATACTGGCATTGGGCGGCGGCTATTGGTTGGCCTCGCGATCCCTGCCCGATTACAATGATACCGTGCAAGTGTCCAAACTTGCTGGCGAAGTCGAAATCGTCCGGGATAACGCGAATGTGCCACATATCTTCGCAGCTGACGATCTAGATGTATTCTACGGGTTGGGCTTCGCGCATGCCCAAGACCGCCTGTGGCAGATGATCACCATGCGCCGCACAGTCCAGGGGCGGCTGTCCGAAGTGTTCGGCACCTCCACCATCGGCATTGACCGCCTGTTGCGCAGGTTCGATCTGTATACTCTGGCGGTTCGGTCGGTCGACGTGCTCGACCCGAAAACCCGGGCGGTGCTGGACGCATATGCCTCCGGTGTGAATGCCCGGCTCGACCAGATCAACTCCGAAGCTCTGGGGCGCGGTGCGCCTGAAATGCTGCTGTTCGATGCACCTGTCGCACCGTGGCGGGCCGCGGATTCAGTCGCCCTGGTCAAGCTGCTGGCGCTGCAGCTTTCGGGTCACCTGGATGCAGAGGTCAAACGCGCCCGGACATCACTCGCGTTGACCGACCAGAAGCGGCTGCTTGATATTCTGCCCGACGCGCCGGGTGACGGCATCGCCGCCCTGCCCGAATATGCCAGCCTGATGCCGGGGGTGAAACAATTCTCCGAAAACATCCCGCTTGATCCCTCTCCGCTGTCACCCTTCAAATCGTTCGATCTTGCCGGGGCGTCGAATGCATGGGCCGCAGCGCGCGATCGTTCGGCGGCCGGCGGCACGTTGATTGCCAATGATCCTCACCTCGGGTTCACGGCACCGACGGTTTGGTACCTGGCCCGTCTCGGTTTGCAGTCCGGCGGCGTCATCGGTGGTACGATCCCGGGCATTCCCGCAATCTTGACGGGCCGCAGCGCCGCTTTGGGTTGGGGAATCACCTCGTCCTACGCCGATGATCAAGATGTCTACATCGAAGAGCTCAACCCGGACAACACCGAAGAATACCGCACCCCCGACGGTTTCAAGAAGTTCACCAAGCGTGCCTCGATCATCACCGTCAAGGACGCCGATCCCATCACCCTGACACTGCGTTGGACAGATAATGGCCCGGTCCTGCCAGGAAGCCATTACAACCTTGCCGCCATTACCCCCGCCGGCCATGTGGCCGCGCTTAGCTGGACAGCGCTGAGCCCGGCGGATACGTCAATCTCGGCGGCACTGAAGCTGATGGAGGCGAAAACCGTAAACGAGGCTATCGCGGCCGGCGAAGCCTATATCGCTCCCTCCCAGAACCTCACGCTGGTTGATGTCGACACCATTGCACTTAAAACCATCGGCGCATTGCCGGCACGCGATCCTGGGCATCAAAGTCAGGGTCGCATGCCGACACCGGGGTGGATACCGCAAAACCGCTGGAAAGGGATACTGCCATACGCCGATAATCCCGAATTCGTGGCCCCGCGCGGCGGCATCATCGGCAATACCAACAACAAGACCGTCGACCGACCGTTTCCCGAACATGTGTCGTTTCTGTGGGGCGATACACAGCGTATCCAACGCTGGCGCAACCTGATGCAGCGTCGACAGGTTCATACCCGCGACAGCTTTATCGAGGCGCAGCTCGACACGGTCAGCTTTACCGCGCGGACATTGTTACCGCTGATCGGCTCCGAACTGTGGTTCACCGGTAAAGCCGCCCCCGATGGCACGCCCGAACGCCAGCGCCAGCGCGCGCTTACTTTGCTGGCAGGCTGGTCCGGTGAAATGAACGAACACATGCCCGAACCGCTGATCTATGCCGCGTGGGTGCGGGCCCTGCAAGCCCGACTTATCCAGGATGAACTCGGCCCCCTGGCAGAGCAGTTCGATCACGTCGAACCCCTGTTCATAGAAAGGGTGTTCCGCAATGTGGACGGTGCCGGCGCATGGTGCGATGTGCTCTATTCGGCACCGGTGGAAACCTGCCCGGAAATGGCAAGACTGGCGTTGGATGATGCTCTGATCTGGATCGACGAAAATTGGGGCAGCCAGCTGGAGTCCCTGCGTTGGGGTGATGCTCACCAGGCGACCCATGACCATCCCACCCTGGGGGACGTTCCGATCCTGCGGTATTTTGTCAACATCCGTCAGTCGACCTCGGGGGGCGACAACACGCTGCTGCGGGGCCGGACCCTAGGCACTGGCCCGAACCCATTCCTCAACGTGCATGGCGCGGGGTATCGCGGCGTCTATGACTTCGCTGACCCGGATTCGTCGGTGTTCATCACGTCGACCGGTCAATCCGGGCATTTCCTGTCGCGCTATTACGACGATCTCGCCCAGCTCTGGCGGCGCGGCGAATATATCCCTATGTCGCTGGACGAAGAGCTGGCGCGCGCCGCAGCCGTCGGGGTGACACGGCTGATACCGGCCGACAAATGAACCGGGTGCTGCTTTTCAACAAACCGTACGGGGTGCTGTCGCAATTTACTGACAAAGGCACGCTCGGGTCGCCGCGTCCGACCTTGTCTTCCTATATCACTGAAAAGGGCTTCTACCCCGCCGGGAGGCTTGACCGGGACAGCGAAGGGCTGATGGTGTTGACCGATAGCGGACCGCTTCAGGCCCGCATTTCGCATCCGAAATACAAACTCGCAAAAACCTATTGGGTGCAGGTCGAAGGAACACCGGATGACGCCGCCCTCAATGCCCTGCGATCAGGTGTGATACTCAAGGACGGCAAGACCGCTCCGGCAAAAGCCTCGCAAATCGCGCCCCCCGCAAACCTTTGGGAACGCACCCCGCCCGTCCGTTTTCGCAAATCCGTACCCGATGCATGGATCGCACTCACCATAACCGAAGGGCGTAACCGTCAGATCCGCCGCATGACAGCCCACGTAGGGCTGCCGACGCTGCGCTTGATCCGTGCGCAAATAGGCGGCTGGCATCTCAATCAACTGCGTCCCGGCGCATGGCGGTTCGCGTCAGAAACAGGCCCGTGATTCCAAATGGTCCAAAATCCCGGGGGGCGGCCAAAGGCCGTGGGGGCTGGCCCCCGCAAAAGCCTATGTCAATGGCGCGATGATGCGTGTGCCCCATACCCCGACCAACGCTGAAACCCCGCTCAGCGTGATACCCCAGACAAAATCCGTGACCACCATCCGTGCGGTCCAGTCTTTCAATGTGGCAAGATTGGTGAACTCGTAAGTGCCGTACCCGACCGCCCCCAAAAGTGCGGCGTTCAAGAAAACCCACCCTAGATCGCTTTCCGATTTCAGCGCCGGCCAGGATACGAAATATAAAAGTACCGCAACGAAAAATGCGTAGAATGCGAATGCGGGGAGTATTCTGAAGCGGTCCAGCAACAGCGTCCCGATATCACGCTCAAAGACCGGCTTGACCAAAAAACTCAACCCCAGAAAATCCAGCCCCAGGAAAACCGCAAGCGTCAAGAAATATAGGACAATCAGCGTCATCGCGTAAGTTCCTGCCAATAGACGCGGCCCCCGTACAACATGCAGGGGACCGGCAACTCGCAGTATCAGCCAAGACCCGCGCGCAATCAATCCTGAGCGGTTAGATCCTGTGGAATTGTGATTCTTGCTCGGAGGACCAGCGCACAGTCACAACAAACCCTTCTTCGGTCTGCTTCTCGTCTGTCACGATTTCCTGCGCAAACAGCCAGGCGCGCTTTTTGCCATCGGCAAAGCCAAGGGTCAGTTCTGCTTCGCGGACAGCACCTTGCAGCGCCTCGGCGATGACCGCTTGCAAGTTGTCCATCCCCTCGCCGCTGATCGCGGAAATCGCCAAAACATCAGGGTCTCGCTGGGCACGGGCGCGGACGGCATTTGCCCGGTCGTCATCCAGCAAATCCAGCTTGTTCCACACCTCAAAGCTCCGGGTGTCCTTGGGCACACCCAGCGACGTCAGAATTTCCCGGACATTGCGGGCCTGCTCTTCGCTTTCCGCATGCGAGATATCACGCACGTGGCAAATGATATCGGCGGCCAGCACTTCTTCCAGCGTGGCACGAAATGCCGCAACCAGCTCGGTTGGCAGGTCCGATATGAACCCTACCGTGTCGCTCAGGATGATCTCGGGCCCATCGGGAAGCACCAGGCTGCGCATCGTCGGGTCGAGCGTGGCAAAGAGCATGTCTTTTGCCATGACGTCCGCGCCGGTCAACCGATTGAAAACCGTGGATTTCCCTGCGTTGGTATAGCCGACCAAAGCGACGATCGGATAAGGTACCTTGGCCCGTGCTGCCCGGTGCAAGGCGCGTGTTTTCACGACTTTGTCCAACTGTCGACGCAGGCGCACCAGTTGGTCATCGATGGCACGGCGATCAGATTCGATCTGGGTTTCGCCGGGACCACCGACAAACCCAAGCCCGCCGCGCTGACGTTCAAGGTGGGTCCATGCCCGGACCAATCGGGTCCGTTGATAATTCAGCGCCGCCATTTCAACCTGCAACACACCTTCACGCGTTGCGGCGCGGTCGCTGAAAATCTCGAGGATCAGCCCGGTACGGTCCAGTAGCTTTACGCCCCATTCCTTTTCAAGGTTGCGCTGTTGTACCGGCGTCACCTTGCCGTCGACCAGCACCAGCTCAATTTCAGCATCGTCAAATTCGCGTTTCAGCTCTTCTATCTTGCCAGAGCCGAACAGCATGCCTGCGCTTACGGTGCGCAGCGGGACAATCGTCGCCCCGTTGACTTCCAGATGTGGCAAAGCTTCGGCGAGCGCCACGGCCTCTGCCAGGGCAGGTCCGGGATTACGACGGTCATTGTCAGATTTGATCTCGGGATGCAGCACCCATGCCCGCGTCAGTTTCGGGCCATCGGTGTCGTCTATCTGGAATGATGGGCGGCTCAATTAGCGTCTTCACCCTCGTATAGCGAAATCGGCTGACTTGGCATGATTGTCGATATTGCATGCTTGTAGACAAGCTGCGACTGCCCGTCCCGGCGCAACAGAACACAGAAATTGTCAAACCAAGTAATCACACCCTGGAGTTTCACGCCATTGATCAGAAAAATCGTTACCGGAACCTTGGTTTTTCGCACGTGGTTCAGAAATGCATCCTGAAGGTTCTGTCTGTCAGACGCCATAGTTGGTCTCGCTCTTATTCTTGCTGTTATTCTTATTGATGGCCGCAGACCGGCACACCCTTCGCACAACTATGGAGACCCGTGCACGGAGTTTCCACCCCAAAACTATGTTCAACGTGCATCACAAGGGTGATTACGTGTCACCCACGCCACAAATTCGGGGTGAGCAGCGCAATAATCGCCAATGTTTCGAGCCTGCCAAGCACCATTGCACCGCAAAGGATCACTTTGGCCACATCGCTGAGCTCGATCAGGGTGATCGGGGCATCGGCTGCGAATTCAATCAACGGGCCTGTTGTCGCCAAGGTAGCGACCGACATCACCATCGCATCTTCGAAACTTGCCCCAACCAGGGTCAGCAACAGCGTGACCGCAGCGAGTGAGAGCGCGAAGAGCATGAAAAAGATCCATGCGATAAATGCACCGTTGCTTTGCAACCGCCGACCGACGGCACCGGCACCCGAGACCGAATGCGGGTGCACCAGCCGTTCCAATTCGCGCACCCCGTTGCGATACAGCGCAAACACGCGCAACAGCTTCACCCCGCCCGCGGTCGTGGCAACGCCCCCCCCCACAAGAGCCAGTCCCATCAGGATAAGACCGGGGGTTTCCAGCCCCGACCAGCTTTGCGCCTGGCCCCATGACGAACTGACAAAGCCCGTGGTGGTCAAGAAGGAGGTCACGGTGAACATCGCGCCCCATAACGCGCTGCCGCTCTCATTTGCCTCGGTGCCGGCCTCGACATCGAAGGCCCCCAGAAAATGCCTTGTAAACAGGATCAGCGGTACGCCGATGATCAATGCCAATCCCATGCGAAATTCAGGGTCTGTCCACAGACCGCCCTGCGTTGCGGTCACGGTGTCTTTGGAGAACGTCAAACGCGATAGGGAAAACAGCATGAACAGCATCATCACCGCTTCGCTGCCAAAGCCGACGCCGGTGTCATGGGTCCCACCCAGCGGCGAAATCCCCGAGGTAGCCATGACCGACATCGCATGGCTGACCGCAACCAGCGACCGGTCACCGTTGGCGATCAAAAGCAGCCATAGCAACAGGGTCAGGGCCAGATACGTCGGGGCCAACGCATAGGTGGACCTCAGCAGGCGCGTTCGCGGGTTCACCTGCCCCATGCTGCTGCGTTTTGAAATCGTGTTTCCCGGTTCGGCCTGCGATGTGACTTCGAAGCCGCCAAGGTGTAAGGGTGCCAGGATAGCCGAGGCCGCGATCCACATCATCAGCCCTCCCATCCATGCAACCTGTGCGCGCCACAGATGAAGGGTGTCGCTTAACCGGCCCGGATCGTCGAACAGTGCCGCACCGGTCGTGGTGATCGAACTGACCATATCGAAATAGGCATTGATGAAACGGGTTGTCGGCAACGCTTCGAGGAATGGAATGGCAAGTATGGCCGGCAGAAACACAAAGCTTGAAAATAGCGATAAGAGCGGGCCCAGGGTGCCGTGGCGCGGCGCGCGGCCTGCGTGGGCAACGGCGATCATCGCAAAGACGATCACCCCCAGCAGGCACGCGTAAAAAAACGACCGTGATGCCAGCAGATCGTCGGTCACGACGGCGAATATCGCGGGAATGATCATTGACGCACTGAACAGCCCGAAAATCAGCAAGAACAAGGGCAGCTGTGCGACGTGCTGGCTAATGGATTGCTTGCCTCTCATGCCATCACGCATAACACCATCATCGACCGGACCGCATTAGAAAAAGTCGATCGAGACCTGCATCAACTGTTCGACCTGCGGCACGTCTTTGGCCAGACAGAAAACAGCGATCACATCGCCTTCTTCGATACGGGTGTCGCCCAACGGGCGAATGACCTTGTCACCCTTTCGGACCATCCCCAGCAGCGCCCCTTCGGGAAAATCAATATCTGATACGCGCTTGCCTGCTATGGGGGACGTTGACAATACTTCGGCTTCGATCACCTCGGCTTCGGCATCGCCGATTGAATACACAGACCGTACCCGGCCATGACGGATATGACGCAATATGGAACTGACGGTCGTGGAACGGGGGTTGATGTAGGCATCGATACCCAAAGGTTCCATCAGCGGGACCAACGTCGGGTCGTTGATCAAAGCGATGACATAGGGACATCCTTCGGACTTGGCACGTACGCAGGCCAGCATGTTGGTCTTGTCGTCATCGGTTATCGCCATCATGGCGTCGGCACGGCTGATACCTGCCTCGGCCAGCAACGCGGCGTCAAGCCCGTCCCCGTTTAGAACGATCGTGCGCTCCAGGGCTTCGGCTGCACGTTCCGCAATGGCACGGTTCTTTTCAATCATCTTGGTACGAACACGCTTTTCGCGGCTCTCGAGGTTCTGGGCCACAGCAAGCCCGACATTGCCGCCCCCTACCAGCACGATCCGTTCCAGCTTGCTGGTCTTTTTGCCAAAAATCTCGAGTGTCCGGGGGATGTCATCGCGATGCGAAAACACATAGCAGGCGTCACCCACAAACAACTGATCGTTGGATTCGGGGGCGAATAAGGTGCCTTCGCGACGGACGCCGACCACCACCGCCCGCAAGGTCGAAAACAGGTCTGTCAGCTGCCGCAGGGGCGTGTTGACGACCGGGCACCCTTCGTCGATCTGGATGCCGATCAGGTGCGCCATTCCGTCCATGAAAGTTTCGGTATCAAAGGCCGCGGGTGCGGAAAGTCGTTGAAGCGCGGCTGCCGCTACTTCCTTTTCCGGGCTGATCACGACGTCGATTGGCATGTGGTCACGCCGGTACAGATCCGAATAGATCGCGGTCAAATAGGACTGGCTGCGCAGACGGGCAATCTTGCGATTGATGCCAAATACCGAATGGGCAACCTGACAGGTCACCATGTTCACCTCATCGGAATGGGTGGCGGCGATGATCATCTCGGCGTCACGGGCACCGGCGCGATCCAGTACGTCGGGATAGCTGGCGAAACCCGCGACCCCTTGGACATCCAGCGTATCGGTGGCGCGCCGTACCAGCTCTGCGTCACTGTCGACAATCGTGACGTCGTTGCGTTCTCCGGACAGGTGACGGGCAATTTGCCAACCGACCTGCCCTGCGCCGCAAATAATCACTTTCATGTAGGGTTCCTTTGGCGTTGCGCCCTATATCGTCATCTGGCGGAGCCAAGTCCGCCTGAGCAAGGATTTGAATGACAGATGGCTTTGCAAGGGTCAATTCAAATGTCTAACGTCGCCTTACGCTGAAGGATCGGTTTCATGACACATCGACTTAAGACAATGGTTTCATTTATGGCGGTTCTGGCAGGCTGTGCACCGCTGGATACCTATTACAAGCCCGGCGCGACGGTGGCGAACATGCAACGAACGACCACCGAATGCGCGGTGTCAGCATTGGAGAAGGTCCCGCCATCGACACAGTTGGTACGCGACCCGCCGCAGTTCGTGCCACCTCACCAACGGTGCAACAGTCAGGGCCAATGCCACGTCACGCCGGGGTACTTTGTGCCCGGTGCGGTTTACGAGATTGACCCTAACGCACAGTTGCGCAGACGGGTGGTTGGCCAATGCATGGCAGATGCGGGATTTGACCCTGTTTCGATACCGGCCTGCCCATCCAGTGTCGCCCGAGCGGCCCCTGTAATGTCCACCACCACCCTGCCCGCTCTCAATGCCAAATCCTGCGCGATCCGAAACCGCGACGGCAGTTTTCAGATCGTGACACGGGGCTAATCGATCACGGGTAAGGCGGCGAATCGCGCCGGGTCGATATGTCGGGGCTAGTCCATTGCCTCCGCATCTTCGTCGACATGGGCCACGCGCGTACCGGACTTGGCCGATGTTACAACGCCCAGACTTTTGAGCTTGCGATGCAGTGCCGAACGTTCCATCCCGACGAAATTGGCGGTTCGGCTGATATTGCCACCAAAACGATTGATCTGGGTCAGCAAATATTCGCGTTCAAACGCTTCGCGCGCTTCGCGAAGCGGCAGAGTCGCCAACGCCCCCGACAGAACCACGCGGCCATCTTCATCGGTGTTTTCATCATCTCCGGGCAACTCGCGCGCCTCGATTGGGCCGGATCCGTCGCCAAGGATCAACACCCGCTCTACCAGATTTTTCAGCTGCCGCACGTTGCCGGGCCAGATCATCGTCTGAAGCAACGCGACGGCCTCGTCCGAAAACGTCCGTAGCGGCAAGCCCTGAGTGGCGTTGAATTCGGAAATAAAATGGTCAGCCAGAACGGTGATATCTTCGCGACGATCCTCCAAAGACGGAACGGCGATCGGGACGACGTTCAACCGATGATACAGTTCCTGCCTGAATGTTTCCGCCTTGATCGCGGCGTCCAGATCCTTGTTCGTGCTGGAAATGACGCGCAGGTCGACACGCACCTTGTCGTGCCCGCCGACGCGGGTAAATTGTTGGTCTACCAGAACCCGCAAGATTTTTGACTGCGTTCCCAAAGGAAGATCGGCCACCTCGTCGAAAAATATGATGCCCCCGTGTGCCTGTTCAAGCAGCCCCGGTTCCACGCCGCGTTCGGCGCTTTCTCGACCGAACAGGACCTCCTCCATACGGTCGGGGGCAACACTGGCACAATTCACGGTCACGAACGGCCCCGAGGCCCGTGCCGAGTTGGCGTGAATATAACGGGCGGCGATTTCCTTGCCCGCCCCGGCAGGACCGCGCAGCATCACCCGCCCGTTGGATTTGGTAACCTTTTCGATCTGCCCCATCAGCGTCTTGAACGCGGGCGAGCGTCCGATCATCTCGGTGCTCACGGCTTCGCGTCGCCTCAGGTTCTGATTTTCGCGTCGCAACCGTGATGTTTCCATCGCG
Source organism: Sulfitobacter sp. L-8 (assembly GCF_056859255.1). Classification (NCBI taxonomy): domain Bacteria; kingdom Pseudomonadati; phylum Pseudomonadota; class Alphaproteobacteria; order Rhodobacterales; family Roseobacteraceae; genus Sulfitobacter; species Sulfitobacter sp. L-8. The sequence continues at coordinate 575,668 of NZ_JBSXOD010000056.1, forward strand.
CGACGTATGACAACAAGAAGCTGGTCGATGTTGAAGGGCTTTTCGATGAAGTCGTAAGCACCTTGCTTGATCGCCGCGACCGCTATTTCGATATTGCCGTGCCCCGATATGATGACCACCGGCACGTCGGGGTTGTCGCGTTTTACGGCCTTGAGAATGTCGATGCCATCCATCCGGCTGTCTTTCAGCCAAATATCCAGGATCATCAACGCGGGTGGTTCGGAATTTATGGCGGCGATCGCATCATCCGAATTGCCGGCCAGCCGAGTGGCAAAGCCTTCGTCTTCTAGAATATCGGAAATCAGTTCGCGAATGTCGCGTTCGTCGTCAACGATCAGGATGTCACTCATCTTGGGTCTCCAATTCTGGTGTTTCGATGGGGGCGGCAAGGGGTAGTGTTATTACCGCCATTGCGCCGAAATAGGTTTGGCCTTCAAAGACCGGTGCGTTTTCCAGCGTCAGCGTGCCGCCGTGTTCTTCGATGATCTTCTTCACGATGGGAAGCCCGAGGCCGGTTCCTTCGCTGCGATTGGTCACATAGGGTTCAAAAAGCCGCGCTCGGTCTTCGGGCAACCCGATGCCGTTGTCGGCAATGGTGATCTGAACCGTCGTGCCGACACAACGCAGCGCTACTTTGATCATCGGGGTGATGTCGTCGCGTTCAGATTTTTCTTGCAGGGTTTCAATGGCTTCTCCTGCGTTCTTGATCAAGTTTGTCAGGGCTTGCGACAGCATGGATGCATCGACTTCGGCCATAACCGGGCCTTTCGGCAGGTCTACCGTAATCGCGACGCCGGGCTGGCCGGTCTGCTGCAACAATACGGCATCGCGCATCAACTGTGATATATCCTGAAGCTTGGTTTCGGGTTCCGGCATCCTTGCGAATTTCGAGAATTCGTCGACGATGCGACGCAGGTCGGCGGTTTGACGGATAATGACCCCTGTCATCTGTTCAAGGCTTGCCGCGTCGTCTGGCAGCTTTGGCCCGAATTTGCGTTGGATCCGCTCCGCGCTCAGCTGGATCGGGGTAAGCGGGTTTTTGATTTCATGCGCAATACGGCGTGCAACGTCGCCCCATGCCGCCATTCTCTGAGCGCTGACCAGGTCGGTGACATCGTCAAACGCTACAACATACCCCTCAAGTCGGCCGTCTTCGGTGCGCCGGGTCGAGACATGGACCAGAAGATTTTCCAGCTGGCCTTGGCGTGAAACCTTGACTTCTCCTTGTGCCACCTCGCCGTGGCCTGAAACGATGGTGTTGAACAGTGCGCCGAATTCCGGGATCGCCACCGCAATTGCCAGCGACTGCTGATCTTCTTCCCAGTCAAGCAAACGCATCGCCGACTTGTTCACAAATGCGACGCGACCTTCCGGGTCAAGCCCCACCACACCCGATGTTACTGAACTAAGCACTGAATCGAACAATCTACGGCGGCGTTCAATCTGCCGGGTGTTATCCAGCAAGGTTTCGCGCTGCCCTTTCAACCGCTTGGTCATCTGATTGAAGTAGCGCCCCAGCATCGCGATTTCGTCGTCACCGTCCTCTTCGCGCACCTGCACCTCAAGATCGCCGGCACCCACCTGCTGCGCCGCGCCGGTCAGGCGGCCAACCGGGCCAGAGAGACGTTCGGCAAACCACAATCCCAACCAGATGGCGGCCAGTATCAAAATCACCGCAAAGGCCACGTAAAGCAGACCGAATTCGAACAGAAGCCTGCCGCGGTCATTTTCAAGCTGTTGATAAAGATGGACGGTTTCCTTGGTATCGTCGAGCAACGCCAGTATTTTTCCGTCCACATCGCGGCTGATATAAAGATACCGATCAACATAGGATTGCATCAACACCAACGCCCGGTATTCGTTGTTGGCCCAGTCTTCGATAATGAAGGGCACGCCGTTATTCTGGCGGGCTTGCTCGATCTGTTCGGGGGTCGGCGCTTCGAAATCAAACAGGTACGATCTGTCGCCACGGGCACGGATCTGCGCGGTGCCGTCGATCATGTATGCTTCGCGCAGGCCGCGCTGAATCTGGCGCTGCCCTTCCGCCAGAAGCTGGGTGTCGGGGACAGGGACGCCTTGACCGCGTGCATTGTCTATCGCGCGTGCAAGCGATGCGGCATCTTCTTCAAGATCACCGCGTTGCTCGGCCTCGTAAGCTATGGCCGCCGACAATGAGTTTCCCACCACAGATCTTACCCGGTCGGAAAACCAGCCCTCCAGTCCGACGTTGATGGTCAGCCCGGCAAAGATCGCAACGCTGATGGTCGGGATCAGCGCCATCAATGCGAATACGCCGGTCAGACGCAGGTGCAGGCGCGACCCCGCGGATTTGGCGCGGCGTGCGGAAATCAGGGTGGCCACCTGGTTCAGCACCAAGGCAGCCACCAAAAGTATGTAGACCAGATCCGTCAGCAGAATCAGTCGCAGGCTCGCCGCATGTCCGCCCTGCTCCATCGGACCGAGAACAAGATAGGTGGCGAACGCAAGAACCGGCCCCAGGCCCACAAGACCCAAGGTTGCCAGATTACGCACCCGGCGCAAACGCCGCAGACGATCTAGACGCATAAGATAATAGCTGCGTGACCGGGAAAGCACCCGTTATCCTCACCGATGTCGTGATGCATGAATGCATCAACCGCCTATTTATGTGGTCCTGACCGGGGTTTGATACCCGATGGCCACGGTTATGTGGCTCTTTTACATCATTTTACGACCGCGTGTCACCTCAATATCGAGATCGGTGATTTTTTTTCGCAAGGTATTGCGGTTTATGCCCAGCAAATCGGCACATCTAGCCTGATTTCCTGCTGTTGCGGACAGGGCAATTTCGATCAACGGGGCCTCTATTTCGCGTAGAATACGGGCGTATAGGCCCGGCGGCGGCAACATGGAGCCGTGTTGATCGAAATACCGGCGCAAATGGCGCTCGACCGATGCCCCCAGCTTTTCGGTATTCGCATGCGCACGGAGCGGTTCGGGATCGGGTTGGTTTCCCAGGACCAGTTCAGCTTCGGACTGGCTGATCTCGGCCGCCCTGCTGGTCAATGCAAGCTGCCGCATGGCGTGTTCCAACTGACGCACATTTCCGGGCCACTGATAATTCGCGAAAACCTTGGACGCGCCATCCGAAAGGACACGCGGCATGGTGTTTCCCGTTTCGGCCCGTTCAAGAAAGTGGACCGAAAGCAGGTTGATGTCCTCGATACGGTCGCGCAGCGCGGGTACATGCAAGGTGGCCCCGGACAGGCGGTAATACAGATCGCGGCGCAGACCCCCTGATTTCATGGCTGCGGCCAGGTCAGTTTGGCTTGTGGCTAGAAAACGGGGGCCGTTGTCGCCGGGGGTGTCCATCATTCTGGCAATACGGGCCTGAATTTCCTGGGGAATGTCGCCGATTTCGTCAATCAGCAACGTGCCGCCCCGAACCCGCGCCAGTACCCGCGCAGGCCCTTCGATATCCTGGAGCTCCGACGCGGTGACTGTCACAAAGGGCAAGCTGCGCCGGTCGGAAAAGTCGTGAATGGCCTTGGCAATCAGCGATTTTCCCGTGCCGGATTCGCCCCATATCAAGACCGGAAGGTCAGTGTTCATCACCCGTGCAACGACTCGGTACAGTGCCTGCATAACCGGGGTGCGCCCTACCAACGGCAGATCATCGCGTTCGGCGTCGATCTCGGTGGTTTGAACAGGTCGGCGCGCCGTGCCGCTGCGTTCAAGCGCCCGCGCCGTGCGTTTCATGAGATCGGGTAGATCGAACGGTTTGGGCAGGTAATCATAGGCTTCGGCTTCGGCGGCTTTGATGGCGGTCATGATGGTGTTCTGCGCCGAAATCACGATGACCGGCAAACCGGGCCTGTCCTGAGCAATCTTCGGTAACATCTCAAGCCCGTTGCCATCGGGCATCACCACATCCGAGATCACAACGTCGCCCTTGCCTTCGCTTACCCATCTCATCAAGGTCGTCAGGCTTGATGTCGCATGAACCTTGCACCCGGCCCGCGTCAATGCCTGAGTCAGAACGGTGCGGATAGTGCGATCGTCATCAGCAACCAGTACTGTGCCATCCATAATTTAAGTCTCCTGTCCCAGTGCGAGAATATCGGCGTTGGTCTTGTCGGCCCGAGGCAACGACATGCGAAAGACGGTACGACCGGGGACCGAGTTCACCGAAATCCAGCCCCCGTGGTCCGATATGATCTTGCTTACCAGGGCCAGACCCAGCCCGGTGCCGTTGTCGCGGCCCGATACAAAGGGGTCAAATACATCCGCGCGGATCGCATCGGGAAGCCCGGGCCCATCGTCGATGACTTCGATCTGAAGCGGCAGCGACTGGCCGGTCCCGTCAGACCGGCGCATGCGGAATGAATGTTCGTAATAGCTGTGCAGGCGGATCGTACCGCCCTGATCTCCTGCTGCTTCAGCGGCATTTTTGAGCAAATTCAACACCACCTGCAATAGTTGGTCTTTGTCCCCCAAGGCCGGCGGCAGCGACGGATCGTAGTCTTCGATGATTTTCATCCGCGCGCCAAAACCCAAAAGAGCGGACCTGCGGGCACGGTCCAGAACGTCATGCAGGTTCAGCGCCCGGCGTTCCGGTGGCATCAGGTTGCCGAACTGCTCTACCTGTTCAAGAAGTTTTACGATGCGACGCGATTCCGCGACAATCAGATCGGTCAGCTCCAGGTCTTGGGCGTTCAGGTTCATGCTGAGCAGTTGCGCGGCACCGGTGATGCCGGCCAACGGGTTCTTGATTTCGTGCGCCAGCATCTCAGCCATGCCAATCGCCGATTTCGCGGCGGATTTGACCGTATGGTTTTGCGTCATCCGCCCGGCCAGTTCGCGCGGGGTGATCATCAGGATCATCTTTCCCGAACCATCGGAAAGCGGTGCAAGGTGCAGCGCACAGGGCACGGGTGCGCGTTGCCCACTTCCCACATCGGCATCATTCACGAATAACGGCGTACCGGTTTCTCGGGCGCGGGCAAAGGCGTCTTCCAGGGGCGCGTCAACGGCGATGATATCCCAGACCGGTGTGCCCCGTGCCGATTTGGCCGAAGCGTTCAAAAACCCCTCTGCTTCGGGATTGAGATCATTGATCGTTTCGTCGCTGCCGATCAAGACGGTGGGTACCGGCAATGAGGTAAAGAATACGTCAGCATCCATCATGCTGCCTCGGCCTGGTTGTCGGCCGTCATGGCAACAGCAATCAGGCGGTGAACGATCGCGGTGTCTTTGGCGGTAAGCACTCTTCGACGCAAATCGGCCGGGGTACCGCATACGTCCATGTACCAGCCAAGATGTTTGCGGGCGACACGCAGGCCCATCACCTTGCCGTAGAAACTGACAATGGCTTCGTAGTGGTCACCCACCATCTGGGCAAACTGTGCACCTGTCGGGATATCGGGTGCAGGTGTGCCGTAAATTTCGTGGGCAACCCGGGCCAACATCCACGGTCGGCCCTGCGCACCCCGCCCGATCATGACACCATCGGCCCCGGAAGCTTTCAGCGCAGCCCGAGCGGAGGCTGTACCCACGATGTCGCCGTTGGCGATAACGGGAATGGTAACAGCATTCTTGACCGCGGCGATGGCCTCCCAATTGGCGGTACCTTTATAGAACTGGCATCGCGTGCGCCCGTGGATCGTTATCATGGTGATTCCGGCGGCTTCGGCAGCCGTGGCGATCTGGGGGGCATTCAGCATGGCGTCATCCCACCCCAGCCGGGTTTTCAAGGTGACGGGCACGTTAACGGCGTTGACCACTGCCTCGATCAGACGAAGCGCATGATCGGGCGTCTTCATCAGCGCTGAACCGGAATAGCCTTGGGTCACCTTCTTGGCAGGGCATCCCATGTTGATGTCGATGACGCGTGCGCCCTGCGCTTCGACCATGCGGGCCGCTTCGGCCATCGGTGCCGCCTCGCGACCCGCCAATTGCACGGCTGTCCCTTCGATGCCAAGACCCAGCTCCGCCTTTTCCATCGCTCCTGGACGGGCGTTGATCATATCGACGCTTGCCACCATTTCAGAGACGACCAACCCCGCACCAAAGGACGCCACGAGGTTGCGGAACGGCAAATCAGTGATTCCAGCCATAGGTGCCAGCAAAACAGGCGGCTCGAGGGAAAATGGAAGATCAGACAGACCCAAACGCTTAATCCTTGTGCAGTTGCCTTTGGTGTACCCGGCTGCCACGCTGAACTCAATGAAACAGGCACCGAAAGGAGCGGATAAAGCGCACCGGTGCCTAATTTTTAATCATCGACCGCAGAGATTGCACCCGGTGCCTGGGTTGAATAGACCTGAAGCCAGAATTCAAGGGACCGCCGCATGTTATCTCAGCCTAAAATCGCCGCATTGATCGTCGCCGCAGGACGTGGCACGCGGGCGGGCGGATCCACACCCAAACAATGGCAACCGTTGTGCGGCAAGCGGGTGATCGACCATACGCTTGCTGCGTTTCAGGATCACCCCTCTGTCGACAGGCTTATCGTCGTTTTGAACGAAGCCGATATGGCCCACGCACAAGAGCTGACCGACAAGGGATGCATCATAGCCACCGGCGGTGTCGATCGTGCGGCGTCGGTTCGCAACGGTCTTGCGGCGCTCGGGGATGCGGACCAGGTGCTGATCCACGACGCTGCGCGGCCCTGCGTGTCAGCCGAGGTAATTGACCACGTGATCGCCGCGCTGCAATCAGGCCCGGCGGCGGCCCCGGGAATAGCGGTCACCGATGCGCTGTGGGTGGCCGAAAACGGGACCGTCGCAGGAATTCAGGACCGCACGGCGCTGTATGCCGCCCAGACCCCTCAGGGGTTCGATGTCGCGGCAATTCGCGCTGCCCACGCGCGTTACGATGGCGTCGCCGCCGATGATGTCGAAGTGGCACGCGCGGCAGGAATGACCGTTGCCATCACCCCCGGCAGCATTGATAACCTCAAGATCACTTTGCCCGGCGACCTGACCCGCGCCCAACGTATATTGGAACAGACAATGGATATCCGTACCGGCAACGGTTTTGACGTACACGCCTTTGGCCCCGGTGATCATGTGACGCTGTGCGGGGTGGCGATACCGCACTCGCACGGGCTGGTCGGGCATTCGGATGCAGACGTAGGCATGCACACCGTAACCGACGCGATTTACGGAGCGCTTGCCATGGGCGACATCGGCCAGCACTTCCCGCCCTCTGACCCGCAGTGGAAAGGGGCTCAAAGCCACATTTTTCTCAGCCACGCCGTGGGTCTTGCCCGTGCCCAGGGGTTCGAGCTTACACATGTGGATTGCACATTGATCTGCGAGTACCCGAAGGTGGGGCCTCATGCCGCAGAGATGCGGAAGGTGATGGCGTCTATCCTGGCGATCGACCTGGCGCGCGTATCGGTCAAGGCTACCACTTCCGAAAGGCTGGGCTTTACCGGCCGGGGTGAGGGCATTGCCTGCATGGCCACAGCAACATTGGTGAAATCATGAATATCTCGAAACTTGTCGCAACCGTTCTGGGCATTGGCTACATTCGTCCAGGTCCGGGTACCTGGGGTTCATTGGTCGCCCTGCCATGGGGATGGTTGCTGCATGTGATTGGCGGTCTGCCGCTGCTGATTGCGGGCATCGCCGTCGCCTTTGGCGCGGGGTGGTGGGCGACGGCGCGCATGACGGCCGGGCACAGTGACCACGACCCCTCCGAGATCGTCATTGACGAAGTCGTCGGTCAGTGGATCGCGCTGTTACCGTTGAGCTATGCGTCGTGGACGATGGATATGAACATCCTGGTCATGTGGCCGGGCTGGGTGTCGGCATTTCTGCTGTTTCGCCTGTTCGACATCTGGAAACCTCTGCTTGTCGGCTGGGCCGATCGTCGCGGAGACCCGTTGGGGGTGATGCTGGATGACGTGATCGCCGGTGTGTTCGCGCTGCTGGGAGTAATTTTGCTGGCGGTGATATATCATGTCTATCTTTTTGCCTGATGTGCCAGCCCTGCTTGATCGGGCCAGGTCGCGTGGCGTGATGATCGCCTGCGCGGAAAGTTGCACGGGCGGTATGGTGGCCGCAGCATTGACCGACCTCCCCGGTTCCTCGACCATGTTCGACCGCGGTTTCGTGACCTATACGAATGCGGCAAAAATCGACATGCTGGGGGTATCGGCGTCAACGTTGGCCGCATGTGGCGCTGTGTCCGAACCGGTAGCCCGGGAAATGGCGCTAGGCGCATTGTCACGGTCGCAAGCGCAAGTTGCGGTTTCGGTCACCGGTATCGCAGGCCCCGGCGGATCCGAGCACAAACCCGAAGGCCGGGTGTGCTTTGCCATTGCTCAAGGGTCCGAGGCGATCTCGGACACCCAGGAGTTCGGCGCACTGGGGCGCGACAAGGTGCGCAAGGCGGCACGCGATCACGCCATTGCCCTTCTGTTACGCGCAATTTCTTAATGCTTATAAATCCGGCATAGCCCGCGCGAAGCTGCCCAATAATGAGGCACATTCAAAAACGCCTTATAAATAGCCTCACCTGCCTGCATTTTAGCTTTTCCATATGCATTGATTAGGGCTCTACCCGTGTGAACATTTTTCTACCGGAGGAACCAACGATGAATGCTGCCGATACCGCCTGGATCATGACCGCCACAGCGCTGGTCCTGTTTATGACGTTACCCGGCCTGGCGCTGTTCTATGGCGGCCTGGTGCGAAGTCGGAACGTTCTGAGCGTCTTCATGCACTGTTACGCGATCGCTTGCCTGATGAGCGTGCTTTGGTTCCTGGTGGGGTATTCCATCGCCTTTGGGCCTGGCACATCGGGCGTGTGGGGCGGGTTGGACAAGGTCGGGTTGAACGGGGTGAGCATTGACAGTCTTGCCGGTACCCTGCCCGAGATCCTCTTTTTTGCATTCCAGATGACATTCGCGATCATCACGCCGGCCCTGATCGTCGGGGCCTATGTGGAACGCGTCGGTTTCGGTTTCGTGCTGCTGTTTTCGGGGCTGTGGATGCTGTTGTGCTACGCCCCGGTCGTCCATTGGATCTGGGGCGGCGGTTTTCTGTCGGACGGCGGAATTTTTGGCGAAATCGGTGTGCGTGATTTCGCAGGGGGAATCGTGGTTCACGAAACCGCGGGGCTGGCGGCCTTGATCATCGCAGTGTTCCTTGGACCACGCCTTAACCAAACCACGCCGCCGCACAATCCGGGCTATGTGATGATCGGTGCGGCCATGCTGTGGGTCGGCTGGTTCGGCTTTAATGGCGGATCTCAACTTGCCGCGGACGGGGGGGCCGCGATGGCGATAACCGTGACGCATATTTCCGCGGCCACTGCGTCGTTGACCTGGGCATTGTGGGAACGGGTGAAATTCGGCAAATCCTCGATGGTTGGGCTTGTGACCGGAACAATTGCCGGGCTGGCGTCGATCACCCCTGCATCGGGTTTTGTAGGGCCTTGGGCGGCATTGCTGATCGGCGCGGTGGCTGGTGTGCTTTGCCAGGAAGCAGTGATGTTGATCCGGAGCAAAGCCAAGATCGACGATACCCTTGATGTGTTCGCCGTACACGGCGTGGGCGGTATCTTTGGCACGATCATGATCGCAGCGGTCGGGGCCGGCACCTGGACGGCCCAGCTTGGTTCGCTTGCAATCGTTGGGGTCTACACGACCGTGGTCACCGTTGCGATCGTCATGGTCTGCAAGGCATTCACATCCTTGCGCGTGTCTCGAGAAATCGAAGTCGGCGGACTTGATCTGGCGGTCCACGGCGAACGCGCCTATGACCTGAGCAACTAGGCAGGCTTGCGGGGGGCCTCGCCGCAACCGGTGAGGCCCCCCGCCCCAACATCTTACATCTGCGGCCCGTACAATGCTTGGGCACGTTTTTCAAAGGCCTTCACGACACGCTGCATGGCTTCGTTGAACACCACGCCGATGATCTTTTGCAGGACGATATTCCTGAACTCGAAATCGACGAAGAAAAAGACCTTGCACCCGCCCTGCGGAACATCCTCGAAGTGCCAGTTGGACCGCATGTACTTGAACGGACCGTCCAGATATTCAGTGTCAATTTTATGGGTTGCTGGCCAAAGTTCCACGCGGCTGGTGAATCGCTCGCGAAAAACCTTGAAGCTGATGACCAGATCAGCCTCCATCACCTCATGGTCATCCACGACCTCCTGGCTCTTGATCCGCGCGGCGGCAGTCCAAGGCAGGAATTCGGGATAGGATGCCACATCGGCCACCAGATCGTACATCTGTTGGGCGGTATAAGGCAGTGCGCGGGTCTCTGAATGGGTAGGCATTGATTTCCATCTATCTAGAAGCTACGCCCTTATGAAATCTTAAGTGCCCCTGTTTCAAGGTTAAACCCATGACCACCCCGTCTTATGTTATCGACGAAATGATCTCGGCCAAGGCGATTGCCGCCCGGATTGAAACGCTGTGCCGCGAGATACAGTCCGAATTTGAGGGTACCGATAAGCTGATCGTGGTGGGTTTGCTGCGGGGGTCATTTGTGTTCATCGCCGATCTCGTGCGCGAACTTGACCTGCCGATCGAGGTCGATTTTCTGGAGGCTTCCAGCTATGGGGATGGCATGCAAAGCAGCCGTGAGGTCCGTATTCTCAAGGACTTGCGAGGCGTCATTGAAGGGCGTGATGTGCTGGTGGTCGAAGACATCGTCGATACCGGCCACACGTTGCACCATGTCAGAAACCTGTTGCTGTCGCGCGAACCGGCCCGGTTGAAAACCATTGCATTGCTTGACAAGCCAACGCGCCGCGAAGTTGAAATGAAGGCTGATTGGATCGGATTTGAAATACCCGATGAATTTGTTGTCGGCTATGGAATTGATTTTGCCCAACGCAACCGAAACCTGCCATTTATTGGAAAGGTCCGTTTCACATGATGAATATCGTCTGGTTCATGAGAATGAAGCGGTGGGTTCAGAACCCGCCTTCGGCGAAACGGGTAAAATTCGTATTCGCGATCATTCTGGCCGCAGCAGTGATCTTTGGTCTGGAATACGTGGGCTGGTGGCCCGACTGGGCAACCGGCGAACGTATCGGACGACGATTCTAAGCGACGTAATTCATCAACCGTCGCGAACCTGCGCCGTGATTGCCACCGAAATTGGTTCGCGACAACAGCGGCCGCACAGCTATGCAGCCGCCGGGTTGTGACGCGAAGCCTTAGCCAAGCTTGGCCTGGCGTGCGGCCCGCAGCCGCGCAAAGTCATCGCCGGCATGATAGCTGGAACGGGTCAACGGCGACGCCGAAACCATAAGGAACCCTTTGCCGTAGGCTGACTTTTCGTAGGCGGCGAATTCGTCAGGGTGCACAAAGCGATCGACGCGGTGGTGCTTTGGCGTGGGTTGCAGATATTGCCCAATCGTCAAAAAGTCGATGTCGGCGGCGCGCATGTCTTCCATAACCTGCATCACCGACTGACGGTCTTCGCCGAGGCCCACCATGATGCCTGATTTGGTAAACATCATGGGATCAAGCTCTTTCACCCGCTGAAGCAATCGCAACGAATGGAAGTACCGCGCACCCGGGCGTACCTGCGGATATAGACCGGGAACCGTTTCGAGATTGTGATTGAACACATCCGGACGTGCGGCCACGACGATTTCGAGCACTTTTGGATCGCAGCGGATAAAATCGGGGGTCAAGATCTCGATGGTTGTGGCTGGCGACCGTTTTCGGATGGCACGAATGGTCTGGGCAAAATGCTCGGCCCCGCCATCTTCGATGTCGTCGCGATCAACCGATGTTATCACAACGTGATTCAAACCCAGCTTGGCTACCGCATCGGCCACCCTGCCCGGTTCGAACACGTCAAGCGCCTCTGGCGGTTTGCCCGTGGCGATGTTGCAAAAGGTGCAGGCGCGGGTACAAACCTCGCCCATGATCATCATCGTCGCATGACCCTGAGACCAGCATTCACCGACGTTGGGACAGCCCGCTTCTTCGCAGACTGTCACCAATTTGTTATCCCGCATGATCTTGGCGGTATCAGCATAGCCTTTGCCACCCGGTGCCTTTACCCTGATCCAAGCCGGTTTTTTCGGCTGCGGATTGTCCGGCCGCTTGGCTTTTTCTGGATGGCGCTGTTCGGGGATTTTCAGGTCGCGCATGATCAGGCTCCGTTCTACCGTTTTGTCCTATGTAGACGGTTCATGCTTCGCTTAAAAGGGGTTGCAAGGCAAGCGCGGCCAAGTCGGTGGAAAACAGTGGCTAGCCGATCATGGCACCACCCGGGCCAAGGGTCTCGTCGTAATGCTTGCGCAGACGAATAAGCGCGATCCGCAACACGATCTTGGCCGAACGTGCCGACCACCCCAGCCGTTTTTCCGCTGTTTCAAGTCCCTCGAGATAGCAGCAGCACCGCAATACGATGTCCGACAGTCCGGGGCCCAGTTCTTCAAGTGCCGCCCCGACACGCGCGCGCGCCAGCGCCGGGGCACCGCCACCTTGGTTATGTACAGGCGTAGCCCCACCGGGTGTCAGGAAACGTTCCCAATTCATGGTGGTGTTCTCACCCATCTGAGCCAGCTCAAAGTCTTCGCGCAGGCGCTCTCCCGCCTGCACCTGCCGATTTGAAAGAAACCGGGTGCCGTCTTTTTCGCGGCGTCGCGCCAAGGCCGATAACGGGCTTTCCGCCAAGGTCCGCCGCGACTGTCGGCCGGTGTCCGCGAAACCGTCTCTTTGTGGTGATTTCTCTGCAAACGGGGTTTGAGCTTCTGCAAAGCCCGCGTCGTGATGGGGGGCTTCCCGCTGGAGTATTTGTTCCAGAGCGGTACGGCCCGCTGCGGTGATATGATACCGAATAATGCGGCCCGTCCCCTTCGTGGCGATCCAACCCTTAAGCGCCATCGCCTGGGCAATCGGGCGGTCAACGACCGCGGTACGGGTCGTGCAACTGCCCGCGCCGTCCCGCACGACCACCGCTTTTTCCATATCCGCGGCAATGGCCAGCACCGCCCCGGTTTCACACAAACGACGCAGTATTCGCCGTGCTTCGCGGGAAAACGTTACATCGTCAGGCATCATTGTTTCTGTGGTCAAATGCATCTGTTGTTGGTCCTTTGCTGGCGTTACCTTATTGCGGCTCACACGACCCAGTGTTTCCAAGGCGTCGTCGACCAGCGGGTCGTCGCGACGCGTTTCGATCCGACGGATCTGTCGCAAAATCGTCGAAGCGTGACATTCGGCTGACCGTGCAAGTGCCCGGATCGGCTTTCCCAGCTCGACATGAGACAAATAGTGATACGCATCCGGCGGCACCCATTCGGGTATGCCGACGGAGCCGTTTTGCGCCGGAGTGCAATCATTCAACAAAGTCATGGTCCCTCTGTCCTTCTTCTCAAATTTGATAATTTACCCACAGAGTTATCCACAATTACGTTCATGAAGGTTACCTGGGCGTTAACATTAATGCTCTGAGGCCATGATTGTTTCTAATTCGTAAACAGTCGTAACTGCGTCGAACGGCAGCCCTTGGGGGCGCGCAACATGTTGCACTGTCATGAAAGACTTGTCGGATCGTGCCGCGTTCGGGCACTCGAAATTGTCAAGGATATGAATACATGCAAGACATACTCACCCGTCTACACGCTCTCCAGCGCCCTCAAACGTTAATGAGGGCTGCGCGCATGGGGGCTGATAGCTACCGTCGCGGCACACATCTGCGCAGATTGATGGGCTGTTCGACCCTGCCGCGCAGTGGTCCCGCTCTGATCCGGCTGATCGATATGGAGGCAGAGCTGAACGTTCAGCGCAAAAGGGCGGATACAGGGTATAACCTGATCCGCCATATCGAAGTGTTGATCGCAATTGTGTCAGAGGCCCGGATGTTACGCACAGTCCAAGGCCGCCCGGATGCTACATGAAGCTGTCGGGCTCTGCGGCTTTGCGTTCGCGGACGAACGCGTCAAGCGCTTCACGTACCGAAATATCCATCGCTGGCTGCACGTAATCACCCAAAAGCTTTTCAACCCGCAAAGCTGCCAGGGCCTGAGTATCGCGGGCACCCTCGTCAGACCAAGTCTCGAACGGTTTGTAATCCAGTAGATCCGACTTCCAGAAGGCCTGTTTGAAGTTGGCTTGGGTATGGGCACATCCCAGATAATGCCCGCCAGGGCCGACTTCGCGAATTGCATCCATCGCCTGGGCATTCTCGTCGATCTCCACGCCGCGGGCCAAGTGGTGCAAGGTGCCAAGCTGATCGGCATCCATGACGAACTTCTCGAATGAACTTACCAGCCCCCCCTCAAGCCAACCGCAGGCGTGAAGCATGAAGTTCACACCCGATAACAGCCCCATGTTCAAGCTGTTCGAGGTCTCATAGGCAGCCTGGGCATCGGGTAGTTTGGACCCGCAGAAGGACCCCGCAGACCGGAAGGGCAGTTTCATGCGCCGCGCAAGCTGTCCCGCACCATAGGTGATATGTGCGGCTTCGGGCGTCCCAAAGGTCGGGGCTCCCGAATTCATGTCGATGGACGTCACAAAGGCGCCGAAAATCACCGGGGCTCCCTTGCGAACCAGTTGGCTATACGCAATTCCTGCCATCACCTCGGCCAAGACTTGCGTTAATGTGCCTGCAACAGACACAGGGGCCATGGCACCCCCGACAATAAAGGGCGATATGATCGACGCCTGATTGTTTTCAGCGAAAACTTTCAACGCACCCATCATCACGTCATCAAAAGTCATCGGCGAATTGATGTTGATCAGCGACGTCATCACGGTGTTTTGTTGAACAAAGTCGGCACCAAACAGAACCTTGCACATGTCTACCGAATCTTGAGCCCGGCTTGGCTCGGTCACCGACCCCATAAAGGGTTTGTCGCTAAGCGTCATATGAGCATGAAGCATGTCGAGATGGCGCTTGTTGACAGGGATGTCCGTCGGTTCACATACCGTTCCGCCGGAATGATGGAGCCATTTCGACATATAGCCCAACTTCACGAATTTATTGAAATCAGCAATGGTGGCATAGCGCCGCCCGCCAGCCACATCACGTACAAACGGCGGTCCATACACCGGCGCAAGCACCAGATTGCGCCCCCCGATCACGACGTTTCGGTCAGGGTTGCGGGCGTGCTGGGTAAACTCCGCAGGGGCGGCCTTGCACAGTTCACGGGCCAGCCCGCGCGGCATGCGCACGCGGTCCCCGGTGACGTCTGCCCCGGCTTCGCGCCAAAGCGCCAGTGCTTCGGGGTTATCGGGAAAGTTCACGCCGATTTCTTCCAAAACCGTGTCGGCGTTCCGCTCAATAATTTCCAGCGCTTCTTCGGTCAGAATCTCGAAGTTGGGAATATTGCGTTCGATATACTTTGCCGTCTCGAATGACACGGCCGACCGCTCCGCCCGCCGTGCAGCCCCACCGCCGCCGCGCCCACGTCTTGCTGATTCCGCCATGTGATCTTCCTTTTCGCCAAAACTGAGGCCTAGCTACCCCATTCGCCCAGGCCATTTCACGCGGATAACGGCCTTAGGCGTCAAAAACCGACATCGCGACGCGGTCTTGGCTTCATTTTGCCGAATAAACTCCGGGGGTCTGGGGGCTGGCCCCCACTCCACTCTTGCCTCGCAAGCCTTCCACACATAATCAGTCGGCATGACAGATATCTCCCATGACCGCCTTCTCATCATCGACTTCGGCAGCCAGGTCACTCAGCTGATCGCTCGCCGCTTGCGTGAACTCAATGTATTTTGCGAAATCAAACCGTTTAACACGGTCGATGACGCCTACCTCGAGGAGTTCGCCCCCAAGGCAGTCATCTTCTCCGGGGGCCCATCCTCGGTTTTTGCCGAAGGTGCGCCGATGCCACCCCAGTCGGTGTTCGAACTGGGCGTGCCGATACTGGGAATCTGTTACGGCCAGCAGGTGATGATGCATTGCTTGGGTGGTAAAGTAGTGCGCGGTCACGGCACCGCGGAATTCGGTCGTGCCTTCGTGACACCGTCCCAGGAAAAACTGCCCTTGCTCGAGGGCTGGTTCCTCACCGATCGCGAACAGGTTTGGATGAGCCATGGCGACCACGTGAGTGCGATCGCACCCGGGTTCGAGGTATTCGGCACGTCGCCCAATGCGCCTTTCGCCATCACGGGCGACACGAAACGCAACTTCTATGCGGTTCAGTTTCACCCCGAAGTCCACCATACTCCTAACGGTGCGCGCCTGTATGAAAACTTTATCCGACTAGCCGGATTCAAAGGCGACTGGACGATGAGCGCCTACCGCGAAGAAGCCATTGCCAATATTCGTGAACAGGTCGGGGACGCCAAGGTTATTTGCGGCCTTTCCGGCGGCGTGGATTCATCGGTGGCTGCGGTTCTGATACACGAGGCGATCGGTGACCAGCTGACCTGTGTTTTCGTAGACCATGGGCTGCTGCGTAAAGGCGAAGCGGAAGAAGTCGTTACGATGTTCCGCGATAACTATAACATGCCGTTGATCCACGCGGATGAGCGGGACCTGTTTCTGGGAGAGCTCGAAGGCGTCAGCGATCCCGAGACCAAGCGCAAGATCATCGGCAGGCTGTTCATTGATGTTTTCCAGAAACATGCCATCGAAGTAGGTGACGCGACTTTCCTCGCGCAGGGAACCCTTTACCCCGACGTGATCGAATCGGTTTCGTTTTCCGGTGGCCCTTCGGTGACAATCAAATCGCACCACAACGTGGGCGGTTTGCCTGAAAAGATGGGGTTGAAGTTGGTCGAACCATTGCGCGAACTCTTCAAGGACGAAGTGCGCGAGCTTGGCCGCGAGCTGGGTCTGCCGCCGTCGTTTATCGGGCGACACCCTTTCCCCGGCCCCGGCCTCGCCATCCGCTGCCCGGGCGAAATCACCCGCGAGAAGCTGGACATCCTGCGCGAGGCTGATGCGGTATATATCGACCAGATCCGCAAACACGGGCTGTATGATGATATATGGCAAGCTTTCGTGGCGATCCTGCCGGTTCGGACTGTTGGGGTTATGGGCGATGGACGGACCTATGATTTTGCCTGTGCATTGCGCGCGGTAACGTCGGTTGACGGCATGACGGCGGATTATTATCCGTTTACCCATGATTTTCTTGGTGAAACCGCGACGCGGATCATCAACGAAGTCCCGGGGATCAACCGTGTGACCTATGACATAACCTCCAAACCTCCCGGTACGATCGAATGGGAATGATGCGACCAAAAGATACAATGCCTTCGGCGAGGATTTTTTTCCATTTGGAAATAACGGCTTGAGCAAGACCGCCAAGGCTGCCCTTTGGATGATGGGGTCGATTGGGTCTTTCTCGGCTATGGCTGTGGCGGGGCGCGAATTAGGCACCGTCTATGATACGTTCGAGATCATGATGTACCGTTCGGCCGTGGGCGTATTGGTGGTGGTATCGGTAGCCTGTGCCACGGGAGCGTGGCGACAGATCAACACGCGCGATATAGGGCTGCACCTCGGGCGCAATCTGGCGCATTTCATCGGGCAGAATTTGTGGTTTTTTGCGGTGACCGTCATTCCATTGGCGCAGGTTTTTGCCCTGGAGTTCACGTCACCCTTATGGGTAATCGCGCTGTCTCCGCTTATCCTGGGGGAACGGCTGACCGGCGTCCGGGCGGCGGCTGCGCTAATGGGGTTCGTGGGGATACTGTTTGTAGCACGCCCCACCATTGCCGGGATCACGCCGGGGATGTTGGCCGCGGCATCCAGCGCTGTATTTTTTGCGCTGACGATCATGCTGACCAAGAAGTTGACAAGAAGCCAGCCGATTACCAGCATTTTGTTTTATCTCACATGTATGCAACTGTTTTTCGGCCTTGTCATGGTGACGTATGATGGTGATGTAGCGCTGCCGGATCTTTCCCATGGACCGCTGTTGTTATTGATCGGGGTTGCCGGGCTATTGGCGCATTTCTGCTTGACCAATGCGTTGGCGATCGCGCCGGCCACCGTCGTGGTTCCGATTGATTTCATCCGCCTGCCCGTTATCGCTGTTATCGGGATGTTGGTCTATGCCGAGGCCTTGGATATCTGGGTGTTTATCGGCGGAGCCATCATATTTTTGGGCAATTACCTGAGCCTTCGCGCAGAGAGCCGCCAGCCAACGTAGCCGGTTTGCAACATCCGAAAAGATCCGGAGTGGTTGCCGTTTGGTCAGGAATTGACGGGTGAACAAATACTTTGCCCCATACCACCCGGAACACCTGCGTTTTGCGGGTGTTCGGCTTCTGGGGAGGAGTTTTTGTATGACATATAGAGTGATGGCCGTTATCGCGCTTTTGGGAAGTGCTTCAACCGCGCAAGCAGGCGCGATCGACCGGACAGGGCAGCCGATCACGGCGTTGTTCGAAAGCGGTCGTTATGCCGAGTTCAGCTTGGGAACAGTGTCGCCGGATACATCAGGCGTCGGGGTGCAGGCGACACCCGGGGCGCGTAGCGGGGATATGACCGACAGTTTCTTATCGTTCGGGGCCGCCTATAAAGCGGATCTGACAGATCAAATATCGTATGCGATTATCTATGATCAGCCATTTGGTGCTGACGTGGCCTATCCCGTCGGGACCGGGTATTTTGCACAAGGGGCTACCGCGACATTCGACAGCAATGCGCTAACTGGCTTGATGCGGTTTGAAATGCCTAGTAATTTCAGCGTCCATGGCGGTATTCGTGTTCAGACTATCGAAGCCTCGGCGCTGATCCCGTTTGTCACATCCGGCCCCGGACCGGGCATCACCGCCCCCGGTGCGCCCTATTCGGTCAAGGGTGACCGCGATACCGGTGTCGGCTATGTTGCCGGGGTTGCCTTTGAGAAACCCGAAATAGCGCTGCGCGTATCGCTGACCTATAATTCAAAGATAAAATATGACGTGAATACCACTGAAAACTCGGTGATCGGGCAGAATGTACGTTCTTCCACCCATGTCGAGACACCGCAATCGCTTAACCTTGAATTTCAAACGGGCATTGCCGCCGATACACTGCTGTTTGGTGGCGTCCGCTGGACCGACTGGTCATCATTTGAAATTGCACCTGCGCAATACGCGGCGTTGACGGGCGGGTCAAAGCTGCTGAGCTATAACGACGATATCTATACCTACAGCCTGGGCGTCGGGCGCCGGATCACCGAAGCGTGGGCGGTTGCCGCATCTGTTGCGTATGAAAAGCAGGTCGGCGGTTATGCTTCCAACCTTGGGCCGACGGATGGGCAAAAGAGCATCGCCCTGGCGGCGACCTACACCCGCGACAACATGAAGATCACCACAGGTATCCGCTATGTCGATATCGGCGACGCACAGACCCGCGCGGGGGCTGCTGCACCGGCGGCACGGTTTGCCGGCAACGATGCAATCGCTTTTGGCGTGAAGGCTGGCTTTAACTTTTAACGGACCAAACAGGCATCTGGCTCGCGGTAATTGCGCCGCGGGCCTTTTTTGTGGGTGCTCTATGACTGGCCCTTTACCGGTGCCTGAGATATTGATCTGAAAAATTCACAATCCTGGATCCTGTTACATGCTTTATGCTTCTGCTGATGACTGGCGCGCCGCGCCGCGCAAGAAGGTTCTGGTCTTTGGTATGTCGGGATTGGGAAAGACCCATCTGGCCCACCTGCTGCGCAAATCCGGCGACTGGTTTCATTACTCTATCGATTACCGGATCGGCACGCGATATCTGGGCGAAACCATTGCAGACAATGCCAAGGCCGAGGCGATGAAAGTCCCGTTTCTGCGCGATTTGCTCTTGAGCGACAGCATCTACATCGGGTCGAACATTACCTTCGATAACCTGTCGCCGGTCGCTACCTGGCTTGGCAAGCCGGGGGATCCTTCGAAGGGCGGTCTGCCGATGTCGCAATACGCCGTGCGGCAGCAGGCCTTCAAGCGTGCAGAGATCGCGGCGCTGATGGACACGGCGCATTTTTCCGCCCGCGCCGAATCCCTTTACGGCTACCCTCATTTTATCTGCGATACCGGCGGTTCGATCTGTGAATGGATCGATCCCGCCGACGATCACGATCCCCTGATGAAGGCCTTGTCGGATGAATGCTTGCTTGTATGGATCAAGGGCGATGACGCCCATACAAACCAATTGATCAGACGTTTTGACAAAGCGCCGAAACCGATGGCATACCAACCGGAATTCCTGACCAGAAGTTGGCAGGAATATCTAAGTGAAAACAACTGCCAAGAAGGCGAAGTCGACCCAGATGCATTTATCCGGTGGACCTATGCGCGGGCTCTTGCCCACCGCCAGCCCAGATACGAAGCGATGGCGAAATGGGGGGTGACCGTCACCGCCGATCAGGTGGGAGGTTTGACCAGCGAGGATGATTTCGTCAATCTTATCTCCGAGGTAATCAGCGCATAACCCTTGGCACCCCAGCCGCTGAGGCCTATCTATTCCCTTCACCAGTTGTGGAACTACAATACTATGCCGATCAAACTTCCCTCCGACCTGCCCGCCTATCATGTATTGACGCGCGAAGGTGTGATGGTGCTGGACGAGGATCAGGCCGCCACGCAAGACATACGCCCATTGCGTATAGCCTTGCTTAATCTCATGCCAAAAAAGATCCAGACCGAGAATCAGTTCGCACGATTGATCGGAGCGACGCCATTGCAGATCGAGTTCAGTTTGCTGCGCATGTCTGACCACCAGTCGCGCAACACGGCCGCCGATCACCTGGAAAGCTTTTACCGCCCCTTTGAAGATGTCACCGAAGAGAAATTTGACGGGCTTATCATCACCGGAGCGCCCATCGAACATCTGGATTTCGATAATGTGACCTACTGGGATGAACTTACCCGTGTGTTTCAGTGGACCCAAACCAATGTGCATTCAACGTTTGGCGTGTGTTGGGGCGGCATGGCGATGATCAACTATTTCCACGGCATCAAAAAACATTTGTTGCAAGAAAAAGCCTTTGGATGCTTCCGTCACAGCAATCTGGAGCCGTCATCGCCGTATCTACGGGGTTTTTCCGATGATCTGGTCGTCCCGGTAAGCCGCTGGACCGAAATGCGTGCCGCCGAGGTGAATGCAGTACCCGGGTTGAAAACCTTGTTGGGCAGTACGGAGGTTGGTCCTTGTCTGGTTGAGGACCCGGCGCATCGCGCGTTGTATATCTTCAATCACCTCGAATATGACCGCGACACCCTGAAAGATGAATATGACCGCGATGTCGAGGCCGGGACACCGGTCAGGGTCCCTTGCAATTATTACCCCGATGACGACCCTGCGAAAACGCCGTTGAACCGCTGGCGCAGCCACGCCCATCTTTTGTATGGCAATTGGATCAATGAAATTTACCAATCTACCCCCTATGATTTAAATGCTATTGGGACGTAAAACGCTGTTTGTTCTTGGTCTGATACTCATCTTGGTAGGAGTGGTGCAGTGGCGCGCTCGTGCCCATGAAGCGGCGGCAAATGCCGTCTTTCCGCCTATTGGCGAATTGATCAATGTTGGCGGTGTAACCGTACATGCAAAAGTCGTGGGCAGCGGCCCCGACCTTGTGCTTATTCACGGCGCATCGGGTAATCTGCGCGATTTTACGTTCGATATGGCCGATAAGCTAAAGGACAAATACCGCGTCATTATGTTTGACCGGCCGGGAATGGGTTGGACCGACACTCTGCCCAAAGACGCTGGTGCATGGAAT
Source organism: Sulfitobacter sp. L-8 (assembly GCF_056859255.1). Taxonomy (NCBI): domain Bacteria; kingdom Pseudomonadati; phylum Pseudomonadota; class Alphaproteobacteria; order Rhodobacterales; family Roseobacteraceae; genus Sulfitobacter; species Sulfitobacter sp. L-8. Next base: position 597,298 of record NZ_JBSXOD010000056.1, read on the forward strand.
ACCGCCGCTGCTTCGCCCGCAGAACAAGCGATTTTGTTGCAAAAGGCCGCGGACCGGCTGGGCGTGACCGATCCGATAGTATTGGGGCATTCTTACGGAGGTGCCGTCGCACTGGCATGGGGGCTGGAGCGGCCCAAAAAAACCAAGGCTCTGGTACTGGTATCTGCGGTATCAGAGGAATGGCAGGGTGACCTTGGCTGGCAATACCGCCTGACAGGGTCGCTGTTGGGGTCGACAGTGATTATTCCCGTGGTCACTGCGTTTATTCCGTTCGGGTTCGTGCAAAAGAGCATCGATTTGATTTTCGCGCCGCAACGTGCGCCCGAAGGGTACAACAGCTATATCGGCGCGGCCCTGGCCTTGCGCCGGCCTTCCATGCGCGCCAATGCCCAGCAGGTGAATACCTTGCTGCCGCATATCAAGCAGATGGTCGCGCAATACAGTCAACTGACCATGCCGGTCGAGGTCGTACACGGCACCGCTGATACGATCGTGCCCTTTGATGTTCATGCCAAGGTTTTGATGACCCAGTTGCCCAACGCCGTTCTGACGACACTGCCGGGGATAGGCCATATGCCGCAACATGTGGCCCAACCGCAGGTTTTGTCGGCGATCGACAGTGCGGCTGAACGTGCGGGTTTGCGCTAGGACCAAGAACGTTCCATAACATTGCGGAACACAATGATCAGGAGACCCCTATGGACCTGCCCTTTGATGGTGCGATCAGCGCATTCTTTCACAACGACGCACCGGATCAGATCAGACAGGCTATCAAAGGGGCCGACAAGGACGATATTCTCAATGACACCTATCCTTACCCCGAAAGAATGGGCCGCAAGCAATATGAGACCGAAATGGAGCAGCTTCAAATCGAGCTGGTCAAGCTCCAGTCTTGGGCGCGTGAATCCGATGAGCGCATCGTCATGGTCTTGGAGGGGCGCGATGGTGCCGGCAAAGGTGGGACCATCAAGCGCATGCAGCAGAACCTGAACCCCCGCGCTGCGCGGGTGGTGGCGCTGTCGAAACCCACCGACACCGAAAGCGGGCAATGGTATTTCCAGCGGTATATCTGCCATCTGCCCAGCTTGGGCGAGATGGTCTTTTATGACCGCAGCTGGTATAATCGTGGCGTTGTCGAACCTGTATTCGGATTTTGTACCGATGCGCAGCGCGAACATTTCTTCTCTCAGGTTGTCCCGTTTGAAAAGACGCTGGTTGATGACGGTATCCATCTGTTCAAGTTCTGGCTGAATGTTGGCCGGGCAGAGCAGCTGCGCCGCATGCTGGCGCGTGAAAGTGATCCTCTGAAGCAATGGAAGCTGAGTAAGATCGACGTAATGGGGCTTGGCAAATGGGATGCCTATAGCGCCGCGATCGCAGACACCCTGGGGCGGTCGCACACAAGCACGACGCCATGGACGGTGATCCGGTCTGACGACAAGCGTCGCGCCCGGTTGGCGGCCATCCGCACGGTGTTGCACGCATTCGAGTATCCAAACAAGGATACCGCGGCCATCGGCGCGATTGATGACAAAATATGCGGTGGTCCGGATATCTGGGATGTCTAAACGTGGATATCATCACGGCAATCTGCGTCAGGCCCTGATTGACGCGGCCCTGATGCTGATCAAAGAACGAGGGCCTACGGGGTTCACGTTGTCTGAAGCGGCCAAGCAGGCCGGTGTTACCCCGGCGGCAGTGTACCGCCATTTCGACGGACGAGAGGAGCTGATAGCCGAGGGGGCTTTGCAAGGCTACGAGATTTTTGCCGAGCTGATGGAGGCGGCCTATCAGTCCGGTCAACCCTCGGCCCTCAAGGCGTTCGAGGCAACGGGGCGCGCATATCTGGCGTTTGCCCGTGATTTTCCCGGCCACTACATTTCAATGTTTGAAAGTGGCATTTCGGTAAACCGGTCGCCGGATCTGGCTGCTGCGGCACAGCGGGCCAACGGGATTCTCGAACAAGCCGCCAGCGACCTTAGCCAACATATTCCCGCCGCCAAACGCCCCCCCGCTTCGATGTTTTCCGCACATATCTGGGCGATGAGCCACGGCGTCGTCGAACTGTTCGCGCGAAACTCTCCCGGTCGTGCATCCCCTTTTCCCGCCGATGAATTGCTGGAAAGCGGGATCGGTATCTATCTGCGTGGACTTGGCCTTGTCGCACCGGATGAATAATGACCGATGCGGATGACATGTTCTTTTCGTTGCATTATCACTCTTGATATCTTTGGGGTTATAAGGCGGATGCTTTGAAAATTTATGTGATCAACGTGCCCGTCGCGACCGAACGGCGGGCAATGCAAGAAGCCCAAGCCAGGCGTTTCGGGCTTGATATGCATTTCATCAACGCCATTGATGCCGCAGGATTGGACGACGCTTTTTGCCAACGGGCCGCGAATAACTGGACCCGTTCGGTAAGCAAGAAAGACATAGCATGCTTTTTGTCGCACCGGCATGTCTGGGCGCTGGCCGCCAAAGAAACATCGCCGGTCATGATCATCGAAGACGACGTGGTATTTTCCCCGGCGATCAAGGACGTTCTGTCGGTGCTGGCAGCCAGAACAGATTCTTGGGACGTGATCTACGATCTCGAGTATGCTCCGGGTCGCCATGGCATATCACACCGAGAATACTGGCATACGGAAAACCCCGAGATCAGCGCCCGCTTTATCTATAAGAACAAGATCGGACTGGGGGCATATGTTCTGTCACCCGGGGCGGCAAAACGGCTGCACGACGCCCAAGATCTCTATGCCATGGCCGACGCCTATGTCTGGACGCGCCCGTGGCTTGCCCCGTATCAGATTGAACCGGCCCCGGCGGTACAGATGATTTATCTCGAGAATGTCACGAACCTGGAAAGCAGCGCAGCTCATAACCGTGAAATCCGCTTTGAAAATCAAAGCTACCTCAAGCGCAAGCTGATAAGGCTTGGCATCACCCTGGACGAAGCTCGCCGGTTTATCGGGGGCATGCGTGACATCGACAAGCGGCTGTTGAAGTTTGACCGGCATGCCTTTGATCGAACCCAGGAAACCTCTGAAAGCTAAAGGCCCGTCATGCCCAAACCCAAATCCGGTATCGCCAGATATCTGTCTGAACTTCGCTACCGCCTGATCTGGGCAAAGGAGTCTCGCCACAGCTCTGCCGCCGCTAGATCCGCGCTCGCCCACCCAAACAATCCAACCCTGGAGGACGTAAAAACTTTCCTACGAACCCTCACACCGCGCCAGTGCGGAAAAGATCTTGGGCGCATCGGGCCCGACGAAGACGGTGGTTACCTTTTACCGGATGACCTGGACGGGATCGACGCGTTATTTTCGCCTGGCGTATCCGAAACGCTGGGGTTCGATCTGGAGATCGCGCAACGCCGCATCCAGTGTTTTCTGGCCGATGCGTCGGTGACGAAACCAGACGGGTTACTTTCGAACATGAACTTCATGCAAAAGTTCATCGGGCCGGAGAACCGGGGCGATTTCGTCACGATGCAAAAATGGATCGGGGAAAATACCGCAGACGATACCGACCTTCTGCTTCAGATGGATATCGAGGGGGCGGAATATGACGTTCTACCGGGGATCGCCGCTGAATCGCTGGCGCGGTTCCGGATAATGCTGATTGAATTTCACGACTTTGACCAGATATTCAACGCAGACACATTCAACCGGTTGCAAAGCCTGTTTGCGCGATTGTCAGAGACCCATGTGCTTTGTCATCTGCACGCCAACAACACGGTGGGCTATACCAGCGTGGGCGGTTTTACCATCCCGCCGGTATTCGAAGCAACCTATATCAGACGCGACCGGGTGAGGGGCGACTTGCCCCATGCGCAGATACCGCACCCCTTGGACCAACATAATTCAAACAAGCGTCCCAATGTGCAAACGCCACATTTCTGGGCGCATTAACTTTCAACTTTCGGCCCACACCCCGTATTCGGCCTGGATATATCTGACCAAATACAAATTCAACGCGTGCCGGTCCATGCCATCGATCGTCGCATCATAGAGCGCCTCAACCTCGGCTTCGCGAACGGCGCGCGGCAGATACCCGTTGTTTGCCCATATCTTTGTCCCCGCCTTCGCCGCCATTGCCGACATCCACAGATCGTCATGCATCCACACCTTGTCCGGCAAATCGTAAACAGCGCTATCCAGGAAGCCAGGCTTTATCAACACGCCGCCACACCCTTCGAAAACATCGACATACCCTTGGGGTTTAAAATTCTTCAGTCGGTGGGGTTTACGAAGTTTCTGGGAACGAAACAGGTTGAAAAATTCCTGACGTGCGCGCTGGATCTTGTACCCGACGTCATAAATAGATGGCAATGGCACGGCGCGTTGCTCGGTCTGGTTTCGCATAGGCCGGACACCCGCGATTGTATCCACATCGAAACCCGCATTGCAGATGCACATTTCAGGTCGCGCTGCGCTCGCCGCCAGAATATTGCTTGCCCAGTCGGGGTGCACCACGCGGTCGTCATCCCCGAAAATGATCGGCATCTGAGTACCTGCGTGATCCAGTAACGTGGGAAGCACCTTGGTCGCCGGCCCCAGATCCTCATCCACCACGGCAATTCGCACCCCATCAGGTACATTAGGCATGGAAAAGCTGTCCTGAGGAAACCTGCGATATGCCTTGGGAATGTTCAGGCGAATTTCAGTAAGCGGCGCGGATTGCGCAACCAAAGATCTAAGAACGACGCCCAAAGTGCCAAATCGCGGCGGGATCGAGGAAAGTGAGATTACCGTCATGGATTACAGGCTCCGGTGTGGTCTGGATTGGCTATTGAATTATTCGTTAATTGCAACGTCGGCAATCGGGCGTTGTGCTGGTGCGTATCGGATCTTCCCTAATCACGGCCGGCGCCGATTTCATTCATCACCTCGGCGGCGATCTCAAAAGACCGTACCCGCGCCGCATGATCGTGGATTTGCCCGGTCAAAATCACTTCATCAGGCCGATAGCGGTCGATCATCTTCGTTAATTGCGCCTTGACGGTATTTCGGCTTCCAAACGCGGTGACACGCAACGCCTGATCTACAGCCTGACGCATCTGAATGCCCACTTCAGCGTCGATATCGTCGACGGGACGCGGCAACTTACCCGGCTGGCCAGTCCGCAACCTGACAAAGGCCTGCTGCATCGACGTGCGCAGATATGCACCTTCGTCGTCGGTACCTGCGGCAAATACATTGGCGGCCAACATGAAATGAGGGTTCTCCCACATCGCTGACGGTCTGAAATCACGCCTGTATATCGCCACCGCGTCGTCCAGCGCATCGGGCGCAAAATGAGACGCAAAAGCATAGGGTAACCCGAAATGGGCTGCCAGTTGTGCACCATACAACGATGACCCCAGTATCCAGATCGGAACATGCGTGCCCTGTCCGGGGTGCGCCATGACCCTGGCCCCCGGTTGCGCATCCCCCAGATACCCCATCAGCTCGACAACATCGTCTGGAAACCGATCGCCGCTTTGCATGCCTCTGCGCAGCGCATGATAGACAGACTGATCACCCCCGGGCGCACGCCCCAAACCAAGGTCGATGCGGTCCCCATGGATCGTCGCCAGGGTCCCGAATTGTTCCGCAATGGCGAGCGGGGCGTGGTTTGGCAACATGATGCCCCCTGCCCCAATCCGCATGGTTTTTGTATGATCCGCCACATGACCGATCAACACCGAGGTCGCCGCCGATGCGATGCCGGGCATGTTGTGATGCTCGGCCATCCAATAGCGGTAATATCCGGCTGCTTCCGCGCGCTGCGCAAGATCGACTGAATTTGCGATCGCCTGGCGGGCATCCGACCCTTCCGGTACCGGTGACAAGTCAAGGATGGAATAGCGCATGAATCAGACCCTTTGTTATACTTGCCCTATTTAAGCATGCGCGCCACGAAACTGAACCACACCTTCGGTTTCATTTTGCCTGATAAACTCTCCCCGAAGGGCCGGTTCAAAATGAAAAAGGCCGCTCCCATTGGAACGGCCTCTTCCGGACAACTTGTGAATAAAGCTTAGCGCTTGGAGAACTGGAAGCTCTTACGCGCTTTGGCTTTACCGTATTTCTTGCGTTCCACCACGCGGCTGTCGCGGGTCAGGAAGCCTGCCGCTTTCAACGCCCCACGCAAGGAGGGATCATAAAGCTGGAGCGCTTTGGACACACCGTGTTTGACGGCACCGGCCTGGCCGGACAAGCCGCCGCCCTTTACGGTCGCGACAACGTCAAACTGACCGTCCGTGCCGGTAATGCCGAAAGGTTGTGCCAGGATCATCTGCAAAACCGGACGAGCGAAATACTCGTTTTGCGGCTTGCCGTTGACGATAACCTTACCAGAACCAGGCTTGATCCAAACGCGCGCGACGGCGTCCTTACGCTTGCCAGTGGCATAGGCACGGCCAAGCGCGTCACGGACCGGTTCGCGTGGTGCCATGTCGATGTCGGCACCGCTATTGTTTTCAGTCACGGCCGCTTCCAGACCTTCGAGTGTTTTGATTTCATCAGCCATGCTTATACACTCCGCGTGTTTTTAGAGTTCATGGATTTCACATCCAGAACCTCTGGGCTTTGCGCCTCGTGGGGATGTTCGGAACCAGCATAAACGCGCAGGTTTGTCATGATCTGGCGGCTCAGGCGATTGCCGGGCAGCATGCGCTTGACGGCCATGGTGACCACGCGCTCGGGATGTGCGCCTTCAAGGATCTGTGCCTTGGTGCGCTCTTTGATCCCGCCGGGGTGGCCGGTGTGCCAATAGAATTTCTCCTCGCGCTTTTTGCCGGTCATCTGAATTTTGTCGGCATTGATAACGATGACATTGTCACCGCAATCCATGTGGGGCGTGAAGGATGGCTTGTGCTTGCCGCGCAGCCGCATGGCAATGATCGACGCAAGACGGCCAAGGACAACGCCTTCAGCGTCGACGATGATCCATTTCTTGTCGATATCTGCCGGTGTTGCAGAAAAGGTTTTCATGGAGGGAATTCCCGTTAATTTGGTGAAGGAGCCCGAAACCGAACTCCGCTATCTGATGACGGGGTTATAAACGCACTCCGTGCAGGGTCAAGCACCACTTTTCACATTTTATATAGCAATATCAGATGCTTATGATTTGGGTATAATAATACCCCAAAAAATTCACACGCTCAGCTGCTCCGGTGGGCTGTCCAGAAGCTGACGCAGTCGGGTGATCGCATGTTCGAAACTGGCAAGCGTCACACCGGCATTGATCGCCAGCCGGACCGCATGGGGCGCGCGCGCGTCGCGGCAGACGAAATCTTCGGCTGACCTGATTTGCACCCCTTCCACTTCGGCGGCCTGGCAGAACGCACCGGCCCGCCACCCCACCGGCAGGCGCAACCACAAAAACGGTACATCGGCCCGCCACGCGACGTCAAAACCACCCAGAATATTCACGGCGCTCTGGATATAGGTGTTGAAACCCAAACGGGTGTTTTCAGCCACCGTATCGATATCCGGATCGGTAAGAAGCTTTGCACACAGATCAAGCAAGGGAGTTGCGAGGCCGAAGCAGTTATATTCCGCCACCCGCCTGAGATCCGGGGTGCGCCCGTCCGGAGCGATCGCAAAGCCGATCCGCAACGCCGGGGTCAAGGTTTTGGCCAACGACGATACATACCACCCCCGCTCCGGCGCGAGCATGCGGTAGGTCGGCGCACGATCCACACGCATTCTGTAACAGTCATCCTCGACAATCTGCAGATCATGGCGGCGCGCCACTTGTACCAGCTCTTCGCGCCGCGCCGCCGGGGTAAAACCGGCTGTGGGGTTGTGGACCTCTGGTGACGTGCAGAAAATCTGGGCGTCATAAGCTTTTGCTGCCTCCTCCAACGCTTCTGGAATCACACCGTTCTGATCCATGGCAACGGGGATAACATCCGCTCGCAGCAGTTCGGCAGCCCGGCGGAATCCGGGATAGGAAAGTTCCTCGATCAGGATCGCCGGTCTTCGCCCTTGCAAGATTGATTGAAATACCAGCGATAAACCGTTCTGCCCCCCATGAGACAAGACAACATCGCTTTGCGAAAACGCCCCTAAAGGTGTACCGGTCAGCCAACGCACGACCGCTTCGCGCGCGCCCCGCGCCGCTGACCGGCTTGGATAATGCATCACACCCAGTTTCTGATCGTTCGACACCTCGACCAACAGCCTGCGGATCAATGCCTCCTGGCCTACAGATGGCAGGTGGGGCGAAAACATATTGACCTTGAACTTGTCGGTCTGGCCTTCGATGCCGCCGTGATGCGCTATTACGTCGATCTCGGCCGGTGTTTCAGGGGCGGGGCGTTGCGGTGCCGGCATCACAAAAGTACCGCGCCCCACTTCGGCTTGCAGCACCCCGGCGTCGGTCAAGACCGTGTAGGCCCGCGCGACCGTGCCGGGGGTCACCCCTAGTGTCCAGGCCAATTCGCGTACCGGAGGCAACTTCTGATTGGCGGCCAGGTCACCGTTGGAAATACCATTTCGTATCATTGTAACAACGGTCTTGTATTTAGGCCCCTGCCCGTCAATGAGAGTAGGTTGCCAAATTGTACCCATTACAATGTTTCTCTTTTCAAAATGTACCGAGGTTTGTACCTATGTTTTATGTTATCACGCAACATTGTGTCAATACAATTATGAATAGGAGATTTTCATGACACAGACCCTGACCATTTCACACGAAACGGTGGCGATCCTTAACCAGCGCAACACGCCAGCAGTCGCGGTATTTGCGGTTAAATTTGCGGTCTATGTCACGAAACTTGCATCACGTCGCCGCACACGCAAAGCTTTGGCACGTCTAGAGCCGTGGCAATTGAAAGACGTGGGACTCACATCTGAACAGGCTCATGATGAGTCTATTCGGGTGTTCTGGAAAGCGTAACATCCCTGTGGCGCTTGCCAGACCTCTTCACTCGGGCCGGTTTTGACCGGCCCTTTTTTATTGCGCCTCTGAATAATGGTACAATTATTTAGGTGGAATTGAATAGGTCAATGAGGCGCGCGCGACGGGATCCTCAAGGCCTTCGGAATATACCAGAACGTCGCAGACCGACAAAAGCCGCCCAAGCTTGAGCAATCGGGTCTTGGCAACCAAGTCAACATTGGCGGCAGGCTTGCGCATGAAATCAATCGAGCAATTGGTGGTCACCGCCAGCGCCTTGGGGCCAATACGTGCCAACGTCATCAAGTAGGCGCTGACGTCAGCGAGCGCGAAAATTGACGGACCCGATACTGTACCACCGGGACGCAGGTGCCGATCATGCGTGAGCAATCTTGTCGTCAGATCGGTTTCCCCAACGTGGTCGATCGCAAAATCCTTGGCGACCTGCTTGAACACATCGTTCATAAAAACCGCCAGCGCGTCGGCATCCATCAGAATTGGCATACTTGTCCTCCGTCATATGTCGGGGTTACGCTCTGGGAAAATCGCAAGGGGTGCAAGATGACAATGCTGGAAATAGATCGTGACGGTGCGGTAGTTCACCTGACCATGAATGCACCCGGGCGTCTGAACGCGCTGTCTGACGAAATGCTTGCGGCGTTGACCGATGCGCTGGATGATATCGCGCAGACACCCGAAGCAAGAGTCGTCACCCTTGCAGGGCGTGGCAAAGCCTTTTGCGCGGGGCATGACCTTAAACAAATGACGGCACTGCGCCAATCAGATGATGGCGGGGCGGCCGGTTTCAAGGACCTGTTCGACAGATGCAGCCGTCTGATGGCGCGCATCCAGGCTATGCCGCAGCCGGTAATCGCTTCTGTACATGGCATTGCCACCGCTGCAGGCTGCCAACTGGTGGCGACCTGCGACTTGGCCGTCGCTGCCGAAGGTACCAGGTTCGGGGTCAATGGCGTGAATATCGGCTTGTTCTGTTCAACGCCGATGGTCGCGTTAAGCCGCAACGTTCCTCGTAAGCAAGCTTTTGAAATGCTGACCACCGGGGATTTCATAGAGGCTGACCGAGCACGGGAAATCGGGTTGGTTAATCGTGTTGTACCCGAACATATGCTGGCCATGGAAACGCAAGCGTTAGCCCAGCAGATAGCCTCCAAGCTGGGAGTCGCTGTGAAAATCGGCAAGCAGGCTTTCTATGAACAGCTGCAAATGCCCGTTGATCAGGCTTATATCTATGCAGGGGATGTGATGGTCGAAAACATGCTGCACGAAGACACGCAGGAAGGCATTCAGGCGTTTTTGGAAAAACGAGATCCTGAGTGGCGTCAGTAGCGCGAAATAGATTGTTTCCAGTGTGATGTGGATTGTTCAGTTTTTAATGCTAGCAATCTGGACTTATTTGGGGCACGAATAAGTTAAGACAAACGTCTTAATGATTTTGGGTCGTCGCCCGCGGAAGGTCCCTCCGGGTCAGCTCTCACTGACCGGCCATTCCCGCAGCGACGACCTCAAAAACTTTCTCTTCCGAGAACGCGGTACCCCCAAAATCATCAAGTTGCACACGCGCAGAGCTATTGCGCCGCGTTGCGCCCTGCCCTACATCGCTGGCATGACACACACACTTCACATCATTGGCGGCGGTATGGCCGGGTCCGAAGCTGCTTGGCAGGCAGCGAACGCAGGTATCTCGGTCGTTATCCACGAGATGCGCCCCACTGTCGGAACATTTGCTCATCAAACCGGCTTGCTGGGAGAGATGGTATGCTCAAATTCTTTCCGATCGGACGATAGCGAGCAAAACGCCGTTGGATTGCTGCACTGGGAAATGCGCGCTGCCGACGGTCTGATCATGGCTTGCGCGACCAAACACCGTTTGCCCGCAGGCGGTGCCTTGGCGGTGGACCGTGAACCGTTCGCGCAATCGGTCACCGATGCTCTGAATGCTCACCCGAATATCACTGTTGAATACGGGGAAATAACGGAATTGCCGGGCGATGGTCACTGGATCATTGCGACCGGTCCTTTGACATCGGGCAATCTGGCCGATGCGATCGCCGCGGAAACTGGGGCGGAAGCGCTCGCGTTTTTTGATGCGATTGCTCCGATCATTTATTACGACAGCATCGATATGAGCAAGGCGTGGATGCAATCGCGCTATGATAAAGGCGAGACCGAGCAAGAGCGGACCGCCTATCTGAATTGCCCCATGAACAAGCAGCAGTATGAGGCGTTTATAGACGCCCTGCTGGCCGCGGATAAAACCGAATTTCACGAAGGTGAAACCGCTGGCTATTTCGACGGGTGTCTGCCGATCGAAGTCATGGCAGAGCGCGGCCGCGAAACCTTGCGTTTCGGCCCGATGAAGCCGGTGGGGCTGACCAATGCCAATGATCCTGACAACAAACCCTATGCTGTGGTGCAACTGCGGCGCGACAACAAGCTGGGCACGCTGTATAATATCGTCGGTTTTCAGACCAAGATGAAATACGGCGCACAAGGTACGGTGCTTCGGATGATTCCCGGTTTGGAGAATGCATCTTTCGCGCGGCTTGGCGGGATTCATCGCAATACGTTTCTGAATTCTCCCACGTTGCTGGACAGTCAAATGCGTTTGCGCAGTCGGCCCAACATCCGCTTTGCGGGACAAATCACCGGTGTCGAAGGTTATGTGGAAAGCGCGGCCATGGGGCTGCTTGCAGGCCGCTTGGCGGTGGCAGAGATCAAGGGCGAAGCCGCGGCACCCCCACCACCGACCACCGCAACCGGCGCGCTGATTACCCACATCACCGGCGGTGCCGACGCCAAGACATTTCAGCCCATGAATGTGAATTTCGGGTTATTTCCATCTGTTGAAGGGCTAAAATCCGGTCGGCGCGGACGTAAAGACCGATACAAGGCCTATACCGACCGCGCCAAGCAGGATTGGCAGGCGTGGCTGGATGGCACCTTGATGCCGCGTGATGTTTCGCACTAGGTTCGCGCCGTCGCCCACGGGCCCCTTGCACCTGGGGCATGCGTATTCTGCGATACATGCTCATGACATGGCGATGGCTGCCGGAGGGCAGTTTCTGGTACGCATTGAGGATATCGACACATCGCGCGCCCGCGAACACTGGGAAGCGCAAATTTATGACGATCTGTCCTGGTTAGGGTTGCGGTGGCCCGAACCGGTGATGCGCCAGTCAGATCGAACCGCGGCCTATGCAGAGGCATTGGAGCAGCTTTGGGATATGGGAGTGCTGTACGCCTGCACCTGTTCTCGCCGCGATATTCTTGAGGCGGCAAGCGCCCCGCAAGAAGGGGTGCCGGTTCACGGACCTGACGGGTTGATCTATCCCGGTACCTGTCGTCCGGCGCGAACTGCGGCTCAGCGGGATCGGCCCGTTGCGGCCACCTTGCGTCTTGACGTTCAAGCATCACTAATGCCTGACGATGGGTTTAGCTTTATTGAAACCGGGTCTGGCCCCGAGGGAGAGACCGGAGCCATCCGCTTTTCCGGTCGTCAGGTTATTTCCGACATTGGTGACGTGGTTCTTGCGCGACAATCCATGGCCGCAGCATATCACCTAGCCGTGGTCTTGGACGATGCCGCGCAAGGGATCAGCCACGTGGTGCGCGGGCAAGATCTATTTGAGGCCACAAAAATTCACGTGGTATTGCAGCGCCTGCTGGGTCTGCCGACTCCGATTTATCATCATCATCGGTTGATCCGCGACGAAAGCGGTAAACGGCTGGCCAAACGAGACGACGCTCGTGCGATTTCCGCGTTTCGGAAGGACGGGGTGTCAATGCAAGAATTGCGTGATAAATTAGCTCTTTAGACCGATGATTTAATCAATCACATTCATAGTTACCTTTTCTTCACCGTCTTCGATCAGCGTATAAAAACAGCTGCGCCGTCCAGTGTGGCAGGCAGCACCTGTTTGTTTCACCTGCATCAACAGGCAATCGCGGTCGCAATCAATACGCATCTCGACCAACTCTTGCACGTGGCCGCTTGTGTCGCCCTTGCGCCAAAATGCCTGGCGCGATCTGCTCCAGTATGTGACGCGGGCGGTCGACAGGGTTTGGCCGATTGCTTCCGCGTTCATCCAGGCCATCATCAACACCTCACCTGTCGCGGCATCCTGCGCAATGGCGGGAATTAACCCTGCTTCGTTAAAATTCAATGTGCTGGGATCAAAATCCATGACGTCGCCTTCACTTTATTTTTGCATCATCCGCGTGGAGGTTTATGTAGGTTCTAAGCGCGGAAAGGAACAGCCATGAGTGACGAGACAGACCTGATCAAGCTCTATTCGGCCCGCATTCTGGGGCTTGCGACCGATATCCCGCATCTTGGCAGACTGGATCACCCCGATGCCAGCGTCACGCGGCGATCACCTTTATGTGGTTCGACCGTAACCGTTGACGTCGTTGTGCAGGACGGAAAGCTTGCCGATATGGCGCAGGATGTCAAAGCTTGCGCTTTGGGTCAGGCATCGGCAGCGGTGACCGGATCCGCGGCGATAGGCGCGTCGCTAGAGCAGGTTCAAACCGCTCGGGACCAACTGAAGGCAATGTTGAAAGGGAAAGGCCCCGTCCCAGCGGCACCTTTCGACGGGTTCGAGGTCCTGATGCCCGCCGTGGCCTATAAAAACCGCCATGCGTCTATCCTGCTGGCGATCGAGGCGTTGACCGAAGCGATGCAGCAGACGCAAGCGTTGGCCGACAACCGTTAATTTCCATCTAACTGCTTACCAAAAAAAATGCGCCGCACACCCCAACGGGATGGCGGCGCAAGTATGCGATTATCGTGACGGCACGTGTTGATCACAGCCAGAGGGGACATTCCGGCTGACAGACGAAGGACAAGGAAATTTCGTCAGACGCATAAAGTTTGGGACAGATGCGCAGGTTAGATCAAAACAGCACGATTACGCAGGCAGATGTCACATGAACGCAGGAAGATGCAGCCCGACCACCAACATTACGACCAAGGCAGCCGCCCCTGCGGCATCCTGTAAAAGAGTGTCTTGCGACCGTTTTACAATGGCTTTGACGGTATTGAAGGTTGTCATGTTCTCTCTCCGTTCCTGTTGCTACTTTGTTCTCACTTATGACGGCGTCTGTAAAGAACTTTCTGAGAACATAAGCAAAGAAATTGTCAGGAAACGGTTAACCTACTGTTATTAAACGAATCGCCTCTTCTTGCCGCATCAGCCACAGCAGCACTCGTGCGGCTTTGCCTCGGGGGCTGCTCAAGTCAGGGTCCACTGCCAACAGCTTGCGGGCGTCGGATTGGGCGATTTGCATAAGCCCCGCCTGTTTTTCCAGATCTGCGACCCGAAAACGCGGAACGCCGGATTGCGCGGTCCCGATCAGGTCGCCGGTGCCGCGCATTTTCAGGTCTGTTTCAGCAATGACGAACCCATCTTCGGTGGCACGCAACACCTCGAGCCGCTGACGCCCCGAGGCGGACAACGGTGCCTGATAAAGCAACAGGCAGGTCGACGCTGCCTGCCCGCGCCCCACACGACCCCGCAGCTGGTGTAGCTGTGCCAGACCAAAACTTTCCGCGCGTTCGATGACGATGATGCTGGCATTAGGAACATCAACGCCGACTTCGATGACCGTGGTCGCCACCAAAACCTTTGTCTCGCCCCGTTGAAACGCCTGCATTGCCGCGTCTTTTTCATTCGGGGGCATCTGGCCATGGACCAAGCCGACTACCCCTTCGCCCAACGTCGCGCGCAGCCTTTGAAAGCGCTGTTCAGCGGCGATCAGATCACTGACTTCGCTTTCCTCGACCAACGGACATACCCAATAGGACTGACGCCCTTGCGCCATCGCGGCGCGCAGGCGTTCTATCACTTCGTCAATACGGTCAGTGCTGACAAGCGCGGTGCGGATCGCTTGACGGCCGGGCGGTTTTTCGTCCAACACAGATACGTCCATGTCGCCGTATTGCGCCAATGCAAGCGAGCGGGGAATAGGCGTCGCTGTCATTACCAAAACGTCGACATTTTGCCCTTTCTGCCCCAGTTCAAGACGTTGACGCACACCGAAGCGGTGCTGTTCGTCGACGATGGCCAAACGCAGATCACTGAACGCGACATCTGCTTGGAACACGGCGTGGGTCCCGACCAGTATCTTGATGCCCTGCGTCGCCAAGGCAGCAAGCTTGGCCCTGCGTTCCCCCCCTTTGTCACGCCCGGTGAGTATCTCGAGCATGACCCCCGCTTGGAGCGCCAGCGGGCGGAGCACCTCGAAATGTTGCCGCGCCAGTATCTCTGTTGGGGCCATCAATACCCCCTGCCCGCCGGCCTCGACCGCCGCCAGCAACGCCATGAACGCCACCAAGGTCTTGCCCGCGCCGACATCGCCCTGCAAAAGCCGGTTCATCCGATGCGGGCTGGCCATATCCTTTGTGATCTGGGCAATGGCACGGGTCTGTGCGCCGGTCGGCTGATACGGCAGACCATTCAGCACGCGTTGCCGAAGCCGAGCGTCGCCGATACTGCTTCGGCCCTTCTTGCGGCGTTCCTTGGCACGAGCCAATGCCAGGGTCAGTTGGTGCGCCATAAGTTCATCGTAAGCCAAACGTTCGCGTGCCGGGGCGGTCGCGGCCAAATCAGCGTCGGAATGGGGATGATGGGCTTGAATTACCGCGTCAGCAAAATCCGGCCACCCAGCCTGATCCTTTTGACTTGGATCAATCCATTCCCCCAACTGGGGTACACGGGTCAAGGTCGCGCGGGTGGCCTTGTACATCAATTTCTGGGTGATGCCGTTCGTCAGGGGATAAACCGGTTCATACACTGGGATATCGCTCGCATTTTCTTCGGGAACGATGAAATCCGGGTGAACCATTTGTGCCATATTATCAAAAAGCTCGACCCGGCCGGAAACGATCTTTCGAGACCCTTCGGGAAGCTGGCGCTTCCAGTAATCGCCGCGGGCGTGAAAAAACACCAACTGGAAGGACGTGGCGCTGTCTTCTACGTGAATGCGGTATGCGCCCCCTTTCGCCGCGGGGGGCCGGTGCGTGCCGATTGTGACTGCAACTGTCAAGGTTGCGGGCAGAACAGCAGTCTCGAGCGACGGCAAAAGCCGCCGATCAACACCCGAATAAGGCAATGTAAACAATAGGTCACGTGGGGCGACGACGCCTAGTGGCTCTAGATTTCGCGCAGTTTTCGGGCCGACCCCTTCAAGGGTTTCAAGACCCGCGAACAGCGGGAAAAGTATTTCAGGACGTCCCTTCATGCGTCTGAAATCAGATCAAGCCAACCGTCTTCGTCCAAGATCGTAATCCCCAGTGCGGTGGCCTTGGTAGCCTTTGACCCAGCACCGGGACCGGCGATCAAAATATCTGTCTTGGCACTCACCGATCCCGAAACCTTGGCCCCCAAGCTTTCGGCGCGGGCCTTGGCTTCAGCGCGGGTCATTTTCTCAAGCGTGCCGGTAAAAACCACGGTCTTTCCCGCCACCGGCGAATTGCCGACATCGGGGCGCACAGTCGCTTCAATGTCAAGTTCGGCCACCAACCTGTCAATCGACGCGCGTTCGGCATCTTGCGCGAAAGTGCTGACCAAAGATTGCGCCATCACCTTGCCGATGCCGTCGATGCTAATCAGATCATCCCAAGCCGCACCAACCCCGTCTCGCGCCGCCTCTATCGCCGCTTCGAACGCTGTCCACGTGCCATAGTGGCGGGCCAAAAGTTTGGATGCTGATTCACCTACGTGGCGAATACCCAAAGCGAACAATAGTCTTGATAACGGAATTGTTCTTTTATTCTCAATCGCTTGAAACAGTTTTCTTGCTGACTTGTCGCCCCAGCCTTCGCGATTTTTAAGTTGGTGCATTCCCTTACCGTATCGGGCTTCCAGGGTGAATATCTGTGCCGGTTCAGTAATCCAACCATCGGCATAGAATTGCTCGATTTGTTTTGCACCTAATCCGTCGATGTCAAAAGCGGCACGTGAAACAAAATGCTTCAGTTTTTCAACAGCTTGGGCGGGGCAGATCAAACCTCCTGTGCACCGCCGTACCGCGTCGCCTTCCTCTCGCAGTGCGTAACTGCCGCATTCCGGGCACGTGGTTGGAAAAACAAATGGTTTCGCATCGGAGGGGCGCTGTGACAGGTCTACATCAGCAATTTTGGGTATCACGTCGCCTGCGCGATACACTTGGACCCAATCTCCGATGCGGATGTCTTTTCCATCGCGAATAACGCCACCCTTACTGTCAACGCCCTTGATATAGTCTTCGTTGTGCAGGGTCGCATTCGATACAACCACGCCTCCTACCGTGACCGGTTTCAGTTTCGCAACCGGAGAAAGTGCCCCGGTTCGGCCGACCTGGATGATGATATCGTCAAGCCGCGTCCACGCGAGTTCCGCGGGGAATTTATGCGCGATTGCCCAGCGTGGAGTAGTGGAGCGGAACCCCAGCCTGGCTTGAAGCTCCAGATCATTAACCTTGTAAACGACGCCGTCGATATCATAGCCCAAAGTCGCGCGTTGCTGTTCTATCGTTTGATAATGGGCAATCATGGCTTGGGGAGACGCGCATATCGCCGTAAGTGAATTGGTTGAAAAGCCCAGTTTTTCCAGTCGCTTGATCGCCTCCCACTGAGTTGGTGCCAAAGGTTCGGACAATGCCCCCCAAGCGTATGCAAAAAACTTTAACGGCCGGGCACGAGTGATCTCAGCATCTAGTTGTCTTAGTGACCCCGCCGCCGCGTTGCGTGGATTTGCAAAAACCTTGGCCCCTTGGTCAAGCTGTCTAGCGTTCAGAGCTTCAAAGTCGTCATGGGCCATATACACTTCACCCCGCACCTCCAGCACCTCCGGGGCATCGGTCAGGTGGGCGGGGATCGAAGCGATCGTCAGCGCATTTTCGGTAAGATTCTCACCGATTGAACCATCCCCACGCGTTGCGGCGTATACCAGACTTCCGCGCTCATAGCGCAAGGACAGCGACAACCCGTCAATCTTTGGTTCAGCAGTGTATTTCAGGTCGTCAGCCGGTGCCAGGCCGAGGTACTTTTTGATCCTGATGTCGAAATCGATGATGTCTTCGTCGCTGAAAGCGTTCGACAGCGAAAGCATCGGGACTTCATGTTTGACCTTTGAAAACCCTTCCGCGGGCGCGCTGCCAATCTTGTCGCTCGGGCTGTCGTGGCGCTTCAATGAAGGGAAGCGCGCCTCTATTTCACTGTTGCGTTTTTTTAGACGGTCATATTCCGCGTCGGATATTTCCGGGGCGTCCTTGCCGTGATAGGCATTATTTGCCTTGGCCAAAACTGTCGCAAGCGTTTCAAGCTCTGCTTCGGCTTGTGCGGCGCTCAGGTCTTGGATCGCGATTTCGCTTGTCACGTATTTGCCCCAGCATATGGTTTGTACTGGGGTCTAAATACGCAGCGTTGCCAAGCAGGTCTAGTTATATTGAGGCTATATCCCCACGGCAAGTTTCTGTGGGGCGGGTTGCATGGTGGGTTCGGGATCACGCAGAACATAGCCACGCCCCCACACGGTTTCGATGTAGTTCTCGCCGCCGGTTGCTCTGCTCAGCTTTTTGCGCAATTTGCAGATAAAGACGTCAATGATCTTGAGCTCGGGTTCGTCCATCCCCCCGTACAGGTGGTTCAGAAACATTTCCTTGGTCAGCGTGGTGCCTTTGCGCAGGCTTAGCAGTTCAAACATCTGGTATTCCTTGCCGGTCAGATGAACGAGCTTTTCATCCACCGTAACGACCTTGGCGTCCAGATTTACCGACACCAACCCAGTATGAATGATAGACTGGGAATGACCCTTGGAGCGGCGGATAATCGCATGGATACGCGCGACCAGCTCTTCGCGGTGAAAGGGTTTGGTAAGATAGTCGTCAGCACCAAACCCAAAGCCCTTTATCTTGTTTTCTGCGTCGTCCGCGCCCGACAGTATCAATATCGGCGTTTCAATTCGGCTCAGGCGTAGCTGTCGCAGCACTTCGTGGCCATTCATATCCGGCAGATCCAGATCCAGCAGGATCAAGTCATAGTCATACAATTTCGCAAGATCGATTCCCTCTTCCCCCAAATCGGTAGCGTAGGTATTCAAGTTTGCATGCGTCAGCATCATTTCGATACTCTTCGAGGTGGTCGGGTCATCTTCTACCAGCAGTACACGCATTCTGTCTCTCCGCTCAAATCAATTGGGTACAGCCTGTACCGTGGATAAAATATATTAATCACACGTTAATAATGAGCAACTTAAAACACAAGCAACTTAAAGTTGTCTGTATTTTTGAAGAGCTGTCGTGCGTAACGCAGTTTCCCCGTGCTCGGAGACGGCACGCACCCATTCCGCGAATTCGTCAGCGCTGATATGATACCGCTCTAGCGCATCCTGTTGGGTGATCAGATCATGCATGACCGCCCGTACCACGGCGGCCTTGCGTGATGCGACCCATCTGCTGGTGGATCGGGCAGGCAGATCCGCACAACTGAACGTCGACCCATCCGGAAGGGTGACAAAGCGCGGTCCGGCGACTTTCTTCAAATACACAAGATTTCTCCCATTTAGCTGCTTTGGCTATATGGAAGTACCGGACTTAAAGACGTATGAAGCCCTCTCTTGAGAGTAGGTCGTATTTTCTGATATTATGCCTCAAACTTCCCGGAGACACCACAATGCCGCTTGATCGCACTTTGCCGCTAAACTCACTGGGCTTTGCCAAAGCCCCGGCTGATACCCGGGTGGTCGTTGCCATGTCGGGTGGGGTCGACAGCTCGGTCGTCGCCGCGATGTTGGCTGAAGAAGGCTATGACGTGGTAGGTGTCACCTTGCAGCTATATGATCATGGCGCGGCACTGGCGCGAAAAGGGGCATGCTGTGCCGGGATCGACATTCACGACGCACGTCGCGTCGCTGAAACGATGGGTTTTCCGCACTATGTGCTGGACTATGAAAATGTTTTCAAAGACGCGGTGATCGATGAATTCGCAGACAGCTACCTGGGCGGCGCGACCCCGGTTCCGTGCATAAGGTGCAACGAGCGGGTAAAATTCAAGGATCTGCTGGAAACCGCAAAGGACCTGGAAGCGGACTGCATGGCCACGGGCCATTACATCCAGCGTAAACTGGGCCCCGGCGGGGCCGAGTTGCATTGCGCTGCCGATGCCAATCGCGACCAAAGCTACTTTCTGTTTTCCACCACCGCTGATCAACTCGATTACCTTCGCTTTCCGCTTGGTCATTTGCCCTCCAAAAATGACACCCGTGCTTTGGCCGCCAAATACGGGCTCAATGTTGCCGACAAGCCCGACAGTCAGGATATCTGCTTTGTGCCAAATGGCGATTACGCGTCTGTCATCCGGAAATTACGGCCCGAAGCGGCGCAGCCCGGGGATATTATCGATACCCAGGGCCGTGTCCTCGCGCGACATGACGGCGTGATAAACTATACCATCGGCCAGCGGCGCGGCTTGGGTATCGGTGGGCTCAGTGAGCCGCTCTATGTTGTAAAACTGGATGCAGACAGCGCACGTGTAATCGTGGGGCCGAAATCCATGCTTGCCACGCGCACAGTGCCCGTCCGGGAAATCAACTGGCTCGGAGACGCCCCCCTGACCTCGAAAAGCGAATGGCCCATCTCGGTAAGGGTACGCTCCACACGCCCCCCGACCGACGCGATACTGCGTCCGTTGTCCGATACCACCGCCACCGTCGAATTGCTGACTCCCGAAGAAGGGGTATCGCCAGGCCAGGCCTGCGTTTTCTACGATCCGGACAGCTCCCGCATATTCGGAGGCGGCTGGATTCACAAAGGATGAGGCTTTTCCAAATGGGTTAATATCCCGGGGAGTTTGAGGGGCAGAGCCCCTCATCCCTTCCGTTGCAAACCTCTACGCGGTGCAGATCGCTCCGACAGCTTACAGGTGCTGCAAGATCGCCCGCGCCGCCCTTGCCGATGGCGCTTCGCCCCCCTTGCCCAGCCTCAGCATCGTCAGGGCCATCGCGGTTGTCTGGGCTTGCGGGGCCGCCATCACGTCCCGCAACCCGGCGGCGATCTTCTCGGCCACACAATCGGGACCCAGAAATTCCGGTACCACACGCGTATCAGATACCAGATTGACCAAAGTCACCGTGTCGATCAAGGCCATCGCCTTGATCACTCGAAAGCTCAGCCAGTGCATCCTATAGGCGATAACCATCGGCGTTGCTGACGCCGCAAGCTCAAGAGAAACCGTGCCCGACGCTGCCAAGGCTACGTCAGCGGCACGAAATGCCGCTCGTTTCAGACTTTGCGCCTGGTCATATGAAACCGTTCGCGGGTCAAGAATGACAGGGCGTACCCGCCAGCCCTGCGTCGCGGCAATCACCGCATCCGCAACGGCTCCGGCAGCGGGAATGACGACGCGCAGGTCGCGATGCTCCCGCGCCACCAGTTCGACGGCGTCGCCGAACACCTCCGATAGCCGTGCCACCTCTGACCGACGCGACCCCGGTAACACCAAAGCAAGCGGTGCATCCCCGATCCCGAACTCTTGTCTGAATGCAGCGGCATCGGTCTCGGTGGCCACCGGCTCGGCCACTACCGGATGTCCGACAAAGTCACATGCCATCCCGGCATCCCGCATCAAAGGTGGCTCAAACGGAAACAGCGCCAATACCTGGTCAATATAGCGTGCCATCTTCTTGGCCCGGCCTGGGCGCCATGCCCAGACTGTCGGGGCAACGTAATGCACGGTCCTGATCCTGGATCGGGCTTTGACGCGCTTTGCTACGCGAAGCGAAAAGTCAGGGCTGTCGATGGTGATCATCACATCAGGCGCGGCGGCGATGACTGCTTCGGCGGTTTCTTCGATCCGCGCCATGAGCGACCGGTATTTCGGCAAAATCTCGGCGATTCCCATCACGGACAGTTCTGCCATGTCAAATCGACTGTCGAGCCCCTGCGCGGCCATGACGCTGCCGCCGATACCTTCGAATGCAATGTCAGGGCGCAGGGTTTTCAAACTCGCCATCAATGCGCCGCCCAATCGGTCTCCCGAAGGCTCACCTGCAATGATAAATACCTTCACGAGGCGCTCCGCGACCACAGGACCAGATCCAACTCGTTCGCCAGCGCGATGCAGCGATCGGGGTCAAGCACGATAACCTGCCCGGCGACGATGATCACGCCGGCCAAACCTGCATGATGGGCCGCATTTATCGTCTCGGGTCCAATCGTCGGCATATCGACCAGCCGGGATTGCTGAGGTTTAGGCCCTTTGAACAGGATGGCATTACTGCCGCGAGCTCGCTCCGGCAAAGTCGCCAACATATGATCGGTACCGCCGATGGTCTCGATGCCCATCACCTGGCTCTGGCCCACGACACAACACTGCCCTATATCCAGCGGTGCCATCGCACGGCACACATCCGCTGCGCGTCCTGCATCGACCGACATCTGCTCGTCAGGGTGACGGAGGCTCATCACCCCCGGTTCGGCCGTCAGACCCGGGGTGATATCCTGCGCAGCGACAACATCGAACCCGGCCTTTTCAAAGATATCGACCAAGCTGCGCAATGCACCGTCATCTCCCGCGGCGAGAGCCTTTTGAAACAAGGGGACCAGATGCATTGTATCCGCGTCCAATGCAGCCGGATCAAAGCTTGGCCGTGCTACGGATCCGCAAAAGCTCACCCGAGACACACCGCGCGCTCGGAGAGTGTTGAGCAACGTTCCGAGTGTTTCCAAGCGAAATGTTACGTCCGCGCGGACCCCTTCAAGCGCGACCCCCTCGTATCCGCAGATCAGCGGAAAGGTTGCTTGCGCTTCGGCGACACGACGGGGCAGTCCGCCGCCCCCGGCGATCAGCGCCAGCATCAGCCCGGCGTAAGAAAATGACGGCCGGTATCGGCCATCACGAAATCAACGATTTCGCGTACATAGTCGCTGCCGGTTTCATCGCCCAATCGCTGCGCCCTGTCGTGAAACGTCCCCTCGCCTTGCGCCAGCATCTGGAATGCGGCGCGCAAGGCTGTGATGTCGTTGCGCGCAACGCCCCGGCGCTTGAGCCCGACCAGGTTGAGCCCGTCCAGAACACCGCGAGGGGCCTGCACCAGGCCGTAGGGGATCACATCGTTGGTCACCATCGTCACGGCACCGATGATCGCGCCGCGCCCGATCCGAACAAACTGGTGAATTCCGGCCAACCCGCCGATGATGACATCGTCCTCGATGATACAGTGGCCAGCGACCGCGGCGCTGTTCACGACAATTACCCGGTCGCCCAGAATGGCGTCGTGGGCGATATGGCAGCCGGCCATGAACAACCCGTCGTCCCCGATCCTGGTGACCCCGCCACCGCCTTCGGTGCCGCAGTTCATCGTAACGTGTTCACGAATCCGATTGCGTTTCCCGATCACCAGGCGGCTGGCCTCGCCCTTGAATTTCAGATCCTGGGGAATCTCTCCGATCACCGCAAAGGAAAAGATAACGGTACCTTCGCCAACTTCGGTTTGCCCGGTGATGACGGTATGCGATTTGATGACGACATCAGCGTGCAGAACCACCTGCGATCCGATAACGCAAAACGGCCCGACGACCGCCGACTGGTCAATCTTCGCCCCTTCTTCGATCACCGCACTGGGGTGAATATTGGTCATCAGGACAAATCCATCATCGCGGTGAATTCAACCTCTGCCGCCATTTCACCCTCGACGGATGCGACACCCCCGAACTTCCAGACCTTGCCACCAGCCTTGCCCCGCAAGGTTGAAACTTCCATTCGTACGACATCACCAGGGACAACTTTGCGGCGGAATTTACACTTATCGATCGCCATAAAGTAGACTTTCATTTCCTTATCGGCCATCTCAAGCGTGACCCCGACCATCACGGCAGCCGTTTGTGCCATGGCTTCGATAATCGTGACGCCGGGCATGATCGGCATACCGGGAAAGTGCCCTTGAAAGTGCGGCTCGTTCATGGTGACATTTTTGATACCGACAGCGCTTTGCGTTCCATTGATATCCACGACCTTATCAACCAGTAAAAACGGGTAGCGATGCGGAATGATCCGCTGGATCATTTGAATGTCGGCACTTGGCAGGGGGTCGGTCATAACATGTCCTGTCTATTAAAAAGCTTTGATATGGCTACCTATTTAGACCGCAAAGAGCAACAGCGACACTAGTTCTTGCCACTGCCCAGCGTTGCGTCAAGGCGTTTGATCGCCTCGTCCGTGATGTCGATCGCATTGGCGCTGACAAAAACCGACAGTCTTTCAAGGATTACCGCTGCGCCAGCATCCTGCATCAATTCTTCCAGCACAGGACCGGCGGCGTTAAGAAACAAGGAACGTTCTTGGTCAACCATCTGACTAAGGGAACGCCCCTTGGCAGCTTGAGCAGCGCGGGTCTTTTGCACCTTCTGGTCAAAGGCATCGGCAAGATCGCGAAAGGCCGCGGCATCCAACGTACTGCGTTGCTCTGTAAGACGTTTTTCTTCGGCCTCTAGTTCAGCTTCGATCTTTCGGTTCTCGGCCGCCAAACCGGCGCTTTGAACTTCCACATCACGCGCGACCCGTAATCCAAAGGCGCTTTCGTTGAAAATCCGGTCAGAATCGATGGTGAGGATCGGACTTTGGACCGTCAATCGTTCTCTCTGTGTCATTGAACCTTGCTGTGCCTGTCCCGGCATTGCCCATAAAGACAAAACCGGGACGAGGATTACAGCAAAAAAAATCCAGCGCATCAGCGATTAAAAAGTCGTTCTGAGCCTGACTTCGAACTTTTGTTCTTGGTCATAGGTCTCTTTTTTCAACGCCTTGGATACGTTGAACTGAAGCGGACCAACGGGCGTGTTCCAAAACAGCGATACACCGATCACATGGCGGAACGACCCGGATTCACCGACAATGTTACCGCCGTTATAGTTCACGTTACTAAGGTTCCATAGATTGCCGACGTCGTAAAATACGCCGCCATTGATACCGTATTCTTCGGGCAGGCCCAGAGGAAATTCAGCTTCAAACCGTGCGACAACATACATGTTTCCACCCAGCGGATCGTTGAAACCCGTAGTTACATCGCGTGGTCCAATGCCGCCAGGATCAAAGCCGCGCATGATCGTCGGGCCTAGAATGAAGCGGTCGGCTACCCTGTTATTGCCGCTCCCCCATGACAATGCGCCGCCTTCGACAGTGGCGCGCAAGGTCACTTCTTCGTTGTAGATACTTTTCTCGCCGATCACTTTCGCGGTTGTCTTGATGTATTTCGAATCTCCGCCGACGCCGGCAAAATCCTGTCCGAATTCGAATTGCACACCCGCGGTTGGATCAAGTCCGCGAAGCCGCGTATCGTAGGTATAATTATACCCCAGAGCAGATGCGGCCTGCGACCCGGCGGCGATGTCATCCGCGACAACCGGACCGTTCGCGGTGGTGGAGCGGGCGATCATTTCAAGGTCGTCATAGGTGTAGCTCAACGTAAGGCGACCAAATTCGCTGACCGGGAATGAGAGCGAGGGTTTGATAACGGCCCGCTTGGTATTGAAGCTGCTATACGTTGAACTGGTACTTGCGTAGTTCAGATTGAGCCCAAAGGTCACATCGCGACCCAGGAGGCTCGGCTCGATAAAGCTGAACCCATAGCGTTTGGCAGAGGTCGCGGTGCTGACCGTCAGGTTCAGCTTTTGACCACGCCCAAGAAAGTTCTGCTCAGAAAAGCTGATCGCGACCCCGACACCGTCGTTTACCGAATAGGACCCGCCAAAGTTCAACGCGCCTGTAGGCTTTTCTTCAACATTGACGTCAACGACGACCTGCTCCGGGGACGATCCCTCGCGGGCATTCACCTCGGCGGACTCAAAATAGCCCAATGCGCGAATGCGTTCCGCGCTCTCGCGAATTTCGCGCGGGTTGAACGGGTCACCTTCCACGCTGTCGAACTGGCGGCGGATCACCCGGTCAAGCGTCGTGGTGTTACCTTCGATATCAATGCGTTCCACAAAGATGCGAGGCCCGCGCGTGATACGGTATTCGATGTCAAGCGTCTGTTCACGATCGTTGCGTGTCACCACCGGTTCAACGCGCAAGAAATCGACGCCGTCCCGGATGGCCTGACGTTCCATGCGTGCAATATCGGACTCGACAGAGGTTGGCGTGTAGACACCCCCCGACTTGGTTTTGATTACCTTACGGTAGGTCTCGGCATCGACGCCATTGACTGTCGACGACACGGTCAGCTTTCCAAACCTGAACTGTTGCCCCTCTTGGATGTTGAACTGAACGAAATAGCCATCGCGCTCTTGTGTAAGCTGCGCGTTCGCGGCTGAAATCCTCATATCCACATAGCCGCGCGACAAATAGAAATCACGAAGCAATTTCTGGTCAGCTTCGGCGCGTGGTTCTGCATAGGTGTCACGTTTGACGAGGCGCCGGAACAGTCCCGCTTGTTTCGTGCCCAATACACGGCGCAGGCGGCGGTCCGAATAAACCCTGTTGCCGATAAAGCTGATCCGCTCGACTTCGACATTGTCGCCCTCGAAGATTTCGAAAACGAGGTCAACGCGGTTCTGGCTGCGCTTGATAATCTTGGGCTGTACCCGCGCGGCAATACGGCCGTCGTTGTTATAAGCTTCGGCAATGGCGTTGGCATCGGTTTCAGCTTGGCTTGGGTTGAACACACGACGTTCGTCGGATGAAATCATCTTTGCCAGCACTTCGTCCTTGATGCGGGCATTACCTTCGAAACTGATCCGGTTGATGGTAGGGAATTCCACGACGGTGATGACCAGAGTGTTTCCACGCGGTTCGATCGCAACCGATTCAAACAAACCCGAGGCCTGAAGATTCTGGTAGGCATCGTTAAGTTGACCGCCGCTGATAGCACGGCCGCGGACGATTCCTGCGCGGCTTAGAATGGCGCTGTCACCAACGCGTTCGTTGCCCTCGATCTGGACCGTATTGAATTGATAGCTTTGCGCCTGAGCTTCTTGGCCAGGTACCATCCAAGCCACTGACAGCATTGCACAAAATGATGCATTTCGCAGCGTGCTGGAGAAAGGTGTTTTCTTCACCGTATCGGTGGGTTTGTTCCACCTGTTATTCTGCGCCATATACCCTACCCGCTTTGATGTATTCTCTTTTGTCCTGACTAGAGAGATTAACTGCCTTTGTCAAAACCCAGAGACCATCATACGGCGCTATATAAAGTATATGGCATCTATTTTTGTCACCATCAGGTACATCGACACCGGGTTGCGGGTATTAGAATGGCCCCAACCACGCGCCAAGAGCCAGAGCAACAGCCATGGTCCCCAGATACAAGGCCCGGTCCCAATTCAAATCGACCAAAAGGCTGAGGCCGCGATAACTTGTTTTAATTGTCTGCATAATCTTACCCTCTCGTTCACACAGTAAACTTAACCGGTGAATATGGCAGGGTTTGGACGAATTAAGGCAAAATCAAGACGATTTCATCTTCGTGATTACGGGCAGAAAAGATCGTTCCCCAAAGCAAACACCATCAACGCCAACACCAACGTGAGGCCGATTGTCATCAACACCTTGAGCGCTCCGTCGCTGGGAGGCTTACCAGTTACGGCTTCATACGCGTAAAATACCAGATGACCCCCATCCAACGCGGGAATCGGAAACAGGTTCAGCAACCCTACGGCGGTCGACAGAACCGCAATGAAGTATATGAAGCTTTGCGCGCCCTGCGACGCCATCGCACCCGAGGTCTGTGCGATTCCGATTGGGCCGCTAAGGTTACAGGTGCTGATATTGCCGACGATCATATGCTTGAGGCCCGACAATGATCCTTGGATGATGCGACCGGTATTTTCCACACCGCTCCACATCGCCTCGAGCAGACCGGGTGACGTGGTCGCTGTTTCGAACGCGGCCCCCCCGACAATGCCGATCCGCATCTGGGTCTTGAAACTTCCGTCCGGCTGCGGCTCGTCGGTAATCTTGGGGGTCATGGTAAAGTCGAGCGTTTCCCCGTTCCGCCACACCGTCAATTTCAGGGTCTCGCCTGACGAGGCTTCAACGATATCCTTCAGTTGCTTGAACGCAAATATAGGCGTACCGTTGACCGCGGTAATTACATCGCCCGACGTCAGCCCCGCCTGATACGCGGCAGATTGCGGCATGACCTGATTGATCAACGATGGCATGATGTAGGGGCCGGGTACGGTCAATCTCGACCCATCGCGCAGCACCCCGTATTCAAGCGGTTGTTCTATCGGGACGGCGGAGAACGCATCTGAATATGCCGTAACATCCGAGGCAGGCGGTAGCTGGATGCCACCGATGGCGACCACTTCGTCGCCGGGCTGCAAATCCGACCCTTCAAACGGCAGGTTACGCAGTTCCCCGACGGTCAATGGATCCTTGGGCACACCGACAGACAGCCCAATGGCAGTGAAAACCAGGATGGACAGCACAAAATTGAAGAACGGACCAGCGGCAACTGTCAAGGTGCGTGCCCAAAGCGGTGCACCGTGCATGGTGCTGCGCAGCTTGTCTGGGTTCGCCTCGGCTTGGGCCATCGCCACGACATCCTTGCCCGATGCCGCATCGGCATCGCCCGCGAACTTCACATATCCGCCGAACGGAAGTGCGGCTATCTGCCAACGCGTCCCCCGTTTGTCGTAGCGGCTGTAAAGCACAGGGCCAAACCCAAGCGAAAACACATCAGCATGTATGCCAGACCAGCGACCAACGATGTAGTGACCATATTCGTGAATTGCCACAATCACCGAGAGTGAAATAACGAAGGCCAGCAACGTCCAGATCAGCCCGCCGAACTGCGGAATAAATGCAAATATGTCCAAAACTTCATCCTGCCCTTTTTTTGATCACGGCTTTTGCCGTCTGTCTTGCCAAATGGTCAACTTGGGCGACGTTATCAAGGGTCATGGTGGCATCAATAAGGCCTGTGTCCATAATTAGACCGTCAAGCACCTCTTCGACGACCTCTGCCATCTGAGGAAATTGCAGGCGGCCGTCGATAAAACCGTCCAGCGCTATTTCCTTCGCCGCGTTGAAGACGGCACCCGACATCCCACCGCGCGCCATCACGTCGCGCGCCAGACGCAACGCTGGCCAGCGCACGTCATCGGGGGCGCGAAATTCAAAGTTACCGATCTTGGCCAGGTCTAATCTCTCGACCGGAAGAGACCGCCGGTGGGGATGATGAAGCGCAAAGCCAATGGCGTGGCGCATGTCGGACGGGCCTATATGCGCCATAAGGGCCCCGTCATTGAAACCGACCAGCGCATGTATCATGGATTGCGGGTGTATGAGAACTTCGATTTTCTCGGGTGCGATGCCGAAATATTCGCGGGTTTCGATAACCTCCATCGCCTTGTTGAACATGGAGGCGCTGTCGATCGTAATGCGTTGGCCCATATCCCAATTGGGGTGACTTGAGGCCTGTGCCAACGTCGCATCCGCAAGCTGGTCAAGCGGCCAGTCGCGAAATGCCCCACCGCTGGCTGTGATGATGATACGTTCAACCGCGTCGATATCTTCCCCGATCAAGGCCTGGAAGATGGCGGAGTGTTCACTATCCACCGGCAGGATGTGAGCGTCATTCGCCGCGGCGGTCTCAAGGATCAGCTTGCCCGCACACACCAGCGATTCCTTGTTCGCGAGTGCCAGGGTTGCCCCTTGTTTCAGGATTTCCATACCCGGTGCCAACCCGGCTGCACCGATGATTGCCGACATCGCCCAATCAACGGGACGGCCCGCCGCTTCCTTGATCGCCTGTTCGCCCGCTGCGGCGTCGATGCCCGTACCTGACAGCGCCAAACGCAGATCTTCGAGCAGATGATCGTGCGCGGTCACGGCCACCTGAGCGTTCAGATCGGTTGCGTCCTGGGCAAGTTGCGCGATGTTGCCGGCACCCGTTAGCGCTACAACATCGTAATCGTCGCGGGCACGCGCGATCAGATCAATCGTATTCTGCCCGATAGAGCCTGTGGCCCCAAAGATACTTATCCGCCGCGCCATTCTGCTTATCCGGCTATCGGTGCGATCGAAAGAAACTGCCCGATGATCAACAGGAAGAAAGCCGCCCCCAGCATCCCGTCAAATCGGTCCAACAGACCGCCGTGACCGGGAATCAGATTGGAGCTGTCTTTGACCCCAAGGCGGCGTTTCATGCCGGATTCGGCCATGTCCCCCATCTGCGATGCCATGGACAAGGCGACAGAGATGCCGATCAGTTGCAAACCCACACCGGTGTTGATTGAGAATAACAGCCCCACGAGAGCAGCACCTATCCAACCGGCTACGGTGCCCGACCAGGTTTTCTTGGGGCTGACTCTGGGCCAGAATTTCGGCCCGCCAATCGCGCGACCCGAGAAATATCCGACTACATCGGTGACAACCACGACAACGACCAACCACATCAACCAGCCAAGGCCATAGTCGTCGCGCACTTGCACCAGCCCAAAACCTGCCAAGACAATCAACACGGTGAAGCACATGAATACGGTGCGGTGTTTTTCAAGCAACCCGAACCCGACCAACGCGGGTGCCAGCAGAACCGGCAGGGCAAACCCGATGGGTAGATACACGGCGGCAAACGTCGCCCCTGCCACCAGCAGCCCCATCTGAAGCTTGGCACCGGGCCGCTTGGGCGTCAGCATGCCCACCAGTTCCCATGCCATCAGCCCACAGACGGCCGCGACCAAAATGTGAAACACCCAGCCACCCAGGTAGATCCCGATACCCCCGATGACCACCATCGCCACGCCGGATGAAACACGTGCCGTCAAGTCTGACCATCTTTCCGATGATTGCGTCATTATGCACCTCTTACGCGGATGATCATTTCTTCACCCCGCCAAAACGTCTGTCCCGCCCCCCGAAAGAGGCGCACAGCGCACCAAATTCGGCCTTCGAGAAATCCGGCCACAGCGTGTCGATGAATTCGTACTCCGCATAGGCTGACTGCCACAGTAGAAAATTCGATATCCGTGCCTCTCCGCTGGTGCGAATGACCAGATCCGGGTCCGGCAGCACCCGTGTATCCAGATAACGCGGCAGGGTTTCTTCATCGATTTCGTCGGGA
Organism: Sulfitobacter sp. L-8; assembly: GCF_056859255.1. Classification (NCBI taxonomy): domain Bacteria; kingdom Pseudomonadati; phylum Pseudomonadota; class Alphaproteobacteria; order Rhodobacterales; family Roseobacteraceae; genus Sulfitobacter; species Sulfitobacter sp. L-8. The sequence goes on from NZ_JBSXOD010000056.1 coordinate 628,251, forward strand.
TCAAGCAGCCCTGACGCCACATCCTGCGCTAATCGCTGCGTGGCCCGCGCGACCTCGTCACGTCCACCGTAGTTCAGGGCGATGGTCAAGTTCACCCGGCTATTGGTCTCGGTTTCTTGCTCGAGTTCTGTCATGAGCCTGATCAGCTTGGCATCCAATCTGACGCGATCCCCGATAAACCGCACGCGCACGCCCTCGGCTTTCAAAGCGCGAGTTTCCTTGGCGATATACCGGCGAAACAGGCTCATCAAACCGGCAACCTCGACCTGGGTGCGCTTCCAGTTTTCCGTAGAAAAGGCGAATATCGTCAGATATTCGACACCGAAATCCGGACATGCCTCGACGATCTCGCGGACCCGTTTCGCCCCGGCATGATGGCCAAACAGCCTGGGGCGCCCTCTTTGCGTCGCCCAACGACCATTGCCGTCCATGATGATTGCCACATGCCGCGGCGCCCCTGACACCAGTTCTGACGTTGGGGAGGACGCTGCGGACATCAAACTTGCATGATCTCAGCTTGCTTGGATTCAAGCTGCTCATCTATGAGGGCAATAAACCGGTTGGTGAGATCCTGCACTTCGCTTTCCCAGACCTTCTGATCATCCTCGGACATCCCATCGGCCTTGGCCTTCTTGATTTGATCCATGCCGTCGCGTCGGATGTTTCGGATCGAAACGCGCGCATGTTCGGCATACTGACCGGCAACCTTGGTCAGTTGTGTCCGGCGTTCTTCGTTCAGCTCGGGGATGGGCAGCATGATGATTGTGCCATTGAGCTGCGGGTTGATACCAAGACCGGATTCGCGGATCGCCTTTTCAACCTTGCCGACAAGACCCTTGTCCCACACGTTTATCGTAACCATGCGTGGTTCGGGCACGTTTACCGTTCCGACCTGGTTGATCGGCGTTTTGCTACCATAGGCGTCCACCATGATCGGTTCCAGCATCGACGCAGACGCCCGTCCGGTGCGAAGGGACGCGAATTCGGTGCGCAGTGACGATATGGCACCGTCCATGCGTCGCTCAAGATCGTCTGTATCCAGCATAAAATCGTCTGACATGATGTCCTCGGTCGGTTGGTAACTGTGTAAATCTGGGTCGATATAGCGCTATCGGGTCCCAGATGTATAGGGAAACGCGTATATCTTGGGTGGGCGGCTTAACCTTGTACCCGCGTATAAGTGCCCTGCCCCGCTAGTATGCCACGAAACCCGCCTGGCTCGTCGAGCGAAAATACGATGATCGGCAGATTGTTGTCGCGCGCCAGCGCGATCGCCGATGCGTCCATGACACCCAGGCGCTTTTGCAGCACGTCGTCATAACTGACGGTATCGTATCGCTTGGCATCCGCATGTTTCGCAGGGTCCTTATCGTATACGCCGTCAACCTTCGTACCCTTGAAGATCGCTTCGCAGGCCATTTCATTGGCACGCAGGGTCGCGGCGGTATCGGTCGTGAAATACGGGTTGCCGGTACCGGCGGCAAAGATGCAGACCCGCTTTTTTTCCAGATGTCGCACCGCGCGCCGGCGGATGTACGGTTCGGCGACCTCGTTCATGGTGATCGCGGAAATGACGCGGGTGTGAATACCCAGTTCTTCCAGCGCCGACTGCATCGCCAATGCGTTCATCACCGTGGCCAGCATCCCCATGTAGTCTGCCGTTGTTCTCTCCATCCCCTGCGCCGAACCTTGCAAACCACGGAAAATATTTCCGCCGCCAATGACCATGCAGATCTCGACGCCCAAGTCATGAACGGTTTTGACCTCGTTGGCGATACGCTGGACAGTCGGCGGGTGCAGCCCAAACCCCAGATCGCCCATCAATGCTTCTCCCGAAATCTTTAGCATAACGCGCTTGAATGTCACGTTGGGGAGACTGTCGGTCATAGGAGCACCTTTCATCGGTGGCTTGGGGGTTTTCTTTGAGCCGTAAAATGTCGCAAATAGCGAAAAGGTTCAATGCTCCGTCAAAGGTTCGCGTAAAGAAATGCCCAATGCTCTGCTGAACAAGTCATCCGATGTGTTGGATGTTGTCGATCCGAATACACCGGTATTGATCGCAGGACCTACGGCGTCCGGAAAATCGGCACTGGCGCTGGCGATCGCACAGGCTCAGGGCGGGGTGATCGTGAACGCGGACGCCAGCCAAGTCTATGATTGCTGGCGCGTGATCTCGGCCCGTCCGTCGAAACAGGAAGTCGCGCAGGTGCCGCATCTTCTTTACGGGCATGTCGACGCAACATCGATTTATTCTGTGGGGCATTGGTTACGCGAGGTCACACAGATACTGACCCAGGATCAAAGGCCGATCATCGTCGGCGGTACCGGACTGTACTTCAATGCGCTCACCGCAGGACTGGCCGATATCCCACCGGTACCGGATGCGGTGCGCAGCCAGGCCAGTTCCACCCATATCGACGATATGATCGCAGGACTGGACCCGGAGACGGCCGGACGGATTGATCTTAACAACCCCAGACGGGTGCAACGGGCGTGGGAGGTGCTTGCGGCGACGGGGCGCGGGTTGGCTGACTGGCAAGACAGTACCCCCCCGCCGGCACTGGCGTTGAACCGATGCCACGCGATTGCGGTTCACGCCGACAAGGAATGGTTGAACAGAAGGATCATTCGCCGCTTTGACCAGATGCTTGAACAAGGCGCGTTAGACGAAGTTGCCGCTGTGCTCGAGACCTATAATCCGATGTTGCCAGCACATCAGGCAATAGGTGTACCAGAACTGATTTGCTACTTAAGAGGGAAACTTACACTTGACGTGGCGCGCATGGATGCAATCATAGCGACACGGCAATATGCCAAACGGCAAAGAACATGGTTACGAAAAAACACGACTAAGTGGTTAGAGTATTCGCCGCACGGACAGTAGCATGGGTGTAACATACGAGATGGGTATTTTCTTTAAATGTGAATATTTATGAATTTCATTGCGTTTATACGACGAGCTTTCACTTGTGATCCCTGATGCTATCGAAGTTTTGACGCTTGCCCAGCTGTCCCGCGGTCAGGAATGGCGGATACAGTTATGCCATGACCACCCTGCTCACTTGCTGATATGGATTACCCGCGGTCAGGGGTTGCTGCAATTGGACGGCCAAAGGCGCGGATTGGGGACGCATAATGCTGTTTTCGTCCCCGCGCACGCATTGTTTTCTATCGACATCGGGCGGCAGGGTATTGGGCATGCTGTGGTGATACCCGAGGGAACGCCTTTGCGCCTGCCCCAGATGCCCCGGCATCTGCGTATTCGCGACGTTCAGGTGCAAACCGAGCTTACAGGTCTGGTCGAGGCCGCACAGCGCGAACAGCAAGCAAAACGTTCGCTGTCACACGATGCAATCGAAGGCTACGCGGCCCTAATGTCAGTGTGGTTAAGACGCCAGATCATGCAGGATGAGCACATTCCCCCCAGACGCAACGCTGGCGCGCGATTAAGCGCACGATTTTGCCAGATGGTATCGGACCGGTTTGCCACGGGAGCCCCTATGGCCGCCTATGCCCAATCGCTTGATGTCACGCCGACTCACCTGACCCGGGCAGTGAAATCTGCCACTGGCAAAACAGCGGCGGATATACTGACTGAACGCGTTGTGCATGAAGCACGAAATTTGCTGACGACGACGGATCATTCGGCCCAGGACATCGCACGACATCTGGGATTCGGGTCCGCGGCCTATTTCACGCGGTACATCCAGCACCACACCGGTCAGCTTCCCAGCAAGCTGCGCAAACCCAAACCATGATCGAAACCTGCCGGCGCGCGCGCGAAAATGTCGCTTTTCCATCATGAAAGCGCAAAACGCGACATTGACCTTCGCTGCGATCTGGTGCCTCATGGCGGTCACAACAAAAAAAGCGTCCCGCACATACGGGACGACAAGGGAAAGTTGCAGCGCGTTTACCCATGTCCGATCCTGGGTCGCATTGCACCATAAACGAGCCAAGAACGCGACGCGCCCCAGTGCCTGCGGGAGATGCAACGTGTCAACAGCAGGGATATTCCATGGGTGTATTCATACTTCGTCGTTTGGGCGTCATACTTCTAACGGCGTTCTGCCTGACTTTCATCGTGTTCTGGTTGACAAATCTGTACCCGAATTTGGAAAAACTGGCGAAGACCCAAGGTAACTTTCGCATGTCTGACGAAGCGGTCGCCAGCTATCTGGGCAATCGGGGTTATCTGGAACCCACACCGGTGAAGTTCGGGCAATGGTTGGGGGTGGTCCCGGGCTGGGTCACCGAAACCCAGGACGGCAAGGTTTTCGGCCGCTGTTTTCAGGACGGAACTCCGGTGGCAGAGCGCCCGAAATTCTGCGGTATCTTGCAAGGCGACTGGGGTTATTCCACGGTATTCAAGGAAGATGTAGGGCCGACCGTGATCAAGCGATTGGGCTTGACCGGCAAGCTGATGTTCTTTGTTCTGCTTCTGATGGTCCCGTCTGCATTGATTGTCGGGGTTCTGGCTGGCATGCGCGAGGGGACCCGGCTTGATCGGTCCCTGTCGACCTTTTCGATCGCCACCACCGCCACCCCCGAATATGTTTCCGGTGTGATCTTTATCGCGGTTCTCGCGTCATCGAAATTCGGCTTGTCACCCATGCTGGCGGAATGGGGATGGATCGACGGCAAAACCCTGTTCCTCGGCTCTGCGACGAGCGCGATGAAAGACGCGACCTTTTGGAACTTCTTTCTGCCGGTCCTGACGATCTCTTTGTACGGGATGGGATATATCGCACGTATGACACGAGCGTCGATGACCGAAGTCATGACAGCGCAGTATATTCGTACCGCACGGTTAAAGGGCGTCAAGTTCAGCAACATCGTTTTGAAACATGCGCTAAGAAACGCTCTTATCGCTCCGTTCACCGTCATCATGTTGCAGATACCGTGGCTGCTGAACGGGGTGGTCATCGTAGAAACCTTGTTCAACTACAAAGGTTTCGGCTGGCTTTTGGTGCAGGCGGCGTCAAATAACGATATCGAACTGTTGCTGGCGGTTTCTGTCGTGTCGGTTGTGGTGGTGCTGGCGACACAGCTGATCTCGGATATCGGCTATGTTCTTTTGAATCCGCGCATCCGCATCACCTAAGGAAAGGGCAAGGGCATGGAAGCTTTGACATGGACAGGCGCGCTGACTTGGCTGAACCCGATCCTGGGACTGTCCGCTGCGATCATGGTGGCGGCATATACCGCGCAGATCGTGGTGTCGGTCATGCCCCGTGCCGGCCTTCGGTCGGCGGGGGGGGACGTGGCGAGCGTGGACCGAGGCCCAGGGGGTGTGTTCGCCAAAACCGGGAGCTACGCTTTTTGGGCAAGTATCGTGCTGATTTTGATCTACGTGCTGGCAGGTATCTTCGTCGGACCGACGGCAGGCATCGTGGGGGCGATTTCGCGTCAGCTCTTGCCGGTGTGGCTGGCCCTGGTCGTGACGTTTGCGGTCTCGGTGGTTTTCAAGCGCAAGCTGGGTCTTTACGGTAAACTCTTTGACAGCACCGTCGGAATGATCGGCTTTGCCCTGGTCATGTTCTGGGTATTCACGGGAATATTCGGAGGCGTCTTTGATCTTCTGGTGACCCACGACAGCCTAAGCCAGGTGTCGGGGATGAAAAACAAGCTGCCCGGCACGCCCTTGGCACGGGCCGACGCGACCGACTATCCCTGGTTCCTGCTTGGGGGGGATAACCTGGCGCGCGACGTGTTCAGCAGGTTGATCAAGGGATCGTGGGTCGTAATCCAGATCGCGCCGATGGCGACGATTTTTGCCTTTATGGTTGGCATCACGCTTGGCCTGCCGGCGGGATATTACGGCGGAAAGCTCGATGTGTTCCTGAGCTTTCTGGCCAACCTCATCCTGGCGTTTCCGGTGATACTGATCTTTTATCTCCTCGTCACGCCCGAGATCGTGCTGACAGGGTTGCCAAGTTATATGGCCATCGTGCTGTTCATCTTCCCGTTGGTGTTTGTCGCGGTTCTTTTGAATTCGCGCTATTACACCCAGCCGTCCGTCCGCACGCCGGTATTGATTGCGGTGCTGGGATTGTTCGGGTGGCTCTATCTGTCGATGATATCGAACGACGGGGCCCTGGTGAAAACCAGTACTTACGATATCCCCGGTCTGCCCGCATTTCTTGATCTTTTTGACATCGGCCCTGGCCTTCTGGTGGTTTTTGTCGCTGTGGTTTTTGTCAATGCACCCACGGTGTTTCGTATCGTTCGCGGGCTGGCGCTGGACATCAAAACCCGCGACTACGTTGCCGCCGCGCAGACCCGAGGCGAAGGACCTTGGTATATCATGCTATGGGAGATCCTGCCCAATGCGCGGGGACCGCTGATCGTCGATTTCTGCCTGCGCATTGGCTACACGACCATATTATTGGGAACGTTGGGTTTTTTCGGGTTGGGACTGGAATCCGAAAGCCCTGATTGGGGAACGACGATCAACGCGGGGCGGCGGTTGCTGTCGCTGTACCCCCATGCCGCAATCGTGCCGGCCCTGGCATTGTTGAGCCTGGTTCTGGGGCTCAACCTATTGGCCGATGGATTGCGAGAAGAGAGTTTACGGGATTGAGTGAGGCGTTGATCCCGGGGGCCAGCCCCCGGACCCCCGGAGTTTACGGGCAAAATGAAAACAGTCGGTGTGGTTCATTGATGGTGAGGAGCGGTGAAGATGACAAAGCGTACGTATGACGGACCCATTCTCGAGATCGACAATCTGTCGATTTCGTTCTTCACGCGGCTGCGGGAAATTCCGGCGGTGATGGATTTTTCAGTTTCGGTAAAGCCGGGTGAAGCCGTGGGGCTGGTTGGGGAATCGGGGTGCGGCAAGTCGACGGTCGCGCTTGGGGTCATGCAGGATCTGGGTGCCAACGGCCGCGTCGTTGGCGGGTCGATTAAATTCAAGGGTCGCGATTTAAGCGAGATGAGCGCTGAGGAACTGCGTGACATTCGCGGCAGCCAAATCGCGATGATCTATCAGGAACCGATGGCCTCGTTGAACCCGGCGATGCGTATTGGCAAGCAACTGATGGAAGTGCCGATGATTCACGCGGGCATTTCCGAAAAACAGGCCTATGCACGCGCTCTTCAACTTGTGACGGATGTGAAGCTGCCTGATCCTGAACGCATCCTGAAAGCCTATCCGCATCAGCTTTCAGGCGGACAACAGCAGCGCATCGTGATCGCGATGGCTTTGATGTCGGAACCATCCCTGTTGATACTGGATGAACCCACAACCGCGTTGGATGTGACTGTCGAGGCCGCAATTGTCGAACTGGTCAAGGATCTGGGTCGGAAATACGGCACATCAATGCTGTTCATCAGCCATAATCTGGGGTTGGTTCTGGAGACCTGTGACCGGATTTGCGTGATGTATTCGGGAGAGGCCGTGGAGCGCGGGTCGATTGAAGATGTGTTCGACGAAATGCAGCATCCTTATACCCAAGCGCTTTTCCGGTCGATCCCGCTGCCCGGTGCCGATAAGAACGCGCGCCCGCTTATCGCCATTCCCGGCAATTTCCCGTTACCACACGAGCGTCCGCCTGGGTGTAATTTCGGACCACGCTGCGATTATTTTCAGGCCGGCCGCTGCGATCAGGGCCCGATCATGATGCAGGATGTGCCCGGAAATGAGCGCCACGCAACGCGTTGCCTGAGATTTCAGGAAATTGACTGGGCCGCCCCGCCCCAGATGGCGGAGCTGAAGGAAAAGGGCGAGATCGGCAGAGTTGTCTTGAAGATGGACAAGCTGAAGAAATACTATCAGGTCGCCGCAAATTCGATGTTCGGTGGCGTCGCGGCAAAGGTTGTCAAAGCCAACGAAGAACTGAGCTTTGAGGCCCATGAATCTGAAACACTGGCGATTGTTGGCGAATCCGGATGCGGGAAATCCACTTTTGCCAAGGTGCTGATGGGTCTTGAAACCGCGACCGAAGGCCGGATCATGCTGGATGGGCAGGATATCGGGAACATCCCCATCGAAGATCGCAGCACCCAGAATGTCGCTGATATCCAAATGGTTTTCCAAAACCCTTTCGACACGTTGAATCCGTCAATGACTGTGGGCAGGCAGATCATCCGCGCGCTCGAGATATTCAGGGTCGGCGACAACAGCAAGGACCGGCATCGGCGGATGCTTGAACTGCTCGACCTTGTCAAACTACCACGCGAATTTGCAAATCGCATGCCCCGCCAGTTGTCAGGTGGCCAAAAGCAGCGGGTCGGCATTGCGCGGGCCTTTGCAGGAGATGCCCGTATCGTTGTAGCGGATGAACCGGTTTCGGCCCTGGATGTTTCGGTTCAGGCAGCGGTGACCGACCTGCTGATGGAAATCCAACGGGAGCAAAAGACCACCCTGCTTTTCATCAGTCACGATCTTAGCATCGTGCGGTATCTGAGTGACCGGGTGATGGTCATGTATCTGGGCCATGTGGTCGAACTGGGCACAACCGATCAGGTGTTTTCGCCACCCTATCACCCTTATACCGAGGCGCTGTTATCGGCGGTACCGATTGCGGATACCCGCGTCAAGAAAAAGCACATTGTACTGGAAGGCGACGTACCATCGGCGATGAACCCGCCGCCCGGATGCCCGTTTCAAACGCGGTGCCGGTGGAAATCGCAAGTGCCGGGCGATAAATGCGAAACCGTGCTGCCTGCCTTGCGACGCCTCGCAAGCGACCACGAGATTAAATGTCACCTTACCGATGCACAACTGGCCGAAATGGAGCCGGTCATAGAGCTGGACCTCGCTGCGCAATAATAAATTTGTGTAGGGTCGCCGGGGGCGCGTCCCGGCTGGCGCTAACGATTGGGGGCCGGCGTTCGACCGTTCACAAACCAAAGGTGCAGCAACGAGGACAGCTACAGACCGGCGATGACCTTTACGTAATTGCGGGTCTCGGCGTAAGGCGGAATTCCGCCATACTTTATAACGGCCCCGGGGCCAGCATTATACGCGGCAAGCGCAAGCCCCCAATTACCAAACGCGCGGTACTGGGATTTGAGATAGCGCGCGCCCCCGTCAAGATTTTCGTAAGGGTCGGTCGCATCGACCTTAAGGCGCGCGGCCGTTGCCGGCATGAGCTGCGCCAGCCCCACAGCGCCTTTGTGGGATTTGGCCGACGGGTTCCACCCGCTCTCTTGTTGGACAAGGCGCAGAAATAATCCTTCGGGAATACCGTGTCGCTGTGCGGCTTCGCGCGCCATGCCGTGATAAATACCCTTGTACCGGCCGCTATATTTCGGCGTATCCCATTTGGTCGGGGTCACGACCCGCTGTGGCTGCAATTTAACCGAGGCTGCATATTGCTTTGCAGCGCGTGTATCGAGAAGTTTCTTCTGGGATTCGAACAGCTTTGACCTGTCCTTGTTCGAAAACACCTCGGCGGTCAGCGGTGCTGGGGCGAATGCCATGCAACACAGCGCCGTCACGATCAATTTGTTCATAAGGTCCCTGCCCCCTATGGCATAATTCCTGCGGGACCATATCAAACTGACACGTCATCGCCATCATTTATTTACAGACCTGAAAAACCACCCGGATAATGTCACCCTTCCCCTATTTTTCGCACATCCGCGTAGGTATAAGTTCAATCAAACCAGCGACCGCGCGGGATTCGTGCGGCGTCAATTTTTCAGTAGACAGGGGGCATTATGGCCGGCTCAGTAAATAAAGTGATCCTAATCGGGAATCTGGGGCGTGATCCCGAAGTGCGTTCCTTTCAGAATGGCGGCAAGGTGTGCAACCTGCGCATAGCGACGTCTGAAACCTGGAAAGACCGCAATACCGGGGAGCGCCGCGAGAAAACCGAATGGCATTCTGTTGCGATCTTCCAAGAGGGGCTTGTGCGTATTGCCGAACAGTACCTCAAGAAAGGTTCCAAAGTTTACATCGAAGGCCAATTGCAGACACGTAAATGGCAGGACCAGTCCGGTGCCGACCGTTATAGCACCGAAGTCGTGTTGCAGGGTTTTGGCGGGACCTTGACCATGCTGGACGGTCGCGACGGTGGCGGCTCTGGTGGTGGATATGACAGCGGTCCATCGGATCCAGGCGGCTACGGGGGTGGCTATGATTCTGGCCCGTCGGGTGGCAATCAAGGCGGCGGCGGCGGATCCTCGCGCGATCTGGACGACGAGATCCCGTTCTAATTTTCCATCAACTCTAACCGATCAAAGGCGGGCAAATGCCCGCCTTTTTCTGTAATCCGATACATCAGGTTCAGCTTTTAAGTGCTTCTTCCAGAATCGTAATTACCGCTTCCTTTGGAACATCGCCTGTTACAAATGCGTCGCCGATGCCACGCGCGAGTATGAACCGAAGCTCGCCACCGACCACCTTTTTGTCTTGGCCCATCAAGGCCAGCAATGTTTGTGCATCAGGCAGGTCGCCGTCGATCTCGCGCAAGTCGGTTTTCATGCCCATTTGCTTGAGGTGCTGGCGGACACGGCTGGGGTCTTCTTGCGGGCAAAGTCCCAAACGAGCGGATAGTTCAAAGGCAAGTGCACAGCCGATTGCCACGCCTTCGCCATGCATCAATCGATCGGAATACCCTGTTGCGGCTTCCAACGCGTGGCCAAATGTATGGCCAAGATTCAACAGCGCCCGTTCGCCTTGCTCAGTTTCATCGCGCATGACGATGTCGGCTTTCATTTGTACGGACCGCCGGACGGCTTCGATACGTGCGGCCATGTCACCTGACGCCAATGCCGGGCCCTGGGTCTCCAGCCATTCGAAAAATCCCGCATCACCCAACAGCCCGTATTTTACCACCTCTCCGTAGCCGGCCAGAAAATCACGCACCGTCAAAGTGCCCAGAACTGCCGTATCAGCCAGAACCAACGACGGTTGGTGGAATGCGCCGACCAGATTTTTGCCCTGGCTTGCGTTGATGCCGGTTTTGCCGCCGACCGAACTGTCGACCTGCGCCAAAAGCGATGTCGGCACCTGAATGAACCGGACACCGCGTCGCAAAATAGCAGCCGCGAACCCGACGAGATCGCCGATCACGCCACCGCCTAAAGCTATAACCACATCATTTCGTTCGACTTTTTGGTCGAGCAACCAATCGACACAGCGTATCAGCTGTGACCAGCTTTTCGTCGCTTCGCCGGGCGGTAAGCTAAGCGCCTGCATGGTGATGCCGGCGGTCGCCAGACCAAGTCGCAAAGACTCGAGATGCAGTGCTGCTACAGTATCGTCGCTGATGACAACAACTCTTGGGCGGCGCAAAAACGGTGCTACATGCTCGCCTGCCTGGGCCAACAGCCCCGGACCGATCAGAATGTCATATTCGCGTCCCGGCAGTGCTACATGTACGGTTTCAAGCATCATTTCTCTCTAAAACATCCGGGCGATTCAGCAGTGTCTCGATCACCTTTGTAGCCATACTGTCGATGGACAAATGCGGGCAACATCTGGTTGTGAGGTCGGCTTTCTGGTATATCGGCACTCGACTTTCATAAAGCTCGGCCAAAGTTTTGCGAGGGTTGGGTGTGCGCAACAGCGGCCTGGAAGATTTATGCCGCACACGGTTCCACAAAAGGTCGATATCTGCGTCCAACCACAAGGAAACCCCCATATTCGAGATATTTTCCCGATTGACAGGTGCCAGAAATGCCCCGCCTCCCGTCGACAAAACACCCGGTTTTTCAACAAGAAGTCGTGCGATCACTTCGCTTTCGCGTTTACGGAAAAACGCTTCGCCGTCGCGTTCGAAAATTTCCGGCACGCTAAGGTTGGCGGCTGTTTCGATTTCATGATCGCTGTCCAGGAAATTGACGTTAAGCTTGGCTGCAAGCGCGCGTCCCACAGCTGTTTTGCCCGCACCCATCATCCCCACCATTACCACCGTCTTTTTAAGATGGTATGATGCTGCGTTACGGGCCATATCGGCTGGGGTTTGCTCAAATCCGCTCATTTTTAACTGAATGACGTGATATTAGGGAAAAGGCCATATATAGAAGAGCAAAATTTGCGAAAGAAAGCAGGCAGAATTTATGGGCAAGCTGATCAAGTTTCTGATTTACCTCATGATCCTAGGGTTTATTGGACTTGCTATTTACGCGTATGTCGGTCCATTTTTCGGGGCTGAATTCGCGCCGCCTCAGGTGGAAATCCGCGAACCCGTAACGTTGGAAGGCCAATAATGCAGGCAATCAGGCGTCTTTGCGTGATTTTTTTGATCACGCTGCCTGAGATACTTGTTGCCCAGGCCACGCAGCCGCCCGCTGACGGCGGGCCGTTGTCAGTCATCGACTGGTTGGGGGAGAGGCCGAAACCTCCCTCAAAACGTTCGCGCCCGCCGCTTAAACCGGCTGAGGCCCCGGTCGCTAAATCCGCTCTGCCTCCGCCGGTGTCGGTCAATGAACTTGCGCAAGGGTCCCCCCGCGCCATCGGATTGGTACCCGCCAAGGTAACCGGATTACCCCAGAATATATGGTCAGGCAGCAGTGCCGCGCAGATTGCCCATCAGCTTGACCGCCTTCCCGAATTGCATCTTCCTGCCGCGCATACGTTGTTGTTTACGTTGCTGTTGGCCGAAGCAACCGCCCCTGAGGGTGATGCAAAGCAAGGCGATGCATTGGCCCTGGCACGGGTTCGAAAGCTCATGGATGCAGGTGCGCTTGACCCGGCGCTGTCACTGATTGAACAGGCCGGCGTTGCCACGTCGCAAGACCACTTCAAATTGTGGATGGATATCAGCCTTTTGCTGGGTACCGAAGACCGCGCGTGCGAACTGCTTCAGGACAAACCTTACCTGTCTTCCGATTACGGCGTGCGCATTTTATGTGCGGTCCGGTCCGGCGATTGGGAAAACGCCGCGCTGACACTGGGCGCAATCCAGGCGTTGCAGTTGTTGCCGCCCGATGATCTGGCCTTGCTGGACCGGTTCTTGAATCCCGACATCTACGATGGGGCCGCGCCTTTGCACACGCCGCGGTCGATCAGCCCGCTGTCTTTCCGCCTGTTCGAAGCGATCGGGGAAGCGAAATCAACACGCAATCTGCCCCCTGCATTCGCGGTATCGGATCTTCGTGACATCGCAGGCTGGAAGGCCCAACTGGATGCCGCCGAAAGACTGACCCGCATTGGGGCCCTGCCCGACAACCGTTTCCTGGGGATTTTCACCAGCCGTGAACCGGCTGCATCAGGTGGCGTGTGGGATCGGGTCGAAGCATTGCAGCGTTTTGATACCGCTCTATATTCCGGAAGCGCGGAGGCCGTGGCCAAGACCCTGACCGAAGCGTGGCAAGCCATGACCGAGGCCGAGGTCGAGATAAGCTTTGCGGCACTTTATGCTGAACGGTTGCGCAGCGTCTCGCTGGAAGGACAAAGCAAAATGCTTCGCGATCATATCGTTTTGCTTTCTCCGTTGTATGAAACCGTCCAGAATGCACACAACGCAAGCGTTGAAATGGCGTTTTTGACATCAATCGCACGGGGTGAGCCGCCTCAGGCGATACCTGATATGCGGCCCGCCGCCGCTATCGCCAGCGCTTTCACTGACCCGAGCCCCCGAAGCGATTGGATCGACGAAGCCAGAAACGGGCAACTCGGTAGCGCCATCCTGCATACCATCGGCCTTCTGGAAGATGGCGCGCGCGGGGATACCTTTGCTCTGCGTGATGCCTTGTCAACATTACGCGCCCTGGGGCTGGAAGATACCGCACGGCGTGCCAGCCTTCAGATTTTACTGCTGGAGCGTGAATGATGCAGAGCGCGACGTTTCACTGGATTTCGGCGTTTCTGGAAGCCCAGGCTGCCGAACTCGGGGCTGCGACCAATACGTTGTTGGCCTATGGTCGCGATCTGAAAGATTTCGACGCTTATCTTGCGGCAAAGGCACTCGATTTCAACTTGGCTGCACGCAACGACGTGGAAGCGTACCTCGTCTGGTGTGATGCGCAAGGACTGGCCAAATCCACCCTTGCACGACGGCTTTCAGCGATTAAGCAGCTGTACCGGTTTGCCTTTGAAGAAGGATTGCGAAGCGATAACCCCGCGATTCAGATTACCGGACCGGGGAAAAGCAAACGCCTGCCGAAAGTGCTTTCAGAGCAAGAAGTGGACCGTTTGCTGGAAGCCGCCCGCAGCTCAGGGCGAAACCAACAGGAAAAGCTGCGCAACATCTGCCTGATGGAATTGCTGTACGCGACCGGGATGCGCGTCAGCGAACTGGTCAGCCTGCCGGTCAGTGCCACCCGTGGTGATCCTCGTCTATTGTTGATCATGGGCAAAGGCGGCAAGGAGCGACTGGTACCGTTATCGGCACCTTCGCGTGCCGCGTTATCATCCTGGCTGGGGATGCGCGATGAGATTGATGCAGCATCTCAGGCGCAAAAAATACCGGCATCTCGGTTCCTGTTCCCCTCAAGAGGCGCGTCGGGGCACCTGACCCGGCACCGATTTTACCTGATGATCAAGGAATTCGCCGTGGCGGGTGGTGTCGACCCGTCCAAGGTCACACCTCATACGCTGCGCCATGCGTTCGCGACCCATTTGCTTGCCCATGGTGCCGACTTGCGGGCCATTCAAACCATGCTTGGCCACGCTGACGTCGCCACCACCGAGATATATACCCATGTCCTGGAGGCGCGATTGTCAGAACTGGTTCTGGAAAATCATCCGCTTGCGAAAACTGCCCTTCGTAAATCGCAAGGCAGCACATCTTCTGACGGCCAATAGCCGGTTTCCAAAGCGTGGTGATACCCTTGCGTCAGACCCGCCTCGGTCATTGCTGAAACCGCCGATTTCACATCATACGACAGCCGATGCAGCGTCAGTTCCCTGCCATCGAGCACCATATACCGCGTTTCCACGCAACCATCATGCGGCGGCATTCCGATTACTCCGGCATTGATCCATCGCCCCCGCGATGTTTCCCTGACAAATGGCAAGCCGCTGTGACCGGCGACGATACCGTCAACGGGTCCAATCGCGGCCTCGATTGCCTGCCATTCTTCATCAAACACCTGCTCCTTGGAGGTGGGCCAAATAAATCGCGCGATGTCGTTGTATCCGCCGTGCACGACCGCGTATCTCGACCCGGCGTGGCGGAAGCTCAGGATATCGGGTAACGCCGCCATCCATTCGCGTTGGTTGTCGGAAACATGACGATGCGCATATCCAAACCAACCGGCTGACAAGATATCGCAGGCTGTGCCCTGATCAAAGCCGCACCCGCAATTCATTGCACCCGCAGCGAGCTGTTTTTCACAATTTCCCGCGATCATGGCAATTTTCGCATCGCGCATACGTTCGGTTGTCGCCGATGGATTGCCACAATATGCCACGATGTCACCGGTGCAGATCATCCGAGAGCTATCTATCCCCAGCTTTGAAGCTTGAGTTAACAAGCCATCCATGGCTTGCAGGTTCGAATAAGGTCCGCCGAATAGCAACACCGGCCCATCCAAATTGCCCATATCTTGATGTTTCACCATGGTCATCCCTTGAATGAAACTGCGCACGCGCCCATAACCTAGAAAGCAAATGCAAAAGGTATATTCTCAGATGGACACGGCCCCCGCAATGCTTGACGGCGCATTTTGGTTCAGCATCGGCATAATATTGTTTCTATTGGTGCTGTCGGGATTCTTCTCCGGATCGGAAACTGCATTGACAGCAGCGTCACGTGGCAAGCTGCGCGGTCAGGCGGACAAAGGGTCACGTGGTGCAGAACGGGCCCTGAAGATCACCGAAGACAACGAACGGCTGATCGGCTCTGTGCTATTGGGCAACAACCTTGTGAATATACTTGCGGCATCAATGGCGACCGCCTTGTTTACGCGGCTGTTTGGCGAATCCGGGGTGGCGCTTGCCACGTTGATCATGACCTTTCTGGTTCTTATCTTTGCGGAGGTGCTTCCAAAAACCTATGCAATCACCAATGCCGAAACCGCTGCGGCTGCGGTGTCGCGGCCAATCGCGATCGTCGTCCTGATCTTCAGCCCCATCGTGACCGCGGTTCGGTTTCTGGTTCGCGGGATCCTGCGACTGTTCGGTGTGACCATTGACCCCGACAGTAACATTCTTGCGGTTAGAGAAGAAATCGCGGGTGCCTTGCAGCTGGGCCGATCCGAAGGCGTTGTCGAAAAGGAAGACCGCGATCGTATACTTGGTGCGCTTGATCTGCGTGAACGTATGGTCGAGGAAATCATGCTGCATCGCTCTGGCATTGAAATGATCGATGCTGCCGTCGAACCGGCCGAGATATTGGAGCAGATCCTCCAATCCAACCACACACGACTGCCGATTTATCGCGACGATCCTGAAAATATCATCGGGGTTATCCACGCCAAGGATTTGTTGCGTGCGATGTACAAGCGTATCAATGATGCAGAGGACGCCAGCAGCCCGTTCAAGGATTTCAAAATTGCCGACGTTGCGATGAAACCTTATTTTGTCCCGGAAACATCGACGCTGGACGAACAGATGCGCCAGTTTCTGCGCCGGCGCACCCATTTCGCGCTGGTGGTAGACGAATATGGGACGCTTCAGGGGCTGATCACCCTGGAGGATATTCTCGAAGAGATCGTCGGGGAAATTACTGATGAATTTGACCCGGACGCCGATCATGGTGTCAAAAAGTCCGATGATGGTCAGTTTTTCGTTGATGGGGCCATGACGATCCGCGACCTCAATCGGACGACTGAATGGGACTTGCCGGATGACGAAGCAAACACTGTCGCCGGGTTGGTCATACACGAGGCCCAGATGATACCCACCCCCGGTCAGGTTTTTTCATTCCACGGCTTCCGCTTTGAAGTCATCGCCAAAGATGGCAACCGTATCACACAGCTTAAAATCCGGCCTTTGTGAGGTATAGTGTTCACCGAGGGATGATCGGGTAAATGCCGCGTCGGGCCGCACTCTGGTCAGGCATTGGTAATCGTACGATCAGATTTCTCTGACTTGAGATCATCAAGAGCCTTCTTGACCACATCGCATACCGCATCATCGGCACTGGCCAGCATCTGATCCTGATCGGCCGTGTATTCAGTATGCATGAGCGCGCGCTGCAAGTGCAGTTCTGCTGCGGCACGTGCGGCTTTGCGTAACCCTTCGTCGGGGTGTCGCATCAACCCGGAAAGCGTTTTTTGCAACCGTTGCTGCACTTCGACAACGGTGCTGCCATCACGGGCAAGCGCGCCGAAAGCGTCTTCGATCAGATCAGCCGGGTCCAGGGGCCGTACGTAAATATTATCAAGCACTTCATTTTCACGGTCGCGGGCAACTTCGTCTTCGTAATCCGACAATATCCGCCCCATCCGGGTGATCACGTCAATCGCTGTACCGGGGTCGTTGACACCTGGTGACAGCGCTTTTGAAGCGACCTCGCCCATTACGATCAATCCGAAACGCGGGTCTTGATCATACGTGCGCAGATCACCCATGCGTATGCTGCTTTCGATCCCGTCACGCAGGCTCTTTTCGGTGTGATGTTCATCCAGCGGGTTGCCTACATGGTCGATCTTCAACAGAGGTTCGTTGTCGAAAATGAAGCTTCCGATGTTGCGTATCATATAGATCTTCACACCGTGGTTCATTGCAACGGTGTTCAGCGCTTCGGGATAGATATGCTGGATATATCCCCCTTCCTTCACGCAGAATACCTCTGCGCTATCTGGAATTTCATCGACAAGCGGGTTCGCCCCAAGGCAAGGGTTTGTAAGGCGCTCTTTAAAGGTTTCCCGGGCTTGCTTTTCGATCTGGCGTGACGTGTCAATCAGGCTTCCGAACGTCTGAAGGTGCAGCACCCAACGGATCAGGTAAAAAACGATGATGGCTAAAACCAGGACCGTCATGACAAACAAAACAAACGCGCGTTTGTCGTCGAAAACCTCAAGTTCGCGCAAAATTATAGCGATCAACGCGTAAACATATGCACCGATGAACACCGCCAAGGTGTTTTGGGTCGTCAAGTCCTGAACGATCAACCTGTGCACGCGCGGTGTCCACTGGGTCGACGTGCTGCGGTACACTGTTACCATCACGCTGAGTGAAAAGGTCGTCACTGCAAGCATTGCGTTGGCGATAATCGACAACAGGCGGTCTGCTGCGCTTCCCGTCAGATAGGTCGCAAGCGAATCCGGTATCCACCTTTCTATCAAAGTGCTGAGCCCGAGTGATAAAACCGCAAGGCATCCGATAATCAGGACCCTGATCCAAAGCTTTTTGCTGTATTCCTTGGTCTTCCGCAGAATGGTCGACGGAAGAAGAAAATCAAAATTCATGCGTGGTTTTCCATCGGGAGCATTCAGGCCTTCCAGCTTCGGTGATCATGGGTGTGGGATCATGGGTGTCGGTGTTTAGCGTTCCTCTTTGACAACGCGCAAGCAAGCGAAATCGTTCACCGCGTAATGGGTTAAAATCGACAATTGATGTCGGAAAGTAACATGCCTCGGGCTTTTCACCTTGCAACGATCAAGGTTCACCGACCTGACAAAAGGACCGCGCCATGAAAACCACCACACGTGCTGTCATTATCGGGGGCGGCGTTGTCGGCGCTTCGGTCCTGTACCATCTCACAAAACTGGGCTGGAAGGACGTCATGCTGGTCGAAAGGTCCGAACTGACCTCGGGCAGTACCTGGCACGCTGCGGGGGGATTCCACACCTTGAACGGCGACACCAACATGGCGGCGCTTCAAGGGTACACGATCCGGCTGTACAAAGAGCTGGAAGAGATAACCGGCATGTCATGCGGGCTGCATCACGTGGGCGGTGTCACATTGGCGGACAGTCGTGAACGTTTTGACATGTTGCTGGCCGAACGGGCCAAGCATCGGTTCATGGGGCTGGATACCGAAATCGTCAGCCCCGAGGAGATCGCCCAGATCGCACCTATCACAAATCTCGAGGGTATCATCGGCGGGCTATATGACCCATTGGACGGGCACCTGGACCCCTCGGGGACGACGCACGCATATGCAAAGGCCGCCCGTATGGGTGGGGCGACGATCGAAACGCATTGCATGGTTCTCGAGACCAACCAGCGTACCGACGGTACATGGGACGTGGTGACGGACAAGGGTACGATACACGCCGAACACGTCGTCAACGCAGGTGGGCTGTGGGCACGTGAGGTAGGTGCGATGGCAGGGATTTATTTCCCGCTTCACCCGATGGAACACCAATATATTGTCACCGATGATATACCTGAAATTTATGAGCGTGACACCGAACATGCGCATGTGATGGATCCCGCCGGAGAAAGCTATCTGCGCCAAGAAGGGCGCGGCCTGTGCATTGGCTTTTACGAGCAGCGCGCGCGACCCTGGGCGGTGCACGGAACCCCTTGGGGATTTGGTCATGAACTGTTACCAAATGACTTTAACAAAATAGAGGAAAGCGTTGATTTTGCTTACAGACGGTTCCCCGTACTTGCGACTGCCGGGGTGAAATCTGTTATTCATGGGCCGTTTACCTTTGCACCGGACGGCAACCCTTTGGTCGGGCCGGTTCCGGGTGTGCGCAACTACTGGTCGGCGTGTGGGGTTATGGCCGGCTTTTCCCAGGGCGGTGGCGTGGGACTTACACTTGCACAATGGATGGTCGACGGAACCCCGGAACGTGATGTCATGGCGATGGACGTTGCGCGTTTCGGAGATTGGATAAGCCCGGGCTACACATTGCCGAAAGTCATCGAAAACTACCAAAAACGTTTTTCAGTGTCCTACCCCAACGAAGAGCTTCCCGCCGCACGACCGCTGCGCACCACGCCGATGTATGATATATTTAGCCAGATGGGCGCGGTCTGGGGCCAGCAATACGGGCTCGAGGTCGCCAACTATTTCGCTCAAGGTGATGAACCGACATACGAGACGCCGACCTTTCGCCGCTCAAACGCGTTTGACGCGGTGGCGCGCGAAGTTGCCGGGGTCAGAGGTGGCGTTGGTATCAACGAAGTGCAAAATTTCGGTAAATATCTGGTCACGGGCGAACAGGCGCGTTCCTGGCTGGACCGGATAATGGCTGGCCGCATCCCGCCTGTGGGGCGACTGGCCCTGACGCCAATGCTATCGGAAACCGGCAAGCTTATCGGCGATTTCACCATTTCTTGTCTGGATGATCAGACATTCCAGTTAACGGCTTCGTATGGCGCTCAGGCTTTTCACATGCGCTGGTTCGCGCAACATGCTTTAAATACGGTTCGGATTGATAACATATCGGATACGCGCACAGGTTTTCAGGTTGCCGGCCCGCTGGCCAAAGAAGTGTTGAAAGCCTGCACATTGCACGACGTCGACAGCTTGCGGTTTCTGGACGTGCGCCAAATGACCGTCGGAATGGTGAACTGCATCGTCCAGCGCGTCAGTTATACCGGCGATCTGGGCTATGAGATTTACTGCGATAGCCTGGATCAACGACACCTTTGGCACACGTTGTGGGCGGCGGGGAAAAAGCACGATATGGCACCGTTCGGCATGCGGGCGATGATGTCACTGCGTCTGGACAAATTCTTCGGCAGTTGGATGTCCGAATACTCTCCGGACTACACCGCGGCCGAAACCGGGTTGGAAAGGTTTATCGACTTTAAGAAAGACGCCGATTTTATTGGCCGCGCCGCCGCCGAAGCCGAACGGGACAAGGGCCCTGGCCGGAAACTATGTGCGTTTGAGGTCGATAGTATCGACGCGGATGTGCACGGCTACGAACCGATCTGGCACGATGGAAACGTCGTCGGATTTTGCACCTCCGGAGGGTATTCGCATTTTGCTGGGAAATCCGTTGCTTTGGGTTTCGTTCCAACAGCGAGAGACCGCAAGGGGCTGCGGGTCGAGATAGAGATTTTGGGCAAGATGTGCCCTGCCAGATTGATCAAGGAGCCATTGTTTGACGCCGATGGGGCCCGGATGCGAGGACGCTCTTAAACATCGCAAGATCTGGGGGTACGTTAGTCAAATGAAATCGAACATACCCATTATTCTTCTGGCGGCGGGCCAATCCTCTCGAATGCGGGGGCGCGACAAGCTGCTGGAGCGTGTCGACAACCAACCTTTGTTGCGTCGTCAGGCGTGCTTGGCCCTGGCGGTGACGGGCGGCCCGGTGTTCATTACCCTGCCCCCTGCGCCGCATCCGCGCTACGATGTTTTGGCGGGGTTGACCACACCAACCTTGGTACCGGTTCCCGATGCCGCCGAGGGTATCAACGCATCCCTCAAGCGTGGGTTCGCGATGCTGCCACACACTTGCAAAGCAGTTATGGTGCTGTTGTCCGACCTGCCGGAGCTAAACGAAAGCGACCTTAAAAAGGTTCTCCAAGCCGTTGATCTGGAAAGCGGAAATACCATCTGGCGCGGTGCCACATCGGCGGGAAAACCGGGCCATCCCACCGTTTTTGCAGCATGCCATTTCGCACGGTTCGCAGCCTTGTCGGGCGATGTCGGAGGGCGCGACATAGTCGCAGCCGCCGCGGATTCCACCGTCCTGGTTCCGTTACCCGACAACCACGCCCTTCTGGATCTTGACACCCCCGAAGAATGGGAAGCATGGCGCAGGACCAACACCTGACGACCCCTATGCGACCAAGCCCGTTTCACCCGCATTCGTCACGATTCCGGTGCGTCAGCCCGCTTGCTTCCTGGCCGCATGCGCAACGCAAAAAGACGGGATAGTCACCTACCCCGCCCTTCCTTGGTTTAAACCGCCACTTTGTACGCGACCCATAGAACCGGGCCAACTGCGGTCGTTTGTGAATGCAATGTTACCGTGTCAGCAACTTTGCTTCGTGCTTTTTCAGCGTCCGGCGGGCGGCCATATAGCCATCCACGCCTTCGCGGGTCGCGAGTTCCGGGAAGATCTCCAGGATTTCGTTGCGCTGTGCATTCCCGACCCCGGCCAAGCTCATGTCACCAGGTTGGAAGCTTTCCGTCCAGGTGCCATCAGACAGGACAACCTCGTGCTGATCAAACATCACATGGATATAGGTCGTACCCGAAACCTCTACGATATCAACGCCTTCCAGGCCGGTCAGATGCTTGGCAGCGACAAGGACCTCGCGCTCTTCAAAGTACAGAGCGGTCTTGTCATTGGCAACCAGAACCCGGTGGTTGGGGCTGACCATCATATCGCGTTCGGGCAGGTTCTTACCCAAGGCACCCTGACGGATCAGAACCGGCCGCAGGTGTTCACTGCGGGCGAATTCGTCGCCGGACATTGCACGGGACCCTATCCAGCGAATTTCCTGAATACCGTTGTCGCGGGTAATGACACGATCACCAACCTCAAGATCTTCGACCTTACGCTCGCCCTTCGGGGTCGCGATCAAGGTTCCCGGCGTGAAGCAAGGGATGATTTTCTCGATGTTGGTAAAGTCCAGACGCCCAGTTTCGGTACCTGATGCATCCGTGAACACGATGGTACCATCGATACCGTCGTTGGGGCTGTCGCCATCAATCGTGTCACCCGGATCGTTATCGGGTCTCACGTTATCAAGGTAATAACCCCCGCCGTTCAAAGACCCGGTCAGGTCGATCACATCATAATCGCTGGCGTCGGTACCCGAACCACCGTCGATCGTATCGCCACCGTTGACATCACGGAACGTGTCCTGCCCGTCGTCGCCGCGCATACTGTCGTTGCCGGCACCGCCGAGGATGGTGTCGTTGTTGCCGCCGCCAGAAATGATATCGTCACCGTCGCCGCCGACAATACTGTCGTCGCCGAAGCCACCCATCAGGCTGTCATCGCCCGCATCGCCTTTCAGCGTGTCGTTATCTTCGCCACCGTCGATGGTATCGTTACCGGCACCGCCGACCAGCAGATCGTCGCCACGGACACCGCTGATGGAGTCGTCACCATCCCCACCGTCTACGGTGTCGTTGTCCCCCGCAGCAAAGATCGTGTCGTTCCCGGCACCACCCATAATGCTGTCTTCGCCGAAGCCCCCGGCGATAGAGTCGTCGCCATCACCGCCGTCGATGGTGTCATTGCCTTGGCCACCGTCGATTGTGTCGTTGCCGGCACCGCCCTTGACGCTGTCATTATCATTGCCAGCTAAGATAGAGTCGTTTCCATCACCGCCATCAATAACGTCATCGCCCTGTGCGCCAATAATTATGTCATCGCCCTGGCCGCCGAAAATAGAGTCGTTGCCCTGGCCACCATCGAGGCTGTCATTGTCAACACCGCCATAAATGGCGTCGTTGCCGGAACCGCCAAAGATCGTGTCGTCGTCATCTTCACCATAAAGGACATCGTCGCCCGCGCCGCCGTCGATCAGATCTTTGCCGTTGTTGGGCTGAACGTCGGTGGCATCGGGTTCCTCGGATGCATAGCCAGGAACAAATTCGGCACCGAAACCGCCATAGATGGTATCGTTTCCGTCATTGCCCTTGAGAGTATCCGACCCATGGCTGCCGACTATGTAGTCATTGCCATCGCCACCTTCTACATAGTCGTCGTCTATTCCGGCGTTGATGTAGTCATTTCCAGTCCCGCCATAAACGGTATCGGCGTCGTCGCCGGTACGGATCGTGTCATTGCCGGCCCCCCCGTCAACGAAATCACGTCCATCGTCCTGGTTGGGATCGCCGGTGCGGTAATATGGGTTTGCTTCGTAACGTCCCGTCAGCGGGTTGAAATATGTTGGTTGGTCGTCGGGATAATCCGAGAACGTATCGACACCTGCCACGATTAAATCATCGCCGTCGCCGCCGCTGATACTGTCCGCGCCCTGGATATCGGTAATGGTATCGTTTCCATCACCGCCCTGAATGGTGTCATTGTCGATACCGCCTTCGATGACATCGTCACCAATGCCCCCGTCGATCAAATCCGCATCGTCGCCACCATCGATGGTGTCATTGCCGGCCCCGCCAAAGATCGTGTCTTTGTCGTTGTTTGGATCGGTGTCTTGATCGAAGGGACGGTTGATTAATGGTACGTCGGCATCCGGCACGCCCTTGGAACCCGGGTTATTGCCATAGATCACATCATCGCCGTCACCGCCCCCAAGGACATCGCGACCGTCGCCGCCGGTGATGCTGTCGTCACCACCGCCGCCGGAGATGCTGTCGTCACCACCGCCGCCGGAGATGGTATCGTCACCGCCTTGGCCATCCACTGTGTCGTCGCCACCGTTGGCCTGAACACTGTCGTTACCCCCACCGGTGCTTACGTTTTCGCCACCTTCAGAGCCGGTGACTGTATCGTCACCGCCACCCAGACGTGCCGCTTCGATTTCCTCGAATGATGTTGTGTTGGTTCCATCAGACAAGGTGCCCTTTTCAGGCGCTGTGAAATTCAGCGTCAAATCGTCATTGATAGTCGAGCTGTCCAGAGAATCGCCGTTTGTTTCGCCGGTTTCACCGCCCACAATGACGTCATTATCGATCTTGTCGGTAAGCGCGAACGTGTCGTCGCCGGACCCGCCATAGACGGTATCATCACCAAGGCCGCTATCGATGGTGTCATCGCCGCCGTTGCCAAAGATCGTGTCGTTGATACCGTCGGTACCGTCAATCTGATCGCCTTGCAGATCGGTGTAACCCGGCCCCATGTTTTCGCCAGAGTCCAGCCCGTCAACGGGGCCAGGCGCAGGGGTGCCCAGGATTTTTTCGATTTCGGCAAATTCAAAACGACCGGTCTCGGTGATACCATCGGTATCGTACAGCACCACAGTGCCGTTGAAACCGTTGCCGTTGCTGTCCGCGACCTTGTCGATGATCCGGAAATTTCCGACGCCGGTAAGGTCCAGCGTGTCGTCGTCGGTGTTCAGCGCATCGTCTGCGTTGTATCCACCGGCCCCACCGTCGATATAGTCGCCATCGGTACCGCCGACGATCGTATCTTGATCATCACCGCCCATGATGCTGTCGGCACCCGCGCCGCCGTCCAGGCTGTCGCGCCCTGTGCCGCCATCGAGCGTGTCGCTGTCCGCGCCGCCCAGAAGGGTATCGTTACCGGCACCGCCGTTGATGACGTCGTCACCTTCGTCGCCCATCAGCAGGTCGTTCCCGGCAC
Organism: Sulfitobacter sp. L-8; assembly: GCF_056859255.1. NCBI lineage: Bacteria > Pseudomonadati > Pseudomonadota > Alphaproteobacteria > Rhodobacterales > Roseobacteraceae > Sulfitobacter > Sulfitobacter sp. L-8. The sequence goes on from NZ_JBSXOD010000056.1 coordinate 653,235, forward strand.
CGGCCCCGATCGCACCACCGTCAACCGGCGCGTCGAAGTATACATCGGTAATATTGATGCCCGCATGATTGCCCGGGGATAGGGCTTGCACCTTGATATGGGTGATTTCCAGATAATCCACCGGACCGGCGATATTCACCAAAGCCGAATAATCAGGTGTGGTGTCCGGACCGTCTCCGCCTTTGCTGATCAGCGTTTCGTTGCCGCCGACACCATCGTTGTTCTGGGCTGTGATGCCCGAACCTGTCGAAACATCTATCGGCGTCCGCGACCCGTCAGGCCCGACAGCAACAACCACCACCTTGGACGCGTTGTCGATATCGTTGATCCTGAAACTGACATTGGTCACGTCCTTGGAGAAATCGAGCTTGTATGTCGCGCGTTCTCCGTCCTCGTCCGCAAGAGATGCGAGCGAGCTATAGGCGTTGACCGGATCGGAATCCGCGGTGATCGAGTGGACTTTTTGCTTGTCGGTCGAGAACGTTGTTTCCGGTGTTTTGGTGACATCCTTGACAGAGAAGGTTACATCGACATTTCCGGTGTTCTGGACAAACCCGCCAGCCAGATTGTCGTTGTTGTCAACCGACGTGCTGTCATGGGGATCCGGAGCTTTATCCCATTCAAAGCTTTCGCGTTCAGTTCCGCCAGTGACTGGCCCGGACGCGTCGGCGTTTGTGTCGCCATAGATCGTGTCATTGCCGGTGCCGCCTGAAATTGTATCGTCGCCGGCGTTGCCTTCAAGCGAGTCGTTCCCCGATCCGCCATCGATGCTGTCGTCACCACCTTCGCCAAAGATGGTATCGTTACCGCTACCGCCTGCCAAAACGTCATCGCCACCCTCAAGCATGACACCGCGTGGAGCGTCAAAATACATATCGGTAATGTTTATACCGGAGTTGGACCCACCGTCTTGCGAATGTTCAACGATGATCTTGCTGACAGGACCGGCAATGCTGACATTAAGCGTGTAGGCCTCGGAATTCGCTTCCTCGCTGCCCCCGTTGCTATCGGCTGTATCATTCCCTGCGACGCCGTCGGTATCCTTCAGAACGATCTGCGAACCTCCGGTCAGATCGACCTTGATAGGCTGACCATTGGCGTCGAACGCGGTGATCTTGACGATAGCATCGTGATCCACGTCATTGATATTGAAAGAAACATCGGAAACCGGTGCAGAGAAATCCCAGCTAAACGCACCTTTGTCATTCGTACCGGTGTTGAGCGAATACAAAGAGCTGTCGGAATCCACGGTCTCACCGCCGGAATCGATGCCCTTGGTGTTCAGATCGCGTGAACTCAACCGAGATTGGTGACCACCCGCATCGACGATGCGATCGTAGGTGACAGTCACGCTACCCGTATCCTGGGTGAAGCCGTTATCAATCTGGGAATCGCTGGCGCCTTCCCAATTAAAGCTTTCACGCACCGATGCATGCTGGCCAGCACCATCGCCAAAGATAAGGTCGTCGCCTTCACCGCCGTTTATTGTGTCATCGCCGTTTGGCCCGGAATCTTCCAGGCTCACGGTTGCAGGGTTGTCAAAATACACATCGGAAACATGCACGCCAGAGGTGCCCGAGGTCGACGTGTGAATGACTTCGATCCGCGACACCGGCCCGTCGATCCCGACAGTTACAGAATAATCTGATCCATCGGGGTGTTGGTCGCCGCCCTTGCTTGTGGCCGTGTCATTACCGAATTTACCGTCTGAATCGCTGAGCTGAACGTACTTTGCACCTTGCAGATCAACGTCGATCATCTGACCGCTGCTGTTGTAGGCAAAAACCTGAACCTGGCCTGTGTTGTCAATGTCATTGATATTGAACGATACTTTCGAAACCGCGCTGTCGAATTGCAGCTCGAACGAAGTTTCACCCTTCGAATTCGCCAGCGATCTCAGCGAACTATCGTCGTTTACGGTTTCTCCACCAGAATCAATCCGTGAGGTGTTGATATCGTCGTCGGAATACTCTTGCTTTGCATGGCTGTCAGAGACCGAGTTCACTTTGAATGTGACGTTAACCGAGCCGGTATTTTGGGTAAACCCGCCTTGCAAGTTGTCGCCATCGTCGATCTCAGAGCCCGGCTTGTCAGGGTCCGGCGCTTTGGACCATTCAAAGCTTTCGCGCTCTGCCTTGCCCGACCCGGCCACCGCACCGTCGCCGATCAGGACATCATTGCCACTTTGGCCATCAATCGAATCGTTGCCGGATCCACCGACGACGGTGTCGTTCCCCAGCCCCGCCAGCACCGTGTCATTGCCACCGCGTGCAAGAATGATGTCATCATTAGATCCGACATTTCCCATGGTGGCGTCATTTCCATCCACCACATCACCCTGAGGATCGCCCCGATACGCTGGATCGATACGATTTGCAGTATTATCGCCATCCACGACGCCATTCTTACCCGACGCTGCGCCAGAAGTTTTTCCGTACTGCCACATCTTATTAATGTAAAATGTCATATCAATCGTCTCCAAAGTAGGTTCAGGCGCGTCAGGACAAAGCTGTCCGCCTCAAATGAATGCGCCCCGGATCGGGCAAAGCTGTGTTGTTCAATTTTCACAATGTGGCACCCTCGCTGTGAGGGTCTGATTTGAAATAGTTTCGTATTACGGCAAGCACGGTCACGTTCAGTCCAAGAGTCTTGAACCACGACCGCAGGCGTCCCCGAGGGTCAGGTTCTCTATGGCGAGTACAGAGGGTTTGTGCCCGCAGTTTGGTAAAAAGGTGACGTTGGCGCGGAGAAATATGGGCAGCACCATGCAAAGCAGCATTCGTCGTCGAGACGAAGGGCGTCATGGGCCCTTTGGTTAAATCGCGTGACCGATCCATGTATTTCTCCTCTTACGCCAACATGGCAGGACTCTGAAGGCCGCTAACCAATCACCCCGCTATCATCCGTTCATCACATGGCGACGCACGCTCAGACTTAACCGTTCTGAAGGAAAGATAGACCGCAAGCGATCCTGCCACGACGAGAGGTCTCGCCGATGAAAGTGTTCGACAGCGCCTACAAGCCTTGCGAACACATCTTACCCGTACCAAACAGTACGCGTTGAACGCGATCGCCCCCGTAACCTACAGAATTGCCCCCCAGTTGGACCCTTTTTTAATACCCAGAGCGTGGCACTCCAGAAAGAAAAAAATTTTAAAAGAACAAAGATGATCAACGGCACATTTCGCTTTTGACGGTTAATTTCCCGCCTAACGCGCATGTTAGCGGGGGTAATTGTTTCCGTAATTGTCTAGTTTCGGCACGCAACGCGCCGCTATACTATTAAAAACTGGTTAAAAAATACATTTATTTCGTAGACCCGCAGGCACTGTTTCCACTGATGCAACAAACCGAAAAACTCAAGCTGCTCTGAAACGCACCGACCCATGCTGCGCGCGTTTTTTCTGCCAACTGGAACCAATAGCCTAAAATTTCAGCCATTTTTTCAAGATTTAAGGTTATTCGCCTCATTCTCGCCGAATCAAAGTGACGGGCATTTGGACAAAATGCGACGAGAATGGGGAAGCCCCCATGCTCAGGGCACCATACACCAAAACGGCGTTATGAACACCTGTGACAGTATTTGCCACACATTGGAAAGATATCGAGTCCCGTGAATCTGAGGCATTGAGCGCCCTTGACCGACACAAGATCGACGGTTCAGGGTCTGAACATGTCTATGGTGGCTAGGTGGGGGGCGATCAAGGCGGGGCGTATTCCAGGGGTGGGAAATACAATTCCTTGTATCATCCCACCACCTGACAATGCGATTGGTACCCAAGGCCGGACTCGAACCGGCACGCCTCGCGGCGGGGGATTTTGAATCCCCTGCGTCTACCATTCCGCCACTTGGGCATGCGGGTCTGTTACCGCGCCAAAGCAGGCTGAGCAAGAGCATTTTTTCGCTTTAGCTTGACCCCGGGCGTTTGCCGTGGTGTTCCGGTGTCAAAGATAGTTCGTGGCGGAGCAAGGCACATGATCAAACGGCTGTACGACTGGGTTTTCGGTTTGGCTTCGCACCCTCATGCCCTATGGGTCCTTGCCTTCATCGCCTTCATAGAAAGCTCGGTTTTTCCAATTCCACCTGATGTGCTGATGATCCCGATGATCTTGGCGCGGCCCAATCGCGCTTGGCTTATCGCAGGTATTGCTCTCGTCGCCTCTGTTCTGGGCGGCATTCTGGGCTATGCGATCGGTGCATTGGCGTTCGAGGCCATCGGCCAACCGATTCTGGCGGCCTTGGGCAAAGCCGATGCAATGGCCGAGTTTTCCACACGCTTCAACGACATGGGATTCTGGGCGGTTCTGGGCGCCGGGGTTACGCCCTTTCCGTTCAAGGTCATCACGATCATGTCGGGGTGGACCGGCATGCCGTTGTTCACGTTTGTCGCGACGTCGATCCTGGCGCGTGCCTTGCGGTTCTTTATCGTCGCGGGCTTGCTTTGGAAATTCGGTGCTCCGATACGGAATTTTATTGAACGACAACTGCCGCTCGTCTTTACCGTTTGCGTGATTCTTCTATTCGGCGGTTTCTTTATGGTGAGGTATCTTTGATGTCCCGAAATACTTATGTGTTACTTGCAACCCTGGGGTCGGCGGCCTTGCTTTTGGGGGCGTTTGCGTTTCAGCATCTGGGTGGTTTGGCCCCGTGCAAGCTTTGCCTGTGGCAAAGATGGCCGCATGCAGCGGCGATCATCATTGGTATAATCGTGCTGTTTGGGGCACCCAGGGCATTGATCTGGTTTGGAGCCCTGGCGGTGACTGCTACCGGCGCGATCGGCGTCTATCACGCGGGGGTGGAGTGGAAGTTCTGGCCTGGCCCTACGTCTTGCACCGGTGGAGGACTGGACCTTGGCGCGCTCAGCGGCAGCGATCTTTTGTCGATGGACGCCCCTTCGGGTTTGGTCATGTGCGACGAGATCGTCTGGCAGATGTTCGGGCTGTCGATGGCGGGATGGAACGCCGTCATCAGCGTTGTCTTACTTGGCCTGTGGGTCGCGGCTGCGCGTGCAAGACGCTAGGCTCACCGGCCCTAAGCCGTAGTATGGACGGTTTTTCGTGTCTTCAACAGCAAGCTGGTTTCGCTGGCAACCACGCCTTCCAGCTTGCGAATGCGCGCCAAAACCTCGTCGAATTCTTCCAGGGTGCGGGTGCCTATTTCGACAATGACATCCCACCGACCATTGGTGGAATGAACAGCGCGTAGCTGCGCGAACCCGGCCAGGGTGCGGGTGATGCGCTCTGTGCCGCGCCCTTCAATTTCGATCATCATCAGACCGCGAACCGGGTCCGCCGCGACATCCGCGCGGGTGACGACGGTAAAACCGACGATGTCGCCGTCATCGCGCAATCGCGCCAGCCGGTTGCGCACGGTTGCACGCGACACCCCTAACGTGGCTGCAAGATCAGACAATGACGCTCTGGCATCTTCGCGCAACGCCACGATCAATGCCTCGTCCAAACTGTGCATAGGTGCTATCCAAAATGGGCAGTAATTTATCGTTTTGATCGATTTAACTGATTGTCGCTGACCATACCAGTCAGATATCACAAGTAAACAGCAACCAAATGAGGTGCCGAATGGTCCAACAGAACTGCATATTATTGGGCGCCCCGCTGGACAGCGGCAAACGTCGTCTTGGCTGCCTTATGGGCCCCGATGCTTACCGCACCGCCGGTCTGGTACGCGCCTTGACCGATCTGGGGCACACGGTAACCGATCGGGGCAACGTCGCCCCTGCCCCTTATACACCCGGCGAGCATCCAAAGCTGCATGCGCTTGAGGAAACCGTTGCCTGGACCCAGAGCCTTGCCGCCGCCGCCGAGGCCGCATTGAAGGACGGCACGCCGATATTCATGGGCGGCGATCATGCTTTGGCATCGGGTACTGTATTGGGGGCCATGCGACACGCGCAGACACTTGGGCGTCCATTGTTTGTCCTGTGGCTGGATGCGCATAGCGACTTTCACACCCCCGAAAGTACCGATAGCGGCAATCTGCACGGTACGCCCCTGGGCTATGTCACCGGCCGCGAAGGCTTTGGTGCCTTTCCGGAACTGCCTTACGCGCTGGCGCATGACAATATCGCCATAATCGGCTTGCGGTCCGTTGACGCTGCCGAACGAGCCGCGTTGCAAGAGACCACAATCCAGAGGGTCGACATGCGCGAGATCGACGAAACCGGCATTGCCACGCCATTGAACAGCTTTCTCGAGAAAGTCGCGGCGGTAAACGGGATGCTGCATGTCTCGCTCGATGTGGATTTTCTTGATCCGTCCGTTGCGCCTGCCGTGGGTACGACCGTACCCGGCGGTGCCACCGTCCGCGAAGGTCATCTGGTCATGGAGATGCTGCACGACAGCGGATTGATGACATCGCTTGATCTGGTCGAACTGAACCCGTTCCTGGACGAACGCGGTCGTACGGCGCAGTTGATGGTTGACCTGGCCGCTTCCGCATTTGGCCGCCGCGTCTTCGACCGGCCCACCCGCGCATATTCCTCTTAACGAAAGCCTCGACCCATGACCAATCTTGACCCCTCGGCAAAGGCTCTTGTGCCGTTTGTATCAGTCGACAACATGATGAAGCTGATACACCATATCGGGCTTGAAACGATGCTGGTCGGGCTTAGTGATTACATAGAAGCCGATTTTCGCCGCTGGGAACTGTTTGACAAGACTCCCCGCGTGGCCAGCCATTCAGAGAAGGGTGTGATTGAATTGATGCCGACCTCTGATGGGGATGTCTATGGCTTCAAGTACGTAAACGGCCACCCGTCGAACACCGCCGAAGGCTTGCAGACCGTGACTGCCTTCGGGCTGCTGGCGGATGTCGCGAACGGCTATCCGGTATTGCTGTCCGAGATGACGATCCTTACGGCACTGCGAACGGCAGCGACGTCGGCCATGGTCGCGCGGTTGCTGGCACCCAAGGACGCGCATGTGATGGCGATGATCGGCAACGGGGCGCAGTCGGAGTTTCAGACGCTGGCGATGAAGGCCATTGTCGGTATAGACGAGGTGCGGCTTTACGACATCGACCCGGCAGCGACGGCCAAATGCGCGGCAAACCTTGCCGGTCAGGGCATAAAGGTAGTGGTTTGTGACGCGGCCGAAGACGCGATGCTGGGTGCGCAGATCGTCACCACCTGCACCGCGGACAAGCAATATGCGACGATCCTGACCGACAATATGGTTGGCAGCGGCATTCACATCAACGCCATTGGCGGCGACTGCCCCGGCAAGACGGAACTGGCACCTGCAATCCTGCGCCGTGCAGGTATCTTTGTGGAATATCCAGAACAAACACGGATTGAAGGAGAAATTCAGCAGCTTCCAGCAGACCACCCGGTGACCGAAATCTGGCAGGTGTTGACCGGGCTGGCCAAGGGGCGCACCGACGCCAAGCAAATCACGCTGTTTGACAGTGTCGGTTTCGCGATCGAAGATTTTTCGGCATTGCGATATGTACGTGACCAAATAAAGGCCACCGGCCTGTTTGCCCCGCTGGATCTGTTGGCCGACCCCGAAGATCCGCGTGACCTTTTCGGCATGTTGCAACGCGCCCGCTAGGCGTTTCGGGCGGCGGTCACATCATGCAGGTAGAGCCAGTTAAAGGCGCTGATCATGGTGCCTGGCGCGACTGTGCTTGCAACACGCAACCCAAGATGAGCCGCGCTGCGGGCAATGCCCGGATGCAGGTGATAACGCTTTGCATTTCCCGCCGCGGTCTTGATCACGCGGGACACTCGGGCGTGACGGGCGGACTGATATTTGCGCAAGGCTTGATCAGCAGGCAGGGTATCAACCAATTTTGCCAGAACCCATGCATCCTCCAGCGCGAGGTTTGCCCCCTGCGCCAGGAATGGCAGCGTCGGGTGGGCTGCATCGCCCAACAGGACCACACCGTTTTCATGCCATACGTCGGCGACGGGGTGCAGGTGCAACCCCCACAAGGTGCAACGATCAACCGCGTTGATCATGTCGCCCGCCCGCCCGCCGAACGACGAAAATGCCGCGCGCAGGTTGGCGGGGTCATCGGCGATGCTCCAGCCTTCTGGGGCCCACGCGGCGCGTTCTTCAACGGCAACCAAATTGATCAGCCGGCCCGCCCGCAAAGGGTAACTGACCAAATGGCGGCCTGGTCCCATCGTCACGTGCGCCTCTTTGGGGTGGCTGATCTCATTGGGGATGACGGCCCGCCACGCCACCTGCCCGGCAAACTGTCCCACGCTGTCAGGGTTCAATAGCAAACGGGTTTTTGAATGCAATCCGCTGGCATCCACGATCAGTTCTGCGCGGCGCAAGGACCCGTCCGCAAGACGAAGCTGCGCCGGTGAACCAGGCGTCACTGCAACGACTTCCGCACCCAGTTCGATCGACACATTGTTGCGTCTTGCGGCATCATACAGCGTGTCGATCAGATCGGCACGATGCACGAAATAATAAGGACGATCCGCGGATCCCCGCAGCAAATCGATTCGCGCCACCTGGCGACCCGCCTTGTAGTCCTGAAGCACGACCGCCTGACCCCGCACAGCGGCCCGTTCGGTCAACTTCGCTTCAAGGCCCAAGGCTTGCAGCACGGCCAGGCCGTTGGGGCTTATTTGAAGACCCGCACCGATATCGGTTATTTCAGCGGCTTTTTCAACCAATGTGACGGCAATACCGCGTTTTGCCAATGCAGCGGCAACGGACAGACCCCCTATCCCGGCACCTATAACAATGGCGTTGCTGATTGACATTGTGTCTCCGAATGCACCCGACAAACGCGGGCCTCCAGCAAAAAACGTCATGGCTTTCACCATGACGTTTCGAATTTTTCTAGCTGACTGAACGCTTAGTCATCGCGGTGAACTTTTTCGCGCCGTTCATGACGCTCTTGCGCCTCAAGGCTCATCGTAGCGATAGGACGTGCATCCAGACGCTTGAGCGAAATGGGGTCGCCAGTAACCGAGCAATATCCGAATTCGCCATCGTCGATCCGACGCAAAGCAGCTTCGATCTTGCTGACCAGCTTGCGTGCGCGATCACGGGTCCGCAATTCAAGTGCACGGTCGGTTTCTTCCGAGGCGCGGTCGTTCACGTCGGGGATGTTGCGGGTACCGTCCTGTAGGCCTTCGATGGTGTCGCGGCTGCCCGCCAGCAGCTCGGCCTTCCAGTTAAGCAACTTGCGTCTAAAATATTCAACCTGCCGTTCGTTCATGAACGGCTCGTCTTCGGCGGGACGATATTCGTCCGTTACAAAAACTTCCTGCTTCATAGTGTTCCCCATAGCGGTCTTCAATCCAGTCGTTGAGGCCCGTCTTACGACTGCTCTCCCTGTGCAGGCATCTAACGCAGCGTTCAAAGATTGTCACTACACAATGCTAAGGAATGTTGCTTTAACGGCTCGAAAGAGCGCGTTGAAAAAGGTTGATAACAAGATGAAATTCCAAAGTACTGATAATTATGTCGCGACCGATGACCTCATTATAGCCGTGAATGCGGCGGTCACGCTGGAACGACCTCTGCTTGTAAAGGGTGAACCGGGCACAGGTAAAACGGAACTTGCACGACAAATATCAGCAGCGCTCGGTTTGCCGATGATCGAATGGAATATCAAATCGACCACCCGCGCCCAGCAAGGGCTGTATGAATACGACGCGGTCAGCCGATTGCGTGACAGCCAGTTGGGCGAAGAACGGGTGCACGACGTCAAGAACTATATTCGCAAGGGCAAGATGTGGCAGGCGTTCGAGGCGGAAGGCAAGACCGTCTTGCTGATTGACGAAATCGACAAGGCCGACATCGAATTTCCCAACGATCTTTTGCAAGAGCTCGATAAGATGGAGTTTTTCGTCTACGAGACCGGCGAAACGATCAAGGCCGTCAATCGCCCTATCGTGATCATTACCTCCAACAATGAAAAAGAACTGCCCGACGCTTTCCTGCGCCGGTGTTTTTTCCACTATATCCAGTTCCCCGACATGGAAACCCTTCGCAAGATTGTCGAGGTTCATCATCCGGGCATCAAGGAATCCCTGTTGTCCACAGCGCTGACACAGTTTTACGAAATTCGCGATCAACAGGGTCTGAAAAAGAAACCCTCAACCTCCGAGGTGCTCGATTGGTTGAAATTGCTGTTGGCCGAAGACATGGATGCGGCAGATCTGAAGAAAGACGGCAAAAGCGCGTTACCAAAGCTGCACGGCGCATTGTTGAAAAACGAGCAGGACGTGCACCTGTTCGAACGCCTGGCGTTCATGGCCCGTGCTCAAAAGTGACTGCGCCCTAACCTTTGCGCCACAATATTCATGTACTGAAAACCAGCTCAACCTCGCTTGCAGTTCACGGCATTTCTATTGTGGCGTACGCGTCACGCGGAACACATGCATGCCTTATTCGTTAATATTTTTCTCTCTTTTGACATTGTTGCTCCCTAGAATGACCGTGATGAGAGGCGACAACCAGCCTGTAATCAGCTCAAAAGGGCAGTCAGGCAGATGATGAACACGATTTGGGCACTGTTTGTGCGTAGAGCACCTCATAAATATTCGAAACTGTGCCAAACTCCATCTCGACTGCATGTCAGGGCCGGATCATGAAAGGGAGCTTTCTTTTTCCGCTGATCTTGGCTGTAAATGCCTGTGTGCCTGCTTCCCAGCCCGGGGTTGTCACCCGGGCGGCGATGGAACCCTCGATTTCGTCGCTTCCCCCGATGAAAAGTTTCGGCGCACACAGCCCCACGACAGTACCAAAATCCAACAACGATCTGTCGCTTGATTTCATCGAACTGGCGTTCCGGATGGAAAGCGGCAAGGATCTGAGCGTGCTCACCCGCTTTGAAGGGCCGGTCAGCATCAGGGTTACCGGTGCCCCGCCGCCGACTCTCAGGCCGGACCTTTCCCGTCTTATCAACCGGTTGCGGACCGAAGCTGGTGTAGATATCAGCCCGACCGACGCGCCCGGTGCGAATATTACCGTCGAAGCGGTGAGCCGGTCGAAAATCCGCAACGTGTTGCCACAAGCCGCCTGCTTTGTCGCCCCCAACGTCGGAAGCCTGGATGAATATAAAAGAGCGCGACGCTCGCCGCAAACCAACTGGTCATTGATGACCACGCGAACGCGAGTGGCGATTTTTGTGCCAAATGACGCCAGCCCCCAAGAAGTTCGAGACTGCCTTCACGAAGAAATCGCCCAAGCGCTCGGACCGCTCAACGACCTGTACCGGTTACCGGATTCCGTGTTCAATGACGACAATGTCCACACTGTCTTGACCGGTTTCGACATGATGATTTTGCGCGCCTTTTACGACCCCGCGCTCAAGTCGGGGATGTCACGCGGCCAGGTCGCCAACGCGTTGCCCGGAATTTTCGCCCGAATCAATCCCGGCGGAACATCGACACGGCCGCGTTTCGCAACCCGCACCCCGCGTGAATGGAACGCTGCGGTCCAAGGCGCGTTGGGGCCGGGGCGCACAGATGGGCAACGCCAGGACGCCGCCTATAGCGCCATCAAGATTGCGCAAAGCCTGGGCTGGCAGGATCACCGTCGCGCCTTTGCGCATTACGCGATGGGTCGTGCCCTCCAAAGCGGGGACGCCGAAGCGGCACACAAGCAATACCTTATGGCTGACCTGTTTTATTCCCGCAATCCCGGTACCGATTTGCACCGCGCGTACGTTGCCACCCAACTTGCGGCATATGCTATCTCCAAGGCCGACGGGGCCGAAGCGTTGCGCATTATCGGCCCGCACATCGAAACCGCACGCTACCGCGAAAACGCGGCTCTGCTCAGCACACTGTTACTGCTGCGCGCCGAAGCGCTTGAACTGGAAAATCGCGCGGCGGAAGCTAAATTGGTGAGGGTGGACAGTCTTGGCTGGGCACGATACGGATTTGGTTCTGATTGGGCTGTGCGGGCCAAAATGCGCGAGATCGCGTCACTGAACCCGCTGAAATAGCAAGTAAAGCGGGCTAAAATGATTGTACTACTCTTCGCTATCGTCGGTGCATTGCTGGGGGGATATACCGCCCGCAAAAGAAACGGTAACCGCAAGGATATTGCGCAATATGCGGCAGGATATGCGATGGCATTTATCATCGTCGGTATGATCCTCACGGTAATCGTACACCGAACCCTCGCCGGGGCCTGATCGATGTTCCTACCGTTCTTTGAACAGCTGCGTCGTCACAAAGTGCCCGTTAGCATGCGCGAATTTCTCGCCTTTCTTGACGGAATGGCGGCCGGATTGGCAACCTATGATATCGATGCATTCTATTATCTCGCGCGCATCAGCATGGTCAAAGACGAACGCAATATCGATAAGTTCGATCAGGCCTTCGCGGCGGCGTTCAAGGGGCTGGAAAATATTTCCGTCGATGATGTCCTCGAAGCGGTTGATATCCCGCACGACTGGCTCGAGAAAATGGCGGAAAAACACCTCAGCCCCGAAGAAAAAGCCGAAATCGAAGCCGCCGGCGGCTTTGACAAGCTGATGGATACCTTGCGAAAACGTCTTGAAGAACAGAAAAAACGCCACCAGGGCGGGAACAAATGGATCGGGACAGCAGGCACGTCACCCTTCGGTGCCTACGGGTACAACCCCGAAGGGGTGCGCGTCGGCCAAGATAAGTCGCGCCACCAACGGGCCGTCAAGGTGTGGGACAAGCGCGAATTCAAGAACCTTGATGACACGGTCGAACTTGGCACGCGCAATATCAAGGTTGCCTTGAAACGCCTGCGCCGTTGGGCGCGCGATGGCGCAGATGACGAACTTGACCTAAGCGGTACCATCCGGGCAACCGCTGAACACGGGTATCTCGATGTCAAGACCCGCCCCGAGCGCCGCAATGCGGTGAAAGTGCTGTTGTTCCTTGACGTTGGCGGATCAATGGACCCCCACATCAAGACCGTCGAAGAGCTTTTCAGCGCAGCAAAAGCTGAATTCAAACACCTTGAATATTTCTATTTTCATAATTGCCTCTACGAAGGCGTTTGGCGCGACAACCGCAGACGCTGGGCCGAACAACAAAGTACGCTGGACGTGCTGCGCACCTATGGCCCTGATTACAAATGCATTTTTGTGGGGGATGCGTCCATGTCTCCCTACGAGATCGCCTACCCCGGCGGGGCCAGTGAACATTGGAACCCCGAAGCGGGGTCGGTCTGGTTGACCCGTGCCCGCGAACAGTGGAACAGCAGCCTGTGGATCAATCCAATCCCCGAAAAATATTGGCCCTACACCCAATCCATCAAAATGGTTCAGGAAATCTTCGGTAACGACGCGATGGTGCCGATGACCCTCGAAGGTTTAAGCCGCGGAATGAAGGCTCTTACCCGCTAGCCATAACAGGTACCCCGTCTGACACCGCCGTTCCACGCATGCCTACACCGTCTTGCGCCACTTCTTTCGTGACGGCATTCACCCTTTTTCAAATACTCATCTTCCCTTGTCCTCAGGCCGGTCACCCCCGATATTGATGTGATGATACGTTTCCTCCCCATCCTGCTCGCCGTGTTATATGGGCTTGCAATGTATCGGTTTTCCGCATGGCGAACCGCCAAGGAGCTCGACCGCAAATCCACCGAACTGATAGACCCTGCCCTGCGGGAGATGAGCATGCGCATGGCGCGGGCGCTCGATATTCCCCGTATCAAGGTGCATATCTACGAGGTCGCCCCGGTCAACGGTCTGGCCGCGCCGGATGGACGGATTTTCATAACCCGTGGGTTTTATAACCAGTTCAAGGCTGGTGCGGTCACCGCCGAAGAGCTCGCCAGTGTCATCGCGCACGAGCTTGGACATGTCGCTTTGGGTCATTCTCGACGGCGGATGATAGACTTCTCGGGTCAGAATGCGATGCGCGCGGCACTGGGGATGGTGTTGGGCAGATTGATCCCCGGTATTGGCATATGGTTGGCGAACATGGTCACCACGATGCTTGCGGCGCGGCTTTCACGGGGCGACGAATACGAGGCAGACGCCTACGCCGCCGCACTGCTGACCAAGGCGGGGATCGGGGTCAGACCGCAGATATCGCTGTTCGAAAAGCTCGAAGCGCTGACCCAAAGCAACCATGGGACCGTGCCAGCATGGCTGATGAGCCATCCGAAGACCCAAGATCGGATCACCGCCCTGAAAGTATTGCAGAACCGCTGGGACAGCTAAGACAGCGCCTTTGCCAATCTGGGCATCCGCGCCTTTTTCAGCAGCGCGCGCGGGGTCCAGTCCTCGCCTGACAGTCGGTGCGCTTGGGCCGTGACGTCATTTGCCACCTGTTCGACGATTGTGCGATCTTTCAACCACAACGCATAGAGGTATCCGTCGGGGTCAATACGTTCCAATCCCTCTTCCGCCAGGGTATGTCTTGGAAAATCTTTTTTGTTCAGGGTCATGATCATATCGGCGCTGCCGCTTATCGCCGCCGCCAGCACATGAATGTCGTTTTCGTCCGGCAGGTACAGTCGCTGTTCCAGACCACTCCGAGGTTGAATTTCAGACTTTGGCCAGCCAGAACGAAGCAACGCGATTTCGGCACGGGCCCAGGTCTCTCCCTCGGGGCCGATCTTGATCGCGGCACGGGCCCATTCTTCTAAAATGCGGGGCGACCACAATGGGGTGAATGCGCCTTTGCCAGCCACCCCGATCAACATTTCGCGCATGACGGTCGGGTATAGCACACACGCATCAAGCAGAATGCGCCCCGGCATCAGAGACGAAAGAACAACGACTTGAGGTATCCGGTCTCGGCAAGCTGTGGAAGCTGTGGGTGATCGGGACCGGCAAACCCGGTGTGAAGCATCGCGGCGCGACGGCCTGCCCGACCTATGCCGCGCACCGAAGCGGTCCGAAACTGGGTCAGATCCACCGCATGCGAACAAGAGCACAACGCAAGAATGCCGTTTTCCGCGACCAACGGCGCAGCAAGTCGCGCGACCCTTTCATAGGCCCTCAGACCCGCGTCCAGGGCTGGCTTGCCCGGTGCAAACGCGGGAGGGTCGCAGATCACGACATCAAATTCGGCCCCTTCGGACCGCAACGCGGTCAGAACATCGAAGGCGTCGCCTTGGCGGGTGTCAAACCGGTCGCCGACCCCCATGGCATCGGCACCCTGCTGGGCCAACTCCAGCGCCGGAGCCGATCCATCCACAGCCAGTGCGGATGCCGCATCGTTTGCCAGGGCGGCCAGGGAAAAGCCGCCGACATGGGCGAAAACGTCCAGGACGCGTTTGCCTTTGGAAAGCTGCGCGGCGAACGCGTGGTTCGGGCGTTGGTCATAGAAGATTCCGGTTTTCTGCCCCCCGGTCAGATCAGCCATGTAGATAGCGCCGTTCATGCGCACCGGGACCGCCACCTTGGGTGCTTCTCCATGCAAGACGCCGCTTACATCGTCCAACCCTTCCAGCGCCCGGGTGCGACCGGCGGCATTTTTCAGTACGTTTTTCACGCCGGTCTGTTCAATCAGCGCTGCCGTCAGCGTATCAAGATGAACGTCGGCCCAGGCTGCGTTTGCCTGAATCACTGCCGTATCTCCGAACCGGTCAATCACCACTCCAGGCAATCCATCGGCTTCAGCGTGGATCAACCGATAATACGGCGCATCATACAGTTGATCACGAAGCTGGAAAGCCCGGTTGATATGGCCTTCAAACCAGCTCTGGTTCACCTCAGCCTCGGCGTTCTGGTCGAGCATCCGACAAAATATCTTTGAAAGCGGGTTAACCGCGACGATACCCATCACCTGGCGTGCGCTATCTTCCAGTACCGCAAGAGTACCGGGGGCCAATGCCTTGGTGCGTCGATCGACAACCATCTCATTGGCATAGACCCAAGGGAACCCATGACGGATGGCGCGCGCATTGGCTTTGGGCAGCAGGCGAACCACTGGCAAGTTATTCGGATCGGGTGAGGCGGTGGGGGAAAGAGGCGTTGTCATACTGACCCTGTAGTGGGTTCCGCTGTCTGGGGAAAGCTCAGAGTGTGACTTTTTCAAAAACCCGCCCTGACTGGCGGATAGCTGCTTTGCGGTCCGACTTTGCGTTACCGGCTCCGTTCGCAAGCGTGGGCTTGCTTACCTGCCTTCGACCCAAGTCTCGTGCTGGTCTGCGATCCCGGGTATCGCCCAACGACCCCGCATCGCTACCAGGCGTCAGGTCAGGAGAGTTCACCGGGCCAAGTTCGCGCCGACCGGCGAAAGGTTCGGAGCGTCCTCGAAACCGAACGCCACCATACTGAAGCTTGATCGATCGACCAGACCGTTATCATTGTTGAATTCTGCCGCGGCGCAGCCAGAAGCCAATGCGCCCAAGACCAAAACAAAAATTAGTTTAGATGTTTTCATCGTTCTCTCCCTGTGCAGGATTGTCAGCGTTTGATTAACAATACCGGTTTTGACGCAAGATTAAGGCGGCATTTGGGCAAGAGAGTTTCACCGCCAAGGCATCATCAGGGAAATTTTGCACGCTATGGTCATAATTCAGTTTCTTTGACGGCTTTTCCAGCCGCCACGCCTGCGGGGAGCGGCGATGCTGACCAGCCCTTCTTCCAGAACCTCTGTCATCGGGTGATCGGGTGCGTTCGTACCATACTGCGCCAACATGTGACGGATGGTGCGGCCGGTTTCGGTCTCGAGCGGCAGGCTCAACGCCCAATCCAGAAATATCGTGCGGCATTCAGATTTGGTGATGCCTTCGATTTGATAGGATTCAAAGATCAGCCCTTTCGGGTCGTGCGCGTCGCCCTTGTTCATTGCTCGCTCTTTTCAGGATCAACCGCATAGGCTGCCAAACTGCTGTTTATGATATCGGCGGCTTGGCTATAGGTCTGTTCCAGATCCGCCTCCAACACGTCGAGATCGTTACAATTCAGCGCACGTGCCAGAAACGCAGCCCCCGCTTGCCCCAATGCATCACGTTGCAAGATCGCAGGCGACAACAGCCGTGTGGCCGACAGCAGGGACCAATAGGTGGCGTAAGCGTTTTTTAGCGTTTCTGCTTGTTGTACCGTTATCACACCGTTGGCGGCAGCGGCGTCCAGACCCTGCGTGAGGTTCCACGCGCCGATCCCCGACAACAGCGCCCCACCCTGTGCCAAAAGTTCGATATCCTGCATGCCGCCGGGTCCGTTCTTTGCATCCCAGATCCCACCTGCCCCCTTGGCTGCCGCAAGCCGCGTGCGCATATCCGCGACTTGGTGCAAAACCTGAAATCGGTCACGCGGCTGGCGCAGTATCTGTTCGCACAAAGCGCTGACGTCCTGCATCAAATCCTCGGGGCCCACAACGGGGTCGGCACGGGTCAACGCCAGGTGTTCCCAAACCCACGCCTGTTCCTTCTGGTAGGTTTCAAAGCTTGCCAGACTGGTTGCGACCGGCCCCTGATTGCCGGACGGGCGCAGGCGCATATCGACTTCGTAAAGCTTCCCATGCGCCATCGGCGCTTTCATCGCGGTGATCATTGCTTGCGTTAGTCGCGCGTAATACTGACGCGTTGCCAACGGGCGTTTTCCGTCAGAATTTTCCACGCCGTCCGGATCATATATCACGATCATGTCAAGATCCGACGTCGCGGTCAGCCTGCGTGCACCAAGCGACCCCATACCAAGCAGAACCGCACCGCGCCCCGGAGGCGGTCCGTGGCGGCCCGAGAATTCCGCGATCACGATCGGCCACAATGCGCGCAGCACTGCCCTTGCAAGATCTGCATATTGTGTGCCGGTCGTGGGAGCACCGATCAACCCACGCAGATGGTGCACGCCGACCCTGAAATGCCATTCTCGCGCCCATCTGCGGCAGGTATCAAGGCGGGCTTCGTAATCGCCTTCGGCCTCCAGCACCTCGGACAGGTTTTGCGCCAGTGCCTCCTCTCCGGGCCAATCGCTGAAGAAGTCGCCGCCGATCACCGCATCGAAGACGCCGGCGTTACGTGACAGATGCGCCGCCAAAGCGGGCGATGTACTTACGATGTCGATCAGCAGGTCAGCCAGTTGCGGGTTGATCTTGAGCAGGGAAAACAACTGAACCCCGGCGGGCAAGCCGCCCAGGAAACCATCGAAAGCCAGCAAGGCCTCGGCCGGTTTGGTCGCCTGCGACAGCCGCGACAACAAGCCGGGCTTCAGTTCGGCAAAAAGTTCGGCCGCGCGGGGGCTACGCAGTGCGGGATAGCTAAGCCAACGGTCAAGAACCGCGCTATCAAAGGTCGATTCGTCCGGTTTTACCTTTGGTGTGTGCTGGCCCGAACCGGCGAAAAAGCCTTCGGTCAGATGGTGTACTTCGCTTAGTCTGCTGTGCAGATCGCTGCGCAGATCAGACACATCCATGTCCATCATCGCCGCCAATCGGCCAAAGCCTTCGTCGGTCTGCGGCAATGTATGGGTCTGCGCATCACGTACCATCTGGACACGGTGTTCGACGGTTCGATGGGCCCGATAGTGATCGGTCAAGGTGGCGGCCACATCATCCGGGACCCAGTTTTTTTGCGCCAGAATAGCCATGCTTTCACAGGTTCCGCGCAGTCTGAGTTCCGGGTCGCGCCCCCCCGATATCAATTGACGGGTTTGCGTGAAAAATTCGATCTCGCGGATGCCGCCACGGCCCAGCTTCATATTGTGTCCGGCCAGCGTTATGGGACCGCCAAGCCCCTTGTGTTCGCGAATGGCAAGCCGCATGTCATGGGCATCCTGAATCGCCGCGAAGTCCAGATGTCGCCGCCATACGAAAGGACGCAATGCCGTCAGAAACCGGTCTCCGGCATCGATATCGCCGGCCGCGGGGCGCGCCTTGATATAGGCCGCTCTCTCCCACGTGCGCCCGAGACTTTCATAATAACGCTCTGCCGCTTCCATCGCCATGCAAACCGGCGTGACCGCAGGATCGGGACGCAGCCGAAGATCGGTGCGGAACACATAACCGTCCCCGGTCAGGTCATTCAGCAGCCCGCTCATCGCGCGGGTCGCACGGACAAAGGCGGTGCGGGCATCATGAAAGTCGGATGGATCAAACCGGCTTTCATCGAACAGGCAAATCAGGTCGATATCAGAAGAGTAGTTCAGCTCTGCCGCGCCCATCTTGCCCATTGCCAGCACCGTCATGCCTGCCCCGCTTTCGGCATCAATCTCTGACATGCCCGGCAGTTTTCCGCGTTTGATCTGGGTGCGAAGCGCCGAGGTCAGCGCCGCACTGCAAGCAGCATCTGCAAGCCTTGTCAAAATACCGGTAACCTGTTCAAGCGGCCACGCGCCGGCGAGATCGGCCAGGCCCGTCATCAATGCCACGCGCCGCTTGGCTTGGCGCAACTGCTGCGCCAGCTGGTCCGGGGGGACTTCTGCCAGGCGGGAAATCACTGTATGAACCGCCGCTTCAGGGTCGGTGAAGGCCGCCGCACACCAGTCGGTTTCCTTTTGCATGAGACCAAGCAGGTACGGGGACGTCGACCCGGCCCCCGCGACCAGTTCAGACACTTCCGGTGCCAGATCCGGGAACAGGGCCCGCGCATCCTGGGCCTGTTCAGACTGAAAGATGCGCGGCGTACGGGTCAGCTGGCTGGCGAGTGTTGTCATATCCCTAGCATTCGCTGGTAATAATGGGCAGGTCAATGGGGCTGTATGGGTGCGCGAACCCGTCCCGTAGCGAAAAACGCCTTTGTATGTAAAAAAGATTCACATAGGGCCTTGCAAAGCGTGTGACGAGTGATGATCTAGTTCAATGTGAAAGGCATTCACATTGCCACACACCGGACCGGCCCGCAGTGTTCTGGGCCATCACACTTTGACCGAAAGGTAACTTGATGTCACAAACCTATGCACCTGCTTTCGCCACTGGCCGCAACTGGCTGGGTCGCGCCGAAGACTTTCTGGACGCCCGCGGTAAAGCCGCTTGGATCGCCGCCATGGTCGTCGGTTTTATCGCCTTCTGGCCTGTTGGCCTCGCCCTTCTCGCTTACATGATCTGGAGCAAACGCATGTTTAAATCTTCATCCTGTGCCAAACGCAGCACCGCCCGCAACTTTGGCAGCCGTTCGACAGGCAACGCGGCGTTTGACGCCTACAAAGCCGACACCCTGGCGCGCCTGGAAGAGGAACAAAGCAACTTTGAAGCGTTTCTAGCCCGGCTGCGCGAAGCCAAGGACAAAGCCGAGTTTGACCAGTTCATGGCCGAACGCACACCAAAAGAACAGGACGCGCAAACATCCTGAACGACCTGAACAGCCTTCGCCCCCCGACTATCCGGGGGGCGCAACCAACCTATGATGCAGGAAACAAGATGACACTGACGCCAGATCCTGACAGCCAGCCGGAATTTTACAGTGGCATCCCTACCAAGCGTTTGCTGGCTTGGGTGGTCGATGCTGTGTTGATACTGGTGGCAAGCCTTGTCGTGCTACCGTTCACAGCCTTCACCGCTCTTTTTTACTTCCCGGTCCTTCTTCTTATGATCGGTTTTTTGTATCGTTTCATCACCCTGTCGAGAGGTTCCGCCACCTGGGGCATGCGCCTGATGGGGATGGAGCTTCGTACTTCGAGAGACGAGAAATTCGACACCGCAACCGCGTTCGCCCATACACTGGGCTACACAGTAAGCGTAGGAATGATGCCGCTTCAGCTTATTTCGGTGGTTTTGATGGGTACCACCGCGCGGAACCAAGGGTTAAGTGACCTGATCCTGGGAACTGTCCCCTTGAACTGTCGCCGCGAAAACTAACTAAAGTCAAAAGTTGGGCTTGGCGTATTTTTCCGCTATTGTTAGTCTTGCCCAAGCAACGACGGATCATCATGCGCCATACTCTTCCCATAGCCCCACAATTCTATGTGACAGCCCCCCAACCCTGCCCCTATCTCGAGGGGCGGATGGAGAGAAAGCTGTTTACGGCTTTGCAGGGCGAAGCTGCCACAAGATTGAACGACAGCCTGTCAGGCCAGGGCTTTAGACGATCGCAAAATGTGCTGTATCGCCCGTCCTGCGCCGATTGTTCGGCGTGTTTGTCTGCGCGCATAAACGTGGCTGACTTTGTCGCCAGCAAAAGCCAGAAACGTACGATCAAGCGCAATAGTGGTCTGTTGCGCCGGGCGACGTCGCCCTGGGCCACCGAAGACCAATATGAACTGTTCCGGCGCTATCTGGATAGCCGTCACGCCGATGGCGGCATGGCAGACATGGATGTCTTCGAATTCGCCGCGATGATCGAAGAAACCCCGATCCGCAGTCGCGTCATCGAATATTCAGATGCCAAAACCAAAGATCTGATAGGCGTTTGCCTTACGGACGTGTTGGGCGACGGTGTTAGTATGGTTTATTCATTCTACACCCCCGACCGCCCGCAAAATGGCCTGGGGAATTATATCATCCTCGACCATATCGAAATCGCCCGAAACGCGGGGTTACCGTATGTCTATCTTGGCTATTGGGTGCCGGGCAGCCAGAAAATGGGATACAAGGCCAAATTCTCGGGGCTTGAGGTGTATATTGGTGGATCTTGGCAAAAGGTTCGCAGCCCAAACGCGTTTTCGACGGACGATCATCCCTTGAACACGGCGCCCATTGCCGAACAGGTGGCCAACATCGCACTGCCTGATCTAAGTCAAAGCAACCACTGACCCTGTGTAGGTCGCTCCAGCGCTGGCTGGCTGGCTTTCCGAGAGGCCAGCCGCGTGGCGATCACAACTCTTTATTTTGATCCATGAACGTAACAAGGGCACCCCCAGGGGTGCCCTTGTGCATGATACGTGTCGAACCGTGCCGGAAGCTAGTTGGGGATCAGGTCCGGCACAATCGTGACGATGGCCGGAAACATCCACAGCAGGGCCAGCGCACCGACCTGGATCAACACAAACGGGATGATACCACGGTAAATATGCGCGGTGGTCACGCTCGCCGGGGCCACCCCGCGCAGGTAGAACAGCGCAAAGCCAAACGGCGGTGTCAGGAAAGACGTCTGCAAGTTCACCGCGATCATGATGGTTACCCATTTGGGGTCGAATGTTCCGCCATAGATCACCGGTCCGACAATCGGAATGACGATGTAGATGATCTCGAGGAAGTCCAGAACAAAACCCAGAACAAAGAGCACCAGCATCACGATCAAGAAGACTGTCAGCTCGTTATCAAAACTTTTCAGCCACTGCTGGATGTAGTGTTCGCCGCCAAACGAGATCACCACCAGGTTCAGCAACTGCGAGCCGATCAGGATGGTGAACACCATCGACGTAACCTTGGCAGTTTCGCGGACCACCGGGCTAAGCACGCCGGACGTGTACAATATCCAGCACGAGAACAGCAGTCCGAACACGGCGTAGAGATATGCCCCATAGGCCACAAAGAATGCGAACCAGCTTTCAAAGCTCACACCTTCCTGGTTGATCCGAAGGTCAAAGTTGACCCCGACCAGGATGCTTATCAGGATCGCCAGGGTCGACCAGATGATGATCTTGGGCGAACGGTCCATGTCTTTCAACTTGCGATAGGCCGCCAGCATGATCGCCCCACCGGCACCAAGAGCCGCCGCCGGGGTCGGGTTGGTGATCCCACCCAAGATGGAACCAAGCACCGCAACGATGAGCACAAGCGGCGGGAACACCACCCGGATCAGTTCGTTGGTCGCGCAGCGTTTAAGGCCGTAAACCACACCATACATGATCGCCACAAACGGAAGCAGCATCAGCAAGACCAAAGTACCCGATGATGTCGTCGGACTGATCAGCACAATGTCTACCAAGACCGCAAGGACCAGTCCGATTGCACCAATAATCAGTGGCCGCGCGTCCGACGACGGCGATACGCCGCGCGCTGTCGTCAACACCAGTGCCAGCATCACCAGGATGATCGCCATACCCGTACCGATCGGGGCGGCTGCGGCGACCTTGTCGGCTTGCTTTTGTTCCAGCGCGGCTTCGGAAAGCTTTTCGCTGGCCTGCTGGCCACCCGCGGCCTCAATCGCGGCCTGCTCTGCTACTGCCGTGTCCCACGCGTCTTGCCCGTGCAGGTCAATCATCGCAGCCTTGCATTCATCACCGACATTCGTGCGCAGGCTCGCACCGGCACCGATGTCGCTAAAGCTTGAAACGACGGTGGATTGACTGCCGACAATGTTCAGGTTGCCCAGAACAATTGTCCCCACGATCAACAGGATCGGCAGGCCAAGCAACCAGGTAAAGCCTTCCCCGCGCGTGATGGGTTCGGCGTTCGTTGCCCCCATCGGAACAGCAGGCGCCTTTTCCGGATTCATCAAAGCATAGACAAAAGCGTAAAGTGCATAAAGCAGAGCCAGCATGATCCCAGGCAGCAATGCCGCTTGGAACAATGTCCCGACTGACACCACGGCTGGTTGACCAAGATACGTCAAAGCATCGGTACAACCCACTGAACTTGCTCGGGCTTCTTGCGCGGCGGAATAGAGATCGCCCGCCAATGTTCCAAGCAAAACGATCACGATCGATGGTGGAATGATCTGACCCAACGTGCCGGACGCCGCGATAACACCCGTCGCGATTTCAGGAGAGTAGTTATTGCGCAGCATCGTCGGCAGCGCCAGCAAACCCATTGTCACGACTGTTGCGCCGACAATCCCGGTCGAGGCGGCGAGAAACGCACCGACTACAACGATCGAAACGGCCAATCCGCCGGGCAGCGGCCCGAACACCCGCGCCATGGTGGTCAGCAGGTCATTCGCAATTTTCGACCGCTCCAGGGTAATGCCCATTAGCACGAACATCAAAACGGCCAGCAATGTCTCAATGGATTGGCCGGCAAGTACCCGTTCGTTCATCCTGTTGACGATAAAGCTTACGTTTCGATCCAACGCGACTTCCCACCCTTGTGGGAATACCGATTCAGCGATGCGTGGCAAGTCGGGATAGCGGAACACCGATACCGCATCATTTGGAACACCCGAATTCACCAAATCACGGTAAGCCTGTGATGACTGATCAATCGCCTGGTGCACCAACAAACCGGCGCTATCGAGCGCGGCGATGATACCGAAGGAAATGATACCAGCCCCGCCGATGGCAAAAGCCACCGGGAAGCCAGAAAGAATGCCGCCGAACAGACAGGCAAAAACAATTATCAGGCCAATTTCGACCCCGTCCAGACCAAGTAGCATGGGACGCCCCTTAAATTAGTGTGTGCCCTCATAGGCTTCTTCGCCCTCGCCCAACGTATCGCGGTCGAGATATTTATCTTCGCTTTCCGGCCCTTCACGGAACTCTAACAAAGCGCGGTAAAATGTTGATATCGCTTGCAGAATTACCATGACACAGAATGCGCAAAGCAGGATTTTGAACAAGAAATACCCATTGAACCCATTCGGAGAAAACCCGATGGTTTCCACATTCCATTTCAACAGCCGTGATTTGCGCAACAGCAGGTCAAGCCGATCAGACGCAGACGGGTTCGGCGTTACCAAATGGCGCCAGAGGAAAAACCAGCCATATAACCACGTCACAATGGCGAACGGGATCATGAAGAACATCGCGCCCAGCATGTCTATTACCCGCTTGGTGCGGAACCTTGCCCCGGCATAAAACAAGTCAACGCGGACATGCCCGCCCTGGACAAATGTATATGCCACACAAAGAGTGACCACCAACGCATTGAAAAGTTTCAATTCTTCGGCGAACCAGCTGATATCGAACTGGAGAGGGATGCCGAAACCGACCGATATGTCGGGGCGGGTAAAGATACGTTGCATGAAGACGATGATGATCTGCTGCAAGACCATCAGCAAACCGGCCCAGGCAAAGAACCGGCCAGTCGCATTGGCAAACCCTTCCAGTCCCCGAACGCACCCCCACATGAACCGCCGGCTCCAGATGCCGAAGGCTGTAACGATCAGCAATCCGATTAGGAGCACGAAAAACAGTTCGACTGACGCCCCGTAATAGATGAACCGCATCAAGGATTCTTTGTTCGACCAATCCAGCCACATTCCCGGGTTCAGGAGAGCGGCAAAGAAGTTGTAAAACGCCTCGAGAACGTTGCCGAAAAAGAAGTTCACAAGATTTCCATCTTGAAACTGATCCAAACAGCTTATCTTTGCGCCTTCCGCCGCGCGGAAAAATCCTGCGCAAACTGCATCTTCTGCCATTAATCCCCCCTCTCACATGCCCTGCTGTTCACGCGGGCTTAATGCGAAAAATCATTCAAAGCCCCCGGCGCGCCAAGGGACGAAGTCGCAAACAGGGGCCACCCGAAAGCGGCCCCTGTTCAAGGTCTGTTCTAAACTTATGCTTTGCCCAAAACGCGCTGGCGCTGTTCGACGTAATAGGCATCCGATTTCGACAGCCATTCAGCCGAGGACGCCAACGATGCTTCGAAGCTGTTGCGGATGTCGGCAAACAGCGTGTCATCCATGTTTTCGTCCATGACCTCTTTCGAAGCGGCACCGAACGCATCCCAAACATCATCGGGGAACTGCATGGTTTTCACACCCTGCTGCTGCAGACGGGCCAAGGCGGCACCGTTGTTGGCCAGTGTTTCGGCCAGACCGGTGTGCGTGGTGGCCATTGACGCGTATTCGATGATCTTTTGCTGCGCCGGTGTCAGGTCGTTGAACACGTCGAGGTTGACCGAAGCGGTCAGGCCCGAACCTGGCTCGTGGAAACCAGCGGTGTAGTAGATCTTCGCGACTTCCTGGAAACCCGCGCGTTCATCCGCGAACGGACCAACCCACTCCAGCCCGTCGAGCGCACCCGAGGACAGCGCCTGGTACAGTTCGCCACCTGGGATGTTCTGAACGGACGCGCCCAGTTTACCCAGAACCTTGCCGCCCAGACCGGGCATGCGGAATTTCAAGCCGTTGAAGTCAGCGGCAGAGTTGATTTCCTTGCGGAACCAGCCGCCCGATTGCGAACCGGAGTTGCCAGCCAGGAACATCTTCATGTTGAAGATTTCACCGATCTGGTTGTGCAGGTCATGACCACCGCCGTGCAGGTACCAGTTTGTCAGCTCTTGCGCTGTGCCACCGAATGGAACGGCGGTGAAATAGGCCAGCCCGGGGTGCTGACCGATGAAATAGTAATCAGCCGCGTGATACATATCAGCCTGACCCGAAGAAACCGCGTCAAACACTTCGAAGGCGCCAACCAGTTCACCGGGGGCCTTTTTTTCAATGGTCAGGCTACCGTCGGACATCTCGTTGACCATGTTGTTCAGGTAGGTCGCTGCGTCATCAAGCACCGCAAAACCGCGGGGCCAAGCGGTAACCATGGTCAACGTGCGCTTACCTTGCGCGTAGAGCGGTGCGGCGAGTGTGGTCGCGGCAGCGGCTGTACCGCCTAGTGCGGATGTCTTCAGAAATGAACGACGGTCCATATGGATACTCCTCCCGAGTATAGAGTGCCCGTACGTCAACCGCGCACGGGTCGTTTCAAGTGTGGGGGACATTATCGTATACTGATGACATGGAAATACCCATAACTGCGTAGTGGTCGCGATTAGGCTGATAAAAAAGCACGGTTAAACGCCAAATAGTACAACCATTTAGGGAAATTTGTTACCACAAGTAGAAAGACCGGCGTCCCTGTCCTTTGACTTGTCGTCAAATCAGACTAAGAGAATCGGATGCAGAACTTGCGCGCACGATTTGCCCTTACCTATGCCCAAAAGCTGACGTTGCTGGCGGCGGTACCCTTGGTATTGGCTGTTGCTGCCATCGCCTTTGTAGTCGCGTTACAGGCCAAGGCGCTTGCCCTTCGGGAGATCACAACGCTTGAAACGGAATTGTTGAATGCCAAGAAGGTCGAGCTGCGTAACTACGTTACTCAGGCGCGTAACGGTTTCTATTTTGTTTACGGTTCCGCTTCACCTGATGACACGGCCGCCAAGGCAAGGGTCGCACAAATACTCGCTGCCATGATTTATGGGGAGGAAGGCCAGTTTTTCGTCTATGATTATGACGGGACGGCTTTGGTCAGCCCCAGAGAGACAGACAGGATCAATGGAAACTTTGCCGGTGAGAAGGACAGCCGCGGTACCGCCGTGGTGGATGAGTTGATCGAGATCGCGCGCCAAGGTGGCGGATATCATACATATCTGTGGCCCAAGCCATCCACTGGGGAAGAGGCGCAGATGATTACCTATGTAACGTCGTTTCCCAGCTGGCAATGGGCAGTGGGCACAGGGGTGTTCATAGACGATGTGCTTGCCAGTGTGGCAACCGCGCGGTCGGATGTGCTGGCGCGGGTTCAGCGGACGTTCCTGTATATTGGTGTCATCACTGTCGCTGCTTTGTTGCTGGTGTTCGGCACCGGGATGTTCGTCAACCTTCGGGAACGCCGCCTTGCCGATGCGAAGCTCAAAGAGCTTACCCAGAGAGTTTTTGATGCTCAGGAAGAAGAACGCGGTCGCGTCGCCCGGGAATTGCATGATGGGATCAGCCAGATACTTGTCGGCGTCCGCTACGCGCTTGAAAACACCCGGCGCAGATTGGAACGCGGGGACCCCCGCGCAGCCGAACCGTTGGCCAAAGGCATCGATAGTCTGGGGCAAGCGGTGTCAGAGGTTCGCAGGATCAGCCGCGATCTGCGCCCGGGCATTCTGGATGATCTTGGGTTGGGTCCGGCTTTGAAAACGCTTGTTGAACAACACTCCAGCCGGACCGGCGTCAAATGCAGTTTCAACACGGTGGTGTTTCGCAACAGATTGGACGACGACGCCAAAATCGCGCTGTACCGTATTGCCCAGGAAGCGTTGACCAATATCGAACGCCATGCCTGCGCCACCGAAGTCAAGGTAGACCTGCGCGGGCACCGCCAAGGTGCGACGCTGGTGATTTCCGATAACGGATTGGGAATCGCGAAAAACAACACATCGGGTGGCTTGGGCTTGCGCAATATGCAAGAACGGGTAGAGCAGCTCGGCGGGACGTTGCAGCTTCAGGCTTCGGCCCGCACCGGCACACAAATTACCGCAACGGTACCGCTTAGCCATATGCTGCCACCCGAATCCAAACGCCCTGCCCTGACCTGACCTGAGGACCAACGATAAAATGTCTGATGCCATCGAAACCAAAACGATTAATGTCATGATCGTGGACGACCACCCAATGGTCGCGGAGGGTATCCAGTCAATTTTGGAAAGCTATGACGATATTCACGTTGTGGGCTGCCTGAGCAACGGGCGCGCGGCCATAGACTCGTTCGAGAGCCTGAAAGCTGACGTGATATTGATGGATCTCAACATGCCTGAGCTTGGCGGGCTATCCGCAACCGAAATCATGCTGGAACGGTGCCCCGGTACCCGTATCGTCATCCTGTCGATGCACGATAACCCCGAATACATCTCCATGGCGCTGAGCCACGGCGCGATGGGGTATATTCTCAAGGACGTGCCCACCGACGAGATCAAGCTTGCAATCGACACAGTGATGAGAGGCGAAAAATACCTCTGCACCGGGGCAAAAGGTTCGCTGGATCCTAAGCCCGGCACCCGCGAAACCCTGACAGAACGCGAACAGACGATCCTTTTGCAACTGGCACAGGGAAAATCCAACAAGGCCGTTGCACGAGATTTGGACATTTCGGTCCGTACGGTCGAAACCCACCGAAAGAACATCAAACACAAGCTTGGAATCTCGTCCACGGCCGGCTTGACGCGCTATGCGTTGGAACATGGCGTGTTGCAGGGAACCGGGGTGCGACTCTAGCCGCTGATACCGCAAACGCGCGGTAATTTCGAGAATGCTCCAAAACCCGGACGGCTTGCGCAATAAATGGAAAGAAAATACCGCGGCCACGATACTTTTTTATAAAATTGGGCATTGACGCCCCTTTGCCCCCCTCATAATGTCCCCAGACGTAAGAAGGAGCCTTGGGCTATGACTGGACTAGTCGTCATTCTAGGATATACGCGCATGGGCCGGTAACGGCAGACCATATCAGTCACCATGCGCCCCCGTCAAAACCGGGGGCTTTTTTTTGCGCTACGATAAAATTTGACTTTGACCTAAACCACCGCCTGACGGAGCACCAAGATGACACGTAAAATGACCGGAGCGAAGATGATCGTTCAAGCCCTGATTGATCAGGGTGTCGATACCGTATTTGGCTATCCCGGCGGCGCGGTGCTACCGATCTATGACGAGGTGTTTCAGCAAAACAGTATCAAACACGTGTTGGTTCGTCACGAACAGGGCGCGGTGCATGCCGCCGAAGGCTATGCGCGCTCGACCGGAAAACCGGGCGTTGTTCTTGTAACCTCGGGCCCGGGTGCCACCAATGCGGTGACCGGCCTGACGGATGCCTTGCTCGACTCCATTCCGCTGGTTGTTCTGACGGGCCAGGTGCCGACCTTCATGATCGGCTCTGACGCGTTTCAAGAGGCCGATACCGTGGGCATCACCCGCCCCTGCACCAAGCACAACTGGCTTGTCAAAGATACCGACAAGCTGGGCGGCGTCCTGCACGAAGCGTTTCACGTGGCCACCAGCGGTCGCCCCGGCCCGGTTCTGGTAGACATCCCCAAAGACGTGCAGTTCGCGACCGGCACCTATACCCCTAAGAAACCATCGACGTCGCATTATCAGCCGCCGGTAAAAGGCGACATGGAAGAGATCACCGAATTGGTTTCGGCGATCGAAAATGCCAAACGCCCGGTTTTTTACACCGGCGGCGGCGTCATCAACTCCGGCCCTGCGGCTTCGCAGCTTTTGCGTGAACTGGTCGATGGAACGGGCTTTCCGATCACCTCTACCCTGATGGGGCTTGGCGCTTATCCGGCGTCGGGTGACAAATGGCTGGGAATGCTGGGGATGCACGGGCTTTACGAGGCGAACATGGCGATGCACGACTGCGATCTGATGATCAACATCGGCGCACGTTTCGACGACCGGATCACCGGCGTTGTCGACATGTTCAGCCCGAAATCGAAGAAAGCGCATATCGACATCGACCCGTCGTCGATCAACAAGATCATCCGCGTCGATATCCCCATCGTTGGCGACGTAGGCCATGTGCTTGAAGACCTGCTGAAGGTCTGGAAATCGCGCGGCCGCAAGACGAATTCGGAAGCCGTTGGAAAATGGTGGAAGCAAATCGAACAATGGCGTGCGGTAGATTGTCTGAAGTTCGAGCAAAGCGGCAAGATCATCAAACCGCAATACGCGCTCTCTCGGCTTGAGGCGCTGACCAAGAAATACGACCGTTACATTACAACCGAAGTCGGCCAGCACCAGATGTGGGCGGCGCAATACCTCGGGTTTGAAGATCCGAACCGCTGGATGACCTCTGGTGGGCTGGGGACCATGGGCTATGGCTTCCCTGCGTCCATCGGCGTGCAAATGGCGCATCCTGACGCGTTGGTCATCAACGTTGCCGGCGAAGCATCCTGGCTGATGAACATGCAGGAGATGGGCACCGCGATGCAGTACGGCCTGCCGGTGAAACAGTTCATTCTGAACAACGAACGCCTCGGCATGGTCCGCCAGTGGCAAGAGCTGCTGCACGGCGAACGC
Source organism: Sulfitobacter sp. L-8 (assembly GCF_056859255.1). NCBI lineage: Bacteria > Pseudomonadati > Pseudomonadota > Alphaproteobacteria > Rhodobacterales > Roseobacteraceae > Sulfitobacter > Sulfitobacter sp. L-8. Next base: position 683,661 of record NZ_JBSXOD010000056.1, read on the forward strand.
TATTCCCAAAGCTGGTCTGAATCCCTGCCCGATTTCGTCAAGCTTGCCGAAGCCTTCGGGGCCAAGGGTATCATCTGTTCGGACCCCGACGATCTGGACGACGCGATCATGGAGATGCTGGAGTATGACGGGCCGGTGATCTTTGACTGTCTGGTGGAAAAACACGAAAACTGCTTCCCGATGATCCCGTCGGGCAAAGCGCATAACGACATGATGCTGGCCGGTGTCGATACACAGGGTGTGATCGACGCCAAGGGATCGGTCTTGGTCTAAGCCGCGAACGGCACAAGGAAACACATCGGCGCGGGGTCGCGCGCCGAGATTGAACAAATCTAAAAAGGACAGTGTCATGTCAGCCCTAAAGATCAAAAAAGGCTCCAACAGCCATTCCGCCTATAACCTACGTCCCAATTTCTCGGATGTGATCGAACGTCACACGCTGGCCGTACTGGTCGAAAACGAACCCGGTGTGCTGGCGCGCGTCATCGGTCTTTTTTCGGGCCGTGGATACAACATCGACAGCCTTACCGTGGCAGAGGTCGACCACACCGGTCACCTCAGCCGCATCACCATCGTTACCTCGGGCACGCCGCAGGTGATCGAGCAGATCAAGGCGCAGCTGGGGCGGATTGTGCCGGTGCACGAGGTCCATGACCTTACCGTCGAAGGTCCTTCGGTTGAACGTGAACTGGCGATGTTCAAGGTAAATGGTACAGGCGACAAGCGGGTCGAAGCATTGCGTCTTGCCGACATTTTTCGCGCCAACGTCGTTGACAGCACTTTGGAAACGTTCGTTTTTGAAATCACCGGTGCGCCGGATAAAATTGACGCTTTTGCCGATTTGATGCGCCCCTTGGGGTTAACCGATGTCGCGCGTACGGGGGTCGCGGCGCTGTCACGCGGGAATTAGGCCGCTTAGGCGTGCTTTATCTGGGCAGAGAGCGTCGGTACCGGAGGCTGGGCCGAGAAGTGAAGAACCTGGCCGCGTCTTTCAACAGCGCGTGACAGAGTGCCGTGATGGCGCAGCTTCTCGGTCAATTCCAGATTGGCTTTTTCACGGATCAACTTAGGATTGCGTGCTTTGCGCACTTTGGCATCAAGATACACGTCGAACTGAACAAGGTCCCCCGCGCCAAACATGGGTTCGGCATTTTCATCCACAGCCTCTTGGTTGTGAAAAAAGACAAGATCGCCGTGATCTTCACACCAGAAAACCGCTTTCTTTTCTTTGACGCTACTCCAAATAACCACTCCGTACATTTGTGCGGCTCCTCAAAAAAAATTCCGAATTTGTAAATATAATTGCGGCATTTCAACAGTTTGTCGATGTTGTTACAATTTGATTTTGTGTCACCTGGGTTGCAATTTGACGCTAGTTAGCGTCACCTCCGGCAGATGCTTGATCAATGAGCTTGCAAAGTAGGTCGAATCCGAGAAGGTTTGAATTATGCTATCTGCAATTGAAAGCGTCACATGAATACCCCCGCCGAGATCAGAAACATATTCGGTGCGAATTTATTGGTGCTGTCCAAGGATTATGAATCTGTCACTGCCTTGGCGCTTGAACTTGGCATTAACCGCACACAATTTAATCGCTATCTTTCAGGCGAGAGTTTTCCAAGGCCTGATGTCTTGGCGCGTATATGCGATTTCTTCAAGGTGGATGCGCGTATCTTGCTTGAACCGTTGGTCACCGAAGAAGCCGAAAGTTCGTACAGCTCGCTCGCGCCATTTGTGAACGATTATTTCGTTTCCGGCAGACGTCGCCTGCCCGAGGACGTGTTCCCCAGCGGGTTTTACAAATTCTCACGTCGAAGCTTTATTGAACCAGATCTTTTTATCATCGGCCTGGTTTTTGTGTTTCGAGAAGATCAAAACACCTTTTTGAAAGGCTACGAAACCAGTACGGCCGTGCGGATGCAAAGCTTGCCGACGACACGCGAAGTTCGCGAATTTCGAGGTATCATCTTGCAACAAGAGGAAGGGATCGCGATCATCGCCTCGCGCAAACGTGCGATGACGTCGTCGTTCAACTACCTTCACCGCGTGGCGTCATTCGACAACAACTTTTGGGTTGGATACATTACCCGGACTGTACCGGAAAGCCCGGTTGATCTGCGCGTAACCCGGCTGGTTTATGAATACATACCGCAAAACACGTCGTCAGTGTTGCAAGCTGCCAGAGCCAAAGGTTTTTACACGATAGACCAGCTTGCACCGTTCCACCGACGCCTGCTCCGCCCTGATGTTCAGTTCGCGTGACATCTACCCGAACTCTGACCTGTCTGCCACGCCCAACCGCCCGGTCAGGCGTGACTGCTCGCGCCGCCTAGCTCAGCTCAGGGTGGCGCTTACCGGGCCAATTCGTCGCGTCATGCCATTCCTGGGCGAGTTGCAATAAAAGCGTGTCACTGCCCTGACGGCCGATAAGCTGGATACCTCCGGGCAAACCGTTTTTGTTGAAACCAGCCGGAATGTTGACGACCGGTAGCCCGATTAGCCCTGCCGGAACAACCACTTGCATCCAGCGGTGATAGGTATCCATCTGCCGACCGGAAATTTCGGTAGGGTATTCCTGATCAACCGCAAATGGCCAAAGCTGTGCCGAGGGCAGAACCAGCACATCAACAGTATCGAAAAGAGCGGCCGCACGGCGAAACCATTGCGACCGCACGACGCTGGCGTTATGGACTTGCATCGCCGAAAACGCTAACCCGCGTTCGATCTCCCACTGGGCGGATTTTTTCAGATGTTTGCGCTGGTCGGGATTGTTAAAGACTGATTCCAGACCAGAGGCTACGGAAAAGGACCGCAAGGTTATCCAGCTTTCCCACATCGTTTCGGCGTCGAACGGGGCTTCTGTATCCTCGACCTTGTGGCCCAGTCCTTCAAAACCCGACAAGGCGTCAGAACACAAATCCAGTATTCCGTCAGCGACCGGGAACGCTCCGTCCCAATCCCCCAACCAACCCAGTTTCAGCCGGTGAGGCATGGAGTTCAACGCAGGCAAACTTGCTGATGGGGTCCGTCCCAACGGCTGGCAGGGGTCCGCTCCGGTCATGGTGTCGAGCAATGCCGCCAAATCGCGCGGGTTTCGGGCCATCGGCCCCGACGTCGCGAGCTGATGCAGATACATATCCCCCTCGGGTTCGGCAGGCACGGTGCCCCAGCTGGGGCGCATGCCGTAGACGTTGTTCCAACCAGCCGGGTTACGAAGGCTGCCCATCATATCCGACCCGTCTGCGATGCTCAGCATACCCGATGCCAACGCCGCAGCCGCCCCCCCAGAAGAGCCGCCCGCTGACCGGCTCAGGTCATATGGGTTGCGTGTTGCGCCATGCACCGGGTTGAATGTGTGACTGCCCAAACCGAATTCCGGCGTGTTGGTTTTTCCGATGACAATCGCGCCCGCGGCTTTGATCCGCGCAACGAACAGGCTGTCGTTTTCCGCAATGCTGCCGGCGAAAAGCGGCGAACCTTTCGACGTCGGCAAGCCTTTGGCGTCGGAAAGATCCTTGATCGCTATCGGGATACCGTGCAGCCACCCGCGACGTCGTCCCGCATCCGCCGCCCTCGCCTGATCCAGCAGAACATCGCGCGCTACCATGGATACGATCGCGTTCACACGTCCGTTGACCGCCTCGATCCGATCTAGTGTAGCCTCCATAAGCTCCACCGCGCTCAGGCTGCGGTTTGCCAGCGCTTCCGATTGCGCCAACGCACCCATGTCCAGTAAATTCATCAATGCACCCTCCATTTGCGCCCATCAGACGCAAGGACGGGTAAGTATACAAGACCCTGGTGGTGCAAAAGCGCAGTTACCGGAAAGCCGTCACCCTTCCTGGGCCTCAGCGCGGCTTTTCCCGGATACCGCCAACGCCAGCGCAGCCCCCATCAAGCCATCCAAATCACCGTCCAGAACACCTTTGGTGTCCGAGGTTTCGTAATTCGTCCGCAAGTCCTTCACCATTTGATAGGGCTGCAAGACATATGATCTGATCTGGTTACCCCACCCGGCATCGCCCTTATTTTCATGGGCTTCGTTGATGGCCGCATTCCGGCGGTCAAGTTCCATCTGATACAATCGGGATTTCAGTGCCTTCATTGCGATGTCACGGTTTTGGTGCTGCGATTTTTCAGAGCTCGTGACCACGATACCGGTGGGATGGTGGGTGATGCGAACGGCAGAATCCGTGGTGTTGACGTGCTGCCCCCCCGCCCCTGATGACCTATAGGTATCGACGCGGATATCGCTTGGGTTCACCTCGATATCGATGTTGTCATCTACGACCGGATAAACCCAAATCGAGGTAAACGAAGTGTGGCGCTTTGCAGCGGAATCAAAAGGGCTGATTCTGACAAGACGGTGAACGCCGGACTCCGATTTCAACCATCCATACGCGTTGAGCCCGCTGATCTTGTAGGTCGCCGATTTTATGCCGGCTTCTTCACCCGGGCTTTCGGACTGTAGTTCAACCTTATAGCCCTTCTTTTCAGCCCATCGAACGTACATGCGCGACAGCATATTTGCCCAGTCACAACTTTCGGTACCGCCAGCACCTGCGTTGATTTCAAGGAAGGTATCATTGCCGTCCGCTTCGCCGTCCAGCAGCGCCTCAAGCTCTTTCTGGGCCGCCGTTTTGGCCAGTTTTTTCAATGCCTCTTCGGCTTCACTGACCACTTCGGCGTCATCTTCGATCTCGCCCAATTCGATAAGTTCAATATTGTCCGCGAGCTCTTGCTTGATGGTTTCGTAGGTGGTGATGGAATCCACCAGTGCCTGACGGTCGCGCATCAGCTTTTGCGCCGCATCGGGGTCATCCCAAAGCGTCGGCGATTCAACACGCGCATTGAATTCTTCCAAGCGATAAGGTGCGGTTTCGACGTTCAAACGCTGTGCCAGCAGTTCTAGAGATTTAGTGATCTGATCTGCTGTATTCTGTGCCTCTGCGCGCATTCTTTTCTGCCTTTAAATAGAGTGCGGCCCCGTCATACCGGGGCCGCGTATCAAATAGACCAGCGCCGCCACCTGGGCAAGCGCTAGCCAAAAATAGAAAACCGTCAGTAAAGCCCGCCGGAGCTGATCGTGCCAAAGCTGGCCTTCGGCCCCACTCGGGCTTTTTTACCGGTCGAGGTAATGACTTCGCGTGCACCCGAGCCATTTAGCTCATCCATCAGCGGCAGGTCAGCACCCATCGCAAAACCACCATCGAAAGTGATCCCGAACAGTGGCTCTTCGCCATCACGGAAATATTCGGCAACAACGTTCGGGCCTGCGGCACTGTCGGAAAGGCGCGAACCATTGAAACGGTCGATATTGATAAATCGTCCGCCGGGGGGCACTTCAAACGGCCCGCCACCGAATTTCTTGATGGCCTCGGTCATGAAGCGCTGAAACACCGGCCCGCACATGCCCGCCCCATAGGCGCGCTTGCCCAAAGACCGCGGATTGTCAAAACCGATATAGCACCCGGCAACGATGTTGCTGGAGAAACCGATGAACCAAACGTCTTTGGCATCATTGGTCGTTCCGGTCTTGCCTGCGATCGGCACAGGCAGGTTCACTGCCCCGCGGGCGGTTCCCCGATCAACAACGCCTTTCATCATGGAGGTCAACTGGTAGGCGGTGATCGGGTCCATGACGCGTTCGCGGTTCGAGATGATACGCGGCCCGACGCCTGGCGCGAGTGTGGGCAGTTGGCAATCGTTACATATGCGCTGATCGTGCTTGTACACTGTCCGCCCATAGCGGTCCTGTACACGGTCCACCAAGGTAGGTTGCACGCGTTCACCGCCGTTGGCAAACATCGCGTAAGCCGACACCATCTGGTACAGGGTGGTTTCCTGAGACCCCAGAGCATTGGCCAAGACGGGCGCAAGATTGTCATAGACCCCGAAACGCTCGGCATAATCGCCGATAACGTCCATACCGACTTCCTGGGCAAGACGCACTGTCATCAGGTTACGCGATTGTTCGATCCCGGTGCGCAGCGGCGTCGGCCCGTAAAACTTGTTAGAGGAGTTACGTGGGCGCCACATCCCCTGCGGCGTATCGATTTCAATCGGCGCGTCCACAACGATTGTGGCCGGCGTGTACCCGCTATCGAGAGCAGCGGCATACACAAAAGGCTTGAAGCTGGAACCAGGCTGCCGCTTGGCCTGGGTGGCACGGTTGAACACGGATGCCTGGTAGGAAAACCCACCCTGCATCGAGATTACGCGCCCGGTGTTTACGTCCATCGCGACAAAGCCGCCCTGCACTTCGGGAATCTGGCGCAGCGTCCAGCGTATAAACGACCCATCACTGTCACTAGTCATGCGTCGCACAAGGACGACATCGCCGACCTCGAGCAAATCGCCCGCCACCTGAGCGCGACCGCCCAGTTTGCCGTTGTCCAGCCGCTTTCGGGCCCACGTCACATCCTCTGCGGGGATAAAGTTTCCCTCAGCCGTTTCGTCGACGCCTTCGATACCGATCCGGGCACCACCGTCCTGCAAGCCCAGCACCACGGCAGGAAGCCACGGGCTGTCCAGCTCCACGTCGCGCGGGACACGCAGGCCGGAGAGCGCTTCGCGCCAGCTTGCTTCGCTGGTCAACTTTTCTGCGGCGATGGTCTTTCCTGTGCCGCGCCAAATACCGATGCTGCGGTCGTATTCTTCCAACTGCTGTTGCAACGATTGCGCCGCGATCGGCTGCATCTCGTTGTCGATGGTGGCGCGCACAGTAAGACCACCCGTGAAAAATTCGCCCTCGCCAAAGTTTTCGGACAATTGACGACGGATTTCATCGGTAAAATAGTCACGCGGCGGCAGTTCGGCCTTGAAGCTTTCAAAGTCACCGTTCTGCACGGACCGCAAAGGCTGCGCGACTTCGGTTTCATAGACAGCCTGGCTGATGTACCCGTTTTCCTTCATCTCGCGCAGGACAAAGTTACGCCGTTGCAACAGGCGTTCCTTGCGGCGCACGGGGTGATAGTCTGACGGGGCCTTGGGTAAAGACGCCAGAAAAGCGGCCTCGTGCGGGGCCAGTTCGGAAAGGGTCTTGTTGAAATAAGTCTGAGATGCCGCTGCTACCCCATACGAGTTCTGCCCCAGAAAAATTTCATTCAGATAAAGTTCGAGAATTTTTTCTTTCGGCAAACTTTCCTCGAGCCGTGCAGCGAGGATGATTTCCTTGATCTTGCGTTCGGCCCGGCGGTCGCCGGAAAGCAGAAAGTTTTTCATCACCTGCTGCGTGATCGTGGACGCACCCCGGACGTCCTTGCCGCCGGTGCGCACGGCATCGATGGCTGCGGCACCGATGCCGCGCAGATCATAACCTTCGTGTGTATAGAAATTCTTGTCTTCCGCCGAGATAAACGCCTGCTTGATAAGCGGGGGAATGGTGTTGGCCGGCGCGAAAAGCCTGCGTTCCTTGGCGAATTCGTCGATCAAGCGCCCCTGACCGGAGTAAATCCGGCTGATCGTCGGGGGTGTGTATTGCGCCAGGGATTCATGACTGGGCAAATCGCGGCCATACATCCAGAACACCGCACCGATGGTCAGGGCCACCATGCCGATGCTCATGGTAAGGGTTGTAAAGATACCTCCGAAGAAGGACAGAATTATACGAAACACGAGAGGCAGTTCCTTGCAAGGAGGGTTTGACCACGATCTATACGCGGCCCATGTGGAATCGTCAAAACACGATACAGAATTATGACGGCGATATACCGCGCAGAACCGTCGTGGCTATCCCGTTAACGCTATTGTCGGATCAATGGTTTCAATGCCGCATCAGTATCGCGCCATTTGGCAATGGAATCGGCAATCGCCGACACCATGACGGCCCGCCATATCGGGTCGCGCAGATTGCTGAGATCACGTTCGGAGCTCAGGAAACCGATTTCGATCAGGACCGACGGGATATCGGCTGACTTGAGAACCGAAAAACCGGCATTGCGAATGGGGTGACGATTCATCGGGCCGCCTGCAGCCTTCATGCCAGCAGTCAGCGCTTTGGCGGCGGCGACGGAGCGGGGTTCGGTCTCTTGACGCGCGAGATCAAGCAAAATTCCTGCCACCTGGTCGTCAGATCCGGTAAGGTCCGCCCCTGCAATTATGTCAGATCGATTGTGCCGGGCAGCAAGATGTTCCGTGGCCGTATCGCTGGCCTCGTCTGACAGCGTATAAACCGTGGCACCTTTCGCCCCGCCCTGTTGCAAGACATCTGCGTGGAGCGAGATAAACAGGTTTCCCTCGGCTTGATGGGCAAATGCGACCCGGTTTTCCAAGGCCACGAAGATATCGCTATCGCGCGTCATGACCACATCAATGCCGTCGCGCACCAAAATATCGCGCAGAGACAGCGCAAAGCTCAACATCAGGTCCTTTTCCGTGACCCCGTCGCGCTCTGCGCCCGGATCGATACCACCATGCCCCGGGTCCAATACGACGCGAAAACGTTTACGGGGGTCGGTCGAATTGGGCTTGGGTGGTGCTGCAAGCGCCATGGTCCAGCTTGGATCGACCGGGGCACCCGATGCTTCGGCAAATGTTTCTTCGTCCGCGCTCTCCAACGTGATTTCCAGCGTTGCCCGGCCCGATTCCTTGTCGATCGGCATCCCGATCTCACGTGGGATCATCGGTTCAGCCAGATCCGCAACCAACCGAGACCAGCCGGGTTGAAACGGACCGAAACGCAGGTCTGAAATGCGCCCCGGCTGCGTCAGCACATCGGATGCTTTGACACCCGTCCAGTCCGCTTCGCGAAAATCGATGACCAAACGCGGCGGGTCCTTCAGCAAGAATACCCGAAACGGTACGCCCTGACTCAACCCAAGGCGGAGGGTCGTTTTGCCAAACCACCCGTCCGAGATCGCGCTGGTCGCGGGGTCGACACGCGCAAGCGCCGTCAATTCCTGCGCTGACTGCGCGGACGCTTGAACCGCAAACGTACAAAACGCCGCAATAAGGGAAAGATACCGCATGCCTATCACCGTTCTGACCGAGGTGTTCGCGCCGGTCTATACCACCAACACCACCTTCGGGCCAGTGTTTCAGCGCGACGCCATATACGCCTTTAACCGGTCAATGCCCTGCGCAATGTCACCGGTGCTGCGCGCATAGCTGAAACGAAGCGTCTTATGACCCCTGTCGGGGTCGAAATCCAGCCCCGGCGTAACGGCGACTCCGACGTTCTCGAGGATATCATGCGCGAGCTTGCGGCTGTCATCGGTAATGTCCGATACATCCGCATAGACATAGAACGCGCCATCTGGTGGCGCGAAGCTGGTAAACCCGGCCTCTCGCAATCCGTCGATCATCAATTCCCGATTGGCCCGGTACACTTCCATGTTGGCCTTAAGCTCCTCCTCGCAATCCATGGCGGTAAGGGCGGCCACCTGACTGGCGTGAGGGGCGCAGATGAACATGTTCTGGGCGATTCTCTCTACCACGCGCACGTGGTCTTCGGGAACGACCATCCACCCCACACGCCATCCGGTCATCGAGAAATACTTGGAAAAAGAATTGATAACGTAAACGTCATCACTGACCTCAAGGGCGGTCACGGCTTTTTTCTCATACTCGATACCGTGATATATCTCGTCAGAGATGAATGACGCACCTTGCGCTTGCGTGGCATCTATCAGAGCGGTCATAGCGGAATGATCCAGCATGGTCCCGGTCGGGTTGCCGGGCGACGCCACCAGCAGCCCGCCAAGGTCCATATCTGCAAAGTCGGTCGGGACCGGTTGCAGGCGGTTGTCCAAAGACGTGGGCAGATCGACAGGGGTCAGTCCTAGCGCCTTGAGGATCTGGCGATAGCTGGGATACCCCGGTGCGCCGATGCCGACCCTGTCGCCCGTGTCGAAAAGCGCTGTAAACGCTAGAATAAATCCTGCCGACGACCCCGACGTTATGACCACCCTGTTGGGATCCAGATCGACATCGTACCACGTGCCGTACATCTGGGCGATCCGGGCCCGCAGCGCCGGCAACCCGAGCGCCACAGTGTACCCGAGCGCCCCGTCGTTCATCGCATCCGACAAAGCACGCACAGCGCCGCGGGGGGCACCGGTACCCGGCTGGCCGACTTCCATATGGATGATGTGGCGGCCCTGTGCCTCTGCGGCTGCGGCAGCTTGCATCACATCCATCACGATAAAGGGATCGACCTGAGATCGGGTTGAAATGCGCATCGGCTTAATCCTACTGTTTATCCAAGCCCTTTCAACGCACCCAAACGGTGCCGTCAACCCTTGTATGAGGGCTTGAAATCGCGCACGACATTCCAGACGGTATGTCCACCAGATCCATAACCAACAGTGAGTAGCCAAATATGAAAAAGCTGATTGCCCTAGCCCTTTTGACCTTTACCCTGACCGGGCCGTCGCTTGCGATGGATCTGAAAGAATTGACCGATGCCGAACGCGCCCAGTTCCGCGCCGAAGTCCGTTCTTACCTGATGGAGAACCCCGAGGTCATCATGGAGGCCGTAGGCCAGCTGCAAAAGCGCGAAGCCGAAGCACAGGCGCAGGCTGACTTCACCCTGGTTTCCGCAAATGCCGACGCGATCTTCAACGACGGATTTTCATATGTCGGGGGCAACCCCGAAGGCGATTTCACCATTGTCGAATTCATGGATTACCGGTGCAGCTATTGCAAAAAGGCTTTCCCTGAAGTGGAAAAGTTGATCAAGGGCGACGGCAATATTCGCTTCATCGTCAAAGAGATGCCCATATTGGGCGAGCAATCAATGCTGGGCGCGCGCTTTGCAATCGCGACAAAAGTGGTCGCCGGTGACGAGGCCTATAAATCCATGCACGATGCGCTGATGAGCTTTAACGGCGATATCACCCCTACATCTCTCAAGCGCCTTGCCGAAAGCTTTGGCCTGGATCCTGCCGCCATCACCGAAAAGATGAACAGTCCGGAAGTCACCGACGCGATCGAAAAGACCCGTGCCTTGGCAGACGCCATGCAGATTACAGGGACACCCACATTTGTCATGCAAGACGAAATGCTTCGCGGTTATGTCCCCTATGACCAGATGAAGGCGATTGTGAAAGAAAAGCGCGACTGAATGCGTCTATCATTCCTTTTGTGTGCGATGGCGTTTCCTGCCGTCGCACAGACAGACTTTTCAGCGATGACACAGGCCGAACGCACGGCGTTCGGGGCCGAAGTCCGCGCGTTGCTGATGGATGAACCAAAGCTGGCGGCGGATGCGATGGCCGGCCCGAACTATGCGGCCGAAGCCTATCGCGACGAGGCCGATGCCGATCTGGCATTGCTGAACGACCTGTCCGCCGAGGTTCTGGACGGGTCAAGCATCGCGCTGTTCATTGCTCCGGACTGTCTTGCATGTGTGGACGCAGAGCGGGAATTGGACGATATATCAAAACGTTATGACATCAAGTTCAAGATTCACGACATGTCTAACCCGGCGACCTTCGCCTTGGCCGAACGGCTCGGGATAGGCGAAGCCCCGTTCTATGTCATGCCAACCATGATACTGCGCGGCCATATCCCGGATATCGTGCTGGTGCGCTATCTCACGAAATAGCGGCTTACAAGAACCGCTGGTGATAGCGCACCATACGTTCAAAATGTGCATCGAGTGACCGTTTCAGGTGCGGTGCCTCTTTGACATTCAAAATGTAATCGACCAGCAAATCATATTGTTTGATCTGGCGTGGAAGGCGGTTGGAGGGCGTCAGCCGCGATTGCCTCTCTTCTTCCTCGATCACCTGCACGACCTGTTTTTGTGGCCAGGGCACGGCCCCAGGGGCCGCGATCATTGCCTTGCCGTTCATCAAGGGCAGTTTTGCGTCGTAATGCGCGAATATCGAACGCTCCAACGGCTCGACCTCGGCTTTCGTGGCCACCGGCCACGCCCAGACAAAGGCAATCTCCCAGACGTCAATCTGGCGATTGGCGATCACATCGGATCTTGCAGAGGTCAGATGCCGGCGCACCCGTGTGCGGATACCATCAACAGATTGACCCACATAGATCGGGTTTTGATCAAGATCGCACAGGGCGTAGACGCCGATCTGATTGGTCAACGCACTCAGCGCCCCGCCCCGATACGACTGCGCTGCGGTCATGCAACTGCTTCGAGGCTGCGACGTTGCAAGATCGGGGCAAACAGCATTTCGTCAAGATAGCCAACCACTGGCACAGCGACACCATCACCTGCCACCCGGTACGCATTGTTATACGTTTCAGGCATTGAATAACTGTCTGGCAGTCCCATCAACCGCGCCACCTCGCGTGAGGACACAAGCCGCGCTTTGGTTTGCTTGCCCTTGATGAACATCAATATCTGCCGCGACGCGCCCCCCGCAGGTGTCCGTAGACAGCCGGCGAGTCCGTCCGTGCGCAGTTCAGCCCTTTGGCGCACGTTGCCCTGCGCATCGGGTCGGCCGCGTTTATAGATTGTTCCGACCACCGTGCGTCCTGCTTGGCGGGCAGTACGAAGCCGCTCCAGGCTGGGTGCTGACATCAGCGAAATCAACCGCTCTGTATCGGCATCACTGAACCAGGGCATTGAGCTGCGCCGCTCCAGAACCGTATCCAGCGCCTGATCCGCAGCCGGCGCATCCGCAAGCTTCCACCACACCCAGTCAGAACGGACACTGCGCGACGCGCCGCTATAGAACTTTTGCAGCCGCTTGCCATGGAATACATGAGAAGGTTTCGGCACGGTCAAACCCGACAGGTCGATATTATTTCGCACGCATATCACAAACAGACGCGGGCGGCTTTGCGGCAGAAAACGCCGTGCGTCGATCTCAAGCGCCCCTACCTTGTACCCAAGGCCCACAAACGTCGAAAGGATGGTGTTCATGTCGGTGCCGCCGTTGCGCGACACCAACCCCACGACATTTTCGAACGCGATGATACGCGGGGCAAAGCCGTTTTCGATCGCAGTCGTGATCTTGTCGGCCCAATCGGTAAACACACCGCTGCGCACCCCAGACAAACCACGCCCCTTGCCGGCAAGGCTGAAATCCTGGCATGGGCTGGACGCCCAATACAGGTCTATCTGCCGGCGCAACCTGTCATCAGGCAGGGCGGCAATATCACCTTGTACAAGCGCGTCATCGCCCCAGTTTTTTGCGTAGACGTCACACTTCATCGCATCGATGTCATTGGCAAGCACACAGTCCCATCGGTGGCGCAACGCAGCGCGCACCATTCCACCACCGCAGAAAAACTCGGCGTATTTTGGGGTCTGAGGTACGTCAATGGGCATATCTATTGATATGGAATGCACATTTGGCTGTCGATGGATAAATCGCCCGTCGCAACAAAACTCACTCTGCGGCCTGCTCGCTGGCCTCGAGCGCGGCTGCACGGATCTCAACCTGTTCTACAATATGGTCGATCATCCCTTCGTTCCCAAGCTTGTGGCTCTGCGCGCCGGCCAGATACACCATACCCGACCCGTTTCCTCCGCCGGTAAAGCCGACGTCGGTCATCAAAGCCTCTCCGGGGCCATTGACCACGCAGCCGATAATGCTCAAGCTCATCGGGGTCTTGATATGCTCCAGACGTTTTTCCAATGCTTCGACAGTTTTGATCACGTCAAACCCCTGCCGGGCACAACTGGGACAACTGATGATATTCACACCACGATGACGCAAGCCCAGTGACTTCAGGATCTCGTAACCGACCTTCACCTCTTCTACCGGGTCAGCGGAAAGAGACACGCGGATCGTATCCCCGATCCCCATCCACAAGAGATTTCCCATGCCGATCGCAGATTTGATCGTCCCGGAGGTCAACCCACCGGCTTCTGTGATGCCAAGATGGATCGGCGCATCGGTCGCATCTGCCAGCAACTGATAAGCAGCAGCGGCCATGAACACGTCAGACGCTTTACAGCTTATCTTGAATTCGTGGAAATCATTGTCTTGCAGGATCTTGATGTGGTCCAGACCACTTTCGACCATCGCGTCCGGGCACGGTTCACCGTATTTCTCAAGCAAATGCCGCTCAAGCGAACCTGCATTGACGCCTATGCGCATTGAACAGTTGTTGTCCCGCGCGGCTTTGATCACTTCCTTGACGCGTTTCTCGTCACCGATATTCCCGGGGTTGATTCTCAGACATGCCGCCCCCGCTTCCGCGGCTTCGATGCCGCGTCTATAGTGAAAATGGATGTCGGCAACGATCGGCACGGAAACCTCGCGCACGATCTCTTTCAATGCCTTCGAGCTTTCCGCGTCGGGCACCGAAACCCGAACGATGTCGGCACCGGCCTCGGCGGCCGCTGATATCTGTGCGATTGTTGCTTTGACATCCGTGGTCAACGTATTGGTCATCGTTTGCACAGTGATCGGCGCGTCCCCCCCAACGGGAACGTTGCCAACCATGATCTGGCGCGACTTGCGGCGGTCAATGTTACGCCACGGGCGAATATGATTCAACGACATGAAAAAGCACCTTCAACAATGGATCAGCGAGAGCATGAGTCAGCGCTACACCTATTCAGGCAGGTGCCGTCTTGCAATGGCAACCGACCTATTCTGTAGGAGAAGGTGCCGCATTCTGCAACTCAGCGACCATGGTCGCGAGGGCGGAGTTTTCCTTGAGCAAGGCAGGCTCATACAGTTCTGCCAAGGCCTGCCGCTGCAATGGCAGGTTGGATGTTACAGCCCCACGGTCGCCAACGGGGCCAAAATATTGACCGTCCATCGCGAAATAGATGGCACCCGATTCACCGGTGCGCAATGTCGGGGGTTCTTCGGTCGCCGGAACTTCCCAGCTGTCACCCTTGTTCATGATACCTTCAAAGATGATCTTGCCATCGGCCGCGCGCACACGCACCCATGATGGATAGGCCGCAACCATGCGCAACGCCGGCGCGGGGCCTTCGACCACCTGTGGCACGGCGATCGTGCCAGGGTCGCTGTTCACGACCGCACTGACCGCGGCGTCAATTGCCATCTGATCGGTCTGGGGCAGATCATTTTCCGCGACCGTCAGCCCTTGCATGGTCGAGGTAAAGCTGCCGACGCTGCGCGGATCGATCGAGGATATAGGAGCATCCCTGGCCACCAGAACGGGTACATCCAGCGCCGCAGGACGATACAGCCGATCCAGCGCATCGGCGCGGGGTGACGACATGGCACTGGGGGCAACCGCATTTGGCGTTTCCTCCGGCGCAGAGGCAAGAGCCCCGTCCAGAGGATCAAGGTCAGACAGCACCACGGGTGTTTCGTCAACAGGCGACACCTGTACACGCTGAACCTCTTTCAGAACGCTCCACCCGCCGAACCCAATCGCCCCGATCAAGGCGACCAGAACCAGAACCGAGCCGACCGCACCTGGTTCGATCCGGCCCAGGAAGGAATCGCCAACCGGTGTGAAGGGAGTGGACGGGCGTTTGAAGATATCGACCTCCGCAGTGCGGGTCATCCGCTCTTCGCGGGTCGGCTTCTTGACCACCGACGCTTCGGCGGACATGCCATGCGCTACGGAAAAGCCGGATTCTTTGCAAAACGCAGTGAACGCCGCGTCCGGGTCCATGTTGAGGTAACGGGCATACGATCGCACATACCCAGCGATGAAACCGGGAGTGTCAAATGCATCGGGATCGGAGTTTTCGATGGCGGCGATGTAGGAGGCCTTGATCCGCAGCTCGCGCTGGACATCAAGCAGGGACTTACCAAGCGTAGCGCGTTCGCCCCGCATGAGATCCCCAAGGCGCAGGTCAAACGCGTCAAAGCCTTTAGCTTCAACTTGATGGTCATCTGTCGACTTAGAAGCCCACCGTCCTATCATATGTATGTCCCGCTTTTATGCCCGATAGCCATACCCGATACATCATGTTGATTCGAGTTGGTCCTTTTCTTTCGTTATCCATAGCATAAATCAACGAGATATAAGGAATATAAACGACTACCCAGCCATTTCGGCACGATTCAGCGCACAATGCGACCACAGCCCGTCCATGGCCTGTACTAATCTTTCCATTTCAAGGGGGCCGTGCACGGGCGAAGGGGTAAAACGCAACCGTTCGGTGCCCCGGGGAACTGTGGGGAAGTTTATAGGCTGCACATAAATGCCGTGATCCTCGAGCAAGCGGTCCGACAACGTTTTGGTGTGGACAGGATTCCCGACCATTACCGGAACGATATGGGTGCCATGATCAATGATCGGCAGCCCAAGCCCCTTGAGACGCAGCTTCAGTATTTTGGCCTGCTGTTGGTGCTTTTCACGCAGCTCAGGCGCGGTTTTCAGGAAAGCGACCGATGCGGCAGCCCCGGCGGCCACGGCAGGTGGCAAGGATGTCGTGAAAATGAAACCGGGCGCATATGACCGGATTGCGTCGCACATCTTGGCGGACGCCGCGATGTACCCACCCATGACGCCATAGGCTTTGGCCAAGGTACCGTTGATGATATCCAGACGGTGCATCAGGTTGTCGCGCTCGGCCACGCCGCCGCCACGAGGTCCATACATGCCGACCGCGTGCACTTCGTCAATATATGTCAACGCGCCGAATTCATCCGCGACATCGCAGATCGCTTCGATCGGGCCGAAATCTCCATCCATCGAATAGATCGATTCAAAGGCAACCAGTTTCGGAGCAGCCGGATCGTCGGCGGCCATCAATTCACGCAGATGCTCTACATCGTTATGCCGGAAAATGCGTTTCGCGCCACCGTTCCGGCGCACCCCTTCGATCATCGACGCATGGTTCAAGGCGTCGGAATAGATGATGAGTCCGGGAAAAAGCTTTGGCAACGTGCTGAGTGTCGCGTCGTTGGCGATATAAGCACTGGTGAAAAGAAGCGCCGCTTCCTTGCTGTGCAGGTCGGCCAGTTCGTTCTCGAGGCGTTTGTGATAGACAGTCGTGCCGGAAATGTTGCGAGTCCCCCCCGACCCCGCCCCGGTCGCATCCAGCGCTTCGTGCATTGCGGCCAGAACCACAGGGTTTTGCCCCATGCCGAGATAGTCGTTTCCACACCAAACAGTGATGTTTTTCTCTTGGCCGTCAGGTTGCGTCCATACAGCGTGGGGAAATTGTCCGTTACGACGTTCGATGTCGATAAAGGTGCGGTACCGCCCTTCCTGATGTAACCGGTCAATTGCCTGATCAAGCTGTGTGGTGAAATCCATCGTGCCTCTCTCCCCGATTAGTGAGAAAACCAGCAAGGGCAATCGGGTCTCTCGCCATATTCATGTTTTAGAATGACTATAGTTTGGGGACAATTATTTCAATACTTTAATCGGCACCAATTGTCGCACGATGCCATCGGCTACGCTCGCGCGAGACTTTTATCGTCTCGAAGCGACGCGATACCCAGTCAGAATACGGCAGCCACAAGCAAATTCGACGGTGGATCCCATACGGAATGACGGACGTACATCGCCCGACTGATCCGCATATCCGGCCCTAGACACCAGCCGCGCCACTGATACCGTCACCTTAAATACTTGATAATGGAAAGGTTAATCATGGCCCTCGACGATGTACTCGACCGCATTGACACGGATATAGACGCCGCAACCGACCGTCTGCTGGATTTGCTCCGGATTCCCTCTATTTCTACCGATCCCGCATTCAAGTCGGCGTGTGACAACGCCGCCGATTGGCTGGTCAAGGATCTGAATGACATTGGCATCAAAACCACCAAAAGAGCGACGCCGGGCCACCCGATGGTGGTGGGCCATGTCGATGGACCGGCTGACAAACCACATATCCTTTTCTACGGCCATTATGACGTGCAACCGGTTGACCCGCTGGAACTGTGGGACCGCGATCCCTTCGACCCCGCCGTTGAGGAAACCGCCAAGGGGCGCGTGATCAGGGGGCGTGGTGCTGCGGATGACAAGGGGCAGTTGATGACCATCATAGAGGCCTTGCGTGCATGGAAGGCCGTAAACGGCGAGTTTCCGTGCCGGATGACGCTTTTCCTGGAAGGAGAAGAAGAATCAGGATCGCCTTCGCTGGTGCCGTTCATGAAGGAACACGCTGATGAACTGCGCGCCGACTATGCGATGATCTGTGATACTGGCATGTTCCAAAGCAAGGTCCCTGCAATTGTCACCATGCTACGCGGACTGCTGGGCGAAGAAATCACCATCACCGGTCCCAACCTTGATCTGCATTCAGGCATTTATGGTGGCGTTGCCATGAACCCTGCCCGCGTGCTGAGCAAAGTCATCGCCGCACTTCACGATGACACGGGCCGTATAACTGTTCCCGGTTTCTATGATGGGGTGCCCGAGCTTCCGGATACCATCCAGGCGCAGTGGCAAGGGTTGGCGTTTGACCACAAAACGTTTCTCGGTGATGTCGGATTATCGGTGCCAGCGGGCGAACAAGACCGCATGCCGATTGAAATGATCTGGTCGCGCCCGACCTGCGAGGTCAACGGCATGTGGTCAGGTTACACCGGTGCGGGTTTCAAGACCGTCTTGCCGTCACAGGCCCATGCAAAGATCAGCTTCCGCCTTGTCGGTGCCCAGGACCCTCTGGCGATCCGAGAGAGCTTTCGCAAAATGGTAAGCGACATGGTGCCTTCCGATTGCAAGGTCAGCTTTCAAGCGCATGGTGCAAGCCAAGGATCGGTGTTTGAAACGGTCGACCCGGCATTTGAAAAGGCGCGCCATGCACTGACAGACGAATGGGGCGTCCCCGCCGCCTATGTCGGGTGCGGTGGGTCGATCCCGATCGCGGGGCATTTCCAAAAGATACTGAATACCACCCCGGTGTTGATCGGCTTTGGCAAGGATGATGACGCGATTCACTCACCCAACGAAAAATACGATATGCAAAGTTTTCACAAAGGCATCCGAAGCTGGGCACGGATCCTGGATGCTCTTACCTGATCCGCCACATGAAAGCGAAAGAACGGGCCACGCGGCCCGTTTAAAGCCCGCACGGCAATGCAGCGGCCTTGCATATAATGATTGGAAAAGTGGAATAAGTGGCGCGGTTGACGGGGCTCGAACCCGCGACCCCCGGCGTGACAGGCCGGTACTCTAACCAGCTGAGCTACAACCGCGCAGTAAGGGCGGAATAGGATAAGCGCCGCGATGCGTCAAGCGCTTAACTGAGCTTCGATGCGATGAATTTCAGAAAGTTCGACAGTTGCACGTTTTGTCAGACACGACTGCCCAAAACAGCAAGCGCGCCCCCCCGAAAAAGGGGAACGCATGCTTTGATCTGTCTGGTAAAATGCAGCGATGGCGCGGTTGACGGGGCTCGAACCCGCGACCCCCGGCGTGACAGGCCGGTACTCTAACCAACTGAGCTACAACCGCCCGCTGCACGCTTTGTCGTAAACTTCTAAGCGTTGGGAGGTCATAGGGTCTGGCTCTGCCGTCGTCAAGCGAGGTTTTAGCCAGTTTTCATGTTTTATGAAAATTTATTCCGGGCGGCCTGAAAATCCGATGTCGCCAAGCGAAATATACGCCGGACCGTCAGAAAACGGTCAGGCCTATTTCTCGGAATATGTGCCCCACACCTGATCTGAAGGGACTGGCTGAAGTGCATCGGTATTACGGCCCCTGTGCAAATTTACCTTGGCGATGAAATTGCCACTGATCGGCGCAGTCACGAACAAGAACGCCATCACCAGCACCTCGTGCACCGATCCTTCACCGGTCATAAAGGCATAGATCATTGATGCCAGCAGCAACGACCCGACCCCCAGGGTGGACGCCTTGGTAGGTGCGTGCAGCCGAGACATGCAGTTGTCCAGTTTTATCAAACCGATGGATCCGACAAGCGTGAAAAACGCGCCGCAAATCAACAGCGCCGAGATAGCTATTTCAAGTAGTATGCCAAGCTCACTCAATGATATCACCCCTTAGAACAAACCGCGCGACAGCAACCGTCGAGACGAACCCGAGCATTGCAAAGATCATCGCACTTTCAAAGTATATTTGGGTACCAAGCCGCATTCCCAGCAGGATAATCAACGCGATTGCATTCACCACCATCGTATCCAGGGCCAGAATGCGGTCGCCGGTATTGGGCCCTTTCAACAAGCGGATCATTGCCAGCAGGAGCGACAGCGCGATGGCGACAAACGCTATGTTCAGCGCGATCAAAATCATTCGAATATCTCCTTCAGGCGTCGTTCATAGCGGTGTTTGATATCTGCGCAGACGTCGTCGGCGTTTTCGGCATCCAAAGCATGCACCAGCAAGGCCTTGCCGTCTTCCGAAAGGTCGGCCGAAACGGTACCGGGCGTCAATGTGATCGTGCCGGCCAGCATTGTGATCGCCTCGGGTGTGCGCAGTTCCAGCGGGATGACCACCCATTTGGGGCGCATATCCTTGTTGCTTTTGAACAGCACGATCATCGCCACCACGACATTGGCGACCAGAATATCCCACACCACTATCATCATGTACGAGAATAGTTTGACCGGCCGGCCAACCGGCGGGCGATTTGGCCAGTAGGCGGCTGTGGCGATAGGAATTAACAGTCCCAGGAACACTCCGAATACGATGGTTCCCAACTTGATCTCGTTGACAAGCAAGCTCCAGACAATCGCGAGCAATGCGGTGAGAAACGGATGGGGCAACAGGCGTGACAGCATATCAGTGATCCTTCTGTGCCGGGTCTTCCGAACCCGTTTCATCCGGCGCAAGCGCAGCACGCGGTTCGGGTTCGGTGCCCTTGCCGTGGCCATCGTCGCCCGACTTGATCTTCTTGCCCGGTGTCGTCAGCACGATAGCGATATAATCCTTCGGGTTGAACAATTGGTCCGAGGTGACTTCAAGATAGCGCGTAACTGGCCCGGCCGCAGCGGTCAGGGCAACGATCAGGCTCAGTAAACCACCGATTGCGACCATCGGCAAAGGACTGTTGGCGGCCAGCGTCGCGCCTTGGTTGGCTTCTGCATCTTCTGCTTCGGTTTTTTCGGCATCGGTGACCTCGAAGGTTTGGTGAGCTTTCCAGAAGATCTGACTGCCCGCACGGGAAAACCCCACCACCGCGATCAAAGACCCGCCGAGGATCGTGGCCCAGACCCACCACACCAAAGCCGTGCCGCGTGCCGCATCCAGGATCAAAAGCTTACCCAGAAAACCCGACAACGGCGGTAAACCCGTCATGGCGATTGCGGCAAGAAAGAACATCCCCGCGACCACCGCGCCGCCCCGCATCGGGGGGGCATGGTCAAAGCTTGCTTCGGCGACGCTGCGACGCGACGTTATCACATCCACCAGCAGAAAAAGCGCCGCGGTGGCGAAAGTCGAATGGATCGCGTAATAAAGCGCCGCCGAAATCCCGGCTGGGGTAAACACGGACACAGCAGCAAGCAGCATACCCATAGACCCGATTACCGCAAACGCGACCATGCGGTCAGCCCGCCCCGCGCCCAACACGCCGATCATACCAAGAGCCAGGGTCAGCAACGCCGCAGGCATCAGCCACTGGTCAAACAACCCTTGGGTAATTTCAAGTTCGGGTGGAAAAATCAGCGTGTAGAAACGAATGATGCAATAGGCCCCGACCTTGGTCATGATCGCGAACAACGCCGCTACAGGTGCGGGCGCTTCGGCATAGCTTGCCGGAAGCCAGAAATGCAGCGGCAAGATCGCGGCTTTTACAGCAAACACCATCAGCAACAATACCGCAGCGACCCGAATGCCAGCGCCATCGCCCGCATCAAGCGTTGCAACGCGCACCGCCAGATCGGCCATGTTCAGGGTGCCGGTTTCCGCATAGATCATGCCCAAAGCAAAAAGGAAAAGCGTCGACCCCATCAGGTTATAAAGCACATACTGTGTGCCTGCCCTCAGGCGGCGCTGTCCCCCGGCGTGGATCATCAACCCGTATGATGCGATCAACAGAACCTCGAAGAAGACAAACAGGTTAAAGGCATCCCCCGTCAGGAACGCACCCAATATTCCCATGAGTTGGAACTGGAACAGCGGGTGAAAATGCCGGCCCCGATTGTCCCAGCCCGACCCGATGGCATACAGCAAGACAAGTGGAGCAAGCGTGCAGGTGATCAAGACCATCAGCGTCGAAAGCCGATCGGCCACCAGTACGATCCCGAACGGCGCCGCCCAGTTGCCAAGTTGATACAGGCTGACGGTGCCGTCGGATGCCTCCCAGAACAACCCCAACGCCAACCCAAGCAGCACCAACGTGCCCGCAAGCGAAAACACGCGCTGGATCAACAGGTGGTAGCGAGCAGCCAAAACAAGAAACGCGGCCAGCATGGCCGGCAGGACGATGGGAAGAACCAACCAATGTGTCATGCTTGCCCTCCGCCACGTTTGGCAGACACGGCGTGCTTAACGGCTGCCGGATCGACGGGTTCATTGACCATGTCGTCGCCAGCGCTCAGGTATGATCCCACGGCCATCATCACCACGACCGCGGTCATGCCAAAGGAAATAACGATCGCCGTCAACACCAGAGCCTGAGGCAAAGGGTCTGTGTAGACGTCGACACCCTCGCGCAGGATCGGCGGGGCGTCCAACATCAGACGACCCGATGCAAACAGGAATATGTTGACGGCATAGCTGATCAAGGATGTGCCGATGATCACCGGAAAGGTTCTCAGACGCAGGATCATGTAGATACCTGCGGCGGTAAGTGCGCCGACGGCGGTCGCCACTAGAAGCTCCATATCAGTTCTCCGTCCCGATGGCAGTTTCGTCCCGCGAAGGGTCGATATCCATCGCATAGTCGCTGTCTTCGATCCCTGCCCGCCGTCCAAGCCGCGAGAAGCTTTCCAAAGAGAGCATCACCGCCCCCACCACCGCGAGGAAGACACCCAGATCAAAGCCCATCGCGGTTGCCAGTTCGAATTCCTCCATGGGTGGGATGCGGAAATAGCCGAAAGCAGAGGTCAGGAACGGCACGCCGGCAAACCAGGCACCGATGCCGGTCAAACCCGCGCACAAGACCCCGGCACCGATAATTCCGTGATAAGGGTACCGTTGACGGTTATCGGCCCAGGTGAATCCGCTCGCCATATATTGCATCACCACGGCAATCGCGACGATCAACCCTGCGATGAAACCGCCGCCGGGTTCGTTGTGACCGCGCAGGAATATATAGACACCGACCATCAGCACCACCGGCATCAGAACGCGCGTCAGGACAACCATCATCAACGGATGAGCATCCCCTGCCCGCGCCTCTTCGTACCCGCGGTTCAACAACCTGGCCCGGACCGGCCCCGACAGCAGCGCCTCGGTCAGTGCGTATATCACCAAGGCAGCGATGCCCAAGACGATAATTTCTCCGAACGTATCAAACCCACGGAAGTCAACGAGGATGACGTTGACGACATTGGTCCCGCCGCCACCCTTGTAAGAGTTCGCAAGGTGGTATTCAGCAATGGACTGAAGCGGAAAGTCCGACATCATCACCGAATAGATCAATCCGGCAGCGGCAACTCCGCCTGCGACGGACAGCACGATATCACGGGCACGCCGCAGAACGCTGGATTCCTTGGGGGTGCTGTTGGGCATGAAGTTCAACGCCAGCAACAACAATACGATCGTCACGACTTCGACCGAGATTTGCGTAAGTGCAAGATCGGGTGCCGAGAAATAGTTAAAGCCAACCGACACCATCACGCCGATTATACCCATCAGGATCAGCACGGCCAATCGGTTGCGATGCAATGCGACCAGAAATGCCGTTGCCAGAATTGTCAACAACCACCCCGCAAAGCCTACCGGGGTGATCGGCAGCATCTGGCGCGTTGCGGCGGCGTTTGCCCCGGTGAACCACGCATGCGCCCCGATTGCCACAACGGTGACCACGAAAAACGCCGCATAGCGTGAGAACGAATTGTTGTGCAGCCCTTCGGCCAGCCGCCTTGAGGCCGATACCGACCCACGAATGAGGCTGTCGAACATCGTCTTGGCTTCGGGTCGTGGCGTTGCGTTCCACAATCTGGCTAGCGGGCCGAACAAAGCGAGCACCAGCAGACCTCCGAACACCGCGATCAAGGACATGCCAAACGCGGGCACCCAGCCATGCCATACCTTGATATGTTCCTCGGGCAGCTCGGCAGCTGTCCCGATCACCGCTTGGGTGACCGTCTTGATGAAAGGTTCAACCAAGAACGGCGCGACCCCGATCACCACGACCGGAATGATCAACAGCGCGGGTGCGATCCACAAACCGACACCGGGGTCGTGCGGTTCGGCCGGGTAGTCCGAGCGTTCCTTGCCCAAAAACGTATGGGCGATGAACCTGAAGCTATACGCCGCCGATAAAAGCGCCCCAAGCGTCGCCACCACCGCAACCAGATATGGCGAACCGAAAAGCGAGGTGTCCAAAGCCAGATCCAGCATCATTTCCTTTGACAGGAAACCATTCAGCAACGGTATGCCTGCCATCGATAAAGCCGCGATCGTGGCTATCGCAAACGAAATCGGCATCAGTCGGCGCAAGCCCCCGAGCCGTTTGATATCGCGCGTATGTACCGCATGATCGACGATTCCCGCAGTCATGAATAACGCAGCCTTGAACGTCGCATGGTTGACGATGTGGAACACCGCCGCCATTGCGCCGAATGCAGTGCCCGTACCCAGCAGGAACGTGATCAGCCCTAGGTGCGAAACGGTAGAGAACGCAAGCAGCGCCTTGAGATCGTCCTTGAAAATCGCGATGAGCGCGCCCAGAACCATAGTGATCAATCCGACAGAGCTGACGGTGATGACCCAAAGATCGGTGCCCGACAATACCGGCCACATCCGCGCCATCAAGAACAATCCGGCTTTGACCATCGTGGCCGAGTGCAGATAGGCCGATACCGGTGTCGGGGCCGCCATGGCGTGCGGCAACCAGAAGTGGAACGGAAACTGCGCCGATTTGGTGAAGCAGCCCAGCAGGATCAAGATCAACGCCGGGACATACAGCGGCGATGTCTGGATCAAATCCCGGTTTTCCAGAATCACGGTAAGGTCATAACTTCCGACGATCTGGCCCAGCAACAGCATGCCACCGATCATGGCGAGCCCGCCAAGCCCCGTGACGGTCAGCGCCATGCGCGCACCCTGCCGCCCTTCAGGAAGATGTTTCCAATAGCCGATCAGCAAAAAAGAAGAAAGCGACGTCAGCTCCCAGAATACCAGCAGCATCAGCACGTTGTCGGACAGAACGATACCGACCATCGCCCCCTGGAACAGCAACAGATAGCTGTAGAACTCGCCCATATCATCATCGCGCGACAAATAGAAACGCGCATAGATGATGATCAGCAACCCAATACCCAGAATAAGCCCTGCGAACATCAGGCCCAGTGGATCGAGAAACAGGTTCACGTTCAGGCCCAGTTGCGGCAACCAGTCAAGGCGCGCCGTGACGACGTTGCCGGCCAACACCGACGGCGCGTGGGTGGCCAGGCCGATCGCGGCGCTCGCTGTCACCAGGAAGGTTACGATAAAGCAACTTTGGCGGCCTGCCTGAATCATCAGGCCGGGCAGCAAAGCACCAAGAAACGGGAGAGCTATGATCAAAAACAGCGACATGCGCGCGACTATGGTTGAGCAGCAGCAAAACGACCAGCCCTCAATTGACGATTTTTGCCGGTTGAAGCGCAATTAGCATGGGTTTTTATCCCCTACCCACGGGGGATTTGCAACCGCAACGGACATATCTAGTGAGGATCACCAGATATTGAAGAGGCAAACGTAAAATCAGCCGAATTTTATGTACCCTGCCGCAAAACACCAAAGATCACCGCCGCAGGCAGGGCGCGTATCTTGCTGGCGGCCGACGGATCTAACCCGAGGGATTCTCCGCCTCGTCCTCGGGGATCGCGCCTTTGAACCCGGTCGCTACGACAAATTTCTCCGAACTGTCCTGACGGCTTGCGGGGGGCTTGATGTTCGCGACTTTTGCAAACCGCCGTTTGAGCAACTGCTGCAATTCGCCTTCGGCCCCCCCGGCCAGAACCTTGGCGACAAATGTACCGCCGTCTTCCAGTACATCAAAGGCGAAATAGGCCGCGGCTTCGCACAGGGCGATGATCCGGTTGTGGTCGGTTTGCTTATGCCCCGAGCTTGACGCCGCCATATCAGACATCACCACGTCGGCCTTGCCACCAAGCCAGCCCTTGACGATCTCGTCGGCATCATCCTCCATAAAGTCCAGCTGGTGCAGTTCGCACCCCGCAATCGGTTCCATTTCCTGCAAGTCTATGCCCAAAATAGTGCCAACGCTCTTGCCCTTCTTTTCCCCCAGAACGTTGCAGCGTTTAACGGCGACCTGACACCAGCCCCCGGGTGCGGCACCCAGGTCGACGATCCGCGCGCCGGGTACAAGAAAACGGTACTTATCATCCAGCTCCATGATCTTGTACGCCGCACGCCCGCGGTATCCTTCGGCGACCGCGCGTTTGACGTAAGGGTCATTCAGCTGTCGTTGCAACCATCTGGTAGAGCTCAGCTTGCGCCCGCGCGCCGACTTCACCTTGACCTTCAGGTCGCGTTGTCCGCGCCCTGATGTGTTCTTGCCGGTTGGTGTCTTGCCCATCAGCTCAATCCTTCTTCCAAAACGCCATCCGCGCTCATCTGGGCATAAAGCAGCCCTTCGCGCAGACCACGGTCTGCGACACTTAATCTATTCGTCGGCCAGCAGCGCATCAATGCCTGCAAAATCGCGGCACCCGACATGATCAGGGCCTGACGGTCCTGCCCGATACGCGGGTCAGCCCGTCTTCCGGCGGGCCCCATCGCCAGATAGGAGTGAATTACCTTGTCGATTTGCGTACTGCTCATTCGAAGACCGTCGACCTTGGTGCGGTCATAGCGCTTGAGCCCCAGATGGCTTGCGGCGACAGTGGTTACCGTGCCCGAGGTGCCGACAATCTGGAAATGATCTTGCGATTGCGTCGATTGATAGGGGGTGAAATCCGTCAGGTTTTCTTCGAAAAACCAGCTCATCAAGGCAAACCGCGCAGCGTCGTCTTCGACATCGGAAAACTGATCGCGCAATGTGGCCACCCCTAACGGCACGCTGATCCAATCGACCACGCGGGCCGCGGGTACATCGGTTTTCGCCTGATAAAATCCCCCGTGCAACCGCATGATGGATTGCGCCCGATCCGCCTTGGGCACCTTGGAGATATCAATCCAGACCAGTTCGGTCGATCCCCCGCCGATATCGACGACCAACAGATTGTGAGTCTTGCGGTTGACCAACGGCGCGCAGGAAATCACCGCAAGCTGCGCTTCTTCCTCGGGCTTGATAATCTCGAGCCTCAAACCGGTTTCGCGCTGGATGCGCTGCATGAACTCCGCACCGTTCTCTGCACGGCGGCACGCTTCGGTTGCGACCAGACGCATACGCCGCACCTTGTTGCGACGCAGCTTTTGCTGACAGATACGAAGTGCCTGAATGGTACGGGTCATCGATCCGCGCGATAATCGCCCGGTCTTCTCAAGCCCCGCCCCAAGTTGGACGGACTTCGAGAAACTGTCTACCACATGAAATCCGCTGCCTTTTGGCTGCGCGATCAACATGCGGCAACTATTTGTGCCCAGATCAAGGGCCGCATAAAGTTCGGTCGATCTGGGCGGAACTGGCGCGGGGCTCAGAGCCGGCGGTATATCGAGCGCGCCCGCACCTTTGGGACGCTGTGGCGCCATGGGTTGCGCCTTTCATTACGAGTTACATTCAAAGTAATGTTTCTTGGCCGAATGGGCAAGTGTGAAACGCCCCGACCTGCCGCCGTCTGGGGGATGAACCGCGCTCTGCCTCACAACCATCTTGAGAATTATGGGGGTGCGCCCCTCTCGAATGCTTTTGCCCGACGCTGTAGGGTAACAACGTCGCAGAAGCCGCTTTGATTGTCGAAAAACGGCGACGGGGACATGTCAACAGTCGCTAGAAAACCTTAGCACAAGATAGGAATCGATCATGCCTGAAGTAACCATCGTATATTGGCGTGATATCCCTGCGCAGGTAATCGTCGGCAAGGGGCGTCGCGGATCAAAGCGCCCCCTGCCGGAACGGTTTGAACAGGCCATCGACCGCGTGGCCATGAAAATCGGTGCCGAAAACAGCGACGCGTATATGGCGGAATGGCGCAAGGCTGACCCCGTTTCGGTCGAAGGCGACCCTGAAGCGATCGCTGATACCGAAGCCGCGCGCATCGACGTCGAATATGATCGTGAACGCATAAAGAAACTGATTGCCAATGACGGCTGGGCCTGACGGCCGCCGATATCAGCACAAGTTGACCTCCTTCATGAAAGATAAAATCATGTCCCTTTTGAATTTCCGACGCAAAGAAGTTCCTTCGGTCGAACTGCCGAACCCTGCGGTAAAAGCGTTCTTGCAGGACTATTCAATCGAAGTCATGCCGCGCACCGCGGAAAAGGTCGAAAATTTTCGGGATCTACTGCCCGAAGGAACCCGCGTCTACATCGCCCACATCGAAGGAACCCCGATCGAGGACATGGTGGCGACAGCGTCGCGGCTGAACGCCGACGGCTACAAGGTGATGCCGCATTTCCCGGCCCGCATCATCAAGGATGCCGCGACGCTGGAGAACTGGATCAACATGTATCAAGGCGAAGCCGACGTGAAGCAGGCGCTTTTGCTGGCAGGCGGCGTTACGGCACCGCACGGCGATTTTTCGGATTCGATGCAGCTGATGGACAGCGGACTGTTTGACAAATACGGTTTCAAGCGACTGCACGTCGCGGGCCACCCCGAAGGCAACCGTGATATCGATACAGACGGCACACGCCTGCGCGTCGATGACGCACTGCGTTGGAAACAAGGTTTTTCCGAACGCACCGACGCCAAGATGGCGATCGCCACGCAATTCGCATTCGAAGCCCAGCCGATCATCGAATGGGCCGACAGTCTGAAATTCGCGGGTATCGACCTGCCAATCCACATCGGGATCGCAGGTCCAGCCAAATTGCAAACGCTGATCAAGTTCGCCGTCGCCTGTGGCGTCGGGCCTTCGCTCAAGGTATTGCAAAAGCGTGCTATGGACGTGACCAAGCTGTTGTTGCCTTACGAGCCGACAGATGTCGTTGCCGAACTGGCTGCCCACAAAGCCGCCAATCCCGATTTTAACATTTCCCATGTGCATTTTTTCCCGCTGGGTGGGATCAAGGCAAATGCAAACTGGGCTATTGAAAACGGCGGGGCCTCTGCCCAACCTGCCAACGCCGTCTGAAGGAAGATATTGAAATATGACCAGAACCGTCGTCGAATCCAAAACGAAAACAGCAATCATCGGCTTTGACGAGCCCTTCTGCGTAATCGGGGAACGCATTAACCCAACCGGCCGCAAAATCCTGGCCGAAGAGTTGGAGCGCGACGATTACAGCCGCGTGGAAGCCGACGCCATCGCACAGACCGCCGCCGGCGCGAATATTCTGGACGTGAACTCCGGTGCCGTTTTCTCGAACAAGATGGCAGAAGACCCGCGTTATGCCGACAATAACTTTGTCGAGCCGATGTTGATGCCAGAAATGATCCGGGTGGTGCAAAAAGCCGTCGATACGCCGATATGCATCGACAGTTCGGTCCCCGGTGCGCTGGAAGCTGGTCTGGAGGCCTGCGAAGGCCGCCCCTTGCTGAATTCAGTCACGGGCGAGGAAGAGCGGCTGGAACTGGTACTGCCGCTGGTCAAGAAATACAACGTTCCCGTGGTCGCCATCTCTAACGATGATACCGGGATTTCCGAAGATCCCGATGTGCGCTTTGAAGTCGCCAGAAAGATCGTGCAGCGTGCGGCTGACTTCGGGATCCCGGCACATGATATCGTCGTTGACCCGCTGGTCATGCCCATCGGTGCAATGGCGACAGCGGGCCACCAGGTCTTTACCCTCGTGCGGCGCCTGCGCGAAGAACTGGGCGTGAACACAACCTGCGGCGCGTCCAATATCTCCTTCGGTCTGCCCAACCGGCATGGCATCAACAACGCCTTTCTGCCAATGGCCATGGGGGCGGGCATGACATCCGCAATCATGAATCCGGTAACGTTGGCGGTGAACCCCACCAAGATCGCCGAAAAGAAAGCTGAACTGGTTGCCGCCGGCATTATTCTGCCCGACGAGATTGACGACGAAACCTTTGTAACACTGATGGGAATGGGGTCGACGAAGCCCACGCCCGGCAAGGAAATGGAAGCGATCCGCGCCGCCAACTTCCTGTTCGATCGTGATCCACACGGCACTGAGTGGATCAAGTTCAACAAGGTCGTCCCAAAGGCGGGCCACGAAGGTCGTGGTCGCGCGGGTCGGGTCGGCGGCCGCAGACGTTGAACCAACTTTGCGCCATTCTTTAATAAAGCCCCGCAAGCCATTGTATGCGGGGCTTTTTTATCCATATTCGCCAACGGACTAAGCGGTCAGCTTAAGTGATGCATCGACGTTGATGGTACCGCCGAGAAACCACCGCCAATATGCGCCGGCACAGGCTATCTGTCTGGATGGATACAAGGAAAATGGCGGACCCAAGAGGATTCGAACCTCTGGCCTCTGCCTTCGGAGGGCAGCGCTCTATCCAGCTGAGCTATGGGTCCATCTAGAGGCGGTATAGCCAGACTACCCGCCCCCTGCAATTACAAAATCCCGAAATGGTCACGCAAATAGATCATGCGCCAATTCAAGGGCTTCGATCAGAACATCCACTTCGGTTTTGGTGTTGTACATTCCGAATGAGGCACGACAGGTCGCAGTCTGACCCAAATGCGCCATCAACGGCCCGCAGCAATGCTGCCCTGCCCGTACCGCCACACCTTTTTTGTCGAGGATCGTTGAAATGTCGTGGGCATGCGCCGCACCTTCCATCGTAAAGCTGAAAATCGCGGCTTTGTCCGGTGCGGTACCTTGCACCAGAAGCCAGTTCAGCCCGGCAAATCTGGAAATCGCATAGTCTCGCAGGTCAGCCTCATGTGCCGCGATGTTCTCCAGCCCGATCCCCATCATATAATCCAATGCGACGCCAAGCCCGATGGTCGGGACAATGCCGGGGGTCCCTGCTTCGAATTTCATCGGCGCATCGTTGTAAATCACCGTGTCTTTGGTCACTTCCCGGATCATATCCCCACCCCCCAGAAAGGGGCGCATTTCCGCCATGCGTTCGGATTTAATGAAAATCGCACCAGAACCGGAAGGACCGTAGAGCTTGTGCCCGGTTATGGCGTAGAAGTCGCAATCAATGTCTTGCAGATCAACCGGCATATGAACGGCGGCTTGTGATCCGTCAACCAGCACAGGAACGCCCTTGGCGTGCGCACCCGCGGTGATCGCCTTGACGTCAACGATGGTTCCCAACACGTTCGACACGTGGGTAATCGCAACGAGCTTGGTCTTGGGGGTGATCGCATCAATCACAGCTTGTGGATCCAACGCACCCGATGCATCGGTATCCACCCATTTGATAACAACGCCCTGCCGTTCTCTCAAAAAGTGCCAGGGTACAATGTTTGCGTGGTGCTCCATCACGGACAAGATGATTTCGTCGCCCGCCTCAAGCCGGGGCATCGCCCAGCCGTATGCAACAAGATTGATCCCTTCGGTCGCACCGGAGGTGAACACAATCTCGTCTTCGTCGGCGGCGTTCAGAAACTTTGCCACCGTTCCCCGAACGGATTCGTAGTGGTCTGTCGCGAGGTTAGAAAGGTAATGTAACCCACGGTGAACATTGGAATATTCGCTCGAGTAGGCATGGTTGATCGCATCAATGACCACCTGAGGCTTCTGCGCTGAAGCACCGTTGTCAAGATAGACCAGCGGCTTGCCGTTGACCTGCCGGGACAAAATCGGAAAGTCTTTGCGGATTGCCGATACATCAAACATTGGGAACAACTCCTTGCGCCGCGATCCCGACGACGGAAAGCAGCAGGCTCAGGCCGAGAATAATCGCGGCCGCCGAGATCAACAAAACACCGATGGCGCGGCTAAGACCGGGAAAGCTGAACGCGACCGCGATGAAATTCAATAAAATCCACAGCCCGAACAACCCCGTTGCCAGCGATGCAAACACCGAAAGCGTCGGCGAAACGAACATCAGCACAAAAATCGCAAGTTGGGCGACGATGCGCAGTATCTGCAAGAAGACGACCAAGGCAAGCACGTCGCCAAGGTCACCTTGGCCACCGACGGCTCGCCCCGTCCAGTAAAGGCCGTGGGTCATAATCACCATGACCCCTGCCAAAATGACAAACATGACCAGCGGATTGTTAAAAAACGCTGGCATACCGGGCGATGGCACCACCAGAACGCTGGTAGAAAATATCAACGTATTCACAGCAGCGGCCAACGCCAGAGAGGTCCAGAGTGTATCACGGCCTAATTGCCAGCCGATAATCTGACGTGCCGCTTCACGCGGGTTGCGCAAGGTGAGTATGACCAGTTCGGTAAAGATCATGCCAAGACTAGAACCATTCATGGGCGTGACCGATACGCTACGGCCAAGCCACTGACCCAAAACCACAAAAACACCGAAAGCCAAATCAATCCGACAATTTGCAATTCAATCCCCGTGCCGACAAAGCCGGCGGTCAACCCGTGCAGCAAGACCAGCGGGCTGGATGCAAGCAATGCCCAGAACAAGGCCAGCCGCGTGCTAAACCCGGAGGGTTTACCATGCAGCACCTTGAGAATGATCTGCGTCCCCGCCGCCAGCATGTAAAATATCAATGGCGCGATGAACAACCACGCCAGCAAGGTCGCGCCTAGCAGCATATCCAGATCGGTGCCTTTCAGATGCGCTTCTCGGGCCAGCCGCGGGGTCTGGGCCACGAAAAAGATCAAGCACGCGACCATCAGATAGATCAGATTACGATCTTCCCGTGTGCCTTGCGCCAACAACCGCCGCACAACGGCGGCGGGATTACGATAACTGGCTACAATGTCGCGCGTCGCTGCCATCAGCCCGCATGCCGCTCAAGCCAAGAGGTAAGCCGCCCGGTCATTTCGTCGCGCAGGGTCTCGTCTTCGACTTCGGCCACGGCCTCGGCCAGAAACGCAAGGGTCAGCAGGTCTGTCGCCTTTGCCGCTGGCACACCCCGGGATTGAAGATAAAAAAGCGCGTCCTCGTCTATCGCCCCCGACGTTGATCCGTGCGAACAAGCGACATCATCGGCATAGATCTCAAGCTCTGGCTTGGCAAGAAACTGGCTGTCACCATCCAGCAACAACGATTGGCTGATCTGATAACCGTCGGTTTTCTGCGCCCCTTCCTTAACCAGAATTTTGCCTTGGAATACGCCGGTGGCACCATTGCGCAGTACTTTCTTGAACACCTGGCGGCTTTCACAGTTTACCGCGTCATGTGTCACGAAAACCGTATCGTCGTGGTGGAAATCAGCGCCGTCGCCGACACAAGCGCCAGCGACATGTGCCGCGGCATCGTCGCCGGTAAGTTCAATCACACATTCATTACGGGTCATCATGCCGTTGGCGGTCAGC
The DNA here is from genome assembly GCF_056859255.1 of Sulfitobacter sp. L-8. Taxonomy (NCBI): domain Bacteria; kingdom Pseudomonadati; phylum Pseudomonadota; class Alphaproteobacteria; order Rhodobacterales; family Roseobacteraceae; genus Sulfitobacter; species Sulfitobacter sp. L-8. Next base: position 717,039 of record NZ_JBSXOD010000056.1, read on the forward strand.
GTAAAGGATTTGAATGCTGATTCAGTCCCGAGCCGGGTGAAAATATGGGTGGCTGCGCGCTGCTCGTGATCGCGCCCTTGCGCACGAACATGGTGGAACGCTGCCTGGTCACCGACTTCGACCTCAAGCACGCCGTTGAACCGGGCCGCAACAGGACCGTTTTCCAACAGGGTCATTTCAGCCCCCGCGTCCAGTTTGATACAATGGTGCAGCATTGCATCAGCGATCTCTGTCCGACGACGATAGATAAAGTTTACCGGCTTTGAAGGTTTACCTGTAACCCGGATCAGCATGCCGTCTGGCGCGAACGCGGTGTTCATTACAGCCAACGGCCGTGCGACCGGGGTCTGGCCGTTTTTCTCAAGGGTGCCGTAAAGGTCACGGGCCCAGTGTAGATCGGTCGGCATATCGGCAAGCCGATCGATAGTGATGCCTTCCTGCGCCAGATCGTCCGAGGCATCAGCGTCATAAACACCATCGACAAACACGATCTTGATCCGGTCAATCTGATCAAACAGTGCCACATCGTCGGATCCACGCAGGGCGGCTGACACAGGTTCTGGCTGGATCAGCGTATCCGGGCGCGTGTATTTCCAATATTCGTCACGGCGCTGCGGCAGGCCCATGCCCTGAAGCCGCGCCAAAGCGTCTTTGCGTGCTGTATCGGACCACCCCCCGACAGGAAGTGTCAACGATCCGATCATCGCCTCGGTCGGGGTTTGCTTGAGTGCTAAGTCGGCCATTACGCCACCTCGGCCAGAATGCCAGCGTAACCGTTGTTTTCGACCTCGATCGCCAGTTCCGGCCCGCCGGTCTTGATGATCCGGCCATCGGCCATGATGTGCACGACATCCGGTTGAATGTGGTCCAGCAAACGCTGATAGTGTGTGATGACAAGAAAGCCGCGGCCTTCGCTACGCAAGGCATTCACACCGTCCGCGACCAGCTTCATCGCGTCGACGTCCAGCCCGGAATCAGTTTCATCCAAAATGCACATCTTTGGCTCTAGCATTGCCATCTGTAGGATTTCGTTGCGCTTTTTTTCACCGCCAGAAAAACCCACGTTGACCGGGCGCTTGAGCATGGCCGCGTCGATCTTCAGTTCTTTGGCCCGGGCACGAACGACTTTCAGAAACTCGGCCGCGGACATTTCTTCTTCGCCGCGGGCCTTACGCTGAGCATTCACCGCAGTGCGCAAGAACGTCATGTTGCCCACGCCGGGAATTTCAACCGGGTATTGAAAGGCCAGAAACAGGCCGGCGGCGGCACGTTCTTCGGGCTCCATATCCAAAAGGTCGATGCCCTCCAGCGATGCGGAACCGCCGGTGACTTCGTACCCGTCTTTGCCGGACAGCACATAGGACAGCGTGGATTTCCCCGATCCGTTCGGGCCCATGATCGCATGGACCTTGCCGGCTTCGACTTCCAGATCGACACCTTTCAGGATTTGCTTGTCTTCATCTTCCAGTTTGACCTTCAGGCCTTTGATGCTCAGCATGGGAGGTTCCTTTTCTTGCGCTTTGGCGCTGCAATGACAGTGAATTGAGTGAATGAAAACCCCGTATGGGGGTCGTGTTCGATGTAGGGGTTCATGCCGCCACCCGTGCCCGCAAGGCTGTGGGAAAGCGTGCATAAAGAGCGGTTCGGCAGGCATCAATGCCCGCCTGATAGGAAAGCGGTGACAGCGGATCAGGCAGAACCGCCGTCGGGATATCTTCGATGTTGATCGGAGACCGCAGGGGCCGGCCGACCGAGGCCGCGTAATCCAGATATTTCAAACGCGACTGCCCGATCGGGGCCAGCCAGCCGTTGGGCACGCCGTAGGCATCCGCCACGACAAGCCCATGTAACGATGACGCGAAAATATGATCACATTGCGCGATAGCGGCACAGACAGTTTGCGCATCACCTTGCGGGTCAATCACTTGATACCTGTCATCACTGTCGAGCAGCGCTTGCAATACCACGTCATTCACCAACGTATGGTGCGGCACAATGCCGATCTTGCCGTTGGGCGCGCGATCCTGCGGCCACACGGCATTGATCAACAGACCGGGATCGCCAAACTCCGACAATTCCAGCCCCAGCAGCGCGGCAGTGATCGGCCCCCTGACCAGCGCGATATCGACATGCTCGACAAAACCGGTTCCATGCACCGGATGCAGCAGCCCCGTCCCCCAGATCACAGGCCGGCGTTGCTTTGCGTCGCCATAGCTGCGCTTGACCACCTGCAACAATGACCCGATCCCCCAGACATCGGCCTTGTTGACGCCCGCATGCACAACCGGGCGACCAGATACATGCGCCAGCACAACCGGGCTGATGGCGTCCCCGAAATTCGGGACCGCCTTCCACCAGTGCAATGCCAAAGGCGTTGTATCGGCTTTTGCGCCCATCAGCCCCGCCGTACCGCCAAAAAGGTGAGAAGAATGTTCATTTGTCGCCCCGCTGTCGCAGCACGACCAACGCCACACGTACCGCCGCATAGATCATCGCAAACACCAGCATCTGAAAGAAGGTATTTTCGAACGCGGCGAGCGTCAGCCCACCGCCCCGGAACAGCGCGACCAACACCCAAAACACCAGCGATGCTATGGTCACATCCCATGAAAGCTTGCGCATCATCGCAATTACCCCACGGACCCTTCGAGCGAAATTGCGACCAGCGCCTGCGCTTCCATCGCGAACTCCATCGGCAGGGCCTGCAATACATCCTTGCAAAAGCCGTTGACGACCAAGGCCACTGCTTCTTCCTCGTCCATGCCGCGTGATCGGCAATAGAACAGCTGGTCATCGTCTACCTTGGACGTCGTCGCCTCGTGCTCGACGCGGCTGCTGTTGTTCTTGACCTCGATGTACGGCACAGTGTGGGCCCCGCAGTCGCTGCCGATCAAAAGGCTGTCACACTGGGTATAGTTGCGCGATTCCTTGGCTTTGGGGTGCATTGACACCAGCCCGCGATAGGTGTTCTGCGCCTTGCCCGCCGAAATCCCCTTGGACACGATGCGCGACTTGGTACGCTTGCCCAGGTGGATCATCTTGGTGCCGGTGTCGGCCTGCTGCATGTTGTTGGCGATGGCGATCGAATAGAACTCGCCTTGACTGTCGTCGCCACGCAGAATGCATGACGGGTACTTCCATGTCACGGCGGAGCCGGTTTCGACCTGCGTCCACATCACCTTGGCACGGTCGCCATGGCAGTCCGCACGCTTGGTCACAAAGTTATAGATCCCGCCCTTGCCGTCTTCATCACCGGGATACCAGTTCTGAACGGTCGAATATTTCACCTCGGCATCTTCCTCGATGATGATCTCGACCACCGCGGCGTGTAGCTGGCTCTCGTCGCGCTGCGGCGCGGTACAGCCTTCAAGGTAGGACACATAGGACCCCTTGTCGGCAATGATCAATGTGCGTTCAAACTGGCCGGTGTTTTCCGCGTTGATACGGAAATAGGTCGACAGCTCCATCGGGCAGCGCACGCCCGGCGGCACGTAAACGAACGACCCGTCCGAAAAGACGGCGGAATTCAACGTCGCATAGAAGTTGTCATTCACCGGCACGACCGAGCCAAGGTATTTCTTGACCAATTCAGGATAATCGCGGATCGCTTCGGAAATCGAGCAGAAGATCACACCGGCGGCTTTCAGCTCTTTCTGAAAAGTTGTGCCCACAGATACACTGTCAAAAACCGCGTCCACGGCGACCTTTCGCGGTTCATCGGTCAACGCCTCGGCCCCTTCGACGCCAGCAAGAATTGCCTGCTCCTTCAAGGGGATACCCAACTTCTTGTACGTCTCAAGAAGCTTGGGGTCGACATCATCGAGCGACTTAGGCTTGACGGACATCGATTTGGGGCGCGCGTAATAATATTGACTTTGAAAGTCGATCTTCGGGTAATCGACCATTGCCCAGGTCGGCTCTTTCTTGGTCAACCATCGCTGATACGCGGCCAAGCGCCATTCCAGCATCCATTCGGGCTCATCATTCTTCTGCGATATCAGCTTGACGATATCTTCATCCAACCCCAACGGGGCGTAATCCATCTCGATGTCCGTGGACCAGCCGTATTTATACGCACCACCAACTTCGCGCACGGCATCTACGGTTTCCTGATCGACGCCCTCTTTGACGCCGTCGTTTACATCATCCTTGATCAACGTGCTGTCCATGCTCTTCATCCTTCCAATGGCGGCTCGCATCAAGCGGCCCGCGCCTCGTGTTTCTTTAATTTCGCGGTCCATGCGTCGGCAAAACGCAGAACGTGTTCTTCCGTGGTATCGACCCCAAGGCTCACGCGAACGGCGCAAGCTGCCTGCGCATCGTCAAAACCCATCGCCGTCAACACCCGACTGGTCGCGACCTTGCCGCTTGAACAGGCAGATCCGGCACTGATCGCAAATCCCGCAAGATCCATTTGCATCACCTGCATGTCACCACGCCAACCAGGGGTGATGAAGCAAGACGTATTGGGCAATCGCTCAACATGTTTCCCTACAAAAATAGTCTTCTTTGACCCCGCCTCAAGGGCCTTTTCTAGAACATTTCTAAGGCCCGCAACCCGTTCCCAGACCCCATCGGACAAATCCCGCGCCGCAGCCTCGCACGCGGCACCAAACCCTGCGATCCCAATAACATTTTCCGTGCCGGCCCGGCGCCCCGATTCCTGACCGCCGCCACGCAGCATCGCAGACATCCTGCCCGGATTATAATCCGGCCCGGCGATCAAGGCACCCACGCCTTTAGGTCCGCCAAGCTTATGTGCCGACAATGCCATGAAGGCATGCGGCCCCTGCCCGGCGCGCCAGCGGCCGAGATCCGCAACCTTCCCGGCCGCCTGTACCGTGTCGCGAAACACGTCCGACGCGGTGATACCGACCCGTTCCAGCTCCCCTTCCAGGCGGTTCGGCTGCAGCACGCCGGTCTCACTATTGGCACGCTGCACAAACAGGACCGCGCCGGCAAGCGCGCCATCAGCCACCCCGGATAAATCAAGATGCCCATTCGCATCCACCCCAAGCAAGCGCATCCCCTCGTCTTCACACCAGACACGCACCGCCTCGTGCTCGATGACCGCTCCACAAACCTGAGTGGCATCGTGCACAACACCGGCCACTGCCTCTGTCGCGCCGCTGGTAAAGATCACCTCGGACACATCACACCGTGCAAGCCCGGCCACCTGTGCCCTTGCTTTTTCGATCAGCATCTTGGCCGCGCGCCCCTCGGCATGAACGCTCGACGGATTTCCGGCCAAATCCATCGCAGCCAACATTGCCGTGCGCGCCTCAGGCCGCAGCGGCGTCGTCGCATTGTGATCCAGGTAAACTCTCATCTAAATTTCCAAATGGCAAAAAATCCCAGGGAGTTTGAGGGACAGCGTCCCTCATCCCGTCGGGGCGGGCACACCATGCCCGGATGCGCCCCGACGATGGTCACTGGGCCTGTCATTCCTCATCCACCACCGCGAACAGGTTCGGCACCGCGGGACAAGGGGCGAGCTCGTTCGCGACCACGTCTGACAATCTCGTTTGATGTAAAAACACATAGACCTGTGCGCTTAACCCCTCCCATAACCGGTTGGTCAATGATTGCGCCCGGCTGCCGGAGGATCCACCCGATGCTCCCGCGCCGATGTGCATCGCGTCGACCTTTTCGTCCACGGCACCCAGAATATCGACCACACGGATATTCGCCGCCGGTCGGGCCAAGCGGTATCCACCACCCGGACCCCGCACCGACGCCACAAGTTCGGCGCGGCGCAGCTTCACGAACAGCTGTTCCAGGTACGGCAGCGATATGGACTGGCGCTCGGCAATATCGCCAAGGCTCACCAACCCGCCCGGGGGCTGCAACGCAATATCGGCCAGTGCAACCATGGCATAACGCCCTTTGGTAGATAGCTTCATCGCAGAGATCCCCTTGCCATGTGCGCCTGCTTGATTGACGTCGACGCCTGAAATGCCTAAATGCATTGCCTGACCCCCAGAAACGCTGGGATCAGACAAGTTAGAACCGTTCTAAGGTGCCTTAGCGAATTCGTCAACTAATCCGCTACATCTTTGAGCCCAAAGCAGGGACGCTCATGCCCGAGGTTATATTTCCCGGACCCGAAGGCCGCCTCGAAGGCCGCTACCATCCGCAAAAGGAACGCGACGCGCCTATTGCCATCCTGTTGCACCCGCACCCACAGTTCGGCGGCACGATGAACCATAAGGTTGTGTATAATTTACATTACGCTTTCTACAATATGGGTTTTACCGTCTTGCGGTTCAACTTCCGTGGCGTGGGCCGAAGCCAGGGCGAATATGATCAGGGCATAGGCGAGCTTTCGGATGCTGCGTCGGCGTTGGACTACCTGCAATCCATGAACAACAATTCCAAGCATTGCTGGGTCGCGGGTTTTTCCTTTGGGGCCTGGATCGGCATGCAGCTCTTGATGCGACGTCCCGAGATCACCGGCTTCATCTCGGTCGCCCCTCCGGCCAACATGTACGACTTCAGTTTCCTGGCACCCTGCCCTGCGTCGGGTCTGGTCATCAATGGCACCGCCGACCGCGTGGCACCGCCCGCCGACACCGTCAATCTGGTCAGCAAGCTGCACGAGCAGAAAGGCATCACGATCACCCATCAGGAAATCGAAGGGGCGGGACACTTCTTTGAAGAGCCCCACATGGACACCTTGATTACCTCGAGCACCGAATACGTCAAACGCCGCTTGACGGAATCCACCAGGTAATGGCGGACCAGACCCTCATCGATCTGGCCAACCAGCTGGCCGAAGAATGTCTGGCAGTACAACGTGAAACCGGACAGGAGCGCCTCTTTATGGAGGTCGCCGCTGTGCTCGGAGCGTCATCGCAAACCATGGAAGAAGCATTTGTGACTGCAATACGCACCCGGATGGCCGCACAGCAGGGGCGCGATTTCCTGCGCAAAACCCTGGATGCGCACCGCGCAAGGCCAAGCTGACCATGACAACCCGCCTCGATCGGCAGATCGCGTTCCTGAATGAGGCTGACAAGCTCAAATCGGTCAACCGGGGCACCCTCCTCTGTGACGCCTCGCGGCCGGAAAACTCTGCCGAGCATAGTTGGCATTTGACGCTTTATGCGCTGGTGCTGGCCGATCAGGCCGGTCCCGACGTCGATGTGACGCGGGTAACCAAGATGTTGATCCTGCATGACCTCGTGGAAATAGACGCCGGCGACAATCCGATCTTCGGCACCTACGAGCAGACCGATATGGAAGCGCAGGAACAATTGGCCGCGGATCGCATATTCGGATTGCTTCCAGATGATCTTCGCGACGATCTGCGTGGAACATGGGAAGAATTCGAAGCGTGCGAGACCCCAACAGCACGTTTTGCCAAGTCCCTGGACCGGTTTCAGCCGCCGATGCAAAACCTCGCCGCTGGCGGCGGGAGCTGGATCGAATACAATGTGACCGAGGATCAGTTTGTGGAAAAGGTCGGCTCCAGGATCGCGCATGGCGCACCGGGGCTTTGGGCTTATGCTCGCAAACATGTCTCGGCTTGGTTCAGCGCCCACCGTTGACGCAGATCGGGCGTTCCCATGACCGCTGTCCAAGCTGCCGCTGCCTGCCGATCATGTGTCTTGAGTTCAACCAGGAGTAGCGGAAAAATATCGCTGACCTTTTTGTATGCAATAGTATACTTGCTACACATTCGGACCCGGTTGGGTTATGCATCTCCAAACACTCTGACCAAAGGAATGGCAGCCGATGACGAAGATCAAGGTTGAAAACCCGATTGTTGAACTCGACGGCGATGAGATGACCCGCATCATATGGGATTTTATCAAGAAAAAACTGATCCTGCCGTATCTCGACGTTGATCTGAAATACTATGATCTGGGCATTCAGGTGCGCGATGACACCAATGACCAGATCACTATCGACGCGGCTAACGCGATCAAGCAATACGGTGTCGGCGTCAAATGCGCGACCATTACTCCGGACGAGGCACGGGTCGAGGAATTCGGCCTGAAAGAAATGTGGCGATCCCCGAATGGTACCATACGCAATATCCTTGGCGGTGTGATCTTTCGACAGCCGATCATTTGCAAGAACGTACCGCGCTTGGTGCCGGGCTGGACCAGACCGATCGTTGTGGGCCGCCACGCCTATGGAGATCAATACAAGGCTACGGACTTCAAATTCCCCGGCAAGGGGAAACTGACGCTTAAATTTGTCGGTGAAGACGGAATAGAAATCGAGCGCGAAGTCTTTGACGCCCCTGACGCAGGCGTCGTCATGGCGATGTATAATCTGGACAAATCCATTATCGACTTTGCCCGCGCGTCGCTCAACTATGGGCTTAACCTGGGTTGGCCAGTCTATCTAAGCACCAAAAATACCATTTTGAAACAGTATGATGGCCGTTTCCTTGAGCTGTTCCAGCATATCTATGAAACCGAGTTCGAAGATCGGTTCAAAACGGCGGGCATCACCTATGAACACCGCCTGATCGACGATATGGTCGCATGTGCCATGAAGTGGAATGGCGGGTATGTTTGGGCCTGCAAAAACTATGACGGTGATGTGCAATCAGACACCGTGGCCCAAGGCTTCGGGTCATTGGGGTTGATGACGTCGGTGCTGATGACTCCTGACGGCAAAACCGTAGAGGCCGAGGCAGCGCATGGCACCGTTACGCGCCATTATCGCCAACATCAAAAAGGCGAGGAAACTTCGACCAATTCTATTGCCTCTATCTATGCATGGACCGGTGGGCTGAAGCACCGTGGCAAACTGGATAACAACGGGGAGTTGACGCGCTTTGCCGAAACACTGGAACAGACTGTCGTTGATACAGTGGAAGCAGGGCATATGACCAAGGATCTTGCGTTGTTGGTGGGCCCAGACCAAGGCTGGCTGACGACGATGGGCTTTCTTGAGAAGGTCGACGAAAACCTGAACACCGCCCTGAACGGATAAAGGGGTTTTGTGGCGGGCGGATCGTCGGCTGATCCGCCTATCAAGCCGATGACGCGACGTTGCAGACTATGACAAGCATCGACGGTTATTTTCCCCTAGACAGGTCAGCTTTGCTGCCCTATCTGACAGGCATGACACACACCGCATCAATTGCCCCTGCCCCGATGACCGATCATAGTCTGCTGGACGACATCCAAGGCCTTAGCCTTGGGGTTTTTCTAAGTGGCCTGGGGATACATTTTCTGACACTCGCCGGCCTGATCACGGGTCAGACAGCGGGGTTGGCGGTGATCATCTCGTATATCAGTGGATATTCATTCGGTGTGGTGTTCTTTGCAATCAACCTGCCGTTTTACTTTGTCGCCTACAACAGGCTGGGCGTCGAGTTCACGGTAAAATCCATTCTGTCGGTATCCGTTCTATCTGTTGTAACCACCCTTCTGCCTTACGGGTTTGTACTTGAATCGTTGAACCCGGCACTGGGCGCGGTGATCTTTGGGTCTTTGGTGGGTCTGGGTTTGCTCGCGATGTTTCGTCATAATGGATCGTTGGGCGGGTTGGGCGTAATCGCCCTGCTGGTGCAGGATGCGACGGGGTTCAAGGCGGGTTGGGTGCAACTTATCACTGACGCGGTGATATTCAGCGTTGCCCTGTTTTTGTTCCCCGCCAGTGTGGTGGCCTATTCCCTGCTGGGGGCGGTGACGTTGAACCTGATCATCACCTTCAACCACCGTCGCGACCGATATATCGCTACCTGAAAGCGTAGTGACCCAAAGCCGCTGGGTCACGCATTGTGGCGGTTGTCCAACCGCCCGGCTGATCACGCCGGTCTGGCGTGCTGCCTGGTACCGCCGTTGTGCCAGAGTCTGCCTTCCGCAGGTTCGAGCGGTATCAGAATGTTTGCCCTGACCCGTCGTTGAAGATAGTGGTTTGGCACGGCGTTTATCGATGCAGGAGTTACGGCAATGCACTATCTATGGCTTCTGATCGCCATCATCAGCGAAACATTGGGCACGACGGCGCTGCAAGCGTCGCAACAATTTACGCGCCTGTGGCCCTCGCTGGCAGTAATTGCCTGTTATCTGGTGTCATTCTATTTCATGGCGCTGGCGTTGAAGGTCATGCCGGTCGGGATCGTCTATGCGATTTGGTCAGGCTTGGGAATCGTGTGTATCGCAGGCATCGGGTACATCGTCTTTGGGCAAAAGCTCGACCTGGCGGCGGTTTTCGGATTATCACTGATTATCATTGGGATACTTGTCATTCATATTTTTTCAGCGGCAACCACGCATTAATTACGGAACCAAACGCGGTTCGCCGACGTTCATTTGCAACAGCAAAACAGGGACCGCATGATAGATTTTTTAAGCTCCACCTGGTCCTCTTTGCCCGCCCCGCTACGCAATCAGTTAGAAGACTACGCTATCGGATTCTGGAGCGTGCTCCCCCAGCTTGTTCTGTCGATCGTATTTTTGGGTTTCCTCTGGGCGGTAATCAAGATCATCCAGATGGTTGTGCCGCGCACTTTGCGCCGTGCGCACATGCGCCGTTCTTTGGTCGATGTGATTATGATGCTGATTACCGTCGGGTTATGGCTGTTCGGCGTTTTGATCGCGGTCACCATCGCCTTTCCGACGATCACTCCGGGTAAGGCGTTGACCGCCCTGGGTATCGGCGGCGTCGCAATCGGGTTTGCGTTCAAAGACGTTTTCGAGAATTTTCTAGCCGGTATACTGTTGCTGATCCGGGAGCCGTTTGCCGTCGAAGACTATATCGAATGTGAAGGCATCGAAGGTCAGGTCGAGGAGATAACGATCCGCGATACGCATGTACGCCAGACCGACGGGCAATTGGTGGTTGCGCCCAATGCGATGTTCTTCAAGAATCCGGTAACGATACGCACCGCCCGCGATGTGCGCCGCACAACCATCATTTGCGGCATTGCCTATGGCGAAGATGTCGATGAAGCCCGAGAGGTAATTGCGAATGCGGTCCGCAACGTCGACGCCGTACGCGACGATGTGCGCGACGTAGAGATATTCGCGCAGGAGTTTGCAGATAGCTCGATTAATTTTGAAGTAACGTGGTGGACCGGATCCACGCCGATCGACATACGTACCAGCCGCGACAAAGTCGTCGCGGCCGTGAAGCGCGCGCTTGACGACGCCGGGATAGAAATTCCGTTCCCCTACCGGACTTTAACCTTCAACGACCCCGTGCCTGTCCGGAACTATACGGAAGACGGGGCCGGTAAGGATCATCAAAGCACAGAAAACCGCGCAGAAACCGTCTAAGCGGCTTTAGGGCTAGCTTTCTTATCCGCGGCACGGTAAGCGCAGCGCAAATGCTGCGGTGCATTAGCGTGCGCGGCCCCCTCCCGTATCAAAGGCATACTCTATGGACATGCGCAACATCGCAATCATCGCTCACGTTGACCACGGCAAAACGACCTTGGTTGATGAACTATTGAAACAATCCGGCACCTATCGCGAAAATCAGGCGACGACCGAACGCGCCATGGACAGCAACGACCTGGAGCGTGAGCGCGGCATCACAATTTTTGCCAAACCTACCTCTGTCGAATGGAAAGGCGTCCGTATCAACATCGTCGACACGCCCGGCCACGCCGATTTCGGCGGCGAGGTCGAACGCATCCTGTCCATGGTGGATGGCGTTGTATTGCTGGTTGATGCGGCCGAAGGCCCGATGCCGCAGACCAAATTCGTCACCTCCAAAGCGTTGGCACTGGGATTGAACCCTATCGTTGTTCTGAACAAGGTCGACAAGGGTGACGCAGAGCCGGATCGCGCGCTGGACGAATGTTTCGACCTGTTTGCCAGCCTCGGTGCCAATGACGAACAGCTGGATTTCCCCCACATGTATGCGTCGGGCCGCAACGGCTGGGCCGACATGGAGCTGGACGGCCCGCGCAAGGATCTGTCTGCGCTGTTCGATTTGATCGTCGAGCATGTAAAGGCACCCAAGCAACTGAAAGACATCAACAAGCCGTTCAGCATGTTGGCCACCACCTTGGGTGCGGACGCGTTTATCGGGCGTATGCTGACAGGCCGTGTTGAAACCGGTCAGTTGAAAACCGGGGAACAGGTCAAGGCGCTGTCGCGTGACGGCAAGTTGATCGAAAACTTCCGGGTGACCAAGATCATGGCGTTCCGCGGACTTATGCAACAGCCGATCGACGTGGCCGAAGCAGGCGATATCGTGTCGATCGCGGGGATGGCGAAGGCGACCGTGGCGGATTCAATCGTCGCACCGTCGGTTGACGTGGCCCTGCCTGCCCAGCCGATCGATCCACCCACAATCACCATCACCTTCGGGATCAACGACAGCCCGCTGGCGGGTCGCGACGGCAAGAAAGTACAGTCGCGCGTCATACGCGACCGTCTGATGAAAGAAGCCGAATCGAATGTGGCGATCAAGGTCACCGACACCCCTGGCGGTGAAGCATTCGAGGTTGCCGGCCGCGGCGAACTTCAGATGGGTGTTCTGATTGAGAACATGCGCCGCGAAGGTTTCGAACTTTCGGTTTCGCGTCCTCAAGTTCTTTTCCGTCAAGGCGAGAATGGCGAACGTCTGGAGCCGATCGAAGAGGTGACCATCGACGTCGATGATGAATATTCCGGCGCGGTCATTGAGAAAGTTACCGGCACCCGCAAGGGCGAACTGTCTGAAATGAAGCCAGCCGGCGCAGGCAAAACCCGGATCATCGCGCTCATTCCCTCGCGCGGATTGATCGGCTATCATGGCGAATTCCTGACCGACACCCGGGGCACCGGTGTTCTGAACCGGGTGTTCCATAGCTGGGCACCGCATAAAGGGGCGATACCCGGCCGGCGCGCTGGCGTTCTGATTTCCATGGAGAACGGGACCTCTGTTTCCTATGCGTTGTGGAAGCTGGAGGATCGCGGCAAGTTTTTTATCGGTGCCCAGGAAGCGGTATATCAGGGCATGATCATCGGTGAACACAGCCGTGAAAATGATTTGGAAGTGAACCCGTTGAAAGGCAAGCAACTTACCAACGTTCGTGCGTCCGGTACCGACGAAGCGGTTCGCCTGACAACGCCGGTGACCCTGACGCTTGAGCAGGCTATCGCATACATTGACGATGACGAACTGGTCGAGGTGACCCCGAACGCCATCCGTTTGCGCAAGCGCTATCTTGATCCGCATGAGCGTAAGCGGATGTCGAAATCCGCCTGATCAGGTGCCGGACTGGGGCTTTGCCCCAGACCCCAGGATTTAAAACCATTTGGAAAAGAGGGCCAGCTTGGCCTTCTTTTTTGTTTGAATGCCGGATTTGAAGCGCGTCAGCTGACCTGGAGCTGAAGGGTGAAATAGGCGCTTTGCACCAAGACGTGGAGCGGTGGCGCGTTTCAGTCTTCTATTTCAACGACCAAAAGTTCACGTTCCGACGCGTCTTTGGCGTGGCTTAATGCATCCTGGTAAGCGGCGGAATTATAGCACGCCACCGCTTCTTCGAGTGATGCAAAGCGCGCAATCACGTTGCGAGGCCGTTCCTTGCCTTCGAGTTGCACAAACCGGGCACCGCGGGCTAGAAACCGGCCACCGTGAGCGGCGATTGCCGGCCCCGCAAGGGTCGCGTATTTTGCATATGCGTCTTCATCGGTGACGGTGACGTGAGCTATCCAGAGTGCGGGCATGGGTTATCCTTTCAAAATGGTTTTGGCGGCAGCAATGGCGGAGTCGACATTTTCCAAATCCTTGCCTCCGCCTTGGGCGAGATCGGGGCGACCACCGCCGCCTTTACCACCAAGCTCGGCAACAACTGTCTTGACGATATCAACAGCCGAAACCGTATCCTTCAAGTCAGCAGTGACGCCCGAGGCAACGGCGGCCTTGCCGTCGGCGTCGGCAATCAGCAGAACGACCCCGCTGCCCAGTTTTGCTTTGTATTCGTCAACCAAAGCTGGCAGTTCCTTCCCAGTGACCCCGGACAACACCTGGGCCAGAAACTTGACCCCGTTTATATCCTGGGGTGCATGTGTCGCGACACCGCCGCCGGACATCGCACGTTCGCGACGGAGTTGGGCGATTTCATTGGTCAGTGCGCGACGTTCATCGAGCAGTGCGCGTACGCGGTCTGGCACGTCGGCCGTTGATGTTTTCAATTCAGCCGCGACACGCGATAACGTCGCCTCTTGTTCTCTCAGCCAGTTTAGCGCCTCGGTTCCTGTAAGCGCCTCGATGCGGCGAATGCCGGAACTGCTGGAGCTGTCGCCAAGCACTACGAAAGCCCCGATGTCACCGGTTTGGCGCACATGGGTACCGCCGCACAGCTCTAGCGAATAGGTGGATTTGTCGGACCCCTTGCCGGAACCAGAGGCGCGGCCCATCGAGACCACACGCACCTCGTCGCCGTATTTTTCGCCGAACAAAGCCTGCGCACCCAAGCCGCGGGCATCATCGGGCGACATTACCCTCGTTTCTACCGGCGTGTTCTGACGGATATAATTGTTTACCTCGTGCTCAATCCTGTTGATCTCTTCGGCAGTAAGCGGGTGATTGTGGCTGTAATCAAAACGCAGGCGATCAGAGGAGTTGAGCGAGCCACGCTGTGTCACGTGGTCACCCAGGGTTTTGCGCAAAGCTTCGTTCAACAGGTGCGTAGCCGAGTGGTTGGCGCGAATGGATGTCCGGCGAGCATGGTCGACCTCGAGCACGGCGGCTTGCGAGGTTTTGACTACACCTTCGGTAACTTGACCGATATGAATGAAAACACCGGCGGTTTTTCTGGTATCCGTCACGCTTATCACACCGGTTTCAGTCTTGATCTGCCCGGCATCCCCGATCTGCCCGCCGCTTTCAGCGTAGAAAGGTGTCTGATTCAGAGCGATCTGTACCTTGGCACCCGTCGTCGCCTCGGTGACCTGCTCCCCTTCCTGGACGATCGCTGCAATCTGGCCTTCGGCGGTTTCAGTATCATACCCGAGGAAATCCGTGGCACCGGTTTTCTCGGCGACATCGAACCATACGGTCGCATCGGCGGCTTCACCAGAACCAGCCCATGCTGCGCGGGCCAGGGCTTTTTGCTTGTCCATGGCCGAGTTGAAGCCTTCAATGTCAACGCCGCGATCCTGTTCACGCAACGCATCCTGGGTCAGGTCGATCGGGAAACCGTAGGTATCATACAGCTTGAATGCGGTTTCTCCAGGCAAGTTTGCACCGGCTGGAAGTACCTTGAGTTCATCGTCCAGGAGCTTGAGGCCGCGATCGAGGGTTTGCTTGAACCGCGTTTCCTCAAGCAGCAGGGTTTCGGCGATCAATGACTGCGCCTGGCCCAGCTCCGGATATGCGCCGCCCATCTGGCGAACCAACTCCGGAACGAGGCGGTGCATCAAAGGGTCTTTGAGGCCCAGCAGGTGAGCATGACGCATCGCCCGCCGCATGATCCGGCGCAACACATAGCCGCGTCCGTCATTCGATGGCATGACACCGTCCGCGATCAGAAACGATGTGGAACGAAGGTGGTCTGCGATCACGCGGTGGTGGGTTTTTCCAGCCCCATCCGGATCGGTGTGGGACGCGTTCGCGCTAGCCAATATCAAGTTGCGCATCAGGTCAGTCGCGTAGTTATCGTTGGTTCCCTGCAATAGGGCCGCGACCCGTTCTATCCCCATCCCGGTGTCGATGGACTGGTTCGGCAACGGCTTGCGTGTGCCATCTTCGAACTGTTCATATTGCATGAAAACCAGGTTCCATATCTCGACGAAACGGTCGCCATCCTCTTCTGGAGAGCCGGGGCGGCCGCCCCATATATGATCGCCATGGTCATAGAAAATTTCTGAACAGGGTCCACATGGACCGGTTGGCCCCATCATCCAAAAGTTGTCATCGGTCGCAATGCGAATGATCCGGTCATCAGAGAGGTTCGCGACCTTCTTCCAGATATTCGCGGCTTGATCATCGGTATGATAGACCGTGACGTACAAACGATTGGGATCAATTCCCAGCTCTTTGGTGATCAATTCCCACGAAAACGCGATGGCTTCTTCTTTGAAGTAATCACCAAAGCTGAAGTTCCCGAGCATCTCAAAGAACGTATGGTGACGAGCAGTGTATCCAACATTGTCCAGATCGTTGTGCTTTCCGCCTGCGCGCACGCATTTTTGGGCCGTGGTCGCACGTGTATAATCGCGAGTTTCGACGCCTGTGAACAGGTTTTTGAATTGAACCATGCCGGAGTTGGTAAACATCAACGTCGGGTCGTTACGCGGGACCAGTGGGCTTGATGGTTGTACAGAGTGACCCTGCTTTTCAAAATATCCTAGGAAAGTTGAACGAATGTCGTTGAGCGTTTTCATATTCGGGGCCTTTCGAGGGGCAGAAAAAGAGTTATTCCCCAATTACCCTTGCGACACTGTACTGTCCATGGGGCATGCCCTACGAAAAAGGCGCACCTCTGAGGTGCGCCTTGATATCTTTTAACAAGTGGAAAAATCAGGCCTCAAGAATATCGATGTCATCGTTTTCGGAGCCTTCGAAATCAAGGCCGTGCGCAGCGCGTATCTTGTCTTCGATCTCCATCGCCATCGCTGGGTTTTCTTTCAAAAAGGTCTTGGCGTTCTCTCGCCCCTGCCCGATCCGTTCATCGCCGTAGCTGAACCAAGAACCCGACTTGTCCACGACGCCAGCCTTGACCCCCAAGTCGAGAATTTCGCCCATTTTTGAAATACCTTCGCCATACATAATGTCGAATTCCACTTGTTTGAACGGAGCGGCGACCTTGTTTTTGACGATCTTGACCCGCGTTGCGTTACCGACGACTTCATCGCGGTCTTTCAGTGCACCGATGCGGCGGATATCCAAGCGTACAGAAGAATAGAATTTGAGCGCGTTGCCGCCGGTTGTTGTCTCAGGCGACCCGAACATGACGCCGATTTTCATCCGGATCTGGTTGATGAAGATCACCATGCAGTTAGACCGCGAAATTGACCCGGTCAATTTCCGCATCGCTTGGGACATCAGCCGCGCTTGCACGCCAACCGAGCTATCGCCCATATCGCCTTCGAGTTCTGATTTGGGGGTAAGAGCCGCCACAGAATCGACGATGACCATATTCACTGCGCCGGATCTGACCAGCGTATCGACAATCTCCAATGCCTGCTCGCCCGTGTCAGGCTGAGATATCAACAGTTCATCGATATCGACGCCAACTTTTTTGGCATACTGGGGGTCGAGCGCATGCTCGGCATCTACAAAGGCACATACACCGCCCATTTTTTGCTGCTCTGCAACGCAATGCAGGGTCAGCGTTGTCTTCCCCGAACTTTCGGGGCCGTAAATCTCGATAATCCGCCCCATGGGAAGGCCGCCGATCCCCAGTGCGATATCAAGCCCCAGAGAGCCGGTTGAGCTTGACTTGATGTCCTGAACGGCCCCCTCGGCCCCCAATTTCATGATTGACCCTTTACCGAACTGCCGTTCAATCTGTGCAAGTGCACTGTCGAGAGCTTTTTGCTTTTCAGCTTGTTTCTTGTTGTCCATTGTCAAAAGATCTGCCGTTGCCATTTTAGGTTATCCCCTTAGTGTCACAGTGTACCGCATGCCGCAATCACCAGCATGACCACCAACGTTTTGTTCCTTGTATGTTCCATATGAGACCAAACGCAGAACATTTCAATCTTTTTGTTCGTTTAATCTGTTATAAGATGTCTGATCATCATTAACGGTACCATCTGATCGACGGTAATCCGCAGTGATTAAGGCTTGGTAAAGGGCCACATTTATTTCCGAACCGGTTGGATCAAAAACAATAGTGATATGGATGCACGCATGCGTGCTAGACGATGCCAAGGCATTGATTAATAGTCATGGGTTTGGTTTGTATGGAGCGCTGATCATGGTGTAGTCCACCCGCGAGCTGATGCGCATTACCACGATTGGGTAAATCGGTTTTCGACCATAATAAATCGGGGATATCCGGCAGATGCTTATTTTCTTTAAGGAACGACTGGCGTTTTTGTCCATGCCGAAAACCGCGACGACGGCATATGAAACCGCGCTTGCGTCGCGGGCGGATATGGTGATTTCCGAACCTCCCATGCTGAAACACGCGCCGGTCTACCGTTACAATCGATTTGTACGGCCGATGTTTCTCAAGGTCTGCGACGTGGAGCTCGAGCTTATGTGTGTCATGCGCGAACCGATCAGTTGGCTTGGCAGTTGGTACCGTTATCGGCGGCGCCCCTTCATGCAAGGCAAACCGAACGCCACTTTCCATGTATCATTTGACGAATTTGTCCTGGCTTACATGAAAGGTAACAAACCCGGTTTTGCGGACGTTGGCAGTCAGCTCAACTTCATGGCCCCGCAACCAAATGGAACAAAAATCACTCATTACTTCCGTTATGAAGATCAGGCTCGTCTACGGAACTTCCTGCAAGAACGGCTGGATGTACATCTTGATCTTAGACGCGAAAACGTTTCACCGCAGATGGAGCTTTCGCTATCTCCGGATGTAGAAGAACGTTTTCGCCGCAAGTTTTCCGAAGAGTTTATCTTATACGATTCCATCGCGTGATTACAGTAGTTGACGATGCACGGTGTTGGTCAATTCCGTCAGGGAAAACGGTTTTGGCAGGAATGTGGAATTCGGGATAGAAGTTTGGGCGTCCTCAAAACTGTCTTCCGCATAGCCTGATACGAATACGACGGGGATACCTGGGCGATGTTTCAACGCCTGTCGTACCCAGCTGGGGCCATCCATTCCCGGCATGATCACGTCGGTTACGAAAACATCAACGCTCAATGTCTGATCTTCGAGCGTCTTTAGCGCACCCTCGGCTGAATCAGCCTCGATAACGGTATATCCGCGTAATCGGAGCGCTCGACTGGCAAATGCGCGTACCGGGGCTTCATCCTCCACCAGGAGCACGATACCGTCATTAGGTTTCGCGGGAGCTGCGGGTACCGAGGGCGGGCGTTCTTTCACCGCCGCAACAGTCTGAACCATCACGGGGAAATATAGTGAAAATACCGTTCCCTCGCCCAATTTACTGTCAACAAATATGTAGCCCCCCGATTGCTTGACGATGCCATAGGCGGTCGATAGACCCAGGCCGGTTCCCTCCCCGGTTCGCTTGGTGGTATAAAAAGGCTCAAACACTTTTTGTAAATTATCGGGGGCTATTCCTTCGCCTTTATCTTCGACCTTGACGGTTACGTATTTGCCCGACGGCACCACAACCCGATCACGCGTCAGAGCAGTTTCAAGAGTGACGCATTCTGTTGTCACCTTGATTTCTCCGCCGGTGGGCATCGCATCGCGTGCATTCACGACAAGGTTCATCAGTACTTGTTCCAACTGGCGCTTGTCTGCGCGTATGGGTTGCAAAACAGGATCGTGGCTCAAGGTGAGCGTTACGGTTTCTCCGACCAACCTGTTCAGCAGGTGGGTCAGATCAGCCATAGTGTCACGTATATCCAATGTTTCGGGCCGAAGCGTCTGTTTACGGGAAAATGCCAGCAGCTGGCCGACCAACGCCGCCGCGCGGTTTGCATTCTGGTTGATCTGAACCAGGTCACTGTAATCTGGATCGCCCTGATCATGGCGTAGCAGTAACAAGTCACAATGGCCCGAAATAGCTGTAAGCAAATTATTGAAATCGTGCGCTACCCCACCCGCAAGCTGGCCGATAGCCTGCATTTTCTGACTTTGGACGAACTGTGCCTGCAGCGATTTCAGTTCAGTTGCGTCGTTCAAAACCGCAATCAGCGCCGGTCGACCCAGTTCTGATACCAGGTTCAACGTCACTTGTACGAAGACCTCGCGATCGTCCCGCTTCAGGCGCAGAAATTCGGATTTCTTGACCAAACGACCGTCAAGCGTGTCTGTCAGCCAATCCGATATTGACCGACCCAAGCCTTCCATCAGATCACTCAGGTGGCTCTCTGGGGTAAGTGCCGCGCCTATGAGGCTGGACGCCATAACATTGTAAGAAAGAACCGCTCCGTCAGGGGCGATTTTTACCAGCGGGATGGGCAATTGCTGGAATGCCTGCCAACCTACATCGGCCGATTGGCCTGTGTTACCGGGCAGCAGATATAGTGCGCGACGCCCGGCACTGGCAGGCACTTCAGCCACCATCATCAATTCCGGCCCTTGAGCGGTTTGTATTTCTACGATCGCGCCGTGATGCACGACACGCTTGTCAAACAATTGGTCGAGCGCCGTAATCCGCCGCCCCATCAGCCGCCGGGCCGCATCATTCATCGACAGTACCGCCCCCGACCTCGAGATCATAAGCATCGGCAACGTCTGATCGTTGGTCTGCCCTGCTGATGAAACCGCCCCTTGGGCCACCTGTGCCCGCCATAAGTATCCGCCGGGGGCACGGTGCACAGACAGCTGAATTTCACCGTCTCTGGTACGGATGTTTTCGCGCGCGGCACCATCTTGGAAGGCGCGCGATTGCATGCGGAAGACGATCGTTGAAGGGTTGGCGAATTGGCTCGAAAAAAGGGCGCTTACGGTCTGAGCAAGCTGCCCGTCGAACGTGTCGCCCGTAGCGGCGTTTCTTGCGAGGATCATCCCGTCAGCAGCGGCAAAAAAGCTCGCACTTTTATCGTTGGCAATCAGATCGTGAACAGCTTTATGCGCGCTTTCGACGCGCCGGAACTGCACCAAATCGTATAGAATGTGAAAAATGCCCACTGCGCCAACCGCAATCGCGATCGATTGGGACATCATCGCGACGGTGGCATCCTGAGCGAGCAAGCTTAGGCCCGCCGCAAAAAACGTGAAGGAAAACAGCCATACCAAACGTTTCCGCAGCGTCAGACTGTGCACGTTGAATCGATCTGACAATAAAGCCTCCTTTCGCGATGAAATTTGTCTTCATCTATGCGCAGGAAAGTTAATCAGCTATTAAACGCTGGGCAGATCAACCAAAAAACACCCTTTAGTTGATAGAACACATTTTTAAACGCGCATCAAGTGTGCGGTAAAAAAGCCATCGCCGTTCTCATCTACATCAAAACGCTTTGAATAAACTTGCGTCCACTCTGGATGTCTCGTCAAAAACGCAGCAATTCGGTGCTCATTTTCCGCGGCGAATATAGAACATGTCGCATAGACCAGAGTGCCATGAACGGCAGTCAGCGTTGCAGCTTTATCCAGGATATCATCCTGAATCTGTGTCAGGTCCTTCAGGCGTCGCTCTGACAAAGTCCACTTGCCTTCGGCTGAACGTCGCCAGGCTCCGCTCCCCGAACAAGGTGCATCACACAGCACAACGTCGAAGGGCTTTTGGGCCGTCATCTCTTCCGCGTCAAACTGGTGAACGGTCGCTCGGGCGCGGGCAGCCCGAGCCGGAAGGTCCCGCATGCGCGCCGGGTCAATATCATGTGCAAACACTTCGGTGTCGGCATTCATGGCAATGGCCAATGATTTACCGCCGCCGCCTGCACAATAATCCAGCACGCGCGCGCCGTGCGGCATAGCGGCGACGATGGCTTGGCTCGACGCGTCCTGAAGTTCAACATCGCCCTGCAAGTAGCTGGAGGAACTGCGAATTTTCCGTTCGCCTGCGGTTACGGTCAGCGCAGTAGACGCGAGGGGGTTCGCTTTTGTCTCGATACCTTGCTGGGACAGCTTTTCCATTGCGGCCACGACATTACCCCGAGCAACATTGACCCGTAGCGTGATGGGCGCGCGGGTTTGCAGAGCTTGCGCGGTCAGCTCTGCACGGTCGCCCAGTGACGCTTTGAACGCCGGGATCATCCAGTCCGGAAGGTTCCACGCAGTGGCTTCGTCTGTAGGGGGAGCCGGCACGTCTAGCTCGGCTTCGGCCAAGGGGCGCGGCGCATGACCTTCACCGTTGAACAGCGGCGCGGGGTCGACACCCTGCACGCGCAGAAGCCCGATCATCAAGGCGCGTCCTGTTTCTCCCTGGCCCATATATGCCACCTGGCACCGCTGACGCAAAACATCAAAGACATGATCCCGCACCGCGGCGCGATCCTTTGATCCCGCAAAACGGCTACTGCGGGCCCAGCGGGTCATCGCCTGTTCCGCCGGGGTTCCTTCCGCCATCGCATCGAGTATCTCGATGGCAGCTGAAATGCGCGCGCCAGGGGTCATAGTTCATTCACGAGGAGAGCACCTTTGTCATACCCGGCCTAGCCGATCCGGTAGTTCGGACTTTCGCGGGTGATCTGAACGTCATGCACATGGCTTTCCGACAGTCCCGCCCCCGTAATCTTGACGAAAGTGCAGTTCTTGCGCATTTCGTCGACCGTGGCGCAGCCCGTGTACCCCATCGCGGCGCGCAGCCCCCCGACCAGTTGATGCACGACGGCCCCCGCCGACCCCTTGTAAGGCACCTGCCCCTCGATCCCTTCGGGTACCAGCTTGTCCGAGGCCGCGTCCTTTTGGAAATACCTGTCGGCAGACCCGCGTGCCATTGCGCCCAGGCTTCCCATTCCGCGGTAGCTTTTGAAGCTACGGCCTTGATATAGAATGACTTCTCCGGGGGATTCATCGGTTCCGGCGATCATGCTGCCGACCATTGCACAAGATGCGCCTGCAGCAATCGCCTTGGCGAAGTCACCCGAAAACTTGATCCCGCCGTCTGCGATCACCGGAATATCCCCCGCAGCGGCGGCACAATCCATGATTGCGGTCAATTGCGGCACCCCGACGCCCGCCACCATCCGTGTGGTGCAAATCGACCCCGGTCCGATGCCGACCTTGATCCCGTCGGCACCCGCGTCGATCAACGCGCGCGTTGCTGCTCCGGTGGCAACGTTGCCTGCGATGATCTGTACATCATTCGACAGTTCCCGTGCACGGCGTACCGCTGCGGCCACCCCTTCGGAATGTCCATGCGCCGTGTCGATGACGATCATGTCGACACCTGCATCAATCAACGCCTGTGACCGTTCAAAGCCCGCGTCGCCCACCGTTGTCGCGGCCGAAACCCGCAACCGGCCCAGTGCATCTTTGCACGCTGTGGGGTTCAGAACTGCCTGTTCGGTATCCTTGAGGGTCAGCAACCCGGTCAGCTTGCCCTTGGCATCGGTGACCAAAAGCTTTTCGATGCGTCGCGCTTTCATCAGGCTGATCGCCTCGTCGCGGTCGGCGGGTTCGTGCAGGATCGCCAGGTTGTCCGATGACATCATCAACCTCACGGGCGTTTTATCGTCCGAGGCAAAACGCATATCTCGGTTGGTCACGATACCGACGACACGGCCTGCGTCATCAACCACCGGGAAACCGGTTACCCGATAACGTTCCTGAAGCGCTTTCGCGTCAGCGAGCGTCTGATCGGCGCGCAGCGTGATCGGGTTGTATACGATGCCGGATTCAAAACGTTTCACCCGACGCACTTCCTGCGCCTGCTCCTCGATGGTGAGGTTTCGGTGAATGACGCCCATTCCACCGGCCTGGGCCATCGCGATTGCCATTCGGCTTTCGGTCACCGTATCCATTGCCGAACTCAGCACAGGGATATTCAGCGCAATCGATTTAGTCACGCGTGTCCGCGTATCCGCCGTGGAAGGCAGCACGTTCGATGCCGCTGGCACCAGTAGTACATCATCAAAGGTCAGAGCCTCACGAATCTCCATTTTGCACCTCGGCTTGCATGGGTTCATTTGGCGGTTTCATATTTCATGGATGATCCGGTTTGGAAAGACCCATTCGCGTACCGTCGGCATTGCAAATGCTGAGGCTTTGGAGAAAGCTGCGGAAAACGGCATTCAAGCAGGGACACTCATATGACACGACATGGATATGAAGGTGGCAGGCTCGACTTGCCGTTTGTCGGGATTGCAACGTTCGGCAAGCGGCCTTACGAGCCGGACTGGGCGGCCCTGGATGCCGATGTCGCTATCCTGGGGGCACCCTACGACAGCGGAACGCAGTGGCGCGCGGGCGCGCGGTTCGGCCCCCGAGGAGTACGCGAGGCGTCGACCCTGTTCAGCTTCGGCCACGCCGGTGCCTATGATCACGAAGACGACGTGGTATATCTGCCGGGTGACGTCAATATAGTCGACATCGGCGACGCCGACATCATCCATACCGATACCGTCCAAAGCCATGCCAATATCGAAACGGGCGTCCGTGCCATTCTTGATGCCGGTGCCCTGCCCGTGGTCATTGGCGGCGATCATTCGATCAACATCCCGTGTATCCGTGCCTTTGACGGTCAGGGAGCGATACACGTGCTGCAAATTGACGCACATCTGGATTTCGTCGATGAACGGCACGGCGTCCGGCATGGCCATGGCAACCCGATGCGCCGGGCTCTAGAACGCGATTATGTAACCGGCATGACCCAGGTCGGCATCCGAAATGTCAGCTCGACCGCCCGCGAGGGATATGACGACGCGCGTGCCATGGGGTCCGATATCATTTCGGTACGGCAAGCACGCGAAATGGGCACATCAGGGGTGTTAGGTCACGTGCCTGATGGCGCGCGGCTGTACGTAACAATAGATATCGATGCGTTTTGCCCCTCTATTGCGCCGGGTACCGGCACGCCCTCGCACGGAGGGTTTCTGTACTATGAGGTTCTCGAGCTGTTGCAGGCTGCGGCCCAGCGTCACGACATCGTTGGAATCGATCTGGTCGAGGTCGCCCCCGACTATGATCGAAGCGGATCAACCAGTATATTGGCTGCACAGATTTTGCTTAATTTTCTGGGATTTATCTTTCATGCGCGTGCGGAACGCGAAGCATAAGCCGCTGATGTGGCATAATGTGACGTATCACCGCTTTCACCTGCCGCGCGCTGCGCTATGTTGCGGCGAAGCGGTTGGGGACGAAACGACATGAGCAACGATCCACTGGTGGTATTCACGCCTTCGGGCAAGCGCGGGCATTTCCCGAAAGGCACGCCGATCCTGACCGCTGCGCGGCAACTTGGTGTCGATCTGGATTCGGTCTGCGGCGGTCGCGGGATCTGCTCTAAATGTCAGGTGTCGCCAGGCTATGGTCAGTTCCCGAAACATGGCGTGACTGTCAACGACGACGCCTTGTCCGAGTGGAACAGCGTCGAACAGCGCTACAAGGACAAACGCGGACTGCTTGATGGGCGTCGGCTGGGCTGTCAGGCGCAGGTCCAAGGCGATGTCGTGATCGACGTGCCCGCCGAAAGCCAGGTTCACAAACAGGTGGTGCGCAAACGCGCCGAAGCCCGCGACATCGTTTTGAACCCGTCGACCAAGCTGTTCTATGTCGAAGTGCAAGAACCCGACATGCACGACCCGTCGGGCGACCTGGAGCGGCTCGCCGAGGCCCTGCGCGAGCAATGGCAGCTCGATAACGTTAAGGCAGACCTCCAAATCATTCAAAACATTCAGAAAATTCTGCGCAAGGGTGACTGGAAGGTGACGGTCGCGGTTCATTTGGGCGACGAAGAGAACCCCCCGCGCATCATGCAGCTATGGCCCGGTTTCTACGAAGGCTCGCTGTACGGTCTCGCGGTCGACCTAGGGTCGACCACCATCGCCGCGCATTTGTGCGACCTGCAGACCGGAGAAGTCATCGCATCCTCAGGGGTGATGAACCCGCAGATACGTTTTGGCGAAGACCTGATGAGCCGGGTCAGCTATTCCATGATGAACGAGGGCGGCGCCCAGGAAATGACCCGCGCCGTGCGTGCTGGAATGAATACGTTGTTTGACGAGATTTGCACCGAAGGCGGGATCGACAAGACCATGGTCGTGGATGCGGTATTTGTCTGCAACCCGGTGATGCACCACCTGTTTCTGGGCATAGACCCGTTCGAGCTGGGCCAAGCCCCCTTTGCGTTGGCGACATCAAACGCGCTTCGCCTGCGCGCTGTCGAACTCGACCTGACCATTCACCCATCCGCCCGGGTGTACTTCCTGCCCTGCATCGCGGGGCATGTCGGCGCGGATGCGGCGGCTGTCGCGCTATCCGAGGCTCCGGATAAATCTGAGGATCTGATGCTGGTGGTCGATGTCGGAACCAATGCGGAAATCCTGCTGGGCAACCGCGAGAAGGTTCTTGCCTGCTCGTCCCCGACCGGCCCCGCGTTTGAAGGCGCGCAGATCAGCAGTGGCCAGCGTGCCGCGCCGGGCGCGATCGAACGGGTTGAAATCGACCCGGATACAAAGATCGCCCGTTTCAAGGTGATCGGCAGCGACCTATGGTCGGACGCCCCGGATTTTCTCGACGCCATCGGAACCACGGGCGTGACCGGCATCTGCGGCTCGGGTATCATCGAGATGGTTGCCGAAATGCGTATTCACGGCATTGTCGATGCCGCCGGCCTTATCGGTACCGCCGAACAGACAGGATCGGCCAATGTGTTTGCCGACGGGCGCACCAATTCGTATCTGGTTTACGATGGTACCGAAAACGGCGGGCCACGCATCACCGTGACCAACCGCGATATCCGCGAAATCCAGATGGCCAAGGCCGCGCTCTATTCAGGAGCGAGGTTGCTGATGGATAAATTCGGTGTCGATAAGGTGGATCGTGTCGTATTGGCTGGTGCCTTCGGCGCGCATATCAGCCCCAAACACGCTATGGTTCTCGGAATGATCCCGGACGCCCCGCTTGACAAGGTGACCTCGGCGGGCAACGCGGCTGGCACGGGGGCGCGGATTGCCTTGCTCAACAGTTCCACGCGCGCTGAAATCGAGGAAACAGTGCGCAATATCCACAAGGTCGAAACCGCGATTGAACCGCGTTTCCAGGAGCATTTTGTCAACGCGTCGGCAATACCCAACGCCGTTGAACCGTTTCCCATTCTCAACAGCATTGTGACCTTGCCGACCGCGATGTTCAACATGGGCGGTGGCGACAGCGCCGGTGGGGGCCGCAGGCGGCGCCGAGGATAAACCCAGACCAAAGGACAACCCGCGATGACGTCTGCAAACAGCGACCAAGAAGAATTCTGGACCAGCAACGCCGGCCCTACATGGGTAGAACAGGAAAATGAACTGGATCAACTCCTGTCCCCCGTACTGGACCGGGTGCTTGAAAACGGCGATCTCTTGCACGGCCACAGTGTATTGGACATCGGTTGTGGAACCGGGCAATCGACCTTGCGGGCCGGGGCTTTGGTGGGACATACGGGCCATGTGTTGGGGGCCGACATCTCGTCTACGATGATCGCACGCGCCAAACAAAGGGCAGAGGATCTGCCCCAAATCGACTTTGCCCTCGTCGACGCAGAGGCTCACTCATTTGCCCCCGCCCGGTTCGACCGAGCGATCTCCAGGTTCGGGGTGATGTTCTTTTCGGATACCACTGGGGCCTTTCGTAACATCGCAGCTGCCCTGAAACCCGGCGGCAGGATCAGCTTTGCCACATGGGGCCAGACGCAGGCCAACCCGTGGTTCACCCTGCCCGCCGCCATCGCCAAGGCAGAGCTGGGTGCCCCTCCAAAAACCGACCCCGATGCACCGGGCCCCTTTGCACTACGCGACATCGACAAGACTTGCTCCGCTTTGACCACGGCGGGCCTGACGGATGTCACGGGCACGGCCCAGAATTTGCGTCTTACACTGCCCGGAGGCGCAGACCAGATCGCGAACCTGTCGATGAAGGTGGGTCCGGCAAGCGGTACCATGAAGCATTTCGAGGCCTCGCAGTCCGCCCGAGACCGTATCAAGGCGGCCATGCGCAAGGCGTTTGGCGAATTCGACGATCACGCCGTCCCTGCCGAGATCAACTTTTTCACCGCCACCAAATCCTGACTTGACGCATCGGGTGGTTCCGCCTAAATCAATCGACGGCGCGCGGGTATGGTGAAAAGGTATCACGGCAGCTTCCCAAGCTTTAGTTACGAGTTCGATTCTCGTTACCCGCTCCATCTTATCGCATATATCATTGATAACATTGTGTTTTTTATGATTAACGCAATCAACCCGCCCAAAAACCCGCCAACCTAGAAACGGTGCAATTTTGCGCTGTGTTGCCGTGCTTTTGTTTGTATTGTGGGCGTAAATTTGAAAGGCCGTGCCATGAAACTCAATAAGCGCCAGCAAAAAGCCCTAAAGGGTATCGTATTTGAAAGCCGTTTCTTAGAAGGCGACTTTGCACCAGATGGAACCTTTGGAAGCGGAATGGGCAAAGTGACCTTTGATAGCCTAATAGCGTTGGGACTGATCGAAAGCGGACCAAGCAAGCGACATCACGGGGCATTGGGATACCGCCCTACAGAATTGGGCAAAGAAACCGAGAATTCGCTTTACTGAAAACCCGGTTTCTAATCTCTATTCCTTCCAATCGACAAGATTAAGGGCCATTGCAGGATCAACACCCGCTGTTTTGGCCTCTGCCAGCGCCTTCACAAGCGCCGTAACGGTCCTTGCACGTCCACCGCTATCAAACGCCTGTAGGGGCCGCATAACGTCCAGTGTGACCGTGCTTCCCAGCTTGTCCGTGGGTTCCTCTGCCATGCCCTCAGCCATTGGCTGTAAGGTCCAGCTTGCAAGATGCCGCTGCGCTTCCCTCACCATCGGCCCCGTGGTCGCTTTGTTGTTTAAGCCGGGCAAGATGCCATAGGCAGCGTTGATCTGGTCGCGGGCTTGATCCAGCGTTTTATCAAGCATGGCTTTGGAAAGGTCGGGGGTCAGATCGTTCGCCCGCCAATCTTGCGCGGGGGCTGGACCGCCTGCCGCTTGAACCTGCACCGATTCTCTGACCAGCACCTTACCGCGTGAGCCACGAAAACCCCGCGCAATGTCCGCAAGGTCGGTTTCCGGTGTCTCAGGCATTGGCACGATAGACGATCCCAAAGGCGCGTCACCATAGACCTCGACAAGCGCCCGCTCAATAATCTCTAACAGGTCAGCGGATAGGCTGGACCGCCGCAAGGGGGCCGTCCCATACCACGGCTGGACAGCATCCGCACCAATCCGAAAATGCAAAACCTCGCCAGCAAGGGCCGTGATGGTTTTGCCGCCGCCCAATTCGGGCAAAGTCAAGCGATAGGCCGTTGGACGGGAAAGCCGGGTGGATAAGTCCCACTCGGAAACAGGAATAAGCGTGTCATCAGTGATGTAGAATAGCGCCTCACCACGCAGCGCCAACATGCGCCCCGCGATTGCCAGCGCCCGCCGGGTCAATAGGTCCGTGCCGTCCACGTCAGCGACAGACAGACCATTTTCCCAGAGCGTGACCGCCCCTTGGACCGTGGCCGTCAATTCGGCCCGCCCGCTTGTGCCTGTGATATAGGCCGTTCGGGCTTGGATCATTTGCGCGGTATAGCCAGCGCCAGACGCCGCCCGCGTTTCAGTTTTGCGTTTGAATGGCCACATTATTTCTGCCTCCGATATGGGCGCAGCAGATCAGCCGCCCCGCTGTTTTGAAGCGCACGGGCCGCGTGTGCCGCGCTGCGCTGATAACTTTCTTGAATAGCCCCGCCCATGTTCACCGTGTAACTGGACACGCCCGCACGGTCGTCGTCGCCGTCTGCCATGTATTCAGCAAGGCGTCGGAACGCCTCAGTGACCGCCGCCGGGGGTGTACCACCGCCTACCTGCGCAGTGACCTTGAACACGCTATCAGAGGGCAGGCACAGACCAACGGGGCCGTCTGGCAAGGTGACGGCCACCCAGCCGCCGCTTTCCCACTTTTCAGCCGTTTGGGATGTCATAGGGATCAGCGGGGGTTTCCAGTTTTCACCCTCGCGCCCCTCGACAGTCCAAACCACCCGTCGGGCCGTGTATCGTGTGCGGGTGTAAGCCTCGATCCGTTCCCAAATGATCGCCGCATCAATCCACGTTGCGGGGTCCGACATTCCAGCTGGGCTTGCCGGATAACTTGTTGGCGTTTCCTCAGTCTCTTGCAATAAGTCTGTCATGTCACGCCCTCCACCGTTGGGCCGCATTTGCGCGGGGTTTCACGGCATGGTCAGGCGTCCAGTTCCGTGCCTCAATTTGCGCAGACGGATAAGCGGGCTTTGTCACCGCGCTAATCTCGATCAGGTCAGCAGACCGCACGACGCGCATGATGCCAGCGCCGGAACGCTTCACAATGTCGCCGCCCTGGGGGACGCGAAAGCCGGGGGATATTCCACCCACCAACCCCGCCGCCAAGGTGCCGAGAAAGTCTTGCACATATCCGACAGACCGCATTTCAGGCGCAAGTGTGGCCTCAAATGTCAGCGCGTCGTCGGTATCCTCAAGGGTCAGGGAACCCGCCCCACGGGATGCCAGCGGCTTATTCATGTCGTGATGCACCAGCAAGTGAACGTCACCACCATCGGCAACGGACGCGCCAAACGCCCGCGCTTCAAATACTTCGCTGCGCTTTTCCCGACCATCGCTAAGGACAGTCGGGATTGCATAGGGAAAGCGGCCCCTGAGGACGGTTGACCCGTCCGCAGAGGTACGGACTTCAAGCCCGCCTTTGGAACCGCCCCAGAGCATTATTGGACGCCTGTCAGGACGCGGGTTTGCACCGCACGGCTGATTGTTGTGTCCATTGTGGACAGCGCCGTCAGACGCAGGCCACCGGATTGTGCATCGCTGTAAGGATCGCGGATCAGATCGACCGCACCCCAAAGCCCGACGAACACAGGTGCAACACCGCCCGCCGATGTGGTCAGCAGTGCTTTGCTTTCCAGTGGGTCGCCACCGACGCCGCTAGCAGGCAACGCAGGATCAGGCAAGGCATTGTGTGACATAGAAATGCTACCGACAGCAGCTTTTAGACGATCCCATTCAGTGACCGCCGTGCCGGTGATATAAGCACCATCCATCGTGTCCCAAACCTCAGGGCGGATCAGCAAACGCACGGCACTAGGCCCGGTTGCCGCATTGGCTGTCATAAAGGCAACCACCTGAGAACGGATCGCGGCCCATGTCGCCGCCGCACTCAGGTCAGTTTCTTCAATGCCCCAAGCCGCTGCGCCCGTGAAAACGCCCGTGGGTTCGCCATTGGTGCCAGACCCGTTAAAGATAGCCCGGTCCATTTCTTGCGCCATTGCACCATTCATATCGCGCCGGATCGCTTGCTCAAGTGCCGACCCGCTTTGAAGCAAGGTCTTGCGGGTAATGCGCATTTGAATCCCCAACGTGTTGTCAGGCTTCAAAGGACGGTCAAGTGTGGTGTAAGCAGATGGCCCCGGCACGTTACCCGTTTCCGTTGCCTGCCAGCCCGCTGTGATTGCCGATGTAGTGACAGGGGTTTCTTGCGCCCCGGTGCCGATATTGATCATCTGGACGCCCATCTGCGCCGCAACAGAAGCCGGGAAAAGACGCTCAATCAAAGGACGTGTGGCAATCGGATCAGGTGTACCGCTGGCGATTGTTTCGCCCGCACGGGTTTCAAGCGCCGCATAGGGTACTGGAATCCCGCGATATCCGCCTTGGCTACGCAGTTCTGTGACAATTTCCGCTGTTTGTCCGGATAGAGCGCGACCTTCATCAAGGCTTAAGGCTACTTGGCGCATTTCAAAGCCCGCCATAATTTCATTCCACTCTTTTTCAGAGCGGGTTTCGAGTTCGGCCCCGGCAGTGCTACGCTCTTCATCCTCAGAGATAAGTGCAGCGCGGTATTGGGCTTCCTTGGCGCGGTACTCCGTATCAAGTTCGCCCATCTTGCGGGTTTCGTCCTCAGACGGGGTTTCGATGTTTGCCAATTCAGCAAGGTTTTGGCGGATTTCGGAACGTCGCAGTTCCAGCTTTTTCGATGTCAGCATGATGTATCTCCTATGCTCGACGGGTTGCGCTGCATATCGCGCAGCAGATCGCGCCATTGTTGGCGCTTTGGGGTCAGGGGCTTGTGCCCCACCTCAATTCGGGTTTTGCGCGTGTGACAGGCACCGCACAAAATTTGTAAATTGCTAAGGGTGTAAGCCAGTTCGGGGTGTGTTCGGACGGGCTTGATATGGTCGCACTCAAGCCGCTTGTGAGTGCCACACTGGACACAGGCCCAGCCGTCGCGTTCTAACGCCTGCATCCGCAAAGCCCGCCAACGGGGGCCGCGTGTCACGTTCGCAGAGTGCCGCACATGTTCTTTGCGCTTAGTCATCGCGCACCTGCATTTCCCAGAATATGACCTCCCCCGCAGGGGAAAGCGGTGAAACCCGCCGCACCTCAAATTCGGTGCCGTCAATTAGCAGCTTGTCCGTGGTGACGGGTTCAACGGCCAAACCCTCGACAGACACCAGCACCCTTTGATCGCCCACGTCCAAGAAACCGCCCGCGATAAGCTGCAATTCGATTGCATATGTCGCAGACAGCAGCGTGATGGGGTAAGGCACATCGGGGCCGTCGATCACGTTTCCATAACCATCGTCGGTGCCCTCACCGGGGCGCAGCAATGTTGCCGCCTGCCCATGCTTTTTAATCAGGCGGGATGCAATTTGTGTTAGCCCCATGCCAATCTCCCTTTTGCTTGTGTGGGTGCGCGGCGCATACGGACGCCCTGCGAAACGGCCAGAACGGTTGCCGCAACGGGGTCGATCCGGCCTGTTGAACGTCCAGCCGCCAATTTGTGATTGCCCGCCGGGTCCACCAGCGTGATTGCGTCAGAAAATGCAGAGCGCAGCAACAGTGACGGCATGGTTTTCACCTCGCCCTCAAACACGGCACGGCGCAGACGTTCGCAGTCCTCAGAGCCGTCTTTCCATCCAAATCCGCGCCAGATGAAAGGCACACGATCAAGGCCCGCATCACGCAAAGCCTCGACAAATTCAGCATGGCGGAACCTATCGCCCACGATTGCCGCAGGCGCTTGGCCGTGCAGCTTGTTCACAACGTCAGCCATGAAACGGGCGACAGGCACGGTTGCTTCACCCATTGTCACCAGTTCGCCCCGGTCGCGCATCTCGACATAGCGCCCAGACACGCCGTCAGCCTGCCCACGATCCGCAAGGCCCGGATTGCATGGGAAAGCCCCAACACATTCCAAGCGACCCGTCTCAGGCCAATAAAGCGCCGCCGCTGACATAGACCGCGACCCGCCAAGGTCGATACCTAGAACAACGGGGCCGTCACGCGGGGGCAGATCGTCAGGCGACACCTCGCAGGCAAGCCATTCGTCCACCGTCAGCAGCACAGACCTATCGTCAGAGGCCACACGTTCGTTGCGATTAAGATTGCGGAAACTGGACAACGCAGAGCCGCCCCGCGCAATCGCCCGCCGTGCCTGCGCCACCAGCCATTCAGCAGAGGGACCAATGCCCTCAGACGCGCCGGGATTTGCAATGAGAAGGGAGGCCAGATCGTCCGGCGGCAATCCCGGTTTTGGTCTATGCTCTTGAACGTAGGTTCCGGGGGGTGGTTCGTCGATCCACCTGCTAAAAGTATTGGAATCATCGGGAGCCGATGTTGAGATAATCAGCGCCCGCCCATCCCGCTTGCCCAGACCGGACAGGATAGCGTTTTCCAGCGCATCGCCTTTTTCTCGTTCCCATGCGGCCCGTTCGTCCAAGATTGCCAGTGTGGGCGCACCGCCTAGAATAGACTTGCCGTCAGCCGCGATAACACGGGCCAGACCGCCGCCATTCTCTGAGGTTTCGACTTCCAGCTTAGAGCCGCGCCGGATCGTGAATTGTTCTTGTTCGTCCTCAGGCAAGCCCTCGATGAAGCCTAGAAGAAAACCAAAGGCCGTTTTCGCTTGATCGCGGTTCCGCGCTGCAAAGATGATTTCACGTTTTGGTTGAGGGGCAATTTCGCCCATCAGATGCCCCAGCGCTAAGCCTGCGCTCAAACTCGTCTTTGCGTTACCGCGACCGATCGACAAAACCCCGGCCTCGATACCCTTGGCAAAGGCACCGCGAACAAATTGCTTTTGATACGTCGCCAGCTTTACCCGTTTGCCAGCAAGCCGCCCCTCAGGAACAACCAGCTTAGGCAGGAAACGCAGCGCCGCCGATGCCTCTTTCGATGCCCTATCCATGATCTTTCCCCCGAATTTTTGGGAGAGAGAAAGAAAGAGTCCTATTGTCGGTCCCACCCATGCTTTGGAAAAGGGGCATTGGGACCATTTGAGCCTTAGCCCAGATCGCCGTGACATAACGTGACACCCCATAGGGTGTTGTCACGGTTGTCACGCTTAGATGATCGAAAACAGGACGTGACACGTCACGCTTTGTCACGGTTGTCACGCTATTCATCTGCGCACCTCCAAGCAAAGCCATCAAGGACGCGGACAATCTCTTTCTCTTGTAATGCTTTCCATGCGCGGCCAAACGCTTGACGCTTAGCGCTTGCGTCTGCACCATCCGTCAGGCTGTGCCGATCACAGTATTCCCGCCAATGATCCAAAGACACACACTTGCGGTTAGTCGGGAACGCCTCACCTGCTTTGGTCTCGCCATGATCCGCCAACGCATCACCGAAAGCCTGCATGGCAATCAGTGCTTGGCCCTTCAATCGTGTGACCTTCTTTACAGGTTCGGCAACCTCGACAATGGCAGACGTTACCGGGTCGCCGTCCTCATCATTGCCAATGAACACGCCGCGCAGTGAATAGGCGAACACTGTGCCGGACGGCATATCCCGTTGCTTCTTCGTCTCAGCCATTACAACGGACCCTGAGCGGGTCAATTCAATCTCAGTG
This sequence comes from Sulfitobacter sp. L-8, assembly GCF_056859255.1. NCBI lineage: Bacteria > Pseudomonadati > Pseudomonadota > Alphaproteobacteria > Rhodobacterales > Roseobacteraceae > Sulfitobacter > Sulfitobacter sp. L-8. The sequence goes on from NZ_JBSXOD010000056.1 coordinate 751,525, forward strand.
TCAATCGCACTTCTTAGGCTACCGCTGCCCCGTGCGCCCTTGCTGGCGTCCTTGCCGCTGTGATGTATGACCATGACGTGCGCACCTGTTTGTGCGCGGATCAGGTCAACATTGCGGATAAACTGCCCCATATCTTTAGCGGTGTTTTCATCACCATCACCCATAGCCCGCGCCAAGGTGTCGATAACTATCAGGGCCGTAGGTTCGGACGTGTTGTTGATTGCCTGCACAATGGCTTCGCCATCAGTTGCGCCGTGCAAGTCGATAGCGACAGGCCACGGCACAAAGTCACCAGCCGTCTCTATCCGCTCAAATATGTCAGGGCGTTCGTTCCGCATTGCGCATATACGGTTTGAAAAACCAGAACCACCCTCAAGCGCCAGATAGTAAACTTGCCCCGGCCACTCTTTTTCACCCATGCCAGCGACGTTGACCCCATGCCACGGCAAGCGAGCGGCAACGTGTAATGCAAGGTCCAGTGCAAAGAAGGTCTTGCCGACGTTGCTTTCACCATAGACCACTGAAGCGGACCCACGATCTAGCCAGCCTTTGACCAAATAGCGCCCGCTCAATATCGGCTTTACTGATTGCAGCGATTGCATTGCGCTTTCCAGATCGCCTGCCCGCGATGCAACACCGGGGCGGATGATCCCATTAGGCAAGTCGTCAAAGCGGTCACGCGGATATTCCGCATTGTGGGCGTCCAGCTGCCCCGCCATGTCTGCAAAATCTCGCATCAAGCTACCTGCCTCCCTTGCACAAACTCAAGGAAAGCCGTTTTGCGCGGGGCTGGCATGGCATTGAAGCTGGCAAGGCAATACGCCTCAAGCGCCTCAGGTTCGGCCATATCAGCCCAGAAAGCCGCCTCATCCATATGATTGAACAGCGGGGCAATCGGTGCGCTTGAGCCTTCGGGCAGGACCGTTTCAGCCACGGCAACAACTTGGTCAGGTGTCAGGGACCGCAGAACGGCCCACGCCATAGCGCCGCGCTCTTGAGGCGTCAGACGCGCAGTCAGCACCACCGTCAGGCCGTGCCAAGCGTCAGCGTCAGTCAGCAGCAGCGAATAGCCCACCGTGCGAGCCACGCGCTTGTAAGCGTCAGGCATGTATTTGCTAAGAGTCTTGCTCATGCCGCCACCCCGCAAAAGTGGCGCAGAATAATTGCTGGCGCTCCGGCCCATTCTGGGCTAAATTCATCGGGAAACTGGACGGTTTCACAAGTAATTTTAACGCCGTTGAACCCTGCAAGGTTCGCGGCGTTTTCTTTTCTCAGAGTGTTCAAATCATACACCCCGCGCCAGTTTGATTTCGTCGTCAGTCAGGTCATTTGACTTGCCGCCGATGCCGACCCATTCAAAAGAATGGCTTTTTTTGACCTCGATCAGCTTGATTTCCAGCATACGGATCAGTGCGGGTACGGCCTGAGCGTATTGGTCCAGATTGTTGCGGTCAGGCGCGTTATCATCTGCCAATTCAAGAGCGGTCAGCAGTACACGCGCCTCGTGCAAAAGGTCCGATGTGCGTTCAAAGTTGTCGCGTTGGTTCTGAGGAATCATGCTGCCACCTCGACTTTTAAGGCTTCCCAAGCGGTAATTTCACTCAGTTTCCAGCGTGTGCAGTTCGGGGAAAGTTTGACAGCGCGGGGAAAGTCTGCCCGCTCACGATGCCAGCGCCACACAGTATTGCGTGTAATACTGTAGCGGTTGGACAGGTCTTTATCTGAAAGATATGTGTCAGGCATAAGAGCAACTCCTTGTTACAAGTTGCTCTTTAGTTGCCCTCTTATTTCATGCTTGGGGATTGCGATTTAAAACTAGAAATTAAAACACAAGGCTAGGGCCTGCATATGAATGTCGCGGGCGTTCTGTTCAGTTGCCGCTGAATACGTTAGAATTTCTGAAACTTCCGCCCATGACGCGCCTGCGTCCCTTGCATCTAATACCCTCAAATAAGTGGGCCATTTTTCAGGGTGTCTGCGCTTGCCAATCACCTTGCCAGCATACTCTTTTTGAAACGATTTCAAGGCACTCTTAGCCGCCTTTAATTGTGGTTCTATTGGTCGTGATAGGTCAAAATCAACCCGATAAAACCCGCTATCAAAAGGTAAGTCGCGCTTTGCAACTTTGGTCAAGGTACCATCCTTCAATCGTGGCAAGCAGTCAGGAGGCTGGTTGCCAATCCTAGGGTTTGGAAGGCGTGTCGGCGCTGGAAAGTCTGGCTCGATCAGAAAGGTTGATACACAAAAACCCGCCATTTCAGGGCTTGGGTACTCCGAGAGGGGCACTGTATCATCTATCTGTGTCCAAGCTTCATCTTGCTCATAAGCGGCCGCTTTCTTGTTATCAAACTCTATTCTTAGATCGCTGCGCCGCCTCAGAAACTCCCATTTCCAACGCGCCAAGTGCCAGTCGGGTTCTCCAACATAAGCCGTTGCGTCACGCCAATCAGGTACACCCCACTCATTCATCTTGCATACCCCTCAAGAACCTGCCCCATGCCGCCATCATCACCCGCCGCTTCTCAATCATGTCCGAACGGTCATAAGCCTGCCGGACCTTGCTACCCACCATATGCGCCAAGGCAATTTCTGCCATGTCGCCATCAAATTCGGTGCGCTCAGTCACCCAAACCCGAAAACAGCTTCTAAGCCCATGCGGTACGGCCTGCGCCTTGGTTCTGGCGTCCACATAGCCTACGCCGCCTCGTTCAATATCCGCCTCGTGTATTGAGCGCATGACCTTGCCCAGAGTCGCATCCGACATAACGCCGCCACGCGGGGAAGTGAAAACCAGATCACCCATGCGCGGCAAACTTTTCAGCAGCGCAATCATGCTATCTGTCAGCGGAACGCGGTGTGGTTTACCTGTCTTGGGGATTTTGCTGGACGCGCGCCCCGGCTGGATTGTCCAGAGCCTCGCGTCCAAGTCGATTTCATCCCACGTCGCAAACCGGACAGCCCCCGTGCGTGAAGCGGTCAAAGCCTGAAACGCGAGAGCGGTAGCCCCTACCCCCTCGCGCTCTTGCAGGTCCACCCACCAGCGCGCCACATCATCAAGCTGCAATGCCGGATAGTTTTCTTTTGGCGCAATCTTGTTCGGTGCCGATAGTGCCAGTTCGAGATTGCCGCGCCATGTCGCCGGATTATCACCCGTGCGATGCCCCGCCGCCTTGGCGTAATCCAACGTCTTTTCCACCCGCTGCCGTACCTTGGCGGCGGTTTCTGTTTTGCTTTCCCAGATAGGGTGCAGGATCCGCAAAACGTCCTCACGGGTAATGTCCTGCACCAGCATACCGCCAAGTTCGGGAAAGGCATATTTCTCGACGGTAGCGCGCCATTGAGTGCGATACCGCTCAGTAGTGAGTTCAGGCAATTTCTTGGCCGCGTATTTTTCAAACGCCTCTACGAAGGTCAGCCCTTTCCGCTGAGACGACAGCAGCGCCGATCTAGCGGCTTTGCGCGCCTCTACAGGGTCAACCCCGTTGCGGATCGCTTCCTTTGTCTCTGCGGCCTTCTCACGCGCCTTTGCAAGGCTCACCTCAGGGAACGCACCCAAACCGATCTCGCGCCGCTTATCCCCCACCCGAACGCGCAGGAGCCATGATTGCGCACCGTTGTCGGATACCTGCATCAAAAGCCCTGCCACACCGCCCACGTTGTGAACGCCACTTCCAAGCCTTCTAACCTCTATCGCAGATAGTTCCTTAGCACGCTTCGGCATATCCACCCCACATATGACCCGCCCAAAATAATGTAATTTATAGCTATGGTAAGGTGCAGCGTGATACAAGGGTAAACGTAAATCCTTATATTTTATTGGCAAATTGATACTAAAACAGACTGGCATGATACATGCCGTTGGAGTTCGTTACCCGCTCCACGTCCAATCTGACCCCGCAGCCCGTTAAATTGATAGCTATTCTACACCTTAGGCGCTGTTTCGAAGGGATTAATTCTGTTGCTGCATTGCGGAGTTCAGATCCGGATGCCCGTGTCAGGAACCACCAGAGGTCAGGCTTGATGTTTATCGGCTCCAGACATGCGCAGACTTTGAATGAAGTGGCACCTTGAAAGCCGGGGGTGTGGGCATGAACGTGATGGCGGGTGTATTTTCCGAACTTGCGCGTGGGCGATGGTCGGTCGGTGGCGCTTCATAACCGCCGTGAGTGGCCGCTTACCGACACTGTATCACCTCTAATTTTCGTTGTTATGCCGGGTCGCGTCGATGCCCAATGCATTGCAAAGGAACCGAAAACCTGAACCACGCGTTGCAATCCCGCCTGTTTGGAATAAATTACTCTCATACCCAATGTGGAGTGCACGATGACTCTGGACCCCTACGCGACACTTGGCGTGTCAAAGACCGCCACCGCTGACGAGATAAAGAAAGCCTACCGCAAAATTGCGCGGACAGAGCATCCTGACCTCAATCCAGATGATCCCGCGTCCGAAGCACGTTTCAAGGCAGCGGGGCAAGCCTACGAACTCCTGAAGGATCCGGAATTGCGCCGCCGCTTTGATGCCGGGGAGATCGACGCTTCGCAAGCGGAACAGGCACCGCGTGGTTATTATCGTGATGAAGCGCGGCGGCCTGAAAACGCATATACGCAGGGCAGATCCCGCCCGGCCGGCAACCCGTTCGCCGAAGGTTTCGATGCGGACGACTTTTTTGCGAACTTCGCGCGCAGCAGTGCCAGAGCAGGCCGTGCTGCACCGGGCGACATGCACGGACACGATGCGCAATATCGCTTGGCGGTTCCGTTTCTTGATGCCGCGCGGGGGACAAAGACCCGCATCACCTTGCCTGACGGCAACGCCCTGGAGGTCACCATTCCCGAAGGCGCGCGCGACGGCCAGACCCTTCGCCTGCGCGGCAAGGGCGAACCTGGCTTTGGTGCGGGACAACCCGGCGATGCATATATTGTGCTCGAAGTGCTTCCCGACCCCGCATTCGAGCGTGACGGCGATGACATCCTCACCACGCTTCCAATCTCCATCGACGAGGCGATCTTGGGCGGCAAAGTCCCTGCGGCAACCATCAAAGGCACGGTGAATGTCACAGTGCCGGCAGGTGCCAGTTCTGGTCAGACGCTGCGCCTCAGGGGGCGCGGACTGAAGACGCGCAATGGTCACGGAGATCACCGCATAACGTTGCGCATCGTGTCGCCGCCCAAGATTGACGATGCATTGAAACACTTCATGGAAGGCTGGAAAGCGGATCATGCCTATGATCCCCGCGCCGGAAAGGAGACAGCATGACTGACGACTACGCCCTGGAAGAGATGATCGATAGGATCGGCCCCCTTACGCCCGAGCGCCTGCGCCATTTTGAAAGCTTGCGGATTATCACCCCCGTTACCACCCAACGGGGTCCACGATATCGCACCGTAGACATCCGCCGTATCACGTTGCTATGCGAGCTGACGGACGATTTCGAGGTTAACGAGGATGCCTTGGTGATCATCATGTCGCTCCTCGACCAGCTGCATGGGGCTCACTGCCGGCTTGACCGTATTGTCCAGGCCATTTGTGCAGAGCCAGCCGAAACCAAGCTACGCTTGTCCCAAAGGTTACTTGAGGCCGATGAAGCCGGGTGACGTCAAAACCAGACCCATCGCGCTTGCCACGATGATCACAACGACCACGGCATCCGCGATCGGAAAACCGCACAGCATGGCGCATGCGACACCGCACCACTGGCGGCCCTGTCGTGGCGGCGCAGCGCGTTAGTCAGGTCGGCCAAGTCTGGCGAGGATTGCGCGCGTATCGAGGTTACGGACCGTGCCAGAGACACGCCCCCGGTCCCCTGACAACCGCGTCGCGACGAATGCGTCCGCTATCGGTTCCGGTGCTTGCCTAATCAAAACCGCGGCCGTCAACAGCAGTGCAGTCTGCTCAACAAACCACCGGGCTTCCGCTTCAGAGGGAAGCAATGTCCATCTTGCACGATAAGCGCGTAGCGCAGCGTCATAGCCCGTGTCCTGCCCCGCTGGCGCGTCAAGTTCGGCGTTCAACGCGTCAACTGCGCGCGGCTCTTTTGCAAGGGTACGCAAGGCATCAAGGCAGATGACATTGCCTGAACCCTCCCAGATTCCGTTCAGCGGGGCCTCGCGGTAAAGCATCGGCAGCGGTGTGTCTTCTATGAAGCCCATACCGCCAAGCACCTCCATCGCTTCGCTGACGACAACCGGACAAAGCTTGTTGCTCATGAATTTTGCCAATGCCACGCCGATACGTGCGAAAGCACGGTCTTCCTGCGTGGCCCCATCGAACGCATGTGCCACACGCATTCCAAGCGCGACCGATCCTTCCCAGTCAAGGGTCAAGTCAGCAAGAACGGTGCGCATGAGAGGTTGGTCGACAAGGTTTTTCTGAAATGCAGTTCTGTGCGAAACCCAATGATGGGCCTCGACCAATGCGGCGCGCATCAGACCAGCCGGGGCAATGGCGGTATCCAGTCGGGTGTGATGGACCATTTCGACAATCGTGCGGACCCCGCGCCCTTGTTCCCCGATCTGGTATGCAAGGGCGCGATCATATTCGATCTCGGCGGACGCATTGGACCGGTTTCCAAGTTTGTCTTTCAACCGCTGGATGCGAATGCCATTCCGCTCACCCTCCAGCCAGCGCGGCACAAGGAAACACGTCAGCCCCTTGGGGGTCTGCGCCAGCGTGAGGAACCCGTCGGACATGGGTGCCGAACAGAACCACTTGTGCCCGGTAAGTCGCCACACCGAACCGTCAGGTTCCGCCCGCGTCGTGTTGGCCCTGACGTCCGACCCCCCCTGCTTTTCCGTCATTGCCATGCCGATGGTCGCGCCGTGCTTTTCGGCAATCTCGGCGACCGAAGGGTCGTAGCGCCGCGAAAGTATTTTCGACTGCCATTCGGCGGAAAGACCTTCCGCTGCCGCGATCACCGGGGCGGATGCATAGGTCATCGTCAACGGGCAGCAATGACCCGGCTCTACCTGACTGGCAAGATAGACCATTGCAGCATGGGTCGCGTGCCCACCCGGTGACCCTTCCCAAGCGACGGCCGAATACCCTGCCGCCACGGAAATTTCCATAAACCGGTGGTACGTCGGGTGATATCGCACCTCGTCAAGCCTTCGTCCGCCGCGATCGAACAACACAAGCTCGGGTGTGTGGCGATTGGCGTCGCGCGCAGCTTCACGCATTTTAGCCTGACCCAGCGTTCTTGCGTAATCGCCAAGGTGGGTGTCCTGGTTGGCCGCACCTGCTGCATTCAGCCTGATGACCGGGTCGCTTTGCCAAAGATCAAAATCGCCGCGGGCGCCAGGTTGGTTATGGACCTCATGGGTACCAAGGTCGGATCGTGGGGCGGTGTGGGACATCGGAAGCATCTTTCGGGGACAGTCGCAATGGCCGGAAGAAACCCCTATGATCAAGAGGCCCGACAACCAAAGCCGTGAGGCTTGAATGCTATTCCGCAGTGGCCGCAAAATCCACTCTGAAGTGAACTTTTACGCTACGTATCTATGGGCTTTGGCCTGCCTGTTTCAAGCATGGCGCGTGGTTTTGACCCCTTGCGGTGCTGTCCAGCTTTGCCATTCGCCCTGCCCGCATCACAAGCGCGGGGTTATTCAATGATGTTGACCCCTTCGGTTGTGCAAAGCCCTCGGCTTGACCAGACCGCAAAGACGGCTTTGCCACGCAGCGGGAGCCGAGAGCCAACTGATACGGCGTGTCTCAGGTTTTCAAACAGGATCACGTCTTTCCTACTTTATCGTTGCGCACCACGGCTGTTCATGCGCGTCTTGAGATATGGAAAACAGATACACAGGAAAATGCCTATGCGGCGGCGTCACATACGCCGTGAATGGGGCACCCCTTGTGGTCGCGCAGTGCCATTGCGAAGAGTGTCGCAGATTAAGCGGGACAGGACATACCGTGGGCGCGATGTTTCCTTTGGATGCGGTAACCGTGAAAGGAAATCTCCATCGTTTCAAATATGTATCTGCCACTGGATCAACGGTGACAAAGATGTTCTGTCCCACGTGCGGCAGTCCTGTTTACGGGCAGAACACCCGGACACCGAACCATGTGACACTGTCTTTGGGTACCATGGACGACGCGCGCGACCTGAGAGTCGAAGTCGTCATATTCAGTCAAGACAAACCGCATTGGGATGATTTAAGTGAAGACGTCGTTTCATTTGCCACGCAACCAGATTGGCAACCTGATAACTAAATACCGACATGTGACGGCCGAATTTAATGGTGGCCTTTTTCCAACACAGCCGCTTGGGTGACCGCCGACGGCGGGCTGCCACGCCGCGCGCTTTCACAGATAAATGATCACTTTGGCACTGGCTAAGACTACCGCCGCGCGAAAGTGATATCGGCCTACAACATAATGATTTCACGGCTGTTCGGTACCCGAATTATCGCGTACTATTGGAACAGTTTTGCTCAAGAGTTTCTACAATGAACGATTTCCCTTTTTTGAAAAATGGCGGCGATCACCTAGACCTTCTACTTGCGACATCCGAAATCGGAATTTGGGAACTGGACGCCGCCACGGGCCTGGCCCTGCGCAATCTACGGCATGATCAGATTTTTGGTCATGACACGCTCCTGGATCACTGGAGCGCTGAGATCTTTTTAGGCTATGTTTTCGAAGAGGATCGGGAGCGCGTCGGCACCCTTTTGGAAACCTCCTTTAACGACGGGATACCCTGGTCGTTTGAAACCCAAATACGTCGTGCCGACGGTGTGGACCGCTGGATCAGCGCCAAGGGTGTGCCCATCTTTTCCAACTCGGGGCAAGTCGCAAAACTTATCGGCCATGTGATTGATATCACTGAAACAAAGCAAAACGAGGACCGTCTTAAATTACTTTCAAAGGAACTCAATCACCGCGTTGCGAATACGTTTACCATCATGCATTCGATGATCCGTCACGCCTCAAAGAAAACATCGACGATTGAAGAGTTTGCAGAAACCTTGACAGAACGGTTGGAAGCATTGGCACGATCCAACAGGGTTTTGGTCGCCAAAGAGGCCGAGCGATCCAGCCTTCACGATATCCTTACCATGGAGTTGGAAGCCTTCGCGGGATGGCAGACACGAGTCTCGATCACCGGGGATACCCACGTCTGGTTTTCCGGCGAAGCGTCTGAGGCGCTTGCGATGATATTTCACGAGTTGCTGACCAATGCAGTGAAGCATGGGGCACTTTCCGAGTCGACCGGAGAAGTTGCGATAAACTTGACCCGTGGGGTTGGACGTCAGATTCTTATAAAGTGGATCGAAACAGGCGGGCCGCCGCTGCCTGCAAAAAGACGGACTGGAATAGGATCGACGATCCTGAAAAATGCCATGCGCGAGGAAGGGACTGTCGGTCTCGATTTTGCCACCGACGGCCTGGTGTGCGAAATAGTCGTGCACAACAGCTTTCTAAAAGAGACCCCTGACAAGCCAATCGAGCCCTCGACACCCATGTTAACTGACGACGCGAGAGTCAGCGACGGCACATTGTCGGGTCAGCAGATCATGGTTGTCGAAGATGACCCAATCATCGGTCTGGACATTGCCGATATTCTTCGATCCCGTGGTGCAGCCGTGAGCGGCCCCTTCACAACCGTGGCCAACGCCTTGCAAGCGATACGCAAAACCCCAGATGCGGCGGTGTTGGATGTGAACCTTGGACGAGAGACGACAGAAGCTGTTGCATTACAACTGTCCAAACATGCGATCCCGTTCCTCATTCTCAGCGGTCAGGTAGACAGCTCGGACTTGGGGGGCGGGTTTGGCGGTGCATCCATGCTGAGTAAACCATTCAGAGAACAAGACCTGGTAAACCGTCTGATCCGGCTCGTTCAATAGAAAGCGACAGAGCACTTGGCCCTTGGTGGCCCGGAAACGCCCCCTGTTAACGCGCAATGACGATATCCGCGCGTAGACCGCCCATTGTTTCAGACATTCCCAACCGCAGCACCCCGCCATGTGCCCGTGCAATATCGGATGCGATGGCAAGGCCCAGCCCCACGCCTCCGCCCTTGTTCTGGTTGCGTGATGGGTCAAGCCTCGAAAATGGGCGAATAGCTTCGGCGCGCCGATCCTCCGGAATGCCCGGCCCATCGTCTTCGACCCGTACACGCAAGGTTTTTTCAGTGAACAGCACCGATACCTCGGCGCGGGTACCGTACCTGACCGCGTTTGAAATCAAATTGTCGACGGCCCGCAAAAAGGCTGTTTTACGCAAGCGTATCATGCCGGTGCCATCGCCTTGCGGTGCAAGCAAGGTTACGTTGCGCCCTGCCCGCTGAGCGGCGGCCACTGCGGTCTCCATCAACAGATGAGGGTTAACCTTCTCCGGCTCCCCTTCTGCCGAACCTTTGGCAAAATTCAGAAATTCATCCAGCATGCGCTGCATATCGTCAACATCCTGCAACAGCTGCTCTGCCTCGCTGTCGTCCATCATCGACAGGCTGAGCCGCATTCGCGTAAGAGGCGTGCGCAGGTCATGGCTGACCCCCGACAGCATGAGAGTGCGTTGTTCAATCTGGCGTTCGATACGGGCACGCATGTCGACAAACGCATTGCCCGCCGCCCGGACTTCAACCGCACCGCCGGGGCTATACGGCACATGGCGTCCACGTCCAAACGCTTCGGCTGCACGGGCCAGGCGCTTGATCGGGCGCAGTTGGTTGCGCAGGTACACGAAAGATATCAGCGTCATCAAAAAGCCGAACGTGAATGTATAGACAAACAGCTGATGCGGGTTCGCCGCTGATATACGGCGCCGATCAAAACCGATTTCGACGGGTCCTCGCGGCGTTTGCACAAACAGGCCCACCTTTCCCGGCGTGCGCAGATCAAGGCGCAAGAATCCATCCAGCCGGTTCTGAAACCTGTCGATCATCACGCGACCCGAATAATCATACCAGGTAAGCCGGTGCGCGGCGGGTACATCATCGGCAGAGATTGTCTGCACCCTCATGTTTAAAGGTGCAAGCTGCTGCTTCACCAGCTGCACCCCTGCCTCGGGCGACGGTGCCTGATCGATCGTCTGAAGAACCAGGGCGACCTCGCGCAGCACCGTGTCTGTCATCTGCGTGGTGACACCTTCGTAGTTCCGCTGCGCAAAGATAACCGTCACTACCAATTGCAAAATCACCACGGGCAACAACAATATCAACGCTGCGCGTCCATAGATGCCTCGGGGCACATATCGTTTGAGCCAGGTAAAGAACATGGGTTAGACCTTAGCCAGCCATCCTTCCCTATGAAAGGCCAAACCATGCTGCCCCCTGATGACTTTGACCCCCCTGTCGGTACGGCAATCACCCTTGAACCGGGGCTGCGCCGGATCGTGGCTGATAACCCGTCACCCATGACGTATCGCGGCACGAACACCTATCTGCTGGGCACATCCGACATCGCCGTCATTGATCCCGGCCCCCTATCAGACGCGCATCTTCACGCCATCCTGGAGGCGATCGGGCCCAACCAGCACATCAGCCACATCATCGTCACACATACGCATCTAGATCACTCTCCACTGGCGCGGCAGCTGTCGACAACAAGCGGCGCACCGATTTTGGGTTTCGGTGACGCAACTGCGGGGTGTTCGTCGGTGATGAAGCAGCTTATGCTGGATACGGAATTGGGCGGCGGCGAAGGTATCGACGCGTCTTTTTCCCCGGACCGGCACCTGAAGGATGGGGACACCGTTGTTGGCGATACCTGGCGGCTTGATGTCATTCATACCCCAGGACACATAGGAAATCATATTTGTCTTGGCTGGGAAGACGCCTGTTTTACCGCCGATCATGTGATGGGCTGGGCCAGCTCCCTGGTTTCGCCCCCCGATGGTGACCTCACCGACTTCATGACCTCGTGCGCACGGCTACAGGCACAAAACTGGCGCGTCTTCTATCCGGGCCATGGCGGCCCCGTGACTGACCCCGCTGCAAGGCTCGGGTGGCTGGTCTCTCATCGTATGACCCGCGAAGCAGAGATATTGGCCGTATTGAACAATGGCCCTGCCACGGCAAACGAGATTGCCCAGAAGATCTACACGGCCACGCCTGCGGCATTGCTTGGGGCGGCAACCCGAAATGTGCTCGCCCATCTGATTGATCTTACCGGAAAAAGCGCGGTGGTACCGCTCGGCGAGCTTTCACAAACGACGCGGTTTGATCTTAAGTGAAATCTGAAAAGAAAAATGTGAAAAAACCGCTTCAAACCTCTGGACGCCACAAAATACCACTGCTATATCGCCCAGACCGTTCCGACGTAGCTCAGCGGTAGAGCAGTTGACTGTTAATCAATTGGTCGTAGGTTCGATCCCTACCGTCGGAGCCAAAAAATACATAAAGCCCAGTATGATAGATTTTCTGATCATACTGGGCTTTTTCTTTGTCTGTGTCTAACCGGTGGAGCGCGGCACACAAAATGGCCAGCATTCTTCCAGGCGAATTGGCAAGATTGAGATTGCAAAAAGCGCATCGGCAAACCAAGCGGTTTGACGAATGTTAACGTGAGGAGGCGATGTATTTTCTCCATACTGACGCCGCACAGAATATCCCCTCGCGCGAGGTTGTCGGGCCACTTGAAAACGGAAGCCGTGACTGGAACGGGCCAAACGGTAATGGCTCAAGATTAACCGGTAACAGAGCTTGGTTCAGTGGTCGCTTTCCAATGTTCAGGCCTAAGCCCCAGCCCCAACGCCTTTGCGGTGATACCGCGCAAGAGAGCCGCATTATCCAATAGTTTGATCAGCAACGGCGCTTGGGGCGGCGATTTTGCATCAAGCGCAGGCAGGAGCACAAATCTATGAGCGATCACCTGGGCATTCTGGGTCGTGGATGCGGGCCAGGCTCGTCGCTTTTGCACTTTGGCAAGGTGCTGTGAGCCGACGGCCCGGGCCAGGAGGGGTGGCCCCAAAAGCCGTGCGGTCGCAACGGCGTCCTGAACAGCCAGGTTTATCCCGACCCCACCCACCGGAGACATGGCATGAGCGGCATCGCCGATACATAAAAAGCCGTCGCGCCACCACGTTCTAAGCCGATTTACCTGCACTGTTAACAGTTTGACCTGTTCCCACGAGGTCAACGTCGCAACCGAGGCTGAGAGCGTCGGGGCAATTGCCGAAACCCGCTGACGAAATGCAGCGATACCCTGCGCGCGAATGATATCAGCATCGCCTTTTTGAAACGGCAAAGCACATTGCCAATAGTCCCCGCGGTCAAGCTGCACCAGGAACCCGCCTGTTCCCACCTGCCCCAGCGACACAGACTTTTGTGACGGGGTTTTGGGTAGACGCATCCAGAACACATCTATCGGTGCTCCGATGTCGTCCAGCTTCAGCCCTGAGCCGTCGCGGAGTGCGGAGCCTCGCCCATCGGCCGCGATCGAAAGATCGGCGTGAATGACCAAGGGACCATCTGTGTCGCTTGCGCTTATGCCGGTAACTTGCCCGCCCTGGTCAATCAGGTTTTCGGCCTTGGTACATCTGAGGAGCTTGAAATTCGAGTATTCGCAAGCTGCCTTGGCTAAATAATCGAGAAAATCCCATTGCGGCATCATCGCGATATATTTGCAAAACGTTGGGAGCTGGCCAAAATCGGCGATCTTGTAGCTTTGACCTGAAATGGTGACCGAAGCGTGTCGGATTTTCTGATGAGGGCGTGAAAGCAGTTCATCCAACAGTCCCAGTTCGTGAAAAACCTCTAAGGTCGATGGATGGATTGTGTCGCCTCGGAAATCACGGAGAAAATCGGCGTGTTTTTCCAACACGGTGACGTCTACGCCTTGTCGCGCCAACAGATATCCCGTCATTAACCCTGCGGGGCCACCACCCGAAATCACACATTGAGTTTTTAACGATCGCATGGGTCTGTTCCCTAGGCACGTCTTCTATTGTTAGATAGGCATCCTCGTGGGTGTTTTCACGTACCGGAAAAAAAACAAACCGGCTGAAGCAAAATCTGCGCCAGGTGACGCATCCTTACCCGCTGTACGAATTGAGCAAGCTCGTTGGGGCGCCGCATCGCCGGACGCGAAACAGCCCGTGGTCGTGATCGCCGTCAAGCGTCCAGATTTACTCCGAAAACTACGTTGAATTGCTGCATAGGGGGGAAGAATCAGCAGGGGTGTGACGTGTTCTTGCGATCAAAATGCAATCGCCGCCCCGGTTGTAACGAGGCGGCTACTGGGAAACGAAAAAGTGGCCTTACTTCTGCTGTGGCTTATCGCCAGGTTTCGATGAAGACTTTTTTGTATCGGGTTTTGAAGCTGGTTTTGTCATAATTGCATACTCTTGTTTGCAAACCGGGACAGCGGAATGCCATCCCTGAATTCACTATGAACCCAACCTGAAAAAACGAAATGTCGTATTTATTCCGTGGTGTCGCATTTATGCAGTGTGTGCAATAAGTTGCCGAAGCGCCGACCGGTTTTGGCGGCATTTGGCGCACCGGTTTCACACGTTGTTTTCAGCCGTGAAAAGCCGGAACAAACCGGCTTTCCAAGCGTTCTAATAGCTTGATTATGGGCGCAAGTTTGGTACATGCCTGCGACAAGGCGAGCGTCACAGGTCGCTTTATCTCAAGGCAGTTTCCACGACGTCCAGAAGCTTTGCCTCTTGAAACGGTTTACCCAAGACTTGGCAGTTATCCATCCTGGTCACCAACCCGTCATCAACGCCCCCGGTGGCAAAAACCAGCGGCATGTCAGGGTTCAAACCTCTCACCTCATGCGCCAGATCCTCGCCCGATTGATCGGGTAATCCGATATCGGTTATCAATAGGTCCACCTGCGCGGTCTTTACTATCTCCAAGGCTTTGGTCGCATTCTCGGCTTCAAAAACCTTATACCCGGCATCCCGCAATACATCTGCGGTATCGGTCAGGATAAGTATGTCATCTTCGCACACCAGGATGGTCGATCCGGTTGGTCGCTGTTTGGACGATTGCGACGAAGCAGGGGTTTGCTGGGGTCGGTTTGGCCGGGGCATGCCTTTGCTACCCAGAACTTCGCGGATCTTTTGCGATAGTTCAATTTGGGTGTACGGCTTTCCGAGAAGCTGAATGCCGGTGTCTAAACTGCCGTCGTGCATAATGAATTCTTGTGCATAGCCCGATGTGAAAAGCACCGGGACATCAGGTTTCAGTTCCTTCACCTTGTCGGCGAGTTCGCTGGCAGTCGCGGTGCCGGGCATCACTACATCTGTAAAAAGCAGGTCGAAATCCTGACCGGCTTCAAGGATCAGCATGGCGCGATCAGCGTTTGCCGCTTCGATGACCGTATACCCGAGCTCCCCCAGCATCGTTACTGCCGCTGCCCGGACGTCGTTGTTGTCTTCGACCAACAATATCGTCTCCGTGCCTCCAACCAGTCCGCCTGACTGAGGCGGCTGCACGACTTGTTCGTCCTGCAAGGATCTTGGCAAATAAACTTTGAAGGTGGTTCCGACCCCTACCTCGCTGTCAATCGTGATGTGGCCGCCAGACTGTTTGGCAAAGCCGTATACCATTGACAAGCCAAGGCCGGTCCCGTGCCCGTCTGCCTTGGTGGTAAAAAACGGCTCGAAAATCTTGTCGATGATGTCCGGAGACATTCCGCTGCCGGTATCGCTCACCGTCAACATCACATACTGCCCGGGCGTTACATCCGGGTATAACTGCGTGAATGCCTCATCAAGCTCTATGTTGCTGACGTCGATCCTCAACTCACCCTTGCCGTCCATGGCATCACGCGCGTTGATCGCCAGGTTCAATACCGCATTTTCCATGTTGCTCGGGTCGACGCTTGTGTTCCACAGGTCGCTGGCAAAACTGGTTTCCAGTGCCACGCCCTCTCCGATGGCACTGTGCAGGATATCCGTCGTGTTGGTCAGTAGGTTGCAAAGATTTATCACCTTGGGGGCAAGCGGTTGCTTACGTGCGAACGACAAAAGCTGGGAGGCGAGTTTTGCACCGCGTCGCACGCTTTCCATTGCCTGTTCGACGCGGACCTGCGCCGGTGCCCCATCGGGAATATCACGTGCAATAATCTGTATGTTGCTGGTGATGACCTGAAGCAAATTGTTGAAGTCATGTGCGATCCCGCCGGCAAGATTACCGATGGCTTCCATCTTCTGACTTTGCCGCAGCGCGACGTGGAGCTCTTCCAGCTCTCGGTTGCGCTTTGCGACACGCAGTTCAAGAGAATTGTTCAATTCCTCGATCTCGCGTTCGGCGATCTTGAGGTCCTCGATATCGGTGTTGGTTCCGACCCAGCCTATCGTCAGCCCTTCTTGCGTGCGCAGCGGTGCTGCGCGCACCAGGTGCCACCTAAAGTCACCATCCGATTTTCTTATCCGAAATTCTGTATCATAGTCGGTGCCTTCGGCAATCGCAGTCGACCATTTTTCTACCGCCAGCGGAAAGTCGTCTGGATGAACGACTTTTGCCCAATCTGTACCGTAAAGATCGCCCTCATTGAAGCCGGTAAAAACATAGGTTTGATCATTCAGCCAGTTCAACGACCCGTCCTTCTCGGCAGTCCAGACGTGGTTCGGCATGGTCTGTGCCATGGACCGGAATTTTTCGCCTTCGACCGTAAGGGTTGCCTCGGCTATTTTTTGGCCAGTGATGTCGTGCCCTTGAACAAAGATACCAGTGACACCGCCAGAACCGTCCTTGATCGGGTGGAAAATGAAATCCACGAATAACTGTACCGGCGGCTTGTCGGGGTCGGGTATTACTTGCGCGGGCATTCCCTTGAACGACACCGCATCGCCCGAAGCATAGACGTCATCGAGAAGTTCGAAAAACCCCTGCCCGTCTAGATCCGGCAGGGCTTCACGAACCGGCTTGCCGATAATCGACCTTCCTCCGATCAGGTCGGTATAGGATGTATTGGCAACTTGGAAAATATGCTGGGGTCCATTGAGAATGGCCATGAAGCTTGGTGCTTGGTCAAAGGCGGACTTGAAAAATTCCGTCATCGCGCCGAGAGCCAGGTTTTCATGCGCGACCGCTTCGGTTCTTTTCAGGATAGTCGCGCGTTGCGTAAACGTTTCATCCGCAGGATTGTTTTCATCATGGTAAAGGTCGGTCACATCCATGGTGTTTTGCAGGATAAACTCAACACGCCCCGCTGAATCCAGTATCGGCGTATGTGTCGCGCTCCAAAACCTCTCGATAAGTTTTCCGTCAGTCTCTATCGGGTATGGGATCAACGGAAGGTGATCTGTCCGGCCGGTCGCAAGCACGCGTCGAAATGAACCCCGTAGCATCTGATCCGAGACGGAATCCGGGCTCGCGGGGAATTCTTCGGTGATGATACGCCCGATGAGCTGGTCACGTTCACGCCCCGTGACGGCAAGATAAGCCTCGTTCGCCCAAACCATCCGCAAATCTGGGTCCAAAAGAACATAGGGTGAAGGTGCTGATGCAAAAATCGTGTCGAGATCAATCCTCATTACCAACTTCCTGTCTTTTGTTACCGGCTGCAAAAAGAATGCGTGTTCTGCTTGTTAGAAAACTCAGCTATTTGAGATCATGCGCATCGTCGAATATTCACCATTCAACGATCACTGTTAATGCAGTCATCAAAGGCACAAGCGATGGGGAATTAAAAGGACCAAGACGGGCCTTTCGGAGCGCCGGTGCACACATCATACGCAGGTTTACTTTCATAAGGTCCGGACATGCAAGCTAGGTGTTTGGCATTGTACCTTAAGGTCGGGAGTTTGTTCATTCATGAATTGGGACGTACCCGTGCACCGCTTTTATCGGCAAATGCAGCCAAACGCGCGCGTGCATCGGGTTGCGTGTTGACCACCCCTGCGACCACCGCCTCGGCATAGGCAGCATCCATCGCTGACATATTCTGCATGTGACTAACCGCGCTGCAGATCGCAAAGTTGGAAAGCGGCAAATTCTGTGCCGTTTTGCGCGCAAGCTCCATCGCGGTATCAAAACTGGACCCTTCGACGATATACTGCGCAAGCCCAAGATCCACTGCTTCCTTTCCCTGATAAACACGGCCCGTCAGCATCATGTCGATCATTCTGGCCTTACCAACCAGATCGGTAACACGTATTGTCGCGCCGCCCCCGGTAAACAGCCCGCGTTGTCCTTCCGGCAGGGCGAAATAGGCGGTCTGATCCATAACGCGAATATGCGCTGCGGACGCCAGCTCAAGCCCACCCCCGACCACAGCACCTTGCAACGCCGCAATCACCGGGACCCCGCCATATTCCATTTTATTGAACGCCTCATGCCAACGTAGACAGACATGCATGAAATCCGCCGGGCTGCGATCTTGGTCATGATGTTCGATAAGATCGAGACCAGCGCAGAAATGCTCCCCCGCGCCTGCCAGAACCACGGCGCGAACGCCTGCACGCGGGGCGCGGGAAAAGAAGCTCACCAATTCTTCGATCGTTTCGATATCCAGAGCGTTCCTTTTCGCAGGGCGATTTAACGTAACCACCCACACTCCGTCATCGTGAGCCTTGATGTCCAGATTGCGATAGCTTGATATATCGATATCAACGATCATGTAATTTCCTTTATGTTCGGCAAGCCACCTGAAAGTCGCTCAATTTCGCCACCATCATTGCAATAGTCCCATAGTTTCAAGCCCGTTTCGCAATTACGGTGTTAATAATTTCAAAGACGATCCAGCCTATACACCTATCGGTGGCATTCCGGGTGCTCGGGAGGTGGGAATTGGTCAATGGAGGCCAAACGTCGCGGCAGTCTGCTTTCCATACCTACCATAGTCCAAGTTTGGTATGCCCGGAACGCATCAGCGCGGCCGAAATCCCCTGGCAAAACGCGCAAAACACTAGCATCAAATATTTTTACAAAAAAGGCGAATAGTTAGGATTATGGGGTTGAACAAGGCCAGAACCTTGAGGTAGTAGATCGCTCACGGGTCGTTAGCTCAGTTGGTAGAGCGCTTCGTTTACACCGAAGATGTCGGGAGTTCGAGCCTCTCACGACCCACCATTTCCCCACATGTTGATGACTAACGCACCGTTTCGGCGATCAGCGCGCATCCATCGTCTGTTAAAAATTGACAAGCTTTTCGCGTGCTACCTCTGACTGCTTGCAGAGAGTTTGCAAGCAGCACTATCGATGTAGGGCTGCCACGATATCTTGATGGGGTGCCGGCCCGCTCGCTCTTGATCACGCCGAAGATGGTGCGATTTCGTTAGAGCTTTGCCGATCCGGCATCGTTGAGACCATTGTTGTCTGTGGGTTGTATTTGCCGGATTTTAACGCGCAGCATTTTGCCGTTGCTCAGGTCTTTTTCGTTGATCACCTTGAATTTTCCAAAGGGCAAAAGGTTCAGTTCGCGGTGATCTGCCAACGCTTCCCCCAATACACCGAGCAGCGCGTCAATCACGGGTTTGGCGTCTTTCTTTTTGATGCCTGAACGTTCGACAACGGTGTCGATCAGTTCTTTTTTCCGCATAATTGGCCCGGCAATGACCGGACGCGGCCCGTCGCCCCCGGCCTGCGCCACGTTTGTCTGCAGGGCGGCCACCGGTGCAGCTTCAGCCGAAGAGTCCGGGGCCGGTTTGGGCTTTGTGGACGTTGAAACCTGTGTCGATTTTCCTGTCTTGGCTGAATTGCTCATGAGACCATCCTTAATATAGGTTCGTCCAAGCCTAGCTTGTATCTTTAATGGTGCAGCGTTTCCTCGTTCGGGACGTCGCAAACTGGGTACGGAATTGCTAACTTGCCCAGGGGGGCCGGACCGAAAGCCTGAAGGTCACTTGGGACCGTTGGAAAGCTTGGTCGGCCCCTTTTCT